>JAHBSF010000033.1 GCA_019639255.1 Acidobacteriota bacterium | reverse complement strand
ACGGGGATCTTCCGCCCTTTCAGGGCTGAAATTGATGTTGGCGTGATACCCAGGGCTTACGCCGCTGGGCTACAAATCTTTCGCCCCTTTGGGGCTTTTAAAACACGCACTTACAATTGAATGATGCCGCGGCGGACGCCGATCGCCACCGCCTGCGTGCGATCGGCGGCGCCGAGCTTCTCCATCAGGTGTTTGATGTGGACTTTGACGGTCTCTTCAGAGATGAATAGTTGTTCGGCGATGTCCCGGTTGCGGTTTCCGCCGGCGATGCACTCCAGAACCTCGATCTCGCGCGGCGTGAGGGCCTCGTCGCCCAGATGCTCGGCGAGTTGCGCCGCCAACTCAGCCGGAATGCGCTTCTTTCCCTGGTGAACCTGGCGGATGGCTTCAATCATCTCTTTCGGAGGCATGCTTTTGAGCAGGTAGCCGCGCGCGCCGGCTTCGAGCGAGCGCTGGATTTCGACGTCGCCTTCGTAGGTCGTCAGCATCACTACTTTCGCCTCGTCGAATTCGGCCCGAATGGCGATGAGAGCGTCGATGCCGCTGATATCGGGAAGCCGCAAATCCATCAACGTCACGTCAGGACGATATTTCCGGAATTGTTGAATCGCTTCGCCGCCGTTGCCGGCTTCGGCCACAAGAAGCATATCCGGTTGATTGTTGACGATCGCGGCGATCCCCTCGCGCAGCAAGGGGTGATCGTCTACACAGAGCACGCGGATTCGGTCTTGCTCTCTCATTGCCCTGCCTCCTTTTCGTTCTCTGCGGCTCCCGCTGGACGCCGGCGCGGCCAGGCCATCCTCCCGAACAGCAGAAAGCCGAACGGCCGTCTGGAGGAATCGTTGAGAAAGGCGACCCTGCCCGGGACCGACAGCTCGATCTTCACTTCCCGGCCGTCCCGGGTCCAAACCCTGAGCCGGGCGCCAATCCTTTGCGCCCGCTCGCGAATCATCAGGAAATCGCCGTCCTTATCGCCCTGATCGACGCTTCCACCAGTGCCGTGGATCGTAATGCGCAGCCGGCCGGCGGAATACTTCACCTCCGCCTCAATGCTTTTCATCCCGAAACGACTGACTGCAACAGCCAGCGCTTCGCGGCCGATCCGGTACACCTCATCACGTATGATCGGATGCAACGACCTGCGCTTGCCCACAGCCGACACACGCAATTGAATTCGGGACTCGGCGTCGAACTCATTCCCCATCCGTGAAAACGCAGGTTCCAGATCGAGGCAGTCCTCGGTAATTGAGCGCAGCCCTCGCACCGTATTCCGACCCTCCGCTATAGCCCGATCCATCAGTTGCCGAACCTGCTCGAAATTGCTGCGCTCAGGAGAATCCTCCGGCAGGCGCTCGACAGCCAAGTATAATTGCATCGAGGCGCTCAAGAAATCCTGCAGCAGCGTATCGTGCAGATCCTGTGCAATCCGCGTCCGCTCGGCCAGCCTCTCTTGAAAACGAACGCTCATTTGCCGAGTCAATTGCCGAACCCGAATGCGATATGCGGCCAGCAGCGCAAGCAAGCTAACCAGCGCCGCCGAGAGCCTGAACCGCCGCGTCTCCCAAAACGCCGGCACCACAAACCTGACCTCGCCTCGCACCCTCGATGAGACGACGACTCCGTTTCCGACAACCGGAAGCGACTCCGTTGTAAGCGGCGGGCGATAGTCCTCCTCGACCAGCAGCGCGGCGTACTCCGTTCCCAGGTGAGTGGAATTCTTCCACGTCGAGTCCGGTTGAATCGACGTAAACGGATCTTCTACAAAGGGCTGTACGTACCAGGCCCCGCTGCGCGCATACAGCACGATCCGTTGTCCAGCACGAGCGCCGACTGCCCGCCCTCCGATCGCAGCCATGTTCGGCCTGCCGCCCTCATCCATCGGGGGAACCTGTGTGAACTCTATTGACGGCCCCGCGCCCGGCTGCTCCGACCGACAACCGCCGAATAAAACGCAAAAGACCACCGCCAGAATACACTTTTGCCGGAAATATCTGCCGGCATTCGAATTTTCAAGTCCCGTGGGTTGCAACGTAATTTTCGCCTCGTTGGCCCCTATGATCGACTTTGGCAGGCGATGGCCGCATCACGAAATCGGATAGTTCCGCCCTACCACTATCGGCGGCGGAAAAAAATACCACGTTTGTGGTATCAAGCTCGGAATGGGAATGGACTCCGGCGGGATGTTTAAATCACACCACACAACATTGGGACCTGAAAGAGAGATAACGCAACATTCGAAATAACACGAAAATTACGGAAAAGTTGCATATTTCCGCAGTTTCCGTCTTTTTTCGTTTGTTCCGTCATCTCTCTTCCGTGTCACGATACAAATCTTCTGCGGTCTGATTCAGGGGCGTCCCCGCCACGTTGGGCTACAAAGAGCGCGAGCGCTGCGCGTCGAGTTGCAGATGACGGGAAGGCGACGAGGCCAATCATCGCGGCAACTGCAATCAGCACGAAAGTAGTTCGTACATACAGCTTCCTCCATCGCATATACGTAGCTGGTTCACATCGTGAGCACGACGCGGAACTGTGCATCGCCGCCCAGCATGCGCGCGTAAGCCTCCGCCGCTTTTTCAAGCGGATAGGTTTCAATCATCGGGCGCACGCCCGTGAGTTCGGCGAAGTGCAGTGCGTCCTCGGAATCCATCGGGGTTCCCGATGCCCAGCCTTGAATCGTTCGATTGCCGAATATGAGCTGCGCCGGAGAGACCTCAACGGGATCGAAGTCGGCGCCCACGACCACGAGCTTGCCGTTGGCCCCCAGACCGTCAATCAACGCGGACATCGCTTTCGAGTTTGGGGCCGTGGCAAGAATCACTCGTGCACCTCCCAGTTTTTGCAATGCCTCAGCCGCATTCGTCGCTCTGCTGTCAATGTACTCGTGCGCGCCGAGTTTCCTGGCGAGCACATCGTTTCCCGAGCCGCGCCCGATAGCCGCGACGCGATAACCAAACTTGTTCGCGAATTGAATTCCGAGGTGCCCCAAACCGCCGACGCCCTGCACCGCAACCAGGTCGCCGGGAACCGCCCCGCTGTGCCGCAACGCGTTGAAAGTGGTGATTCCCGCGCAGAGCAGCGGTGCGGCTTCGGCGTCATTGAGACTGTCCGGGATCGCCGCCAGCGCCTCCACAGGAGCCACCATGTATTCCTGGTATCCGCCGTCATAGCTGATGCCCGCAATTTTCATATTCCGGCAATTGATAAAATCTCCGCGACGGCACGCCGTACACGTGCCGTCGTAGCCGCCGTGCCAGCCGACGCCTACACGCTGTCCTATTGTCCACGCGGAAACGCCCGCCCCCGGTTCTCCCCCTATTTCATCAATGACGCCCACGACCTCGTGTCCCGGGACGCGCGGATACTGAATGCCGGGAAACAAGCCGTCTTTTGTGAACACATCGCTGTGGCAAACGCCGCAGGCCTGCACTCGGATGCGCACCTGTCCTGCATCGGGAGTGGGAATCTCGCGTTCGACGATCTGGAAATCTGCTCCCGGTGCGGGAACCTGCGCGACCATCATGGATGCTGTTGCGACTTTGGTCGTTGTCATAAATCCTCCTGTCAATTTTTAGCGATCTCGGATGACCGTATTTCGAGTCCTCTTACCTACCAACCGTTGGCTCTGTCATTGCTATATCAAACCACATTACATTGAGACAAAAAAGAGAGATAACGGAACAGACGAAATGAGACGGAAACTATGAAAATATTCAACTTTTCCCTGATTTTCGTTTCATTTCGTCTGTTCCGTTATCTCTCTTGCCGTCTCCCGCTCGGCAAGCGCCGTCGGCGCCGGAAAGCTGAACGATCCTTTCCCGATTTGAGAAGAAAACAAACCACCGAACACACCGAACGCGCTGAAGTCGCTGAAAAACGATCGCTCTTTCCGTTGTTTCCGCTGCTTCCCTGTATTGCGTGTTCCGGTTATCTTCCCACAACCCTGCTGCTGCAAATACTGCGGCGAATATTGATCCAATCCAATCCGACGCCCGCTTGCATTCGCTGCGGCGGCGGGTGTAATCTCACCCTCGCCGCGTTGATCGAAACGCGCGCGCCGCGATCATTCTCCTACGATTTTGAGAACGCAGCCGCTCTCCTGTGGTGAGCGGCTTTTTGATTTTTCCGCATGTTGCGCATCGAAGACGCGCTTGCACGGATGCTTGCGCGCACTCCACTTTTGCCGGTCGAAAACGCACCGCTTGCGGCAGCGGCAGGCCGCGTGCTGCGCGCCGACGCCTGCGCCGATATGGACCTGCCGCCATTCGATCGCGCTCGCATGGACGGCTACGCCGTGCGCTCCGCAGATACTGCATCGGCTTCGTCCGATTCCCCCGCACGGCTGCGCGCAATCGGAGAAACCGCGGCCGGATCGGTTTTCGGCGGCGCGGTCGCACCGGGCCAGGCAGTGCGCATCATGACGGGAGCGCCCCTACCCGAAGGCGCAGATGCAGTCGAAAAAATAGAGGTCATCGAAGTCCTCGAAGACGGCTTTATCGAACTTCGCGCTCCGGTCAAATCCGGGCAGTTTATAACTCCGCGCGGAATCGAGGCTCGCACCGGAGATGCAATTCTGAAAGCCGGCGCCGGAATTACCCCCGCCGCCTCGGCCGTGCTCGCGAGTTTCGGGTACGCCAACGTAGCGGTTTCACGAAGGCCGCGCGCAGCGATGCTCTCTACGGGAAGCGAACTCGTAGATGTATCCGAACGGCCCGGCCCGGCGCAGATCCGCAACTCCAACACATATGCGCTCGCGGGTTATGCCGGCAGCGCAGGCGCCGAAATCATATCTACCGGAATCATCCGCGACGACATGGCCGAAACCCGAGCGTCGATTGCGCAAGCGGCCGAAACTGCCGACGTAATACTGCTTTCGGGCGGCGTATCGATGGGCGATTACGATCTGGTCAAACCGGCGCTTGCGGCCCTCGGCGCGGACATCATCGTAGAACGTGTGGCGATGCATCCCGGAAAACCAACGGTATTTGCGCGGCTCGGCGAGTGCGTGGTTTTCGGGCTGCCGGGCAATCCCGTATCCGTAGCCGTATCGTTTCACCTGTTTGCGCGACCCGTGCTGATGGCGATGCAGGGTGCTGAAATGATTCACCTGCCGCGCGTGCGCGCGTATCTGTCGAGAAGGGTCAAGGGCGCGCCGCCGCGCCGCAGTCATCAGCCGGCGCGGTTGCGTATAGATGACGGACGCGCGGTTGCGGACCCTCTCAAATGGAGCGGATCGTCGGATCTGGTGGCGTTTGTGCGCGCAGAGGCGCTCGTTGTCGTGCCGGAGGATCGCGAGAGGCTCGAAGAGGGTGAACTTGCCGAAATCGTGTTGCTGGGAAGCGCTGAGTGAGAGGGGAGAAAGTGCTGAGTGCTGAATGCTCTGTAAACAAAGTTCTTTGAGTTTTTCAGCCGCGGAGCGGCGAAGGACCTGTAGCCTGGTGCGTGAGCGCCAGGTCAGCAGGCGAAAAACGTCCAAGCCCTGAAAGGGCGAAAGATCTTCCGCCCCTCCGGGGCTGGCGCCGCTTCTCTACACCTACCCAGGGCTTATGCCCTCGGCTACAGCTCTTTCGCCGCTCCGCGGCTGAAAAACTCAAAGAACTTTGTTTACAGAGTGCTGAGTGCTGAGTGGAGAGCGATGGGCGAAGAAAAGAACAAGGAATTGTCGCACGTAGACCGCGAGGGGCGGATCGTGATGGTGGATGTCGGAGCGAAGGCCGTTACGGCGCGCTCGGCCGAAGCGCGCGTGCGCGTGTTGATGTCGCCCGATACCGTCTCTGCGATTCGCGAACGCAGGACGCCCAAAGGCGATCCGCTCGAAACCGCCCGCCTTGCCGGAATCATGGCCGCAAAGAAAACCTCGGACCTGATTCCGCTTTGCCATCCGCTTGCGCTCTCGCACGCCGATGTGCAGATAACTCTGGCTGACGAGGGCGCGGAAATCACGGCTACGGCGTCAACCAGCGCGCAAACCGGCGTCGAGATGGAGGCATTGACGGCCGCATCGGTCGCGGCGCTGACGCTTTACGACATGTGCAAGGCGATGGATCGCGCAATGACGATCACGGATCTGAGGCTTGAACGCAAAAGCGGCGGCCGGTCGGGTGAATGGATCAGAAGCAACGAATGAAGCTGCGACTGAAGCGACGGGCTAGGCGACGGGTAAAGACAAACGCCGAACAAAGTGAGCCAGCAATCCCCTTTCAAGAAACTCGAAGAGGCGCTAGCCGAAAATTACGGCTGGGCGGCGAATCCTTCCGCACGTGCAAAAATCAATACCGCGATTGAAAGCAAGGCGCGGCGCCTTCATATCGCACACGAGGAATACTGCCAGATCGCATCAGGCAGCCACAGCGAGATGCTCGCACTCGTCGAAGAAGCCGCCGTGGGCGAAACCTGGTTCTTTCGTGAACCGCAGCAGTTTTCCGCGCTGCGCCGCATCATACTTCCGGCAATAGCCGCCGCGCGTCCTGCGGGCGAAAGGCGGCGATTGTGGAGCGCCGCGTGTTCTACGGGCGAAGAGGCTTATTCGCTCGCAATTGTCGTAGATCAGGCGCGCACGGCAAACGAACCGGGAGCAATCGAATCGGCGGAAGTGTTCGCTACCGATGTGCGCAACCGCGCGCTGCTCGCCGCAAGCCAGGCGCGTTACTCGCTGCCCGCGCTTCGCCAGGTAGACGCCCATACCCGCGACAAATATTTCATCCACACCTGCGAAACGCCCGACGATCCGCTCAACGGCGTCTACACCGTAGTCCCGGATTCGCGCAAACTCGTCACATTCCGCCGCGCCAACCTGCTCGATCCGATGTTCTGGAAGGGGATGAGCCGTCGCTTCGATCTGATCGTTTGCGCCAATCTGCTGCTTTATCTGCACGGTTCGGCCGTGCGCCAGATGGTCGGACGACTCACGCAATCGCTGAGACCCGGCGGTTACCTTATGGTAGCCCCGTCCGAATCCTCGCTCATACACCACTCGGGTTTGCGGCCGGTAAAGGACGCGCCGACATTCTTTCAGCGCACAAACTAAGTAGGTAGACAAAAGTTCTTTCACAATTTCTTTCCGTCGCGCTATCCTGGCAATAGCCAGGAGGAAACGATGGAAAAGATCAAATCGGGCAACTTCTGGTTGACCACTTGATCTGTTTGTGAAAGAACTTTTGTCTTTCTACTTAGATAACGGAACAAACGGAAAAACACGAAACAAACGGAAGGGTGCAATCTTTTCCGTTTGTTTCGTGTTTTTCCGTTTGTTCCGTTATCTCTCTTATTCGTTATCTCTCTTATTCGCTGCGCTCATCCGGCACGCCGAGTTTGGCCCACAGTTTGCGCTGTATCTGCTCGTCGTATAGGCGCCACTTCCAGGTCATATACTCTTCGTCGTGGCGTCCGGCGAGGAAGCCGATGGGAATTTCGAAGCCGCCCGCTTCGCGTTTTCCGCCCCCGTAGTAATGACCGGGCGCGGCGCCGCCGAGCGCATCCTTGAGAAACGAATCGGGATTGAGCGTAGGTTTGCGCGTGCGCAGACTGCCCACAATGAATTCGCGCTCGCCGTCCTTTACTACGATGCCGTAGACGATCGCCGTATGCACATACTCCTCGGTCATCAGGAAATCCGCCGCCTGCGGGATCGCGTCCCGGTCTTCGTACCTGATATAGCCGACGCCCGCTACGCTGTAGTTGTCGCGCACGGAACGCGATTTGAGCGCCTTGTGGATTACGTCCATCGTATGGCGCGAACGCTGGCTCGACAGTATCCCCAGCAGCGCTGAGAGGTCTACATACTCGGCCAGATAACCCGCAGCCCGGAAATCCCTGCGATCGGCGCGCACCAGCCCGCCGGTTTCGCTGCGAATGCCGTGCATAAGCGCGGTAGCGAGCCGCGCGTGCTCTACATCTCCGGGTTCAAGCCTCAACAGTCCGCCTTCCATGTACTCGGCATACATCGTAGCCGTAGCGGAACAATCGGTGCGTATATCGGTAAACTTCGCTTCTATGATGTTCTGAAGTTCGTGATGATCTACGATCGCGAGCACGGGCACGCCCGCTGAGATCAATCGCTCGGTCAATCCCGAAGTCGTTCCCTGATTATCGACAAAAATACTGCCCTGATAGGACGGGAGTTTGTCGTTGTCCTGCACGCGCAGAAGCGGAATCTTCAGCAACTCCACGAGGGCGATGTTTTCGAGGTGGCTGATTGCGCCGTCGTAGGCTATTTCGCACTGTATATCGAAGCGCGAACAAATCATCTGATGCGCGAGCGCCGAGGAAATAGAATCCGGATCCGGGAAGCTCTGCATCACGATGATGTGGCGCTCTCCGCGATGCTGCGAAAGAAGCGCCGCAAGTTCATCCCCTTTTGCAGTCGTCGCATCCCTGTCTGCTGAAACATCCGGCGCACCGGCGGACGCCGAAACATCGCGCAATTTCCGTTCTCGACCATCCATGTCGCCATCCTCCGTCAAATCGGGCGCCAACTCGGGTTCGTCGGGGATTATCTGCACCCAACTACTTTACCCCATTGCAGGATGTGGAGAGAATACGAAAGTGCCGCTGCACCATTTCCCAAGGAGACGCTGATGTTCGCCGTAATCATGGCCGGCGGGTCCGGCACGCGGTTCTGGCCCGCGAGCCGCGCACGACTGCCGAAACAGTTTTTGAAAATCACAAGCGACCGGACGATGTTCGAGGATACCGTAGCGCGCGTCCGCCGCTTCACATCCTGCGACCG
Organism: Acidobacteriota bacterium; assembly: GCA_019639255.1. Lineage (GTDB taxonomy): Bacteria > Acidobacteriota > Blastocatellia > RBC074 > RBC074 > JAHBSF01. Next base: position 44,468 of record JAHBSF010000033.1, on the reverse strand, counting down.
CGTATACGCCGTCGTGGGACGAATGCACGCGGAACTTGTAAACACATTGCTCGGCGAAAACCCCGTGCAAATCCTTACCGAACCGCGAGGACGCAATACGGCCGCATGCATCGGGCTGGCCGCCCTGCACGTCAAACTGCGTTCGCTCGACGACCCCATAGTCGTGCTGCCCGCCGATCACTTCATCGCCGATGCGGAGCGTTTTGCGGGATTAATCAACGAGGCGGGCGAATTTGCGCGCAATGGCGACATAGTCACGCTCGGCGTCTCGCCCTCGCGCCCCGAAACCGGCTACGGCTATATCGAACTGGATGAAGAAAACCCCGACTTCATGAAAAGGTTCGTCGAAAAGCCCGATTCTCAGACCGCTATGCGGTATATCGCAGGCGGGCGCCACTTGTGGAACAGCGGCATATTCATCTTTACCGCCGGAACAATACTCGGTGAGATCCGCGCCTGCCTGCCCCAACTCGCCGAAGGACTGAAAGAGATCGAATCGGCAATCGGAAGCGATGAATACGAATCGGCGGTCGCTCGCGTATACGACCGCATAGATCCGGTATCGATCGATTACGGGGTAATGGAGAAAACCACGGCGAGCGTGCGCGTGCTGCGCGCGGATTTCGGGTGGAGCGATGTGGGAAGCTGGCAGGCGCTTTACGAACTGCGCGCCGGGGAATGCGACGAGGCGGGCAATCTGCTGCTCGGCCGCGCAACGGCGATAGACTCGCACGGCAATCTGGTTTATTCCACCGGACGCAGGGTTGCGCTGCTCGGCGTAGAGAATCTTGTGGTGGTCGAAACCGAAGATGCGGTGATGGTGACGCGGCTGGACCGGTCGCAGGATGTAAAGATTTTTCCAGAAAACCTGGAAGAAAAATAACTGAACAAACGAAAAGAAACGGAAACTACGGAATCTATCATTCCTTTCCGTAGTTTCCGTTTCTTTTCGTTTGTTCAGTTATTTTCTATTTCCGCGTTTGAAGCACTATATCGAGGGATCGGGCGGCGACATCGCGCGTCCTTTCGCTCCAGCCCATCTGTTCGCGGTTTTGTTCGTAATCGCGCCGCACGCGCTCCTTCAGCTTTTCGATAAAGGCTTCCGGGTCGGGAGATTTCTCTATCGCATAGTCGATTGCGCGATAAGCGTTGTGGATCGTCATCAGCCAGTCTGAGGCTGCGTATTCGGGAGTATCGGGTTCGGCTGTGAATTTCGCAGTCGGCATATTTTCGCTCCGTAATCAGATCGTTTACATCAGGTGAATCGAGGTTGAAATCAAAGTGAGGCGAGAAGCGTCCTCGCCATTCCGGCGTTGGTATCCACGGCGCGCAGCAGATCCGCCTTCAGTATCATTTCGTGCGCCGTGTGCGCGTGATGGATCGAACCGGGCCCGAAAAGCAGCGCTTCGCCCCAGTTGGTCAGAGACGGTATGTCAGTCGCAAAACGCACGACACTCGTCGGCAGGTCGATCGACTCCACAGTGCGCAGATGCACCGGCGGTATGGTGAAACCCTGTTTGATCCGGCCGCGATCGCCCACGATTTCGCGTATACGCTGCAGCACAGCATCGGGCGGCGTAACGGTCCGGAACATCAGTTCGCTTGCTGCAATATCCGGCACTACATTCGCCTTGCGCCCGCCGCTGATGACGCCGATGTTATAGGTCGTCGGCCCGAGCACGGCGTCTGCGGGCCACTGTGCGCTGCGGATATCGGAAAGAATGTCGAGGAGTTTTTCTATCGCGGATTCGCCGAGTTCGGGATAAGCGGCGTGTGCGGTTTTCCCTGCCGTCTCGATCACGACCCGCAGCGCGCCCTTGGTAGCAAGCGCCTGGCAACTCTCGGTAGGCTCGCCGTTGATCAGGTAGCGGTTGCGGTTGTGTAATGTATTTGCTGCGCGCGCGCCGTCGCTGCCGTCTTCTTCGCCGACCAGGTAAAGCAGGCCGATATCGGTCAATCCCTCGGCGCGAAGCTGCGCGGCGGCGAATACCTGCGCGGCGATCACTCCCTTGGCGTCGCACGCGCCGCGCCCGCAGATCTTTTCGTCATCCTCGCTGAACGGGATAAACGGCGGCACCGTGTCGATATGCGACGAGAAGGTAACGAGCGGATCGCCCGAGCGGGCGATTACATTGAACCGGCCCGGCGTGACCTCCTGCGTCTCGACTTCGAAACCGAGATCAGCCAGGTAATCGCGCACGAAGCGTCCGACCGCTCCTTCATTGCCCGAGATCGACTCGATTTCGATCAGTTCGCGTGTGAGTTCGAAGATGTTCATAAATTGTTCGCAAATGAAGACCCCGATTATAAACGCCCGCACCGCTTCCCGGCAAACAGCAACCCTCAGCGTGTTGCGTGTTTCCCCTTTATTTGGAATGAGTCTTGCTACTGCTGCTATGAGAAAGTAAAATCCTCGCGCATCGCTTCTGAATCGGAGGACGCCAGGTGATCGGCACAGTCGCCGGTAATTACAGAATCGTGGAAGAAATCGGCGTAGGCGGTATGGGCAAGGTCTATCGCGGCATAGATCTGACGCTCGACCGCGAGGTAGCGATCAAGGTTCTGCGGCCGGAATTGATGACCAAGGAGCAGATCGTCAACCGCTTTCGCAACGAGGCGATGACGCTTGCGAAGCTCAATCATCCGCACATTGCCACGCTTTACAGCTTCTTCCGACACGAAGAAGCCTTTCTGATGGTGCTCGAATTCGTGCGCGGCGAGCGGCTCGACCGCCGCATGGCCCGATTCGGTACGCTCCCGCCCGAAGATGCAATCGGGATATTCCGGCAGATCCTCGAAGCGATTGCCTTCGCCCACAAACGCGGGATCATCCACCGCGACCTGAAGCCCAACAACGTCATGATTACCGAGGCCGAAGAGGTCAAGGTGATGGATTTCGGCATCGCCCGCGTAGTCGGCACCGAGCGCATGACGCAGGAAGGGCTGCTCGTGGGCACGATCGAATATATGGCCCCGGAACAGATTCGCGGGCACGACCCTTCGCCTCAGACCGATATATACTCGCTCGGCATCATGCTCTACGAGATGATGACCAGCCGCCTCCCGTTCTCCTGCAAGAGCCAGTACGAAATGATGCGCGCGCACATCGAGCTTGCGCCGCTGCCTCCCTCGCAGTTTGTTCCCGACATCCCGCCGCACGTAGAGGAGGCGATGCTAAAGGCCCTTGCAAAGGAGCCGGCCGAGCGATTCGCCTCCGTAGAACATTTTCACGCGGCGCTGCTTGGCGTCGACCCGGCGACTTTCGCCGAGCGTCCGTTGCGGCAGACCGTGCAATCGCGCACGCTCGATCCGGCGCTGCGCTCGCTCGCTTCGGATCAGTTTTCATCCACGTCGCGAAGTACTCCGAATACGGGGGCTCCGACCACCCCGGCCTCGGGACAACACGTGCAACCGGTCAGCGCACCCGGCGCTGCGATTCCTGCCCGTCCGTTTTATACGCGACCGGCCGTGCTTGCCGGCGTCGCCGCCGCGCTTGTGCTCGCCATTATTGCAATCGTACTTGCGCTCCGGCCCGCGCCGAGCGTGGAGCCGCAACCCACGCCCGCGCCCGCAGCACGCTTCCAGGTCGATGTCGTGCGGATCGAGGGGGCTACATTTCGAATGGGCAGGGATACTGCGCCGCAGCGGCAGGGCGGCGAAGATTTCGACTGGGCGGCGGCCGAATGGCCCGCGCACAGCATGCCCGTAGCCTCGTTTGAGATCGATCGTTACGAAGTGACTAACGAAGAATACGCGATGTTTGTCGCCGAAACCGGGACCCCCGCGCCCAGGGACTGGAACGGATCGCAGCCGCCTGCGGGACGCCAACGATGGCCCGTGCGCAATGTAACCCAGATCGAAGCCCAACTGTTCGCCGCGTGGCGCTCCAAGCGCGACGGTCGCATCTACCGCCTCCCCACCGAAGAAGAATGGGAATACGCCGCGCACGGCGGGCAGGGTCGCCAGTACCCGTGGGGCGAGGAGTGGACCGAGGGCAGGAGTAACGTGCGCAGCAACGGACCGCAACCGGTCGGATCGTACAACGACGGCGTTTCACCCTTCGGCGTTCACGATATGCTGGGCAACGTCGGCGAGTGGACATCGTCGTTTGCGCGCTATTACCCGGGCAGCAACCGCAATGTGCCGCCCGAAGAACGCGGGATGGTGGTGGTGCGGGGCGGTTCATTCAAGAGTTCGCCGACCGGCAAGTTTCCGATCCGCGTGACTTCGCGAGGATGGTTCCCGCCCTCGCAGCGCGAGGAAACCATAGGATTCCGCCTCGTCCGCGAATTGACGAAGAACTGATTCGGTGGAGAAAGTTTTGTCCCGTTGAATTCCGTGTGATCCGTAATCTCCCGGCAATTCTCGGTTTAGGAGGAAAGAGAGATAACGGAACAAACGAAATGATACGAAAATTACGGAAAAGTTGAATATTTCCGTTTGTTCCGTCTAATTTCGTTTGTTCCGTTATCTCTCTTTCCTCCTAAACCAAGAATTGCTGGTAATCTCCCCACCATTCGCTGAAATCAAAACCGGAGGATCTCCATGAGTCCGCGCAGTCCCCGCATCAGATTTCCCTTCGCCCGCCATCTCTCGCTGATACTCGCGTTTCTGGTTGCGGCCGCACCGCTCGGTTCAGCAGCCTCGGCGCAGGACATCCTGACCGGGGCCTTCAGCGGGCGCGTCACAAACTCGCAGGGCGGCACCGTGGCCGGGGCGACGATCCGGTTCATAGACCGCAACACGGGCATCACGCGCGCAACCCGCAGCGGCCCGAACGGCGAATTCTACAAGGGCAGCCTCCCTTCCAGCATATACATAATCGAAGTCGAAGCATCGGGCTACAAGCTCTACCGCAAGGAACAGCCCCTCGTTTCCATACGCACCAGCAACGTCGTGCCCGTGCCCATACAGTTGACGCCGGAAACCGAAGCCCCCAAACCCGACGATAAACCGCAAACCGCCGCCCCGGCTCCGCCCGCAACAACGCTGCCCGGAACGCTCATAACCGACAGCGTAGAGGTCACCGCCGCACTCGATGCAACCGACGGGCGCAGGGGCGGAGCCTTCATAGAAGGCGAGGTTTCGTCGCTTCCCCTCGGCGGGGCGACATTGACGCGCACATTCGACGAACTTGCATTGCTGCTGCCCGGCGTAGCTCCGCCGCCGCAAACCGCCGGCACGATCGCAGGCCCCGGCGTAGGTCCGGGCGTGGGATCTTCGGGCCAGTTTTCGGTCAACGGGCTGCGTTCGCGGGCCAACAATTTCACGGTAGACGGATCGGACAACAACGATGAAGACATAGGCGTAAGGCGTCAGGGGTTTCTCTCGCTCGTGCCGCAGCCCATAGAGTCCATACGCGAATACCAGATCATCACCACGCTGCCGCCCGCACAACTCGGGCGCAATCTCGGCGCGCAGGTCAACGCGATATCCAAATCCGGGAGCAACCGGCATCACGGAACGCTTTACGGGCTGTTTAATTCGAGCCAGTTGAATGCCAGGGACTTCTTCGATTCTGCGGGAGGCGACCGCACAACCCCGCTTATGATCGGCTCGCGCCCCGTAATCAACTGCGACCGCAGGCGATTTACCTCCGATAACGCATATGATCTGTGCCTGTTCGGGGATTTCCAGCGCGCCGCCGGCATCGGCGGAACGCCCATAACGACGCGGCTCAATACGGGCGACAAGGATTCGCTGACGCTTTTCCAGCCGGGCGTGGTGCTCGGCGGGCCGCTGCCGCGTTTCGGCGAGGGCGGTCCCCGTTACAGCGAAAAGCTCTTCTACTTTATGTCGGCCGAAGGCCAGATCCTGAATGCAAACAAGGAGTCGAATTTCGCCGTGCCCACGGTTCAGGACCGAGGCGCATTCGAAAGCGGCTCGCGCGGACTGTTCAACAATCCGTTTGCAATCCTCGGGCAGGATCCCAATGTCTTCGCGTTCCCTACTACCCTTAACGGCGACGCCATATTCAGCCTGTTTCCGTTTCCCAACAATCCGGGAGGCGTCTACGGCGGCAGAACCTTCACGCAGGTGCTCCCGGCGAGCGCGCAGGGCCGCGTAGTCTCGGCCAAGATAGACTACGAACAGTTGTTCGCCGCACGCTACAACTTCACCGACGACGAGCGCAGCATCCCCTACACGGGCGGTGCGCTGTTTTCCGGTATGCTCGCCAACGTGCGGACGCAGAACCTGTCGCTTTATATGAACCGGGATCTGACAAATCCCAACTCGAATGCGACGACTACATTCACCAATCAGTTCCGCTTCTCCTACGGACGGACCCGGTTGAATTTCAACGAACGGCGCGACCGGGAATTCCTGCTGCCGATTACCGAGGGACTTCCCGACCGTCTGCGCCCGCTCGCCGACGAGCCGTTTTTTCTCAATGCGCCGTATCTTGTGAACTACACGCTTCCGACCAACTTCGGCGTGCCGAACAACACCGATCCCGTAATTTACGGTTCGGGATTGTATTTCTCCGCCGCCAACGGCTTTCCTGCACGGCTTTTCGGAACCACGCAGGATTTCATCGGCCCCGTGGGCCAGGTCAACATAGCCGGTTTTTCGCCCGTAGGTACGGATGTAATCAACTTCCCGCAGCGGCGCGTCAACAACACCTATCAGATTGCGGATCAGATTTCGGGGCGCTCGCTTTCACACAGCTTCGCGTTCGGCGCCGACATCCGCCGCACCGACCTCAACAGCGACCTGCCGCGCAACTCACGGCCGCAGATCCTGTTTACCGGCGCCCCGCGAATAATACCCACGGGTTTTGCAGAAACCGGGCTACCGACCGGCTTCCGCCTGCCGCAACCGGGCGATCCGTCGCCGTTTCTCTCGCCCGCGACGCTGGCTGCGGCCAGCGCTCCGAGCAATTCGTTCCTCTCCATAGCCAACGGCGCCGATTCCGCACTCAACCTGCGCAACTATCAGTTCAATTTCTTCGCGCAGGACGACTACCGCGTGCGGCCGAACCTGACGCTATCCTACGGCCTGCGGTATGAACTAAACACCGTCCCGGAAGACCGGCAACAGCGAATCGAGAGGACGTTCAACGATCCGCTGATTGCAAGTTCGCTGCCCGGGCTCCAGACCTTCATCAGCAATCGCAGGCGCATCTACGACGGCGATCACAACAACTTCGCCCCGCGCCTGGGATTTGCTTACGCCCCGAACACCTTCGGACCGAACCGCTCAACCGTGATACGCGCCGGCTACGGCGTTTACTACGATCAGGTGCTCGGCTCGGTCGTGGGCCAATCGCGCAACGTATTCCCGAGCTTTCTGACTTCGAATTTCGGAGGCGGCCCGCTGCCCGACCTGTTCGGATACGCCGTATTCAACCATCTGCTTGCAACCTTCACCGATCAGGGAGGAGCACGCACGCGCTTTTTCGTCGCGCCGCGGACGGGGCAACCCAATGCCATAAACCCGCAGTTTACGGCCCAGGAACTCATCCGCGTAAACGATGATTTCTTCCCGGCCGCATTCGGCGCTACCCTGCCCGCCAAGCAGTTGGACACCCCGCTTGCCCATCAGTATTCGCTGAGCGTCGAGCAGCAGCTTGCGCCGAATCACTTCTTTTCGGCGGCCTATGTAGGAACGCTCGGGCGGAACCTGCTGCGGTTCACCACGCCCAACCTGGGGCAGAACTATCTGATATTTCCCTACCTGCTCGTAGCCGATGTCGCGGATGTTCCGATATTCGTCGGCACGACGAGATCGCCCGGCGCCGCGATCTCCAACGGACAGCTTTCGGGCGGACGGCCCGTAGCCGGGGTCGGCGCGATCAATCAGTTCGAGACAACGGCGCGGTCTCGCTACGATTCACTCCAAACCCAGTTCCGCGGCCGTTTCGCATTCAGGCAGAATGTGTTTCAGTACCAGTTTTCCTATACCTTTGCAAAAGCCATAGACGAAGTATCGGACGTATTCGACCTTGCCGGAGCGCCGGCGCTGCCGCAACGGAGCTGCGCGATAACCAATACGTCGTGCAATTACGACAGCGAACGCGGCCCGGCGAATTTCGACATACGCCACCGGTTCACCTACAACTTTATTTATGCGTTCCCGACCTTCAACGACCCGACGGGCATCCCGCGCCGGGTCAGGCGGTTCTTCCTCGGCGGGCTCGAAGTCGCGGGTACGGGACAGCTTCAGACCGGACAGCCGTTTACCGTAAACACGACCTATGACGTGAATCTCGACGGCAACGCCACCGATCGCATCAACAGCACAAACGGGCTTGTTGAAACAAACGACCGGCGGCAGCCGCTGCGGCTGACGGTAGATCCGCTGAGCCTGCTTGCGGCCCAGGGTTCGGACGGACGCGTCGGGCGAAATACCTTCCGCGCAAGCAACTACATGCTGATGAGTATGGCGCTCGTCAAGAATTTCGTCATCACCGACCGGCAGCGCGTCATCTTCCGCGCCGAGTTCTTCAATTTCCCGAACCGGGTGAATTTCGCCATCCCCGTCCGGTTCCTTGAAGCTCCCGGATTCGGCTCCTCCACAGACACAATCACGCCCGGACGGCGCATTCAGTTTGCACTGAAATACTCGTTTTAAGTGTGGGGAGGATAACGGAACAAATGAAATGAAACAAAAATTACGGAATAGTTGAATATTTCGGCAGTTTCCGTCTATTTTCGTATGTTCCGTTATCTCCCTTCATTCAGCGGCCCGGAATTGTTATAGTTTTAACGGTTCGTGGGAGACGCTGATGAAAAAGATATCCGCACTACTGCCGCTTCTACTCGTTCTGGCGAGCGTCGCAGCCGCTCAGGAAGGCGGGCGGCGCGGTTCGATGACGCCGCCGGCCAATCCCGACAAACCGCCCACCCGCACCGTTGTATTGACCGCGACTACGGGATCGCTCAGCGTAGTATCGCCGCCCGGCGCGCGCGTCGTGATTACGCGCATCAGCGACAAAAGACGTATTGAAGAAACGGTGCCCGAAGGGGCGATGCAGGCGATTTTCAACAATCTCGCGCCCGGACAATACCGCGTTGAATCGAGCCTTGAAGGACATACTCCCCGCTCCGGACAGGTAACGATAATCAGAAATCAGGTCAGTCCGCTCGATCTTTCGCTCAAACCCATAACGCATCGCATCGCCATACAGACCAACGCCGGAAACGGAGAACTGCGCTACGGGCTGCCGGGCGGCGCGCTCGACCGTATTGCGCGCTTCGACGATTCCGGCCGGGCAGTCATCGATGAAATCGAAGAGGGAAAATACGAAATCGAAATTCGCGCCGAAGACCTGAGTTACCGCCCGCGCAAGGAACAGATTGCCGTATCGAAAACCCGCACCGAATTCAAATTCGATCTTGAACGCAAACTAAGCGAGACGCCGTTTTTCGCTTCCTGGAATAACCTGAAGGAATGGGATGCGCCGAAGGGCTGGACCACGCAGGGGCGCTTTCTGGTGATAAATGAGCCGGGCCTCGTGCTGCCGCCGCTGGAAGATTACCGCTACTATCAGGACACCGACCTCATCGCAGTAGTAAACATCAAACAGGGCGAGGCTCAGTTCATACTGCGCGCACGCGATAAACAGAACTTCTACCGCATACGCATCATCGCCCATACAAACAACACGGGCGAATTGCGCGCCACGCTCGTGCGCCAGGGCCGGGAACGCGATCTGACTCCCGCAGCCGTGCCCATTCAGACGCTTCCGGACGGATTGCTCAACCGCGACCTCGAAATCGTGCTTCAGGCCAAAGCCAATCGCATCTGCGTCAAGATCATCGACAGCCAGACGGCGAACGAATTTCTCGGCGCCATGCTCGATCCGAGCCAGGCGCTCGCAATCGGCGCGCCCGGCCTTGCCGGAGCCGCAGGCGCACAAACCGAAGTCAAACAGTTCATCGCACGCAAACTCTCGGGGCCGACGCAGTGCGAACCGCAGTAACAGGAAAAACCACGGAATATTCGGAAATAACGAAATATACGTACCGTGTTTTCTTTCTTACGGATGGGGCTGACCGGCGGCCGGTCGTTCGCGCGTAGCCGTTGATTCCGAGCCGAAGCGTATCTGTCGTTTGATATTGCCCGCCACCGCATCGCCGTAAATTACACGCGTCATTCCCCAGCACCCGACTATACACAACACCATCACGGCAGCGCCGGCCATCACCGTGCGGCCGAGCGGGCGAGTGGAATCATCCGCCGCGGCCGTTGCCGGGCTGCTTCGATACGTGAGCAACAACATCGTGCATATCACCGCGTGCAGGAAGATCACGCCTTCGGTAATCATTCGCGTCGGCGCAAACGCCACTACCGAGCGCTCGAAGTTCCCCACCACCATCCACCACAAAAAAACCAGATAAAACAACTGCCCGCGCCCGTGCCAGTCCGCAGGCAGAAAGCTCAGTGGATGTCGTCGATGCCTTATGAGCAGCGCGATCAGCATCACGGCGATCAGCAGGTACGCCAGCGCAAACCACGCTTCGGCGGAAACTCCGACAATTGCGGCGGGCACAGATTCCGCATTCACCCAGGTAACAGGATTTCTGCGCAGATTCAGATACGTGATGCCTGCAAGGACGAACACGACGGCGTAAACGTCCGTCCATCGTCTGACGCTTGAATCGTCTTCGAGGCGTGCGCTGCGCCGCGCAAGACCCAGCATCACCACGGCCACTCCCAGCCCGTTGATGAAGCCGTAGGTCTGCTCCATAACGCTGTGCCAGTTAGTCGCCCAGCCCGTCGCAACGCCAATCAGTTTCAAGGCGTTGGCAAAAGCAAAACCGAATCCGCCGAAAAATCCTCCCACGATCGCTGCACGCACGAGTTCGCCCTGTCCCCGGCGAACGAAATACAAAATCATCGCCGCCGTCATGCCCGTGCATCCCGCCCAGTTGTCGCCGCGCGGCGGCGTCATTCTCAGGCCGAACACGAGCACCAAAAGTACAAAACCAGCCCACCAGCCGACCGCAAGATAAAGAATAAATCTCGATGCCTCGTCAAACCTGCGCCGCACAACCGCAAGCACCAGCACCGCGACAATCGCTGCGAGCACTCCGAGCCAGTCCGTGTCGTACCAGTAAAGCGGGCTTTCCTGACGATAAGCCGGATTTACCGCTACGAGCCATTCGACGAACCTGTCCTGCCCCCACCAGGCGATGAACACCGCAGATATCGGCGCAAAAAATTCGGTCAATGCGCGGCGATCCAGCACCGCAGGCATCGCAGTACCGGCCGTACCCATAGCGCCCCATAAGAACCCGATGACGAAAAGCGAGGCGAATCCGTACAGAACCGAAGGAGAATGGCCCGAGTGGGTGTAGCCCAGGACCTGGCCGTAGGACATGCTGCCGCCGAAGGACCAGCCCAAAGCGCCGAAAAATGCGAAATACGCAATGCGCCTGTGCCAGTCGGGGCGGCCCGAGGTGAGGACTACGGCGGCGGCGGCCAGAGCGCCCGGCGTGAGCGCTCCGATTTCGTGGCCGAAATTGCCGCGTATTCCCCAGCCGATCGAGAGCGAGAGCGCCGTCAGCAGAATGGGAAGCAGTGCTGAGTGCGGGTTTGAATCCAGAGCCTTCAGGAATTTCATTTGGAAAATCTTCAGTTCCGAAGGAGATCTGCACGCATAGAGAAAAGAGATAACGGAACAAACGAAATAAAACGGAAACTACGGAAATATTCAACCACTCCGTAATTTTCGTCTTATTTCGTTTGTTCCGTTATCTCTCTTTTTTGTCCCAATGCCGTGTGGTTTGATTTAGAAGCCGAGTCGCAGCGCGAACCGGTACTGCCGTTCGGTCAACGCCACGCCGCTGATTTCACCGAAGTTGTTCGCGTTCACGTTGCCGTTCGGGTTGCCCCACTGCGGCGTATTGGTGAAGTTGAACGACTCGGCGCGGAATTGCAGGTTCACCTTCTCGGTGATCTGGAACTGCCTGAACAGCCCGAAGTCCCACTGGAAGACTACGGGGCCGCGCAGTATGTTCCACGCCGCCGTACCGAAGCGCGCGCCTACGGGCGCTGCAAACGCCGTCGTATCGAAATACTTTTGCCCCGGCCCGCGCCGGTCGCTGTTGATCGTAACGCTGGATTTGACGATGTCGGCGCGCTGGGCGCTGCCCGGTGCGTTGAGCGCGCCGCCGTCGGCCGTCACGCTGAAGGGCACGCCGCTGTACCAACTCACGATGTTGTTGACCTGCCACCCGCTGACTACGGTAGATACCGCGCGGTTGGTTCCCGCAAGGTAGCGCCGGCCGCGCCCGAACGGCAGTTCGAGGATGTTCGTAAGCTGGAAGTTGTGCTTGCGGTCGAAATTCGACAGGGCCTTGTCGAGATGGAAAAACTGCGGGATGCCTATCCTGCGCGTGTTGTCGCTGTCGGGCAACCCGGCGTCGTTCATTGCCTTCGACCAGGTGTAGTTCATCTTCAGTTCGTAGAAGTCCGAGAAGCGGCGATCGAGGCGCGTCTGGAGCCCGTGATAGCTGCTGCCGCCGACCGGGGCGATGAGCTGCGTCGAGGCGTCGCGCCCGAAGCGCTGCACCAATTGACGACCCGCGTTGCCGCCGCCGATCGGAGCCCAGTTGAGTTCGATCAGTCCGAGCTGGCGCACCTGCCGCGTGGCCACATACGCCGCCTCGCCCACAAATCCCCAGCCGATTTCCTTCTGCAGCGACAGGTTCCACGACTGCACGTACCCGCGGTCGAACTTGTCGGGCAGCGTTACGGCCGCTACGTTGTTCGGAATCGTGATGATCCCGTTGCCGAGATCCACGGGCGGGACTACGGGGATGCCCTGTTCGAGGCTCCGCGCAAACTGGAAGTTGTTCGGCGCCTGCACGTTCAGGTTCAGAAGCACCGGATGGTTGGTGCGCAGCGGGCGCGCCAGCGCATACGGATCGTTCGTCAACCCATACCCGGCGCGCACGACAAACGACGGCGTAATGCGGTAAGCCAGTCCCACGCGCGGAGCAAACAGCGCCTTCGACACCTCCACGCCCAGATCGCACGGCACCGAACCGATGCAGCCGATCTCCATTCTGTTGGTGTTGACGTTGTAGCGCTCAAAGCCGCGATCGGCGCGGCGAGGCACGGGGAAGTACTCCCAGCGCGTGCCGTAGGAGAAGGTCAGCTTCTGGTTGACCTGCCACTGATCGCGCACGTAGAAGCTGTACTGCCAGTTGCGCGTCGTGTAGGGCGCAACGTCGAGTTCGAGTTTGCCCACGCGATTCGGCAGTCCAAGCAGGAACGACGCCCACCCGTGATACTGCGTGCCGGCGCCGCCGCCGTTGAGCCGCGTCACGTCGTTGGTGAATACGAATCCGCCGCGCGCGCCCAGGCTGCCGCCGCCCAGAAACTCGGGCTGGATGTGGTTCATCTTCTGGCGGTAGACGTCCATTCCGAAGCGTATGTTGTGCGCGCCGCGCAGCCAGTTGATGTTCGCCACGATCTGATACTGATCGTCGCTGCGTGTATAGGGCATGAAGGTGTCAACGGTTCCGTAGTCGGAGTAGGTCGTCACGTCGAAGAACGGGAACCCGCCCTCGAAATCGTTCGGTCCGTTGGTGCCGGGAATGCCGAGGAAGTCCAGACCGCGATTCTCTCCGATGTCGGATTGCGCCACGCCCGCGTTCATCCTCACGAATCCGAAGTTGGCGTCGAAGATCAGATTGGGCGTGATCGTGTAGACGCCGCCTACCGAGAAGTTGTGCGTCTTGCCCGAACCCGTGCCCGGATTGGAACTGTTGATTGCGCGGCCCTGCAGCGCCTTGCCGAAGATCGTTTCGTTAACGGTAAAGAAGTCGAGCACGCTGTAGCGCCCGTACATATTCAGCTTCGACGTGATGTTGTAGTTGATCTTGGAATCGAGCGTCCAGCGGTCGAATGAAAACGGCGCGCCGACGAAGAAGTTGTTCTGCTCGCCCGGCAGATTCGGCGCCGGAATCAGCGGCAGGATCTTCTTGATGATCGGATGTATACGATCCTGGCATATGACGTTCGCCACGCCGTTGCAGCTTATCTGCGTGCGCCCCGTGCCGTCGAGATTGCCGGTCAACGGATCGTAGATGATGATCGGCTGGCCGTTGGCATAGGTCAAACCCCGGAAGTCTCCGTTGCGGATCGCCATCGTAGGCACCGACTGGATCAGGCTGTCGTTCTGCCGGTTCTTGGTGCCTTCGTAGCTTGCAAAGAAGAAAAGTTTGTTCCTGATGATCGGCCCCCCGATCGTGCCGCCGTACTGGTTCTGTATGAACTTGCCCTTGGGCTGGTTTGCAGGACGGAAGTAGTCGCGAGCCTTCAGATGCTGGTTGGCGTGATATTCAAAAGCCGAACCGTGAAATTCATTGGTTCCGCTCTTGATCTGCACGTTGATCGCCGCGCCGCCAGCAAGCCCCTGCTCGGCGTCGAAGCTGTTGGTAGCCACGTTGACTACTTCGATGGATTCGAGCGCCGGTATGTAGGCCGTCACGTGCGGCAACCATATGTTGGTGGTGCTCACGCCGTCGATGCGCGTGTTGTTCGACGAGCGGCTCGCGCCGTTTACGTTGAACACCAGCGATCTTGAAGGGTTCGACGGCACCGAGTGGGCGTCGGCCGGAGGCGTAAAACCGGGCAGGGTCTTGAAAAGATTCTGGTAGTTTCGCCCTAGCGGCACGGGCAGGTTCTGCAGCGGCTTGTTGGTCAACTCCGAACTGACCTCGGCGCGATCGGTTTTGAGTTGCGTGGCCTCGGCCGTGATGATCACGGTTTCGGCCACCTCTCCGACCTGAACCGATAAATCCACGCGCGCTGAAGTGTTGATCGTAACTTCCACGTTTTCGCGCGTTACCGATTTGAAGCCGCTTGCCTTGACGCTTACGTTGTAGCGGCCCGTGGGGACGGTCGGAACGTCATAGTTGCCCGTGGTGTCGGTGGTGGTTTCGCGCACGAGCCCCGTGCGCACATTCGTAACCGTTACGGTCGCACCCGGAATGGCTGCGCCGCTGGCGTCTCTGACATGGCCCGTGATCGAGCCGTAAAGCACCTGAGCATCGGCCGTCTGCGGCGTCCACAGCGCCAGCAGAAGGGCGAAGACTCCCAGCACGCTGCGGGTGTAACGCGCTGCTGAATTTTCGAATCTCATGGTCTTTCCTCCAGTATTAACAGTTCCGTCTCGCATTCGGGGACACGTCGTTCGGGTATGTGTCGTCGTATTCTCGCCGGATGAATCCGCTCGAAACGCAGGATTCTCCTTCAACTCAGCGCCGAAGGAATCCTCCCCGCCCGCACGCTTCACCCGATCGTCGGTTGCAATTTCAATTCAATTGACTGTTTCGCAGGAAAGTCGTCAGATCCCAGCAGAGCAGCCGCGCGAAGAAGCCTTCCAGGCTAGTCGGTGATGATTTCTTCTTGACGATGCTTCGTCTTCACCCGGCTCGGCCCCGGATTATGCAAAATGGTTTGACCAACTGTCAAGAGCATATTATCCTGTCGGCCATTCTGTGCGCGACCGCAACCGGAAAATCAACACGGCATCGAATCCATTCACGGGACACGGCGAGGGTAACGCTGCGGAGGGAAAATGGCGGCTGAAGCGACCGGATTCAAGATCAGGCATCTGCGGTGGTACATATGCGGACTGCTGTTTCTGGCAACCACGATCAACTACATAGACCGGCAGGTGCTCGGCATACTTGCGCCCGATTTGCAAAACGAAATCGGTTGGTCGGAGCTCGACTACGGCCGCATAGTCATAGCCTTTCAGGTTTCCTACGCCGTGATGATGCTCGTATCGGGACGCATCATCGACCGCATAGGCACGAAGCTCGGGTTTTCGATTGCGATAATCTGGTGGTCGATCGCTGCGATGGGGCACGCGCTTGCGCGCAGCGCATTCGGTTTCGGTGTGGCTCGATTTCTGCTCGGCGTGGGCGAGGCGGCGAACTTCCCCGCGTCGATCAAAACCGTAGCCGAATGGTTTCCGAAAAGCGAACGCGCACTCGCTACCGGCATATTCAACGGCGGAACAAACATCGGCGCGATACTCGCCCCGATACTCGTGCCGCTCATTGCCGCTTACTACGGCTGGCAGGGCGCATTCATCATCACCGGCGCAATCGGCTTCCTGTGGCTCATCGCCTGGTGGGCGCTTTACGAACGCCCGGAACGCCATAAAAGACTGTACGCCGACGAACTACATCACATACAGGACGGCGAGGGAGAAGACACGGGCGCAAAAATCCCGATGCTGAAACTTCTGGGTTACCGCCAGCTTTGGACCGTCGCTCTCGGCAAGATGATGACCGATCCGGTATGGTGGTTTTATCTCTTCTGGCTGCCCAAATTCCTGTTCGCCGAACACGGCATACGCGGTACTGCGCTGATTCCCTACCTCACGACCGTCTACATCATTTCCGACGTGGGCTCCATAGCAGGCGGCTACCTTTCATCCACGCTCATCAAACGCGGTTGGAGCGTCAACCGTTCGCGCAAAACCGCGATGTTTGCGTTCGCCGCCATAGTCCCGATCGTCATCATCGCCAGTCAGACCCGCAGCGCCGCGCTCGCCGTCGTGCTCGTAGGCATCGCGGCCGCCTCGCATCAGGCCTGGTCGGCCAACATCTTTACTCTCGCTTCGGATATGTTCCCGCGCCGCGCCATAGGCGGTGTAGTGGGATTCGCCGGGTTTGCGGGCGGCGTGGGCGGCATTCTCGTAGCCGAATTCGCAGGCCGCGTTCTGCAGGCCGATCCGCGATTCTATCTGCCGATGTTCATCGTAGCGGGCGTCGCCTACCTCGCAGCGCTCGGCGTCATTCACCTGCTCAGTCCGAAACTCGCCCCGGTCGAGATCGAATAAGAGGAATGACGGAACAAACGAAATAACACGAAATTTACGGAATATGCAGAGTGGTCTGACCTCTTCCGTAAATTTCGTGTTATTTCGTTTGTTCCGTTATTCCTCTTTTTTCTCTTTTTTCCGCCTGTGCTGCCAGTATTCGATAACCGCGGGCATCACCGAAATGATGATGATTGCGAAGATGACCAGAGTGAAGTTGCGTTTCACTATGGGAATGTTTCCGAAGAAGTACCCGGCGTAGGTGAAAATCGCGATCCAGACGATTGCGCCGACCACGTTGTAGAGCAGGAACTTGCCGTAACTCATGCTGCCGATTCCGGCGACGAACGGGGCGAACGTCCTGATGATCGGTATGAATCGCGCGAGGATTATGGTTTTTCCGCCGTATTTTTCATAAAACTCGTGCGTGCGCTCCAGGTGCCTGCGGTTGAGCAGCCGCGATCTCTCGCCCCGGAAAACCTTCGGCCCGACGGCGTGCCCGATCCAGTAGTTGACCGTGTCTCCTATGATCGCGGCAACGGTCAGCAGCACGAAGATCAGGTTGACGTCCAGCGCGCCCGTAGCCGCAAGCGCTCCCACGGCGAACAGCAGCGAATCGCCGGGCAGAATCGGCGTCACTACAAGCCCAGTCTCGCAGAAGATGATCAGAAACAGTATGACGTAGGTCCATACGCCGTATTGCGCGACAAGCTCGCCGAGGTGGCGGTCCAGATGCAGTATGAAGTCTATCAGGTATTGAATGTATTCCATTATTGAGAGGGATTGACGTGTGCGTTGCCGAGCATTACTGCCCCCAGCCGTGTTGTCCTATGAGGCGCACGAACTGGCAGGGGCCGTAGTCCTCTATTTTCCGGCTCGTTTCCGTGCGCGTGACGCGCAGCAGCCGCTGCTCCTTTTCGTCGCCGACCGGTATTATCAGATGTCCGCCGATTTCGAGCTGATCTACGAGCGGCTGCGGAATTTCGGGCGAACCTGCGGCGACGAGTATGGCCCGGTAGGGCGCAAACTCCTTCCATCCGCGCGTCCCGTCGAAGCATTTCACTATGGTGTTTCCGATGCCCAGATCGCTCAGCAGGCGCTGCGCGCCGCGCGCCAGTTCCGCGAGCCTTTCTACGGCAAACACAGTGCGGCATACCTGCGCAAGCACCGCCGTCTGATACCCCGATCCGGCGCCGAGTTCGAGCACGCGATCCCTGTTTGTGACCTCTATGAGTTCGGTTTGCCGCGCGACGATGTAGGGTTGCGAAATGGTCTGGCCGCCCGCGATCGGAAGCGCGTGATCGCCGTAGGCGTGCGCCCGCAGCACCTCGGGAACGAACATGTGCCGGGGCACCTTGAGCATGGCGGCGAGCACGCGTTCGTCGCGAATGTGATAGCGCGTGCGCAGACGTTCGACCATCTTTGCGCGTTGCGGCGCGTAATCCTGAGGGTGACTGCCCAGACGAGACGTTGACCGCTCCATGAAAAATCAGATCTCTTTTCCGTTCGTTCCGTTCGTTCCGTTTGTTCCTTTTATTCCGCGTTTTCCCTTCCCAGATCGCTTTTTTCGCGCAGCAGTTCAAGCGCTCGATAATCGGTCATATCGGTGCGCAGCGGCGTGATCGAAATCACTCCTTCGGCAACCGCCGCGTAATCGCTTGCGTGATCTTCTTTCCAGGAAATGTGCTGTTCGCCGATCCAGAAGTAGGGCCGGCCGCGCGGATCGAGCCCCTCGACTATTTCCGAACGCGCAATTTTTATTCCCTGATGCGTAAGGCGCGAGCCGCGCACCGGTCCCGGCGGGACGTTGACGTTCAGGATAGTGCCTTCGGGCAGTCCCGATTCCAGCACGCGCCGCGCAAGCGCCGCGGCGAATTCCGCCGCGTGCGAGAACTCGAACTGCGAGCGCGTGGCCAGGCTCACGGCAATGCCCGGCAATCCGAAGACGGAGGCTTCGAGAGCGCCGGCAACCGTTCCCGAATAGGTTACATCGTCGCCCAGATTCGCTCCGTAGTTGATCCCCGACACCACGATCTGCGGCGGCGCATCGGCGAGGATTTTCGTGAGCGCAAGCGTCACGCAATCGGTGGGTGTACCGTCTACGGAGTACTGGCGCTCGCCGTGGCGCCGTATGCGCAGCGGGCGAACGAGCGTTAAAGAATGCGCCGAAGCGCTCTGCTCGGTTGCGGGCGCTACGATCGTCACTTCGCCCAGGGATGCGAGAGCTTGAGCAAGCGCGTGCAGCCCCTCGGAGAATATCCCGTCATCGTTGGTTACCAGAATTCTCGTCATAACTGTATCGAATGGCCGCCGGGCGAGCCAAGTCCGGAATGATCTCCCATCAGGGCGGCTGAAGGCAAGACGTGGTAGAATCGCTCGCGCTGTAAAGACCATTGAAAAAGCACTGAAAGAGCATTGAATACTCTGTAAACAAAGTTTTTGAGTTTTTCAGCCGCGGAGCGGCGAAAGATCTGTAGCCTGGTGCATGAGCGCCAGGTCAGCAGGCGAAAAACGTCCGAGCCCTGAAAGGGCGAAAGATCTTCCGCCCCTCCGGGGCTGGCGCCGCTTCTCTACACTCCCCCAGGGCTCGCCGCCCTGGGCTACAGATCTTTCGCCGCTCCGCGGCTGAAAAACTCAAAAACTTTGTTTACAGAGCATTGAATACGGATTCTCGCAATGACCGTATACCCTACTGATCGCGCATCGCTCGAACGAGACTGCGAACTGGAATTTTTCGTTGCGGGCGGTCCCGGAGGCCAGCATCGCAACAAGGTCGAAACCGGCGTCAGATTGCGGCACATACCTACGGGAATCGTGGTTGCTGCAACCGAGCGGCGTTCGCAGTGGTCCAACCGCGAGGCGGCGTATGAAAGAATGGCGGAGAAACTGATCGAAATGCAGCGCGTCCGCAAATCCCGCCGTCCGACGCGCCCGACCGGAGCATCGGTAAAAAAACGCATGGACGAGAAACGACAAGTAAGCGAACGCAAGCAGGGCCGCAAAAAACCGCGAGCAATTGAAGACTGATACCAAAGAGAAACTGCGGAATACACCGAAAAGAAAACACGGAAAACACGGAAAGAAAATTGGGTTTTCCGTGTTTTCCGCGTCCTCGTTTCCGCGTATTCCGCGGTTAGCTGCCCTGTCATCCTTCCGTTTTGCCGACTACGATCAGCCCGACAGGCATCGGGCCCGATCCGGTCGAAAGCACAGTTTCAAGGATGACGTGTTCGTGTTCGTTGGCGACGGCTTTGGGCAATCCCTTTTCATCCGACACCGGCGCCATGCACCACGGCGACGGATGTCCACTGCCAGCCGCCTTGCGGCTCAGCTTAACCACTTCATCGGGCGTGAACGTCTTCTGCGGGTCGACATCGTCTTCGACCGGGCAGAGCATGACGAAATCCTTCGTGGGCGAGACGCCGAGATGATTGCCGTCTTCGAGAATCAATCCGTAACGAAGCGTGTAATAACCCGGCTTGATCGGCTGGCCGCGAAAATCCTCCGCCGGAGCAGGAAAGTGAATCACGCCGACAAACACGCCGTCCGGAATACGTGCAAACATCGCTCCCGGCACTTCGCGGTCCGAAGTCGGGACTTCCCTGCGAAACCAGACCTCGCACACGGCCTTGCCGTCCGCCGCGATTACGCGCAAGCCTTTGGAGTCGAGCGCGCCGCGCACAGCTTCCGCCACGCTCGCCTCGCCGAGCGCGCCCGTGATCTCTACCTTGAATCCGTCAATGGCAGTACCTGCAAATGCCGCAGGCGCAATCGCCATTGCAAGCATTGCGGCGAACAACAAACGTCTTCTCAATCTCCCTCCGCAAATAAAGAGAGATAACGGAACATACGAAATAAGACGGAAACTATGGAAATATTCAGCTTTTCCGCAATTTTCGTTTCATTTCGTATGTTCCGTTATCTCTCTTTTTCGTTCAGCGGGCAAAGTTCCCGATGTAGGCGCTGCGCTTGTCGCGCAGCGTCCAGCGCACGCCGAGCCCCTCGCCGCGAAATTCATCCAGCAGCGCCACGCCGACCATCGCGTGCGCCGTGGGGGCCATCGGCCGGTACATGATGTCTTCGTTGCCGCAGAAGTGATCCTTGTCCGAAATCAGCCGCGCGCGTATGCCCGCAAGCGCGCCCGCAGCGACGCGCGCCTTGTTCGGATGCTCGCCGTGATACTCGATATCGATTTCAATCGGCGCCGTTTCAACTGCAACAATCGTCCTGAGCAGTTCGCCGCCCATCGACTGTGCAAAGGATTTGAGCGCGAGTCGCTGCTCCGGAGTCGCGCGCTCGTCGACTATGACGACCGCCTTGGCCGGATAGGGGTTGTTGTACTGATCGCCGATAGTCCCGGACGCTTTCGCGACACCGACTACGCTCAAACCATCGAGCACCACTCCGTCCCAACTGCCGCGGCTGACGCGCCAGGCCATAATCGCCTGATCGCCCATAAGTCCCGTTTCGCCGTTGGCGAAACAGGGGCCGGTGTAAACGTCTGCGCTGCGCGTTTCGACGTAATCGCCGTGTATCTGCTGTGCGCTCGCCGTCACCGACAGAGCAAGCAACAGCGCGCCGGCGGCAGCGATCATCATGTTTCTTCTCATAGTAATTACCTCCACAGGAAGTGTTGGGGAGAGAAGAAGAAGTGCTGAGTGCTGAGTGCAATCAGGAACTGAAGAACTTCAATTTAAAGTATCTGTAATTAAAGTTCCTGATTTCCAAATTGCACTCAGCACTCAGCACTCAGCACTCAGCACTTCTTCTCCCCACTCAGCACTTCTTCTTCACTCCTGACAATGGCACTGGCGCTCGACCGAATCGCAGTGCGTAGGTTCCACGAGTTTGCCGTCCGGCCCGAGACAGTTCTGCGTGTGCTGGCACCAGAAGAATCCGTCGCTCGTAGGGCCTACGGTCGCATCGCGCTCGGCCCATATGAACATACCCTTCCAGCGCAGATTAGCGCACAGATTCGGGCGATTTGTATCGAAACGTTCCGATTCCGTCATCATATGCGTCTTTCTCCTTACCCCGCGGCTGCCAGTATAGCCCGCTTTACGGCTACGCGGGCAAGTTGCACTTTATAGGCGTTTCGGCTGAGCGGTTTTGCATCGGCGAGGGCGGCTTCGGCAGCCGCGGCCGCCGTCTGTTCGGTTACCGCCTTGCCCACAAGCGCCGATTCGGCTGCGCCCGCGCGCCACGGCACCGGCGCAACGTGGCCCAGTGCGATGCGCGCAGCGCCAACGTTTCTGCCCGTCAGCTTCAACGCCACGGACGCCGAAGCCAGCGGCCAGTCGAGCGCTTCGCGCTGCCGCACCTCGTAGGTTGCATTCTTCATTCCGCCCGGAGCCGGCACCAGAACCTCGGTCACGATTTCGTTCGGAGAGAGTTGATACTCGCGCTCGCCGTCGCCCCCAGGCGCGCGGAAAAACTCCGCCGCATCCACCTGACGCGCCCCCTTGGGCCCGTAAACGCCTATCTTCGCCGCCAGAGCAATGAGCGCCGGCGCCAGACTCGACGGATTGACGAAATAGGCTCCCGAATTGTGCCCGAGTATCGCGTGATAACGGTTGTCTCCGTCCGGAACCAGGGCGTGTCCGGTTTCGTCCTTTGCGAGCAATCCGTAACCGGCGCGGTAATACCAGCAGCGCGGACGCTGGCAAAGATCGCCGCCCACGGTGCCCATGGCGCGAATCTGCGGACTCGTTACACCCTCGACCGCAGCCCATATCGCCGGGTAATTGCGGCGCACTGCGGTGTTCGACAAAACGTCGTCAAACGTGGCAAGCGCGCCGAGGCGCAATCCGGAGGCGCTGTAGCGAACGCCCGAAAGCGCCGCTATGCCCTTGAGGTTCACTACACGCCGCGGCGTCGTGATGTAGTCCTTCATCAGGCTCAGTAGATCCGTGCCGCCCGCGAGCACTTCGACATCGCCCCAGTTTTCGCCGAGCAACGCTACGGCCTGTTCTTTCGTGGTCGGGCTGACGTACTCAAATTTTTGCATTCGACCCTCCCTTCCGCGCCAGCGCCGCAAGCACGCGGTCCGGCGTCATCGGCAGAGTGCCCACGCGCACGCCGATTGCATTTGCGACTGCGTTGGAGAGCGCCGCGCCCGGAGACACGGTCGGAGGTTCGCCGAGTCCGATCACGCCGCGATCGTCGTAACCAGGCCCCTTCATGAAGTGAACCTTCATCTCGCCCACGTCGCCTATGCCGGCAAGCTTGTAAAACTCCATGTTCGGATTCAGCACGCGCCCCGTCCGGTCGTCCATGATCCGCTCCTCGTAGAGCGAAAAACAAACGCCCATAATCATCGCGCCGAATACCTGGCTCTCGGCCGTCTTCTCGTCGATGACCAGACCGCAATCCTGCACGGCTACGAACTTGTTGACTTTGACGACTCCGGTTTCTATATCCACCGACACATCGGCCATCTGCGCGCCGCCCACGCCCGAAGAAGCGAGCGTGCCCTGTCCGGGCTGCTTGCCGCGCACGGTCAGCGGCTGTGTGCCGAGTTTGGCGCAAGCCTGCTTCCACGTCATGCCGCGCGAGGAATCGCCTATGACCTGAATCCTTCCGCCGACGGCTTCGAGCTGATCCGCCTGCGCGTTCAAATCCGGTGCAACCTTCGCAAGCAACTGATTGAGCGCATCGGTAGATGCCCGCCGCGTCGATGAACTGATTCCGCCCACCGTAGTAGATCCGCCCGAAGAACCCGACACCGGGAAGCGGTTGTCGCCGATCATCACCTTTACGGCGTCGAGCGGGAGTCCGAGGGTTTCGGCGGCCACAATCCTGAGCACGGTGCGCGTGCCGGTGCCGAGATCCTGCGTACCCATCTTGACCTCGACCGCGCCGTCCGGGTGTATCGTCAGATCGCAGTCCGAAGCGTGCGGTCCGCCGCCCCAGGTATGGATTGAAAGCCCGAGTCCGCGCTTGATCGGCCCCGCGCCGCCCTCGCCGCGCGGATGCCAGTTCTTTTTCCACTCGATCATCTCTGCGGCTTTCAGCAGTTCTTCTTCATAAACCTTCGCGCGCACGCCGGTCATCGCGATGTTCTTGATGAAGAAATCGAGCGGATCCATCTTGAGTTCTGCGGACAGATCGTCGAGCGCCGCCATCGTGATCAGGCATACCTGCGGATGATTCGGCGCGCGCCACGCCCGTGCGGGTCCGGTATTGGTTTTTACCGTCGTTTGATTTTTGCGCTGGTTCGGGATGCCGGTCCAGACGTACGGAACCGGCAGCGTGCCGAAACCGCCCTGCCCGCCCGTGCCCCAGGTTTCGGATTCCCAGGCCGTGAGCGTGCCGTCCTTTTTGGCGCCCACTTTGACGCGCGCACGGATCGAAGGACGCACCCCGGCGACCGTTAGTTCGGCGTCGCGTTCGAGCATCAGCTTGACGGGTTTGCCGCCCGCAAGCTTGGAAAGATTCGCGCACTCCACGCCCCAGCGGTCGATCTGGAACTTGCTGCCGAATCCGCCGCCTATGTGATCCATCTTCACGTGCACGTTGCCGGCCGGAATCCTCAGACTCTGCGCAAGCTGCCCGCCCACGCTCGATACGCTCTGAGTCGAAGGATGCAACAGCACATTGTTTTCGTCGGTCCACTCGGCGATCTGCCCGTGAGATTCAAGACAGCAGTGCGTGATGACTTCGTTGCCGTACACGCCTTCGACCGTAACATCCGCCTCGCTGAACGCCTTGGCCGGATCCCCCACTACGGACTCCGCAGTAGGTATCAGCGCACTGTCCGGAATGCTGCTGCGGTCCTGTTCGTTGACCAGATGCGGCAACCGCTCGTACTCGATTTTTACGGCGCGAGCCGCATCTTCGGCCGCGCCTTCATCGACGGCCGCTATGGCTACGATCTCGTCGCCCGCCCACTGTATCTCGGTTCCCGGCCCCTGAATGATTTTTACCGCCCTCACGCCGGGTATGCGCTCGGCGGCGCTCGTATCTATGCTCGTAATCTTTGCGTGTGCATAGGGCGAGCGCACGATCTTGCCGAAAAGCATTCCGGGGCGATTGATGTCGTAGGCGTACTTCGCGCGTCCGGCGACCTTTTCGGGACCGTCGATGCGCGATATGCGTTTGCCGAGGTGCACGCGTTTGTCAGCTTCGGGCCATTTATATTCAGCCATTGCGCCGACCTCCTCTCTGCGGGCGAGCCTTCGCCGCCTGCGCTACGGCTGCGCGGACGCCGACGTAGGTGCCGCAGCGGCACAGATTGCCGCCGAGGCCGCGCTCGATGTCGGCTGCCGTAGGATTGGGATTGCGATCGAGAAACGCCTTGCACGCCATCACGAAACCCGGCGTGCAGAATCCGCACTGCTGCGCGTCGTTGTCGACGAAAGCCTGCTGCACCGGGTGAAGGTTGCCGTTCGAGGAGAGGCTCTCGACCGTAGTTATGCGGCGGCCCTGCGCGTCGATTGCGAGAACCGAGCAGGCGTAAACCGGCTTGTCGTCGATGAGCACGGTGCAGGCGCCGCACGTGCCGCGATCGCATACGCGTTTTGCGCCCGTCAGATCCAGATCGTTGCGCAGCGTATCCAGCAGCGTCGTGCGCGGTTCGACTTCGGCCGAGCGCGCCTGACCGTTTATGTTGAGTGAAACCTGAACCTTGTCGGGGCCGTAGACCTGAACCGCGGCGCCCTCGACCGTAACGACGTTGACGCCGCCGGCCACAAGCGGCACCGAAAGGACGAGCCCCGTCCCCCGGAGGAAATTGCGGCGCGACACGCCGGAGTTCGGCTTGTCGGGCATATCACCGGAACTGCTCATCAGATTGCCTCCATTTTCGAATGTCTCGGATGCGGGCTTGGGAGAAGACGGTCAGCCCTGTTACAGTGCGTGACCCGGAGTATACCAATCCGGCCCTGCAGAGACAAGACGGCGAACCGGAGAAGAACATGGAAGAGAGATAACGGAACAAACGAAATTAGACGAAAACTACCGAAATATTCAAATTTTTAGTAATTTTCGTTATATTTCGTTTGTTCCGTTATCTCTCTTCCGCTTCCGGTAAGGAGATTCTCAGAGCATGAAACGCTTCCTGCTGCTCGCACTCTTGCTGGCATTTCTCGTCGCGCCGCAATCGCCCGAAGACGATCTGCGCGCCCGCGCCCGCCGCGCGCTTCCGCAAACTTCGGGCGAAATCAACGTCGCGGGTCTCGACAAACCCGTCCGCATACTGCGCGACGAGTGGGGCATCGCCCATATTTACGCCGAGACGCAGGACGACCTGTTTTTTGCGCAGGGCTTCGTCGCCGCGCAGGACCGGCTCTGGCAGATGGATCTGTGGCGGCGCACCGGCGAAGGCAAACTCTCGGAACTGCTCGGCCCCGCAGCACTCGAACGCGACCGCTTCGCAAGATTGATGCGCTATCGCGGAGATATGGACGCCGAATACAAAAGCTACGCCCCGGATGCGCGCGAAATCATCGAGGCGTTCGTACGCGGGGTGAATCACGTCATTGCAACAACGCCCGAGGACCGGCTGCCGATAGAGTTTCAACTCACGCGAGCGCGGCCCGAACCGTGGACGCCCGAAGTATGCCTGACGCGCATGGCCGGGTACGTCATGACGCGCAACGCTTCGACCGAAGTCCTGCGCGCGCAGCTTGTGCGCGAAATCGGCGCCGCGCTCGTCGATGAATTGCTGCCCGCCGATCCGCAGCGCCGCATCGAAATACCGCGCGGCCTCGACCTCGAAGGCATTGACAACCGAATCATCGCATCGGCCAATGCCGCCGCTTCAAACGTCAGTTTCATAGAACGCCAGAACGACGGCAGCAACAACTGGGTCATAGACGCGACGATGTCGGCTACGGGCGGCGCGCTGCTGGCCAACGACCCGCACAGGGCGATTGCGCTGCCGAGCCTGCGTTACCTCGTCCACCTCGTAGGTCCGGGCTGGAACGTCATCGGCGCGGGTGAACCCGCCCTGCCCGGAGTCGCGGCGGGCCACAATGACCGCGTAGGTTTCGGGTTCACCATCGTCGGCATCGATCAGCAGGATCTTTACGTAGAGGAACTCAATCCGAAAAATCCGAACGAATACCGCGTCGGAAAAACATGGAAACCGATGATTGTTGAGCGCGAGACGGTAAAAGTGAAAGGCGAGGCAACGCCGCGCGAGATGGAACTGAAGTTCACTCGTCACGGTCCCGTAATTTATGAAGATCGGGAACGAAATCGCGCGTATGCGCTGCGCTGGGTAGGCAGCGAGCCGGGCACGGCCGGATATCTCGCTTCCCTTTCGCTCAACCGCGCGCGCAACTGGCGCGAATTTCTTCAGGCTCTCGAAAGATGGAAAGTGCCTTCCGAAAACCTCGTCTATGCGGACGTGGACGGAAACATCGGATGGGTTGCGGCCGGTCTTTCGCCCATACGCAGGAACTGGTCCGGAATGCTTCCCGTGCCCGGAGCGGACGCACGCTACGAATGGCAGGGCTTCCTGCCCCTTTCCGCGCTCCCGAAGTCCTACAACCCTTCGGGTCATTTCATCGCTACGGCGAATCACAACATACTTCCGCCGGGTTACAAACGCGCGCTCGGCTACGAGTGGTCCGCGCCGTTCCGCTTTCAGCGAATCGACGAAGTACTGACCGAAGCGCGGCGATCGGGAAAGAAACTCGATATCGCGGATTTCGAGCGTTTGCATCACGACGAGATTTCACTGCCCGCACGCGAACTCATTGCGCTGTTGCGAAACATCAAAGATCCGGATGGGTCGATCAAACCGTGGATCGAGATGCTGACCGGTTGGGACGGCAATATGAACAGAGAGTCGGCTGCCGCGGCGCTTTACGCCGTATGGCAGATGAGACTGGCCAGCGCCGTATTCCAGCCGCACGTCGGGGAGCGCGCCTGGCAGCTTCTCGGCAACAGGATTTCACTCGTGACCACGCTCAACGCATTGAAGCGTCCTGCCGCACGCTGGTTCGGCGCAAATCCCGTGAAAGGGCGCGACGAAATTTTGCTGAAATCGCTCGGCGAAGCAGCAGCCGAAGCGCAAAGGCGATTCGGGAAAGATCCATACAAATGGCGGTGGGGCGGCGTGCATCGAGCGCCGTTCGAGCACGCGCTCGCTACGGATGAAATCCGCAAGTCGGTATTCAATCTCGGATCGGTAGAAACCGGCGGCGACGCAAATACGGTGCGTGCAGCCGCCGGGGCCGGATTCCGGCATACGCACGGAGCGTCGTTCCGCGAGATACTCGATCCGAAGGATTGGGACCGTTCGGCGGCGACGAGCGTACCGGGGCAATCGGGACAACCCGCAAGCCCGCATTACGGCGACCTGCTTCAGATGTGGGCCGAAGGAAAATACTTTCCGCTGCTGTACAGCAGGGAAAAAGTCGAGGCCGGAGCCAAATCGCGCCTGACGTTGATACCCTCAGAACATACGGAAAGATAGAGCCTGGCCGGCATTTTTCCGTATGTTCCGGCATCTTTCCGTATGTTCCGTCGCCGCTGCTGCGTCTTGCAATTCCCACACTGCTGACCTAACCTGATTTCTCGCTTGAGAATCGCGCCCCCGCCCCCATTACCGCTGAGGAAATAGCGTGATGCGTCGACTGTTGTCCGGCCTCTTCGTCCTGATATCGCTTTTGAACTCTTCGCCGCAATCCGGCTCATCGGCGTCGGAGAAGATCTCGCCCCGGCTGTTCAACCATGCGACGCACGGCGAGACCGTAGAATTCATCGTCGTGATGACCGAACGCGCCGACTTGCGCGCAGCCTACGCGATGCCCGACAAAACCTCGCGCGGCGCATTCGCCTACAATGCATTGCGCGCCGCGGCCGAAACCTCTCAGGCGTCGATTCGCAACTGGCTTGTCGAGCGCGGCATCGAACACAGGGCCTTTTACATAGTCAACGCCCTTTGGGTGCGCGCACCGCGCGAGGCGGTGCTGGAGATCGCCGCGCGCCGCGACGTTCTGCGCATAGACGCCAACCCGCAAATCCGCGCGCTTCCCCTTCGCGATCTCGAACCGATGTCCGACCGCGCAATTCAACGGATGGAAAACACCCGTCTCGCCCGATCCGCAGCCGCCGTAGAACCGGGACTGACTTTTATAAAAGCGCCTGAAGTATGGGCGATGGGTTATACGGGTCAGGGCATAGTCATCGGCGGCGCGGATACCGGAGTGCAGTGGGATCATCCGGCGCTCAAGGAACAATACCGCGGCTGGAACGGAACGAGCGCCGATCACGATTACAACTGGCACGACAGCATTCATACCGGAACGGGCAATCCGTGCGGCATAGATACAACCGCGCCGTGCGACGACAACAACCACGGCACTCATACCGTCGGCACGGCGGTCGGAGACGACGGAGCGGGCAATCAGATCGGTGTAGCGCCGGGCGCGAAGTTCATCGCCTGCCGGAATATGGACCGCGGCACGGGCACGCCGGCGAGATATATCGAATGCATGGAGTTTTTCCTTGCGCCGTATCCAACGGGCGGGAGTCCGGAGCAGGGCGATCCGGCGCGCGCCCCCGACATTACGATCAATTCGTGGACCTGTCCGCAATCGGAAGGGTGCGAGCCGGAAACGCTGCGCGCCGCCGTCGAAGCGCAGCGCGCTGCGGGAATTATGATGGTCGTAGCGGCGGGCAACGAGGGGCCGAACTGTTCGAGCATCGGGTGGCCCGCGCCGGGCGGCTCGCCCTTCAGCGGCCCGCCGTCGCATTACGCCGCGGCGTATACGGTCGGAGCCGTCAGTTCATCCACCGGCACGATTACGGGTTTCAGCAGCCGCGGCCCCGTTATCGTGGACGGCAGCAACCGCGTCAAGCCCGATATAACCGCGCCGGGACTCGGCATCAGATCGGCGGTGCGCACCAACGGTTATTCACTGTTGAGCGGCACGTCGATGGCAGCACCGCACGTAGCGGGCGCAGTCGCATTGCTATGGTCCGCAGCTCCGCATTTGCGCCGCGATATGGATCTCACCGAAGTGATCCTCAACTCCACTGCCGCGCCCGTGGAAACCGCCCTGTGTTCGAGCAGCGGAATACCGAATAACGTATACGGCTACGGCCATCTCAACATAAAAGCGGCGGTCGAGGCGACGATGAGTTTCAGCGCCGGGGGCCGCGTCGTAAGCGGCGGCGGCGACGGAATTGAAAGGGTAGCGATAGAGTTTTCGGTAATATCGGGCGCGGGCGCCGCGCCTGCCGCCGTGCTTACTGATGGGGACGGCAACTGGAGCCAGAGCGGATTTGAGCCGGGCAGGATCTACCGCGCCCGTGCGGTGCAGGTCCGCCAGATTTTCAACCCGGGATGGCGCGATTTCAGCGCGGCGAACGACGCTCTGGATTTTACTCGCATCGAGCGCCGCGTGATTGTTCAATGAAACAGCGGACGCGCAAGACGCAAAACGACACTCAAATCACGGAAACCCTGCTGACAAAATCCCCCGCCGAAGCCGCCGGGTTCATCAAACGCGGCGAGGTAGCAGCATTTCCGACCGAAACCGTATACGGCCTCGGTGCGGATCTGTTCAACGCCGCCGCAATAGAGAAAATCTTCGCCGCCAAGGGCCGCCCTCAGGACAATCCGCTGATAGCGCACATATCATCGAACGAAGAGATTTGGCGCGTTGCGCGCGAAGTTCCGCCGACGGCCTCGCGCCTGATCGAAGTTTTTTTCCCCGGCCCGCTGACCCTGGTGCTGCCCAAGGATGCAGACGTGCCGCCGATTGCCACAGCCGGACTCGACACCATAGGCGTTCGCCGGCCTCGCCATCCGCTGGCGCAGGAACTGTTGCGCGCCTGCCGCACGCCGCTCGTTGCGCCGTCGGCAAATCTGTCGGGCAGGCCGAGCCCGACCACGTGGCAGGCGGTACAATCCGATCTCGGCGGCCGAATCGCCTGCATACTTCAGGGCGAACCCACCGAGATAGGACTCGAATCCACGGTAGTCGATTGCACGGGCGAGCAGCCGCTGGTGCTGCGCGCGGGCGCCGTAACGCTCGAACAGTTGCAGGCCGTCATCCCGGAAACGCGCCTTGCCGGGCACGATCCGGCGGCGGCGCCGAAAAGCCCCGGCCTGAAACATCGGCATTACGCTCCGCAGGCTCGCATACGCCTCATAGACCGTGCAGCCCCAGGCGTGAATACGAACAATTCAGGTTACATAGGACTGAATCAGCCGGAAGGTTCATACAAACTCGTCCGGGTATGCGGGGACACGGCCGAATATGCACGCGAATTGTTCGAATTTTTTCGCGAATGCGACCGCGCAGGCGTCGCCGAAATACATTGTCAACGGGTGGGTGAAGAAGGATTGGGACTCGCGCTGATGGACAGGCTGCGTCGCGCATCGCAAGCCGGGGAAAGATAACGGAACAGACGAAACAAAAACAGACGGAACAAACGGAAGGAAAACAGGCGAGGTTCTTTCCGTTTGTTCCGTCTGTTTTTGTTTCGTCTGTTCCGTTATCTCTCTTACCTGTTGAGCGCCATCAGCGCAAGCAGCAGCGGCAGGTAAAGCACCGAGGCTTTCAGCAGCCGTCGGGCGTCGGTTTTCGTTCGCGTGCGGGCCGCGCTCACGCTTGCGGCAAGAAACAATCCGCCGAGTATCAACGCTCCGACCAGATAAATCCGGCCCGAAAGATCCAGAAACGCGGGCAACGCGCTCACCGGAATCAGCAGCAGCGTATAGACGACGATCTGCCGCGCCGTGGAACGGCCGTCGGCTTCTACTACGGGGAGCATGCGGATTCCCGCGCGCCCGTAATCTTCGCGGTATATGCTGGCGATTGCGTGGAAATGAGGGAACTGCCAGAAAAACAGTATGCCGAAAAGCACGACCGCCTCGATGCCGACTTCGTTGCGCGCCGCGGTCCAGCCGAGCAAAGGCGGCAATGCGCCGGGGAACGCGCCGATAAAGGTGCACCACGTGGTGCGCGTCTTGAGCGGCGTGTAGAGGAAGAGGTAGCTGCCCAGTGCGACGAGCCCCCAGATGGCCGTCAGCGGATTCAGAAACCACGCCAGATAGATTTCGGCAGCGAGCGATATGGCGACGCCGAACAGGAGCGCCGCGCGCGGCGAAAGCCTCCCCGCCGGCAGCGGCCGCATCATCGTCCGGCGCATCAGGGCGTCGAGGTCGCGTTCGAGGTACTGATTGAGCGCCGCAATGCCGCCCGAAAGCAGCGCAATACCCACGGCCGTATGCAGCAGCCCCCATCCCCAGGCGCTGCCCTGCGCGCCGAGATAAAATCCGGCCAGCGACGAAACCATCACCAGAAAGGTGATGCGCGGTTTTGTCAGTTCAACGTAGTCGCGCAAACGCACGCCTACGCTTCGCTCTTCGTACGGCGCCGCAACCGCCGGCCCCGCCGAACTGCCCACTTCCATATTCTCCTCTACCCATTTGGATTGCTTCAGCCAATTCAGCGCCGTAACGATAACAGAGCCTTCCGCCCATTGTCCAACCGCTTGCACATCTTTTCACGCAACCTCGAGAAGCGTTCAGGAAGCGTTCAAGAAGCGTGAAGGATGGATTCGAGGTTGGCAGGATCGACGCAGCCGGATTCGGCAATGGAGCGGGCGGCGCTGTCGCAGCGTTCCTGCAGGTCGTGACCGGCGTGGCCCCGGGTCCATTCCCAACGGATGCTATGCGGACCGGCGGCGCGGTCCAGGCGCGCCCACAGTTCGGCATTGGCCTTGCGCCTGAACAGCCCCTTCATGGTTTTTACCACGTACTGCGAATCCGATATCAGGCGCACGCGGCAGGGCTGTTTAAGGGCTTCGAGGCCGAGGCAGGCGGCGATGATTTCGGCCTGCTGGTTGGTCGCGGCGCCGAGGTATTCGCCGAGTATTTTCCTGCTGCCCCGGTATTCGAGAATTGCGGCGGCTGCGGCGCGCGGCGTCCTGCCGCCGTTTCCGAGACTCGATCCGTCGCAAACGATCGTCACTTCTTTGGCCGCATCGTTTGTCACGGAATGATGCCCTTCGAGGCTTCCTCGCGCCGATCCTGATAAAGCCGGCGCAAGCGCAGCGTGAATTCCATTTCGTGATTTACCGAACGAAGCGCCAGGCGCGTTTCTGCAATAAGCAGCACCGAGCCGTAAAAAAGCGCAAGCGTTCCGGCGATTGCCAGCGTAGTGGGAATCCAGGCGCCGCGCCCGAACAGCGCAACCAGGCCCAAACACACCGTCATGGCTACGAACAGTCCGAGCGCGATGTAGAAGCTCGTAATCGAATTCTGGATTATCTTGCCGCGGCGCACGTGTGTGGCCAGTTGCCGGTCGACTTCGACGCGGCGCGCTTCGATGAAATCCATCGTTTCCTCGACCGCCATCCGCTCGATCATCTGGCTCAGTTCGCGCACGCGATCGACTATGCGGGCGAGCCGCGCAGATGTGGAAAAAATCAGCGTCCCGCAGGCCGATATCAATACTGCGGGAGTCATCATCGCGCCGAGCACGCTCAGGGCGCTGGGAAACCCTTGCATAGCGTCAAACCAGTGCATCTATACGCGCGGCCAGATCGAAATCCCGCCCGGTCAATCCGCCCGCATCGTGCGTGGTAACCGAGATCCGCACCTTGTTCCAGCCGTGCAGCAGAATGTCCGGATGATGATCCAGATCTTCAGCCGCCTCGCCTATCCTGTTTACGAGCGCGAGCGCCTCGGCGAAATTCGCCGATTGCACGTCGCGCACAATTTGCTCACCCTCGCGCCGCCACGCGGAAACTCCGCGCAAACGCCCTGCTATTTCTTCCTCGCTCAACTTCGTACGCATCGCCGAAAAATCCTTGAAAATCAATCAGATTAACAATATAAACGCCCATTAGTTTGACCAATTGGCCGTTTCGCGCCGCATCATCGCACAGGCCTCAGGACTTGCGCAATCGCGCGCCGATTGATTAGACTTGGCCACTAACGATGACTTCCGGAAACTCCGCCGCGGACATCCCTGACCGCATCTGTTGAGGAGACCGACGGACTATGGCGACTGAACTTAAATTACGGCGGCAGGGTGTGCTTGCCCCTGCGACCCTCACAGGTCTCTACCGCACGATGTACACATCGCGCCGCCTCGACGACAAGGAACTTCAACTCAAACTGCAAAACCGCGTCTACTTCCAGATAAGCGGCGCGGGACACGAAGGCGTGCTTGCGGCCGCCGGACTGCTCCTGCGCCCTGGTTACGACTGGTTTTTCGCCTATTACCGCGACCGCGCATTGTGCCTGCACCTCGGCATCACGCCGTACCAGCAACTGCTCGGCGCCGTAGCCGCAGCCGAAGATCCGAACTCCGGTTCGCGGCAGATGCCCTCGCACTGGAGTTCGCGCGAACTCCACATCGTTTCGCGCTCCTCGGCCACCGGCACGCAATTCCTTCAGGCAATTGGCGCAGCCGAGGCCGGATACCGCTACTCGCTCATAGAAGAAATCGCAGACCGCGCAGAACATTTCAAAAACGACGAAATCATATACGTATCAGCAGGAGACGGGACTACGAGCGAGGGCGAATTCTGGGAGTCGATCAATACGGCGTGCAACCTTCCACTTCCGGTTCTGTTCCTGATCGAAGACAACGGTTACGCGATATCGACGCCCGTGGAAGTGCAGACCCCGGGCGGCAGCATATCGAAACTCGTTTCCGCCATGCCCGGCCTCTACATCGAAGAGTGCGACGGCACCGACGTGCACGCGAGTTATGAAACGCTTCAGCGCGCCGTCAACTACGTACGCGCGCGCAAGGGCCCGGCGCTCGTACACGCGCACGTCATACGCCCCTACTCGCATTCGCAATCCGACGACGAGCAGCTTTACCGCCCGCCCGAGGAGCGCGCGCGCGATGCCGCCCGCGATCCGATCCGCAAACTTCGCGCGCATCTGATCGACGAGCAGATACTGACGGCCGAGGAAGTGCGCCGCCTCGAAGTGGAAATCGACGCGGAAATCAACTCCGACGCCGATCGCGCGCTTGCCGTCGGGCAACCCTCGCCCGATACCGCTGCGCTTTACATATACTCTCCCGACCTCGATCCGACCGCATCGGAATTCGACACTGAAGACGCAGTGGAGTTCGCCGATCCCGACCGGCGCGGCACGATGGTGGATCTGATCAACCGCTGCCTGCACGAGGAAATGGAGCGCAATCCGCGCACGCTTGTCTTCGGCGAAGACGTAGCGGATGCTAGCCGCGAAGAGATACTGGATCGCGTCAAGGGCAAGGGCGGCGTATTCAAGGTGACATCGAACCTGCAAAGGCGTTTCGGCAGCGCGCGCGTATTCAATACGCCGCTTGCCGAAGCCAATATCATCGGGCGCGCCTTCGGAATGTCGGTGCGCGGACTCAAGCCCATAGCCGAAATACAGTTCTTCGACTACATCTGGCCCGCCTACATGCAACTGCACAACGAAGTGCCGCTGCTGCGCTGGCGCTCGGCGAACACGTGGAAATGCCCGATGGTAGTGCGCGTGCCGGTGGGCGGTTATCTGAAGGGCGGCGCCATCTATCACAGTCAATCGGGCGTTTCCCTATTCACTCATATTCCGGGCTGGCGCGTAGTAATGCCCTCGACGGCGCTGGACGCAAACGGGCTGCTGCGCACCGCCATACGCTGCGACGATCCCGTGCTGTTCCTCGAACACAAGCACCTGTACCGGCAGGCATACAACAAGAGCCCGTATCCGGGCGGCGATTTTATGATCCCGTTCGGCAAGGCGAAAACCGTGCGAGAGGGTTCCGACGTGACGATAGTTACGTACGGGGCGCTCGTGCACCGCTCGATGCAGGCGGCGAAACGCGCGGCCGAGCGCGGAATCGAAGCCGAGATCATAGACCTGCGCAGTCTGAATCCCTACGACTGGCCCGCGATCGAGCGAAGCGTCAGGAAGACCAATCGCGTGATCGTCGCCTATGAGGATGCGGTATCGTGGGGATACGGCGCCGAAATCGCCGCGCGCATAGCCGACGAACTCTTCGATCATCTGGACGCGCCGGTAAAACGCGTAGCGGCGCTTGATTGCTTCGTTGCGTATGCGCCGGATGTGGAGGATGCGATCCTTCCGCAGATCGACGACGTGCTGAAGGCCATCGAAACCATCACCGCCTACTGAGCGGAGATAACGGAACAAACGAAAAAGACGAAAACTACGGAAATATTCAACCATTCCGTAATTTTCGTCTTTTTTCGTTTGTTCCGTTATCTCTCTTCCTGCGTGCTCTCTTCCTGCGTGCTGCGGATCAGTTCTTCCCGCGACACCGTCGCCGTCCCCACCTTGCCGACTACAATACCCGCGGCATAATTCGCAATACCGGCCGCATCGGCGATCCCGGCGCCCGCCGCCATTGCGAGCGCGAGCGCGGCGATCACGGTATCGCCCGCGCCGGTCACGTCGTAGACTTCGCGCGCAACGGTGGGGATATGGCCGAGATTGCCGGCATCGTCGAGCAGGCTCATACCGTGTTCTCCGCGCGTAACGAGAACGCACCGGCAATCGAGCGAGCGGCGAATCCATCGCGCGGCTTCGTCGAGCGCCGCATCGTCGGCGATCTCGATGCCGCTTGCACGTTCGGCTTCGAGTTGATTCGGAGTGATGACATCCACGCCGCGGTAATGCGCCCAGTTCTTCAGTTTCGGATCGAGGCATACGGGGATGCCTGCGGCGCGGGACTCTTCGATGACGGCGCGAAGCAGACGCGGCGTTAGCGCGCCCTTTTCGTAATCCGAAAGTATTACGGCTTCGGCGCCCGCAAGCACGTCGCGAAAACCCGCAAGCATCCGATCCTCGATCGCGTTTTCTACCGGGCGTTTTGCTTCGCGGTCGAAGCGGAGCATCTGCTGGCTGTGGGCTACGATTCGGGTTTTCCACGTAGTGGGGCGCGACGGATCTGCGACAAGCCCCGAAACATTCGCACCGCTTTGACGCGAACGCTCGCGCAGCCGTTCGCCCGCTTCGTCTTCGCCGATCACGCCGACAATCGAGGCCTCGGCCCCGAGCGCAAGCAGGTTCGAGACTACGTTGCCCGCGCCTCCCGGATGCCACGACTCGCGCCGGACTTCGACTACGGGCACAGGAGCTTCGGGCGAAATCCGCCGGACTTCGCCCCATATGAATTCATCCAGCATCAGATCGCCGACGACGACCAGACGCCGTCCCGGGAACCGATCGATGATGCGTTTAGCCTGCTGCCTGTTCATAGACTGTAGAAAGAATCAGCGATTCTTGGTTTAGAAGTGGGGAAGAGATAACGGAACAAACGAAATAAGACGGAAACCACGGAAAGTCTGACGATTTCCGTGTTTTTCGTCTATTTCCGTTTGTTCCGTATTCTCTCTTTCTCCCTCACCCGGCGCTCAGCACCTTCTCAACGGCCGTGCGCACCTGATCGACCGTTATCGAACGGATGCATTCGGGTTCGTCGAACGCTTCGCAAGTGTACATCGCGCATGGATTGCAGGCGAAATGGTTCTGCACAAGCACGGCGGGAGCGCGCCACGGCCTCCAGCGCACGGAACTCGCCGGGCCGAACAACACGACGAGCGGAGTTTTTACAGCAGCCGCGATGTGCGCCGGCCCGCTGTCGTTTCCTGCAAACAGTTTCGCTCCCGCAATCACAGCGGTCAGTTCTCCGATATTCAGATCGCTCAGAGTAGCGATCGGCGCTTTCGTCGCTTCGCGCACGGATGAAAGCTGAATGCGCTGCTCTTCCGTAGGCGCTCCGGTTTGAACTACCTGCCAGCCTCGCCCCGCAATATCCTCGGCTATTGCGGCAAAACGTTCCGGCATCCAGCGTTTTGTATAAAACTCGTTGGTCGGGGCAAGCACGGCGTAGGGTGCATCGGGGTCGGCGCCCGCAGCACGCAGTTTTTCCCAAGCCGAAGTTCGGCGAGATGCATCGACGTAAAGCGAAGTCGGAAGCGGCGACTCGGCTTCCAGGCCCAGCCACCTGAAGGCGGCGAACTGCGACTCTACCGTATGCAGATCCGCGCGGCCGAGCAGTTCCTCGGCGGGCGGGATTTGCCAGTTGTAAAGGTAGCGAAACCGGAAGTGGCCGGCTCCGGCGCGGTGAGGGGCGCCGCTTGCCGCAATGAGTTGTGCGCTTGCCGGGCCGCCGTGCAGGTTCACTACGGCGTGGAAGCGGCCGCGGCGAATCTGTTTAATAACTTCGAAGCGCGCCCGCAGCGTGCTGCGCCGGTCGCGCGCGCTGCGATCGAGAGCAAGCGCGCTTATGTCGGGATCGGCGGAGTACAGATCGGCGAATACGGCTTCGACCAGCGTCGTGAGTTCGAGGTCGGGGCGGAAGCGTTTGAGCGCGCGCAGATTGGCCGTATCGAGCACCGCCTCGCCCAGATTGCGCAGCCGTATGAAGAGCACTCGCGCGCCTTTGGGCAACTGTCGGAACAAGGGTGTGAACATTGATACGGAGAGATCATTCACCTTCGCCGCCGGAGTCCGCAATCTCCGATTCATCGGCGAGCATAACCGGTATGGCGTCGCGTATGGGATAAACGCGCCTGCAACCCGTACACTCCAGACCGCCGCCGTCCCGGGTCTGCGCCACGCGCGCCCGGCAGACGGGGCATACGAGCAGTTCGATGAGTTCTTCGCTTACGGTCATAACAAAGCGCCATTCTAAATCAGGCGATTTGATTATGAAACGGCAAAGAGAGATGACGAAACAAACGGAAAGAAACGGAACAAACGAAAGGATGGCCCTCATCTTTTATTCCGTCCATTTTTATTCCGTCCATTTTCGTTTGTTTCGTCATCTCTCTTTGCCGTTGCTTGACAGTCAAAAAGACGGGTCAGTATGATGCGTACTCAAATTGTATACAGTGAAGGAGCTTTTTCGATCATGTCGACGCCGCCGACCGCGCAGAAAGTCTGGTACAACGGAAAGTTTATCGACTGGAACGACGCCAACATTCATGTCATGTCGCACGTAATTCACTACGCCTCGTCGGTATTCGAGGGCATCCGCTGCTACCAGACGCCGCAGGGACCGGCCGTATTCCGTTTGCGCGAGCACATCCGCCGCCTTCGCGATTCGTGCCACATCTACCGCATGGACCCGCCCTTCTCGATAGATGAACTCGTCGAGGCGTCGATTGAAACCGTGCGCGTCAACGGATTCAGCGAATGTTACCTGCGCCCGGTGATCTTCCGCGGCTACGGCACATTCGGCGTCAACCCGCTGCCCAACCCGATCGAGGTCTACATTGCAAGCTGGGTCTGGGGCAAGTATCTCGGGCAGGAGGCGATCGAGAAGGGCGTCGACGTATGCACGGCGAGTTGGGCGCGAATGTCGCCGAACACCTTGCCTGCGACCGCGAAATCCGCGGCCAATTACATGAACTCGCAGCTCATCAAGATGGAAGCCATTACAAACGGTTTCGTCGAAGGCGTTGCGCTCGACGCAAGCGGCAACGTCAGCGAGGGCAGCGGCGAAAATCTGTTTATGATCCGCGACGGACAGATAATCACGCCGCCCTTGAGTTCGGCCATTCTCGCCGGCATTACGCGCGATTCCGTAATGCAGATTGCGCGCGGACTCGGCTATGAAGTCAAGGAAGCGGTCATCCCGCGCGCCGCGCTTTATATCGCGGACGAAATTTTCTTTACAGGAACGGCGGCCGAAATCACGCCCATACGCAGCATCGACCGGATTCAGGTGGGATCGGGCGAACGCGGCCCCATCACGGCCGAACTTCAGAAGGAATTCTTTGCAATTACTTCGGGAGAGAAGGAAGCGCCGGGCGACTGGCTGTCCTTCGTCAACGGGAGGAAATAAGAGAGAACGCGGAAAGCGCGGAATGAACGGAAATGAATCTGTATCGGTTCCTTTCCGTGAATTCCGCGTCTTCCGCGGTTTTCTTATTCCAGTTGCGAGACGAACACGCCCGCGCTGCGCGTCCCCGCAATCACCCGTTCGCCCTGCACCACCAGCCCGCTGATCTGAAGGTTCAGCAGCCCCGTGCTGCTTCCACCCCACGTCGCCCCGTTGTCTTCAGAGACGTAGAATCCATACACCGTCCCGGCTAAAAGCTTCGTTCCGGAGATAGTAAAAGTCAGCGCCGTCACCCGATCCGGCAACCCGCTCGTTACTTTCGTCCAGTTCCCGCCGTTGTTTGTCGAACGATGAACTCCATTGCTCGTGCCGGCGAAGACCGTTGTCCCGTCGGGTGATACTCCCAGGGAAACTACGTATTGATCCGTCAATCCCGTATTGACCGCCGTCCACGTATCCCCGCTGTTGGTCGAGCGGAACAAACCGAGATCGGTTCCGGCATACAGATCCGACGATATTGCCATCAGACTGAGGATTTTCTGCCGTGTGATTCCGGTGTTGGCGAGAGTCCAGTTTGCCCCGTTGTCACTCGTTCGATACACGCCTCCATCTGTCCCGGCAAACAGGGCCTTGCCCTTGACGGCAAAAGAAAGAATGCGTCCACCCTCCGGCCCCGAGGTCTGCGCCCACGTCGCATCCACTACGATCGTGATCGACTTCGACACGCTCTGCACCGGCGCACCGTTATCGCTCAAGATCAGATTGACCACATAAGTCCCGATCTGCTCGCTCGTCGGCCGCCACTCCAATATCCAGCTCGTCGCCGTCGTCTGCCGGATCAGCGCACCCGCCGGCAACCCCGTCCCCGAAAGCGTCAATTCCTGCTCTGCATCCCCGTCATAACCGTTGATGACGATCGCCAGACGCTGCCCGATGTTGGTTGTAAACCTGTCTCCAACCGTCAAAATCGGCGCATCGCTCAGCGGTCTGACATTGATCGTCACTACTGCCGGCGCGCTCTCCGCCGTCCCGTTTCCGACGACGAAACTGAAAGCGTCCGTCCCGTTGAAATCCGCCTCCGGCGTGTAGACCAGATTCGGTACTGCTCCCGTCAACCTTCCACGGCGCGGATCGCTGATGATCCGGAACAGATTCCCTCCCGTCCCCGTCAACGTTACGCTTACATTCTGATCCTCATTCGTCTCGATGCTTTGGCTGAAAGCCACCGGCACATCCTGCTCCGCCGCCTTCACTTCCAGCAAGACGATCTGTGATGTCATCTCTCCCGCGCTGTCGGTTGCACGCAACTCAAGCGTAAACGTTCCCGTCACCGTCGCTTCCGGCCCAAGCCTCAACACATACCGGTCATTTCCGAGACTCGCTACAGTCGCAAACACCGCTCCCGTCACCTGGACGCTCGTCAACGTCCTTCCGGCCGTCCGCGCATACGCCAGAAAATTGAATTCCGACTGCCTGCCCGCCTCCACCGTCAAACTCTTCGGCGCCTGTATCACCGGCGCTCCGGTTCTGCCGGCCGTCACGATCCGGATCGGCGGCGTCACCAAAGTCAATCCGGCGATCCCC
Organism: Acidobacteriota bacterium; assembly: GCA_019639255.1. Lineage (GTDB taxonomy): Bacteria > Acidobacteriota > Blastocatellia > RBC074 > RBC074 > JAHBSF01. Next base: position 3,320 of record JAHBSF010000033.1, on the reverse strand, counting down.
GGTATCACTCCCTCCCTGTCTACCCGGTCCACCGTCCCGTCCGGCCTCAGAAAACTGACTTCTATGCCGAACCCACCCGACAGAGTAGCCGCATCCGGGATCGGCACGTTCCTCAACGTATAGGTTCCGCTCTGATCCGTCAGGCTGAAGATCGACTGCCCGCGCACCTGCACCAAAGCCCCGCGTGCGGGCTGCACCGCTCCGCCCTCGATCTCTTCTTCCACCCTCCCGTAGATCGTCGTGATGCGGCGCGGCTTCGAGACGAAGTAATATGTAGTCTCTTTGATCGCATTCGACGCCGTTTCAACCCTCATCCCGTCCGCAGTCACCTGCGCCTGTCCCGCCGCGACGAAACTTCCCAGCGTATTGCTCCCCGCCGCCTGATCGAACCGATACAGCGTCACCACTTCGTTCGCCGCATACCCGTCCGTGTTAGGAAACGTCAGCTTCCCGCCCGGCTCCAGAGTCGCCCCGAAAGGCGTCAACTGCACGACCGTCGATGAGAACTGCGCCGGGGGCAGGTTCGCCGGCACACGACCGGGATCGAGCACCGTCGCCGTCACATCGTTGACCACCGTCCCGTCCGGGAACCTCACAACTGATCCCTGCGGATCAAAGACTACTGGTGAAGGCTGCGCCGCTTCATCGCGCCCGCGCACCGGCGCGACGGCCTTATGAGTCATCACACCATTGCCGTCGGCAAACGACGACGGCCCCGTAATCTCCTTCAGTTCGATGTAGCCCTCGTACTGATTGTCCCTGCCCGTCATTACCGGCAGGCTTCTGACATCCTTCGGCAGCGGCAGCAATCCGTTGGTCGTTCCGTCTACTTCAAAAGTCAATCGCGCTGAAGGCTGAACATCCGGAATGATGAACGATCCGTCATCATTGGTCATCGCCGTCCTTGTGACTTCGTTCTGCCGGATCCGGATCGTTACATTCCTGATCCCTACCCGAACCTCATTCCCATCCCCCTGAGCCACGATCCTTTGCACTATCCCGCTCATCGAGGTCCGCATTCTGAATGGAAAACTCGCTTCGCCTCTGGCATTCCTGACAATGCGGCAACCTCATGTTGATCTGCTCGAGCCCCACAAATCCCGGCGCCGGACCGACGAAATCCGGGATGTATTCCGCCCCCCCGATCAATATCCGCGTCTCGCTCGCATCGATGATCCCTCGCCCCCCGGTCAGGTACAGGATCAGAAAGACGAGTTCATCGCCGCGTTCGAGATCTATCGGTTTGGGCGCAAACCTCTGGCTTGTGGGATCGAGTTCCGCCGCCTGCTCGATGCGCTGCTGACCATTCCCGAGCACCCGGATCAGAAACGCCGCCGGCGCTCCCTCGCCGTTGACGTTGGCGGTAAAGATCGACGGACTCACCCGCGTGATCTCGATTTCGCCCGCCGCCCGGATCAAACCCGTCGCGTCCCTGATGACGATCGGCCCCACACCCGGCTGAAGATCCACAGGCAGCAGGATGTTCCACTGCCGCGCGCTCAGAAAGAATATCCCCGCCAATCGCCCGTGGACTTCGCACGACAGGTTCTGCAACAGTGTTGGAAGTTCTATTTCGGGAGTTGAAGGATTGGTGTCGTTGCCGATTACGACGGCGCCGGGCGCGACGACATCTCCGTCGAGGAAGATGGCGGCAATCGACCCGGGCGCCATAGGAGTCTGAGGAGCGAAACAGGCGGCCGAAACGGGGAAGATCCGGATCAGGGTCTGGGCCGCGCGTGGGCTCTGACGCCCGTCCCAACCGAGGGCAGCCGCCATCAGCACAACCAACAGAACCAGACACCGACTAAGCCTGTTTCCAGCAGGCCGGCGAGACGGGAGCGGCAAGTCCATCATCGACCTCCTCGACCGGAAGTTGATACCTCCCATTCCGGCCACTTCTGATGTTGCTACGAACATGAGGACAAGAGTGGATGCGTCGCAGTCTACGCCGACAAGCAAAGTTCAGGAAGAGAAACCGCGGAATATTCTAAAAGAGGATCCTTTTCCGCGACTTCTGTGTGAGCTTTTCTTCCCCAACCCAGAATTGCGGGCGGCATTCCGATCCTGACCCGATTCTGGTAGGATATTCCTACCGCGGGTTGGAATATCCGTATACAACAGCCGGGGCAAGCGCCCGGAGTGTTCGGAAAGCGAGGGGGCTGATGGCGACTGAAACAGCGATGCCGATCGAATTTCTGGCGACGACCCGGCTGGGAGAAAAAGGGCAACTGACGGTTCCGAAGGAGTACCGCGACGCGTTAGGGCTTGAGTCCGGGGCGGTCGTTGCGGTGCTGCGGCTCGGCAACGGGCTGCTGCTGATACCCGAACAGGACCGCTTTCGCCTGCTCTGCGAAAGGATCGCCGGGATCTTCGCCGGGCACGGCGTGACCGGATCGGAATTGCTCGAATCGCTCCCCGCATCGCGGCGGCGCGTCTTCGAGCGCCATTACCCGGAACTCGTCCGAACCGGAAAAACGCGCACGAGCCAGTCGAAAAAGAAGAACCCGGCATGAGCAGACAAAAGCCGCTCCGCCTTTTTCTGGATTCCAATGTCCTGACCGGCGGCATACTTTCGGCCTGGGGCCTGGACAAGGCGGTGCTGTCGCTGTGCGCCGCGCGCATTTGTCGAATGGTGCTGGCCGAGTATGTGCGCGAGGAAGTAGAGGACAATCTGCTTTATCGCGCCGCCGCATTCCCGACGGAGGAAGGCGCGCAGATTCTCGACGATTACGCGAAGCTGCTCAAACTGGCGCGGCCCGAAATCGTGCCGTTGCCCTCGACGGAGCAGGTCGCAGCGGCGCGCAGATTGATCGCCCACGCCGCAGACGTGCCGGTGCTGCTCTCGGCCATGGAAGCAAGGCCTGATTGGCTGCTCACTCACAATCTGAAACATTTCACGCCGCAGGTGGCACGGCGCTGTGGCTTGCGGATAGCTTCCCCTACCGAATTCTTTGTACTTCTCTCGCGGGAGCTTGGCTGACGCCGCTTCAATCCCCTGCCTCATCTTTTCCGCGAATTCCGCGCCCTCGTTTCTGCGTACTCCGCGGTTTCTTCCTCTTCCTCACTCCAACCGGCTGACGAACACTCCCGCGCCGCGCGTCCCGGCAAACACCTGTTCGCCCCTAACCGCCAGCGCTCCTACCTGCAAACTGAACAGTCCCGTATTCCTCGGCCGCCAGCTTGCGCCGCCGTCCTCCGAGACGTAATACCCGAACAGCGTCCCTGCCAGCAGCCTCGGCCCGTTCACCGCAAACGCGAGCGCGACCACTCGATCCGAGATGCCATTACTCACCAGCGTCCAGCTTCCGCCGCCGTTTGTA
>JAHBSF010000032.1 GCA_019639255.1 Acidobacteriota bacterium | reverse complement strand
CGGGGCTGGCGCCGCTTCTCTACAGTCACCCAGGGCTTACGCCCTGGGCTACAGATCTTTCGCCGCTCTGCGGCTGAAAAACTCAAAGAACTTTGTTTACAGAGTACTGGGTTCCGAATCGCACCCAGTACTCTCTTCTTCAGGGAGGGACCAGACATGCTGTGGACGATTTTCGTGATTCTGATGATTTTGTGGCTGCTCGGAATAGTCAGTTCCTACACCATTGGCGGTTTCATTCACATCCTGCTGCTCGTAGCGCTTGTGGTCGTGTTGCTGAGAGTAATCAATGGGCGGCAACCCATATAATCAGGACTCAGCACTTTCTTCCCCCGCTTTTTCACCAGATCACGTCTTCCCGGGGGCGATTCGGAAGGCGTGTGAGCGGACGGCTGATTCGCGTGAGGCGGAGTCAGCCGTTTTGCTTTTTGAATCTCTCCACACAACATCGGGACATAAAAGAGAGATAACGGAACAAACGAAATAAGACGGAAACTACGGAAATACGCAACTTTTCCGTGATTTTCGATTCATTTCGAATGTTGCGTTATCTCTTGTCTCACGCTTCGTACCGATCTTTTGCGCTCGCCGGTTTTCTCAACAAGCCGATTCCCAGCGTCAAGGCTCCCGCCGCCAATACGGCCGCGCCCACATACGCCAGATTGATAAGCCCGTTCGGTTCCTTCGCATCCGGCGACAACACGGACAGGAAAAATGCGCCCGGCAGCAGTATCGCCGCAGTCGGCGCCGATATCCTGACGAACCATTTCAGACCGGGCGACAATACCGCATCATCAACGTATCGCAGAATGACCAGCGTCAGCAGCAGAAACACACCCGCATGAGCGTGACCTGCACGCCACAGGTCGTGCCGCAATGGATTGTCGTTGAACTCCTGCGTTCCAATAAGCAGATTCAGAATGCTTATCCCGCCGAACATCACCGTGGGCAGCAGGACCAGTATAGCGCCTGCGATTTTTCTCGACTCAGGACTCATCACAGCTCCTTTCTTTCATTCGCTATGTTTCCTTACCCGCGGGCTTTGCCGCTCCGTACGACGCAATAAACAGCGCGCCCCATATCAGATCCAGTAATCCCGTCGCCAGGATCATCCCCGCAACCCTTCCCTGACCGTACAACACCAAAACCGCAATCCCGTAGCTGAACTTCTCTACTACCGCCGCAATCATCAAAGGCCGGTAGCGCGCAGGCTCGCGCGATATGATCAGAAACGCCAGTTGCCACGCTACTGCGACTCCGATAAAACCGTAGTAAAATTCCGGATGATTTATGGGCGGCGGATAATCCAGCCCGTTTTTCTCCTCCAGAAAATACTGCGGCAACAGCGCCAATAGCCCGTATATGCCCGCAATCCTGTAAACCCACGCAGCGAACTTCATCGAATCTCCTCCTTGCTCGTCAACCGCCGCGCGATGATATTGCAGGAAACACCACGGCACAAACTGAATAAACGGAAACAAAGGAAAAGATCATACCCTTCCCTTGTTTCCGTTTATTCAGTTTATTCAGTTTGTTCCGTTATCTCTCTTTTATTTCTCCGGTGGTGTGTGGTTCGATTCAGAAGAATCTCAGCGTGTAGGTCAGCCGCACGCCCCGTCCTATTTCGGGAGCGAAGTCCTTGATAAACGACAGGTGGTTGCGGTACAGGCGATTGCCCAGATTGAATGCATTGAGCGATATCACCTGCGCGACGTGCTGCCGCGCGATCGTATAAGACGCCGTCAATCCGAACATCGTATACCCGGCCGTTCTGGTTTCGAGCGGGAATATGCGCCCCTGATCGCGAACCATTACTACTTCAGGGTTGAAGCGGAATCCCTTGTAAAGCGCCTCGAACCCTATCCTTCCCCGCAGCGGAGGAATGCGCGGAATCGGCGTATTCGATGAAGTCAGTTCGGCATTTACGTAATCGAGTCCGGTGTTGATCCAGAGATTCGGGTGAAGCGCAAAATCGAACCGGGCCTCGATGCCCGTGTACCGGCTCGTGCCCTGACGGTATTCGGCTACGGGCAATCCCCGGCCGTGCCCGTGATCGTGATCGTCGTCGTGATGATCGTCATCGTCGTCGTGATCATCGTGATCGTCCTCGTGATCGTCCTCGCCGTGGATTTCGCCCGTAGGAGCGAGAAAGATGAAATCGCGCAGGCGATAGTAGAAGAAATTCACCTCGGCGCGCGCCCGGCCCGATGAATGCCTTAGCGATATGTCGATGCCGTCGCTGCTCTCGCGCCTGAGCAGAGGATTGCCGATCTCGAATACCGCATTGCCCGGATGCGGGCCGTTGTTGTAAAGCTCTTCGAGCGAAGGTGCGCGGAAGTTATGCGAGTAATTCACTACGAACGCGCCGCCTTCCCACAGCGGAACGCGCAGGCCCGCCGCGCCCGAAAACCCGGTAAACGAGCGGTCGTTGAGACCCGTCGGCTTGTAGGAGTTGTGCTCCACGCGCCCGCCGAACTGCAGCACGGCGCGCGTCAGATCGAAGCGCTGAAGCGCATAAGCCGCAAAGTTGTTCTGCGTCGTGGGCGGAGCAAGCGCCTCGGCTCCTATGGTCTCGAAATCCCGGTAAAAACCCGAAAATCCGAAATTCCCCGAATACACGCCTTTCCGCTGCTGCTCGAATACGGTCCTGTATGCAAACAACCGGTTGCGGAAATCGGTTTCGACTTCATTTTCCTCGGCGTTTATTTCCTGGTGCCCGTACCTGTTGTACTGAATCGATCCGTCGATGCCCCTGATGTAGGAATCCAGATCCCGCGCGCCCGCGCGCACGTGCACGCTGTGGCGCTTCATTTTCAGATTTACGATCTCGTCCACATCGTCCGGATCGAAGGGAATGCCGTAGCGCCGCCAGTCGTAGTGATAGTCGACGCTGAAGAATCCCTTTTCGGGGAAGTAGCCGAATCCTCCGGTGGCGTTGCCGTTGCGGCTGAAGGAATTCGTTACGCGTCCGAGCGGCGTGTCGTAATCGCCCGCGCGCTGTCCGCCGCCGCTGCCCCAGAACGACAATGTTTTGGTTCCGAATTCCAGCCCGCCGCTTCCGCCGCTGTGATAGTTGTTCGTTGCGCCCAGCCCGGTTACATAGCCGCGCAGCCCCTCGTGCGCTTCGTTGTGCTCACCGATTGCGTTGACAACGCCGCCGATGCCGTTGCTGCCGTAAAGCAGCGTCGCCGGCCCCTTGACCACCTCGATCCTGTCTACGGAAAGCGGATCTATCGGTTCGGCGTGATCTCCGGACTGAAAGCCCAGCGAGCCTATGCGCATACCGTCCTGAAGCACCAGCACGCGGTCGCCGTCAAATCCCCTTATAACGGGGCGCGAGTTGCCCGGCCCGAAGCTGCGCTTTGCGATCCCCAACTGATTGTCGAGCAGTTCGCCCAGCGATATGGCGTTCTTTTCCGCGATCTCGGTCGCACCGAGCGAGGTCACCGACTGTATGGAATTAAAGGACGTTTCAGCCGTCCCGGACCCGGTCACAGTTACCTGATCGCGCACGACGCGCAGCCTGATCCTGAAATCCAGATCGAGCGTCTGCCCTTCTGAAACCTGGATCATCTGCACGACTTCCGGCACCCGGTCGATGCGCGCTGCGATGTCATAACGCCCGGGCGGCACGTCCCGAAACTCGAACTTTCCGTCATCGTCGGTCTCTACTTCGCGCTGCAACGGCAGCAGCAGAATGTGTACGCGATGCAGCGGTTTGCCCGTGTCTTCGAGCGTCACCTTCCCGCGCACTACACCCATTCCCTGTCCCAGTGCTGCGACCGGCAGCAACACCGACAGCGCAATCAAACACGTAATGAAATTGATGATTTTTCGCATATCGCGGCATTCTGTGCGAAAAACACGCTGACGGGCATCGGCTTTTCAACGAATGGATGGATTTGAACGGCGAATGGACGGCGGGAGACGGCGAGCGGATATTCTCTTAAAGCCGCAGCAACTGATCGCGGAGCACGCGCGCCTGCAGACGGCTGACGTTCAACTGCTGCTGGTTCGAGAGCGTGACGACGTAGGTACCGCCCGGCATGGGGCTGATGCGCGTAATCATTTCCAGATTCGCAAGCGTCCCGCGCGCAAGCCGCACGAAACGCGCCGGATCGAGACGCGCTTCCAGATCTTTCAACCGGTAACTGAATAGGTGATGCTCGTTGTTCGCCGTAGTGATGTGCAGCAGTTCACCCTCGGCTACGATCGAGGCGATATCGCGCACCGGCAGTATGTAAATCTCGTCGCGCCGGCGAATGGGCAGGCGTTCGAGATAAAGCGGGCGAGTCGCTTCGTCGTAATCCGCAGCGGCGCGCCGCAGCCTCAGCGCTTCGTCTTCGAGCAGTTCAGCGCGTTCAAGCCGCTCGTGCGCGCGATTGAGCGTCTCGCGCAACCGCCCGCGATCCACCGGTTTCAGCAGATAATCGATTGCGTGGACCTCAAAAGCCTTCACCGCGTATTCATCGTATGCGGTTACGAAGGCCACAAGCGGCAAACGGTCCTTGCGAATCACACGCACTACGCCGAGTCCGTCGAGTTCGGGCATCTGAAGATCGAGCAGCGCCAGGTCCGGCCGCTCGCGCTCGATCAACTCTACCGCCTCCGGCCCCGTAGCGGCTTCGCCCATCAACTCCACGTCATCGAACGAACGCAGCATCGCGGCGAGATACGACCGCGCCGGCCGCTCGTCATCCGCGATTACTATGCGCAGTTTTACGTTCAAGAGATCCTTATCCCGTGTTTTCCGTCGCTTTCCGCGTATTCCGCCGCGTCTCTTCCTACCGGAATCCGCACCTCAACCGTAGTCCCCGCGCCCGGCTCGCTCGAAATCCGCACCCCGGCCCGATCGCCGTAATATCCGGCAAGCCTGCGCTCGACATTGAGCAATCCCACGCCGCGGCTGCGGCCGTAAGCAAGTTCCTCGGCGCTTGCGCCCGCACCGGTATCGAACACCGAAACCACAAGCGTATCGGGTGCTTCCATACGCGCAATGATATTGACCTCGCCGCCCGCGCGGCACGGTGCGATGCCGTGTTTGACGGCGTTTTCCACAAGCGGCTGAAGTATGAGCGGCGGAATGCGCAGCGCACGCACGCTCTGCGGCGCCTCGCATACCACGCTCAGTCTTTCTTCAAACCGCGCCTGCTCTATGGCAAGGTAGGACTCTATCAGGTCGATTTCTTCGCCGAGCGTGGTGAACTCGCCGCCCGTGCGCCGCAGCACTCCGCGCAGCAGGCCCGTCAGTCGCATCAGGGTATCGAGCGCGCGGTCGGGAGCGGTCTGTATCAAATAACCTATCGTCGTGAGTGCGTTGAAGAGAAAATGCGGATTGAGCTGCGCGCGCAAGGCCCGCAGTTCGGCTTCCGTAGCAAGCTGTCCGATCTGCTGTTCGCGCAAGTCGCGTTCGCACCGTTCGTGAGTCACGCGCAGATGATCGAGGCGGCGCGCAAGCAATACGGCCGCAGATTCAAGCATCGCCAGATCGTCCGAAAGCAGGCGTCTGCCGCCCGCAAGCGGCCCGACGGCAAGAGCGTAACCCGGAGGGTCGGCCACCGGGATGCGCACTACTGCGGTCGCCGCCGGCATTTCGGGAAACAGCGAGCGTATCGCGCCGCTCATCCCCTCCTCGGCCCTCTCGACAACCGCACCCGGCAGAAGCAGGCCGTCTTCCTGCCCGGCCGAATACGAATACGACCCCCCGGCGGCCTCATCCCGCACCCAACGCACATCGCGCGCCGTCAACGCCCATTTCAGGCGCGCGCATACGTCGTCGAGTATCCGCTCCGGATCTTCGCTCGATGCGCCCGCCGCGACGATTTCGGCGCGCAACCGGTCGTAATCCGCACGCCGCAACACGATGGTGTCTACAAACCATATCGCTGCGCGCTGAAGCCACGGGTATACGAGAGCGGTTCCGACCCACAGCCCGAGCATCACGCCTACGGCTTCGAGCGTCATACCGCCGCGCGATGCGCTCTCGGCCAGCATCGGCGCGGCCACGGCCACATACAACCCGAAGGCAAGAGCTACGAGCGCCACCAGCACAAGCGCGCGTTTCAGAAAAAGGTCCGCCAGGGCGAAACGATAATCCTGATAAAGTATGGCGAGCGCCAGAGGCAGCGAGGCGTGATGGCCCGCGAGTTCTATCCACCAGGATTCGACTTCGCGATGCTCGCTCAGATGCAGCGCCGAAACCGCAAAAACCGCCAGCGCCACCGCCCATACCGCACGTCCCCACCCGGTCTGATGCCGCGTAGATACGACGAGCGCCGGAATCAACAAGCCGAACCCAATGGTGAGTCCTCGCAGCGCCGCAGCCGATGGCGCATCGTTGAGAGTAAGCGCGGCGTAAAAGTGCATCGCGCTCGCAACCGCGCTCAAAGCGTAAGCCGAGAATGCGATTGCGCGCGCGCCGGGGCCGCGTCTCTCACCCCTTGCGTCCGAGGCGCGTCCCCACAGCGCCGAATCGACTACGACCGCAGGCAAAAATCCGAGCGCGGTGAATGCGGCTGCGGCCAGCACGGGCGACGGTTCGCCGAGGTCCAGATCGCGCAGGCCGTAAAGCACGAGCGCCCCGATGTTCCAGGACAATCCGAGCAGGGCTGTAGCCAGAAGCGGCCGGTCGGTAGCCGGCACGCGCCCGGCAGCGCGGCCCCGCGTGCGTACAACCATGGCAAGCAGCATGGCGTAAAGCACCGCCCCCGTGACGAAACCCAGAAAATTAACCAGCGCTGCGATTTCCTTCGGATTCATACCGGCTCTCTGTTGATTCCCGCTCCGGTCAATGATCTTGACACGGCAATGTCGCGCCTGACAATCGTACGCCGATGAACGGGCGGTTCCGGCCGGTGAACGCACCTAAGCGCCCGGTCAATGGAAAAGCCGGCGCGCAGATGGCAGAAACGAAAACGGAATTCACCAAAGCAATAAGCTCGGTGAATTCCGTTTCTGTTTCCGCCATCTGCGCGCCGGCTTTCGCGCAAGGCTCAGGGCGATTGTGCGTATCGCCTATTGCGGATCGACGCCGCCCGCATCGCACGCCGGCGGGAATATGGGAACGACGACGTTCGCCGCCGACGTAAGCCTCAGCTTGTGCAGGTTGCGGCCCTCATTGAAGGCGCCCGAGGATGTCGCCGAGTTCGCATTAAAGTTGATCACCGAGCCGATGATCCCGATATCGCTCGTCGAGAAAATCTTCAGCCACCCTGTTTGGCCGGCGGGAATCACCACGTCGAATCGCGGCGTCGTGCGCGGGAAGGTGTTCGACAATATCTGCCGAAGCTGGCAACCGCCCGTCACCTGGAAGCTGTGCGCGGTTTCCTGATCGTCGTAAAGTATCCCGAACAACGTGCCGAGAGTTGATGCGGTGGTGAAGAGGTTTCCGCCCACCCGGTTCAGGATCAACAGAGTTTCGTTGCCGTCGCTGCGCGATCCGATGTTGTCTACAGCCACCACGCGCGATACCCGGCTGTAGCTGCCAGCTAAGTTCAGCCCGTCGAAAAACACTGCTGCAAGCGACCCGTCCGTGCTGATGACGTTCAAGTTGTTGAGTTTACTGTATGCCTCGGCGCCCAGGTTGGCGAAATGTCCACTCTGGAACTTGACGTATTCATCTCCGATCAGGAAGTTGAACTGCCGTGGGAGACCCTGAAAATCCACAGCCAGCGCCACAATATATCCGGTCACTCCCGGATCCTGCTCCGAGGTCAGAAACGTCGTGGTCTGGTTCGGCGTCAGACACACGAACCGGTCGGCGACGCTGCAGCTTCCGCCATCGACGAAGAACAGATGCACCGCCACGCCGACAAAATCGTTCGTGTTCGTGATGCTGATGCGCGTGTTCTGCGTCAACGGGTTCGTCGCGCTCGATGTGTAGATATTGAAGTAAAGAAGCGATCCCGCCTTCTGATCGCTCGCTTCACCCGTAATCTCGAGCGGCAATCCCGGATCGGCTGCAAATGCCGATGAACCCGCAATTACGACGGAAAACAGCGCCGCTGCCGCTATGGATAAAATTCGCCTGCTCTTCATACAGATAACCTCCCGGGGTACTGGAAACAGATGCGCCTAAAAAGTTGATTGTAAGAAATTCGGATAGTGACGGTGCACAGCTTACGATTCTATGCCGCGCGGGTCAACATTTTTCGCGCATCGGCGTGAAAAAGAGAGATGACGGAACAAACGAAATAAAACGGAAAGAACGGAAATATTCAACTGTTCTGTTTTTTCGTTTTATTTCGTTTGTTCCGTCATCTCTCTTGCTGTCTCACGCTTCGTACCAGTCTCCTGCAGATCGGTTTAACGAGGTGCGCCCGCTCGCCCGCCAAACGAAGAAATCAGCGCTTTGTTCAGTCCATTGAGCCTGGGTGAAACCCGCAGCCGCGCCCGTCCCCGCGCCGACCTTCGATCCGCATCTATTCCGTAGGGAGCAAGATCCGCCGCAAGATCGATTTCGCGCACGCCCTCGATGTAATCCGCGATGAAGCGCGCAAAATCGCCTTCGCGTCCAAGAGCGGCGAGCACCTCGCTGTTGCCCGCTGCGCGCCCCGTCAGCGCGTAATCGCGATAAAGATTCTTCATGACATCCGGCAGCCGCCGCTGCACGCGCGTCCGGCGTCTCAGTTCAAGGTCGTAAAGCGCGCCCACGATCATCCCCTTGCGGTAAACGATTTCGTAATGCGCAGGGCTTGCAAACTTTTCCGGCGAGGCCGCAACCAGCGACGTTTGCGTGCGAAGCGGATTTGCCGCATACGCATCGAATTCGCTTTGCAGCGCGTCCAGATAATCCTGAAACGCGATTTCGCGCGCATCCAGAAGCGTAAGCAGCGCCGCATAGCGTGTAAATCCCTCCCAGAACCAGTCGAAGTTTTCGCTTATTACAAATGCATTGGGCAGGTATACGTGAAACATCTCGTGCGCCAGATGCCGCGCCAGATGAGCGCGCGCAACTTCCGGATCATTGCCCGGATTTACCAGCAGGGCAATCGCGCGTCCGCGCGCAAGCCCCGTGGAACGCAGCCCCGTAAGCGGCAGCGGAAAGGGCGCAACCGCGACGAGATGATCGCCCGACCTGCCGCCGCCGATCATTTCGGCCTGCGCGCGCGCAATCGCTTCGGCCAACCGATGCACCTCTCCATCTGCAACCGAAACATCCCCGGCGGCGACGACGCGCCAGCGCATGTTTCCGATCGCAAACGAATGCTCGCGCAATCGGCCGAGCACGTATACGGCCGTTTCCGAATCGACTGCATCGCCGCCTTCTGCACCGGCCATCGTCCAGCCTTCGGGCGGTTCAACGGATATGTGCGCGACGCTGACCCCTCGATCATCGCGCGCCTGCAGCACGGGGAAAAGATCGGATGCATACAGCACCGCCGCTTCGGGACCGAGGCTCGAAGCAAGCGCATAGCCGCCCGGTTCGATCGGCGCCGAGAGGTTTACCCGATAAGTAAAAACAAGCGGCGACGCCGGATCGGATGCGTTGAAGATTTCAAGCGAGGATATGCGCGCGCCGAGGCCGCTCAACCCGGCGTAGCGGTCGCGAAAAACGATTTTCATCCGCTTGCCGGGCAATGATGCTTCGCAGCGCACCGCAAGCGTGCGCGACTGCGGCGAAATCTGCGTTACGGTGCAGGAATAACGCAGCGGCTGCGGGAACAGGATCACGGGCGGAAAGAGGAGAAAAACAGAACGCGGAAGACGCGGAAGGAAGATGCGGAAAATCCGAAAAATAGAGAAAATATGCAAAATGCGGGGCGGAGAACCGAGCGGCGCCGGGTTCACAGGTCTTCCAATCGGACGTTGATCAGGTAGAGCAGATCGACCATCAGGACGACTATGGGCGGGTAGAAAAAAACTCCGAAAAACGCCTCGATGACGTTCGTAGGACCGAACAGTTGCCTCGACAGATCTTCGGTAAGCCGTCCGAGCAGCATACCGGTAACGAGCGAGAACAGATATCCGCCTATGATGAATCCCCACGCGACGCTGCGCTTGAATGGCTTGTCGGATTTCGATGCGCGCAGCACCGACGACAGGCGTTCGGGCCGATATGAATAGTGTTCGAGATGTTCGCGCAGGCTGCGATAAAGATGCCATATGCTGACGCCGAAAACCACAAGCAGCGCCGCACGCCACACCGGCCCCGAACTCTCGAAAATCGACGGCTTCATCATCGCCACGATGAAGGTGGATAAAAACAGCGTCACCGTAGTGTAGACGGCCTTGCCGCGCGCGCGCGATTCCTCGCGGTCGCGCTGAAGCCATTCGTTGACTATCTTGTCGGCGCGCGCCTGATAGTAGGCGCGTCTTGCCGCGCGCGCACGCGCCGAATCGGCTTCGCCCTCGGCCTTTGCCCTGACGGATGAAACCGACCCCGTGCGGTCGTAATAGCTGCGGCGCTTAGGATCGATCAGAACGTGATAGGCCTCGTTGATGAGCGCGAACTTGCGCGCCGCCGCAGGATGCGCATTTACGTCAGGGTGATACCTGCGCGCCAGACGGCGGTAGGCGGTTTTGATCTCGATTGAATCGGCCGTGCGCGATACGCCCAGCACGGCATAGAGATCAGGCATCTCGATTTCCCCTGATAACTGCTGCCATTCTACGATATTCGAAGAATCGGGGGAAGAAGGGGAGAGATAACGGAACAAACGAAATAAGACGAAAACTACGAAAATCGTCAAACTTTCCGTTTGTTTCGTTTTATTCCGTTTGTTCCGTTATCTCTTTCTTCTCACCCTGCTCCCTCCACCAACTGCACGAGCGTTCTGACGCATACGGCCGTGGGGCCGACCGACAGATGCGGCTTCGTGCTGTCGTTCCACGCCGTTCCTGCTATGTCGAGATGCGCCCACGGCGTATCCTCGACGAACTCGCGCAGAAAGTACCCGGCCGTAATCGTCCCGGCCTTGCGTCCGCCCACGTTCTTGATGTCTGCAATCTCGCTCTTTATCTGCTCGCGGTATTCGCGATCGAGCGGCAACTGCCAGATCTTTTCACCCGCGCGGCGCCCGGCCGCAATCACCGCATCCACCCACGCCTGATCGTTGCCCATAACGGCTACGTATACATCGCCGAGCGCAATCGACACCGCGCCCGTAAGCGTGGCGAGATCGACTATGCGCGTAGCGCCCTGCTGCCGCGCATAGGTCAGGGCATCGGCCAGAATCAACCGCCCCTCCGCGTCGGTGTTGATCACCTCGATGGTTTTTCCGGCCATGGAACGCACTACATCTCCGGGGCGCTGCGCGCGCCCGCCCGGCATATTTTCGACCGCCGGAACGATCCCTATGACATTGACCGAGGGGCGCAGTTGCGCGACGGCGCGCAATGCGGCAAGCGTCGTAGCGCCGCCCGCCATATCGTACTTCATCTTCTCCATGCCCTCGGCGGGCTTGATCGATATGCCGCCCGTATCGAACGTCACGCCCTTGCCGACTATCGCCACGGTTTCCCCTGAAGCGATCGGCGCCGTATAACGCAGCACAATCAACCTCGGCGGTTCGTTGCTGCCCTGCGCTACGCCTAGAAGCGAGCCCATGCCCAGATCCTTCATCCTGGCTTCATCCAGCACGTCGAGCGCCAGACCGTACTGCTCGGCGATTTCGCCTGCGCGCCGCGCCAGTTCCGACGGAGTCAGAATATTGCTCGGCTCGTTGATGATGTCGCGCGCGAAATTCGCCGACTCGGCTATGATCCGGCCGCGCGAGATTGCGCGCTCCACGTTCTCGATATCGCCCGAGTCGGCGACGAGCGTCATCTCTTCCAGACGGCTCTCGGTCCTGTCGTTTGTGTGGTATTTGTCGGGTTCAAACAAGGCAAGCAGCGCGCCTTCGACCGCGGCCTGCGCGCTATCGCCGCCCGCAATCGGGGACATAAACGCAAAACTCCGGACCTTCTTGCCGCGCAGCAGGCGCGCAGCGGCGCCCGCCATCCTCCTGACCGAGTCCTGCGTAAAATCGGCCTGTTTTCCGGCGCCCGCCAGAAGCAGCCTTCTCGCCCGCAAATCGCCGGGCGAGTGAATCCAGGCGGTTTCGCCGGATTTGCCGATGAACTCTCCGGTTTCAACCAGCGATGAAACCACGCCGCCCGACCTGCGGTCGATTTCACCGAGCACGCCCGAATGCACTGCGTCGCCTTCATAAACCCCTACAACCAGCGCATCGCATTCGATTTCGTAAAACTTTCTCCCGTCTGTTTTGACTTGCATTATCAGTCTTCAACGCTCCTCTTTTTGATCGCCGCCCGCGCGGCCCGTTCCTGATCGCGCCGCGCCTCGGTTTCCCGCTTGTCGTAAAGCTTCTTGCCGCGCGCAACCGCGAGTTCGCATTTTATCAGCCTGTTCTTCAAATAAAACCTGATCGGGATGATCGTCAATCCCTTCTCGTCGATGCGCGAACGCAGACGCTCGATTTCGCGCTTGTGCAGCAGCAACCGCCGCTCCCGCGTGGGTTCGTGGTTCTGACGGTTGCCGTGCGTGTAGGGGCTGATGTGCGCGTTGAGCAGCCACGCCTGCCCGCCTTCGATCCGTGCATACGCGTCCTTCAGATTCACGCGCCCGTCGCGCGCCGATTTCACCTCCGTGCCCGTAAGCTCGATTCCGGCTTCGTAGGTTTCGAGTATGTGGTAATCGTGAAAGGCCGCCCGATTCGTTGTGATGATTTTTTCCGTCAATTCCGTTTATTTCCGTGTATTCCGTGTGTTCCGCGTTTTCTCTTCATTGTTTCCGCTGCCCGCCCTGCGTGCGGTATCCGTCGCGCGCCCTCACTGCCGCATCCGATCTGTCCACCGAAACCCGGATCTTTCTGTACACGCCGTCCTGCGCCTGATTCGACGGATAATACCCGAGCCAGTACTGCCGCCGCAGTTCCTCCGCAATGCCCGTGAACGCCTGTTTTACGTCAACCAAAGTATCCACATCGTAGTACCGTGCCCCGCTACGGCGCGCAAGCGCCTCCAGGTATTGCGCAGCTTCGGCATAGTCCTGCCGCAACTGTTCGGGCGAGAAAAGCCTGCGCGACGCTGGATCGAGCAGCGGCACAACCCCGGGCGGTACAACCGCAAGCACCCGGCCTTCTACTTCCTGGAGCGTATCGTAGCGAACCGCGTAAACGAGCGCGCCGGATTCCTCTACGTGCGCCAGCACATCCTCGCGCTTCGCGATCCTGCTTGCCGTATCCACGCCGTCCGAAAAAATTACTATGGCCTTGCGCCCGTCGATGCCGCTCAACCGCTCGGTTAATACGAGATCCAGCGCATCGTATACGCGCGTTGCGCCGCCCGTGCGCGTGCGCAGAATGGCTCGCGTCAACAGCATCCGGTCGTTTGTGAACTCTGCGGCTATGCGCACTTCCGAATCGAATGCGATTACGCATACGCGGTCCTGCGGGCGCAACTGCTCGACGAAAGCCAGCGCCGCATCCTGAATGTCTTCGACGCGAAAGCGCGTGCTGCCCGACATATCCAGCAGCAACGCGACGTGAAACGGCGATTCCGTCGCGCCGAAATCCGATATCTCCTGTTTGATCCCGTCTTCGTAAATCGTAAAATTCCCGACATTCAGATCGGGAATGTACTTGCCGTCGCGGTCAAGCACGCTCACCGGAACCAGCACAAGCGATGTATCGATTCTTACCGTAGCCTGATCGGTGTCGGTTCGCTCGTCGGCTTTCTGATCCTGTTTATCAGCCGTTGCCGCAGCAGATTCACGTCCGGCCAGAAGCACGGGCCGGGGCGCTTCGTGCGCTTCCGGTTTTACCGGCCGCGGCCAGGCGCCCGCCTGCACGAGCAGTTCCTTCGATTCCCTGAAAAACTGCTTCACCGTTGCTGCCGGAGATATTTCTGCAGCCCACCCGCGGCCCGCGATTATCGTGAGGCCTCCGCCTATATCAACGATTCCGCCGGGATTGGCGCGGTCGCGCGCCCGCTGCAGGTCGCGATCTTCCGCCGTATCCATCTTCCACGGCGCCGAACGTCTCAAATCACCGTAGGCTTCAGAGCGCAGCGTAAAATCCGCCGCCGGCATAAACGCAGCCTGTACCCCGACGCGATAGGAATCGTTTATCGCCGTCGTGTTGATCTGTATGCTCATCTGCGTCAGGTCGCCCAAATAGCTGCTGCAAACGAAAAAGACCGCATTGGCGTCTTCTATGCGGTCCGCAACACGGACGCTGCGATTCTTTTTCATCTCGGCTACGACCAGATCGCGCGCTGCGCCGTCATCGGTAAACCGCGACAGAATCGTCTCTCTCGATGCAGGAGCGGGCGCACTCCCGGGCGGCGGGCCGGACCGCAGCACCGTCAATCGCCCGTTGATGATCGCAACCGGCGCTTCGCGCACGCATTCGCCGCGCACCGCTACGACGTGAATCGACGGAGCCCCCTGCTGCGCCCACGCCTGCCCGCAGAGGAAGAGAAACAACGGAACAAACGAAAAGAAACCAAACATACGGAACCAACTGTAAGGTTTCGGTATTTTTCGTTTATTTCGTTTCTTTTCGTTTGTTCCGTTGTTTCTCTTCCCTCCCGGCATCGCTCACTCTCCTTTCAGCGGCCGCTCCATAAGTTCCAGTTCGAGCTGCCGCGGCGTTTTGCCTTCGTAGAGCATTTCGTAAACACCACGGGCGATCGGCATATCCACACCCACGCTCAATGCAAGCTCGCGGGCGGCTCGGGCCGTCATCACGCCCTCGGCTACCTCGCGCATCTCTCCCGTGATTTCCTCCAGATTGCGCCCGCGCCCAAGTTCATAACCGACGCGCCTGTTGCGCGAAAGGTTCCCGAAACACGTCAACACCAGATCGCCCAGTCCCGCAAGCCCGGCAAGCGTCTCGGCGCGCCCGCCGCACGCCGCAGCCAGCCGCGTCATTTCGGCAAGCCCGCGCGTCACAAGCGCCGCTGCGCTATTGTATCCGAGTCCGAGCCCGTTGACCGCGCCCGTGGCGATCGCCAGCACGTTCTTGATCGCCCCGCCGATTTCCACTCCGGCAACGTCCGTGTTGGTATAAACGCGAAACCGCCGCGTCGAAAACGCCCGCTGCACCGCACCCGCCCACTCCGGCTCGCGCGATGCCGCTACGATTGCGCACGGCTCATCGTTCGCAACCTCGCGCGCAAAACTCGGCCCCGAAAGCGCCGCGTAACGCGGCTCATACTCCAGCACGTCCCGCACGACCTGTTCCATTCTCATCACGGTAGCCGTCTCTATGCCCTTGGTAGCGCTCACCAGGATCATCTCCGGCAGCAGATGCGGTCGCAGCCGTTCGTATGTGCTGCGGGATACGTGCGAGGGAACCACCATTACGACGAACTCCGCTGCGTCAACGGCGAACGCCGCATCATCGACGGGCTCAATCGATGCAGGCAGATCGAATCCGGGCAAATAGACGTTATTGGCTCTTTCGCGCGCCATAGCCGCCGCAATCTCCGCACTGCGCGCCCACAGCCGCACATCATGCCCCGAACGCGCAGCCGCAATGGCCAGCGCCGTTCCCCAACTGCCCGCTCCGATGATTGCAATCCGGCTCATACACGATGCTGAAGAGAGATGACGGAACAAACGAAAAGAAACTAAATACACGGAAGGAAGACATCTTCGGTCTTTATCTTCCTTTTCCGTCTTTTTTCGTCTTTTTTCGTTTGTTCCGTTATCTTCCTACTTCTTCGCCCCGAATCGGCTCTCCGTCCCCGCAACCAGCCGCCTTATGTTTTCGTGATGTTTCGCGATGATGATCACGGCGGAGACGCTCAACGCCGCCAGCACCTTCATCAAATCCGGATCGTCGGGCCGCCACAACCACGCCCACAGCGGCGCCGATGCAGCCCCGAGCATCGATCCCAGCGATACGTACCTCGTCAACGCAACAACCACCAGAAACACAACCGCCGAAGTCAAAACCGCTGCGGGCGCAATCGCAGCGAAAACGCCTAGCCCCGTCGCCACTCCCTTTCCGGCCCTGAATCCGAGCCATACCGGAAAGATGTGGCCGATGACAGCAAGCACCGCGCATCCCGCAATCACCCACGAAGTCCCGTCATCGCCGGTTAAACGCCGCGCAATCCATACGGCAAAAAAGCCCTTGAGCGCATCGAGCGCAAGCGTAGCGATGCCGGCTGCGCGCCCCGCCGTGCGCGTTACATTCGTGGCTCCCGTAGCTCCGCTCCCGGCCCGGCGCACATCGGTTCCCGCCCGCCATTTGACTATCAGGTAGCCGAACGGAATCGAGCCGAGAGTGTAGGCGAGTATCAGAGCAAGATATTGCATATGCGGATTCACTGAAGGCGGCGCCGCACCATATTGAGCGCCGCATTTATGGAAAACTGCCGGATCAGGTATCGGTCGCCCGAAGGAAACAAAAATCTCCGCGACTCAACCGCCACCTCGTTTGCAAATCCGATATAAACCAGGCCTACGGGTTTTTCCTCCGTCCCGCCGTCCGGCCCCGCAATCCCCGTTACCGCCACGCCTATCGTAGTTCCGGCGCGCCGCCTGACTCCCTCGGCCATCGCTTCGGCTACCTCGGCGCTGACTGCGCCGTGCGCGGCGATGAGTTCAGCGGGAACGCCCAGCAGTTCGGTTTTGGCTTCGTTGGCGTAGGCGACGACGCCGGCCAGAAAATAATCCGAACTGCCCGGCACATCCGTGATCCTTCCGGCGAGAAGGCCGCCCGTGCAGCTTTCGGCTACCGCAATGGTGTAGTTGCGAAAGCGCAGCCATTCGGCGATGACCTCTTCGAGCGTTTCGCCGCGCGTGGAAAATACGTGATGACCGAGAGCCTCTTCGAGTCGTCCCGAGAGATCGTCGAGCATGCGCTCGGCTTCGGCTTCGCTCGATGCCCGCGCCGCCAGGTGCAGCTCGATTATGCCGCGGTCGGCGAGAATCGTGGTCGACGGGTTTGTTAAACGCGCGTAAACCGGCGCGGCGATTTCATCCACGCCCGATTCGGTCAGGCCGAAGGTTCCGATCCTTCGCCGCCGTATGATCGTGCCGCCCGCGCGCCGCGCAAGCAGGGGCAGAACCTGAGAGGTGAACATCGGCTTGAGTTCGCGCGGCGGCCCCGGAAGCAATACTACGGTGCAGTTCTTTTCCGTCATCAACAGCCCCGGAGCCGTGCCGCGCTCGTTTTCGAGCAACTGCGCGCCCTCGGGCACGAGCGCCTGCCGCGCGTTGATTTCCGGCATCTGATAGCCGCGCGCGGCGAACCGCTTTCTGATGCGGTCGAGCGTTGCATCGTGCAACTGAAGGCGGCGGCCGAGCACGCGCGAAAATATCTTGCGCGTTATATCGTCTTCGGTAGGCCCGAGCCCGCCCGTAGCGATGATGACTTCGGAGCGTTTCAGCGCGTCGCGCACGGTTTCTTCGAGCCTCGCTTCATCGTCTCCCACGACGATCTTCAGCTTTACTTCGATTCCGATGGCGTTGAGCTGCTCGGTCAGCCACAGCGAATTGGTGTCGACGCGCGTGGGCGTCAGCATCTCCGAACCGACGGCGATAATTTCAGCGTTGAGCATATGCGAGACAACTGAGATAAACAGAGACTACGGAACATACGAAAAAGATCATACCCTTCCGTTTGTTCCGTTTATTCCGTATGTTCCGTTATTCTTCTTACAGGTTTCAATGCCGCGTGGTTTGACTCAGAAGAGCGCCAGAATCCACGACAGCGCGACCGCCGCATAGACGCCCGCGAGACAATCGTCCGCCATCACGCCGAGCCCCGGACCGAGCCCTTCAAGCCTGCGGATCGGATACGGCTTGGCGATGTCGAAAAGACGAAAAAGTATAAACCCGATGACCAGAGCCGCGCGCCAGTTCCCGCCGATGCGCCCCAGCGCCTGAGCCAGAAACGCATACGAAATCATTTGCCCGCAAACCTCGTCGATGACTATCTGACTTGCATCCTTGCGGTCGAAAATCCGCTCGGCCCGCGCCGACGCCCATACGCCGATAACCGCCAGCGCCGCGCTCACAACCAGAATCGAGTGCTGCAAAAGGTCGGGAGTGAATTTGAATCTTGTCGTCAACCCGTAACAGATCGCAACGCCGATGAGCGAACCGAACGTGCCCGGTCCGAACGGAATGAACCCGACTCCGAGCCCCGTGGCGATCGCAATCGCGAGCCGGTCGGCCGCACCCTGTATCTGCATCGTCGTCGCGCGTTCGCCCATATTCAGCCCAAAATCACCCCGAAATCAGCCCGAAATCAGTAGTCTGTAAATTAAATCTCCTGGTTTTTCAGCCGCGAAGCGGCGAAAGATCTGTAGCCCAGGGCGGCGAGCCCTGGGTAGGTGTGGAAAAAACCTGTAAGCCCCAGAGGGGCGGAAGATCTTTCGCCCTTTCAGGGCTGGGACGTTTTTTGCCTGCTGACCTGGCGCTCACGCACCAGGCTACAGTTCTTTCGCCGCTTCGCGGCTGAAAAACCAGGAGATTTAATTTACAGACTAATCAGCCGATAATCATATTGCGCGCGCGACCAGATCGTACTGGTGCGCAGCCGTGATCTCCATATCGATGAAGTCGCCCGGCTTTGCCTCAAACCCTTCCGGTATGTCATTGATCAAAACGTGCCCGTCGACTTCGGGCGCCTGCGATTCGAGCCGCGCCTGCAACAACAGGTCGCTTTCCTCCGATACCCCTTCGAGCAATGCGCGAAACCGCTGCCCGATGAGTTGCCGGTTGCGGCGCTTTGAAATCTTCGCCTGCTCGCGCATCACGCGCGCGCGCCTCGAACGCATCACGCGCGCCGATACTTTTTCATCCAGATCGTAGCCGTGCGTGCCCTCTTCGTCGGAATAAGTGAATACGCCCAACCGGTCGAATTCCACCGCGCGCACGAATCCGAGCAATTCGTCGAAATCTTCATCCGTCTCGCCCGGAAAACCGACTATAAGCGTCGTGCGCAGCGCAATGCCGGGAACGATCGAGCGCGCGCGCGCAAGCAATCGTTCGAGCAGTTCACGATTTCCTCCGCGCCGCATGCGCTTGAGCACCGAAGAGCTTGCGTGCTGCAGCGGCATGTCCAGGTACCTGCATACCTTCTCTTCCTCCGCCATCACGCGCAGCGTCGCGTCGGAAAGCGAATTCGGATACGTATACATCACGCGAATCCACTCCACGCCCTCGACGCGCGCAAGCGCGCGCAGCAGATCCGCAAGCCCGTCCTTCAATCCCAGATCCAGCCCGTACTGCGTCGAATCCTGCGAAATGAGCACCAGTTCCCTGACGCCCTGCGCCCCAAGCTGCTCGGCCTCGCGCACAATCGATGCGGCGCGGCGGCTGCGATATTTACCGCGCATCTGCGGAATGGCGCAGAAGGCGCACGTATGATCGCAGCCCTCGGCGATTTTGACGTAGGCGAAATGGCTCGGAGTCGAAAGAAGGCGCGGCGCGGTTTCGTCGTAAAGATACGTCGGAAGCCCGCGAGTCATCCACGCATTCGAGGCTACGAATGCTGCGTCCGCCGCCGCCGCCGCCGCCGGATCGACTGCGGCGACGATTTTTTCTATCTCGCTTGTGCCGAGCACGGCATCGACTTCGGGAAGCTGGTTGAGCAGATCCCGGCGGTAGCGCTCGACCAGACATCCGGCCACGACGAGGCGCTTGCAGTTGGCCGTTTCCTTCAGCTGCGCCATTTCAAGGATCGTATTGATCGACTCTTCCTTGGCGGGCTCGATGAAGCCGCAGGTATTGACTACGATTACGTCGGCCGCTTCGCGATCCGTAGTCAGTTCGTATCCGTGGCGGGCCAGTTGGCCCATCATCACCTCGCTGTCGACGAGGTTTTTCGGGCAGCCCAGACTGACAAACCCGATCTTTGATCTTTCTTCACTCATGCATATTCACTCATGCACGCGCCTGTTTCCGCGCTTTCCGCGTCCTGTTTTCCGTGCATTCCGTGTTCTCTCCTCACCCTCGCAGAATCTCCAGTCCCGCGTATTTCTCTATCAGCTTCTTGTCGCCGTAGCCGGGAAACCTGACCGTCAGCTTGGCATTCTCGCCCTCGCCCTCGCGCCTGACGATCAGCCCCTGCCCGTATTTTGAGTGCCGTACGCGCACACCGGGCTGAAGTCCCGATCCGCCGACCGCCTCTTTACGCGGCTTTGAACCCGAAGGTTTCGGCGTATTCTGCCCACTCTTTCGCGAGAAAAATTCGCGCACGCTGTCGGCGTTATTATACGTCCTTCCCTGGTAATTGCTCGTCCGCCGCGCTTCGCCGTGTCCGCCGCCGCGGCCCAGCCAACTCGGCGCAGGCGACATATCCTCTATCAACCTCGGCGGAAACTCGTTCAGAAAACGCGAGGGCTGCGTCGGCATCTGCTCGCCGTATACGCGCCGCAACGTGGCGTGCGAAAGATACAGATGCCTTTCCGCACGCGTAATCGCCACGTAACAAAGCCGCCTTTCTTCTTCCATCTCCGACTGTTTATCGTTCGCGCGCGGATTCGGAAACAGCCCTTCCTCCAGACCGACGATAAACACTATCGGAAATTCAAGCCCCTTCGCCGCGTGCATCGTCATCAATGTTACCTGCGCCGAAGCCTTGTATTCATCCGTATCCGCTACAAGCGCCGCGTGGTCCAGAAAGTCCCTCAGCGTCTCGCCCTGCCGCTCGCCTTCGACCGCGGCGCTCACAAGCTCTTCCAGGTTCGCCAGCCGCGCTTCGGCTTCGTCGTTGTTCTCTTCCTTCAGCGCGCGCTCGTACCCCGTATCTATGACTGCGGCCTTCACGACTTCCGACAACCGCTCGGTCGAGGTCTTCGCCGCCAGCCCCTGAATGATTTCGCGAAACGACCTCAGCGCAGCTACGGCGCGCGGCGGCAGCAGGTTCTGCTCTATGACTATCGCAATCGTTTCCCAGTGCGAGACGCCGTAATCCCTCGACCGGCGCTCTATGTCGTCGATCGTGGATTTGCCGATTCCGCGCGTCGGCGTATTTATCACGCGCAGCAGCGACATCGAATCCTGCGCGTTGACCGCCAGCTTCAGATACGCGATTACGTCTTTGACTTCGGCGCGCTCATAAAACCTGAACCCGCCGACTATGTTATAGGCAAGTCCGGACCTCAGACACGCTTCTTCAAATACGCGCGACTGCGCATTGGTGCGATAAAGCACCGCAGCGCGCGCCTTCGCGTCGCGCAGCAGGTGATCCTCGATTCTTCCTATTACCCAGCGTGCTTCACTCTCGGCATCCTGCAGTTGGGCGTAGCGGAGATTTTCGCCCTCGCCCGAATTGGCGCGCAATTCCTTGTCGAAGCGCTCCGTATTTTTTGCAATCACGTGATTGGCGGCGTCCAGAATGCGGCGCGTCGAGCGGTAGTTGTCTTCGAGCTTGACTACTTTCGTGCCCGGAAAATCCTGCTCGAAGCCGAGAATGATCTTGAAATCCGATCCGCGCCAGCCGTAAATCGACTGGCTCTCGTCGCCCACTACGCACAGGCTGCGATTGCTCCAGAAATCCTCGGGCCGCGCCTTCAGATTCAGCGCCGCATCCCCCTCGACTATCAACCGCGCAAGCGCGTACTGTATGCCGTTGGTGTCCTGAAACTCGTCGATCATCACGTGGCGAAACCGCTCGTGATAATACCGGCGCACATCTTCGGACTTTCTCAACAACTGCACCGCGCGTATCAGCAGATCGTCGAAATCCAGCGCGTTTGAGGCTTCGAGACGCTGCTCGTATACACCGTAAATGCGCGCAAGCTGTTCCCGCTTTTCATCTACCCAGTCGGCTTTTGCGGCATAAGCCTGCGGGTCCTGCCCGCGATTTTTCGCGCCGCTGATGGCGCTGCGCGCAAGTCGCGGAGTGATTCCGCGGTCGTCAAGACCCAGATCCTTGATGATCGCCTTGACCAGACGCTCCTGATCGTCGGCGTCGTAGATGGTGAATGCCCGGGTGTAGTTGCGTTCGAGGCGCTCTATGTCCCGCCTCAGTATCCGCACGCACAGGGAATGAAAGGTTGACAGAAGCGGCGCGCCCGACCTTCCGCCGCGCGCATAATACCCGGCAAGAAGCTTTTCGACGCGCTCCTTCATCTCGCCCGCCGCCTTGTTGGTGAACGTAACGGCGAGTATGCTTTCGGGCCGCACGCCGCAGCTTTCAATCAGATGCGCGATGCGGTGCGTGATGACGCGCGTCTTGCCGCTGCCCGCCCCCGCCAGAATAAGCACCGGCCCCTCTGCGGTCGATGCCGCATCGCGCTGCCCGTCGTTGAGCCCCGAAAGATGATCCGCCGCACCGAGCGCCGCTTCGTAGTTCACTCTCGCTCCCTCTGGGAAAAAGAGAGATAACGGAACAAACGGAAATATTCGGAATAAACGAAAAGAAAACTATGGTTATGTTCTTTTCGTTTATTCCGAATATTTCCGTTTGTTCCGTTATCTCTCTTACTTTCACCTACTCCGCCAGCAGCATCCTGGCGATCGTCTGACGCTGCATGTTTGATGTTCCCTCGTAGATCTGGCCGATCTTCGAGTCGCGGTAGAATTTCTCTACCGGATAGTCCTTCGTATACCCGTAGCCGCCGTAAAGTTCTACGGCGCGCGAGGCGATGCGCTCCGCAGCCAGCGACGCATAGAGCTTTGCCATCGCCGCCTGTTTGATGAACGGCTGGCCTGCATCTTTCAGGCGCGCCGCGTTGTACACCATCAGCCGCACGGCCTCGATTTCGGTCGCCATCTCGGCAAGCTGGAACTGCACGCCCTGAAATTCGGAAATCGCCTGCCCGAACTGTTTGCGCTCTTTCGTATAAGCGAGCGCGCATTCATAGGCTCCGCGCGCAAGTCCGAGCATCTGCGCCCCGATTCCTATACGGCCTTCGTTCAGCGTCTCGATTGCGATCTTGTAACCCTTCCCGACCTCGCCGATGACGTTTTCCTTCGGCACGCGGCAGTCTTCGAGTATCAGTTCGCATGTTGATGAAGCGCGTATGCCGAGTTTGTCTTCCTTGTGACCTACGGAAAAACCCGGCGCATCCTTTTCCACGATGAACGCGGTAATGCCCTTGTAGCCCCTGGCCGGATCGACGTTGGCAAACAGCAGAAAGAGTCCGGCTTCGAGCGAATTCGTGATCCAGAGCTTGCGGCCGTTGAGCACGTAATGATCGCCGGCATCGGCGGCGCGCGTCTGAAGCGCAAAGGCATCCGATCCGGATGCGGCCTCGCTCAGGGCGTAAGCGCCGACGGTATCTTTGGCGAGCCGGGGCATAAACTTCTGCTTCTGTTCCTCGGTTCCCCAGCGCATGAATGCATTCAGGACCAGGGTATTGTTGACATCGACGAATACGCTCACCGACGGATCTACGCGGGCGAGTTCCTCAATGGCGAGGCAGGCCATAAAGAATGTGCCGCCCGAGCCGCCGTACTCCTCGGGCGGTTCTATGCTCATCAGTCCGAGTTCGAAGCATTTTTGGATTATTTCGGGTTTGAGTCGGCTTTCGGCGTCCATTTCGCGGACGTAAGGTTTGATCTCGGCTTCGGCGAATTCGCGAACGCTTGCGGCAAAAAGGCGTTCTTCTTCGGTCAACTGCGTGAGCGCCTGAGGCGATGACGGGTCAACATCGGATTGTCTTTGCACCATTGTGGAAGCTCCTTCGATTACGATTACTGTCGATAAATCAATAAATCATCCAATGAATTCGGCGCTGAAATGATCGCGAAAATGCGAGGAAAACAGCGCGTTCATCTTACAATAGGGCGAATGCTTTGCCAAACTGCGGCTCTGTTGCCAGAAATTGGCCGGGAGCTATAATTACGGCTGCGCTGAGACTTCTGCTTTGCCTGCACTGATCGGGGGTATTTATGATCGAATCGGTTCATTTCAAGAACTTCAAGGCTTTGCGCGACGCGACGCTGCCGCTCGGGAGATTTACGCTGATTATCGGGCCGAACGGGAGCGGGAAGAGTACGGCGTTGAAGGGAATTCAGGCTACGAGCCGCCCTGAGAGCCATTTTTATTTACAATCCGTCACCGCAAGCAAACGCGGGATGGACGAGGAAACTATCGAGATCATATTCGATCTCACCTATGGGAACGTTAAAGTTGCGAGGCAGGTCTGCTGGCGTTCCGACAACTCGCCCCCGCAGGTCAGATACTCAGGGGAAATGCCGACTTTTGCGGATATCGATACGGCGCTCGCCCGAACGAGAATCTACTCGCTCAACCCGCAAGCAATCGCTGCATCTGTGACGCTCAACCCTTACACGGAGATCGGCGAAGACGGCTCTGGGCTGGTAAGCGTCCTCGACCGACTTCGAGATGAAAACCCGGAGAGGTTCGAGGCTCTCAATGAAGCTCTGGGGCGCTGGCTGCCGGAATTTGATCGCATACTGTTCAGTACCCCGCAGCAGGGAATGAGGGCTTTTTCGCTCAGAACGCGAGAGGGCCGCTACAGCATAGCGGCTGCCGACATCTCCCAAGGCACGCTGCTGGCGCTGGCGCTTATGACGCTGGCATATTTGCCCGATCCCCCGGCCGTAGTTTGTCTGGAGGAACCGGATCGCGGCATTCATCCGCGTCTGTTGCGCGACGTGCAGGACGCGCTTTATCGACTGAGCTATCCGGAAGGGATTGATGACGACCGTCAACCGGTGCAGGTCATAGCTACAACGCATTCGCCATATCTGCTCGATCTTTATCGCGATCATCCTGAGGAAATCGTCATTGCGCATAAAGAGGGACTCGATGTGCGTTTCGACCGACTGAGCGAGCAGCCGTACATAGATGAATTACTGCATGGTTCGCAACTCGGGGAGATATGGTACTCGGGAATCCTGGGCGGGGTTCCGACTCGCATATGAAACTGTCGGTTTTCGGCGAATCACCCGCAGACGAAGGCGCCGTTCGAATTCTCGTCGAGGCGATCCTCGGGCGTCCAACGGAGCCGATTTCACCGCCGCTGGAAAGTCGCGGCTGGCCATTCCTCCGAAATAACCTGTCGAAGGTGATTCGTCACCTGATGTTCTCGACGGAGACGGAAGCATTGGTCGTCGTTACCGATGCCGACTCCTCCCCCATTCATCATCCGGACCACGAGCAGGCCGGCAGTCGTTATGCTGATTGCCGGTTGTGTTGCCTGCGTGATATCGTTGAACGCGAGCAAAAACAACTATCGTCGGATTCCCTGAAGATTGCTATCGGCCTGGCAGTTCCCTCGATTGAAGCCTGGTACCTCTGTGGTACTGATACGCGAGGATCCGAAGCAGCGTGGCTCCAAACAGAAGAGCGGAAGCGCAATACTATGTATCGAAATCGCCTGAAATACGCTGTCTATCAAACGGAACGCCCTACGTTGGAACTGGAAAAACGATGCGCAACCGCCGCCGCACAAAGACTTGCACAGGATATCTCTCTGCTCGAAACCCACTTTCCTAAGGGCTTCGGGCCTCTGATCAAAACGATTCGCACCTGGTAAGCATACATTATGATGGACCGAAGAACTTTCACCCGATCCGCAACCCTGGCATCGATTGGCGCAGTCACTGCAAATGCCGTCACGGCATCGACCAATCAACCCCAGCAATTGAAGAAAGCCGTGCTCATCACGATGCTTCCGAAGGAGATGAGTTATCTCGACCGGTTCAAGCTCGCCGTCGATGTGGGCTTCGAGGGACTCGAAGCCCAAACCGTCGCCGATCCGCGCGTCGCAGACGAAATCAGGGAAGCCGCCGACAAAGCCAAACTCCCCATCCATTCCGTGATGAACATGGATCACTGGCAGTTTCCGCTTTCGTCGAGCGACCCCGAAGTAGTCGCCCGCAGCCTGCGCGGGATGGAAACCTCGCTGCGCAATGCAAAACTCTGGGGCGCAGACGCCGTGCTGCTGGTTCCGGCGGTAGTCAATCCGCAGACCACTTATACGCAGGCCTGGGAGCGCTCGCAGCGCGAAATCCGCAAGCTCATCCCTCTGGCCGAAGAACTGCGCGTCGTCATCGCAATCGAAGAGGTCTGGAACAAATTCCTGCTCACCGCGCCCGACTTCGCCAAATACGTCGATGAATTCAAAAGCCCGTGGATTCGCGCCTACTTCGACGTGGGCAACATCGTTATGTACGGATTCCCGCAGGAATGGATCAGAACCCTCGGCTCGCGCATCGTCAAATTCCATCTCAAGGACTTCAAATTCGATACGCGCCAGTGGGTCCCCCTAATGGAAGGCAGCATCGACTGGAAGGAAGTCCGCAAGGCCATAGGCGAGATCGGATTTTCGGGCTACCTAACCGTAGAACTCCCGGGCGGCGATGCGGCGTATCTGAAGGAAATCAGCAACCGCGTCGACCGCATACTCGCGGGATAAGCAAAAACCACGGAATACACTGAATACACGCAAAGGCCGGAAAACATCATGCTCTTCCGGCCTTTCCGTCTATTCAGTGTATTCCGTGGTTTCAGTGGTTTCTTACCTGATCAGCCCGCCGATCACGCGATCCACTTCGCCGAAGCTCTCGGCGCGGCCCGGATCAAACCCGATGTGCCGGTGCGCAATCTGCCCGGATTTGTCCAGAACAACCATACCGGGCAATCCCGTCAACCCGAGCGCTCGATAAGCCGCCTGATCCGGGTCGCGCAGCACTCCGACCTTCAGTCCGTGCCGCGCAGCAAACGCCTGAAGATCGGCGTCCGACGCATAGTTGCGCGCGCCCTGTTTGGCCGAATTGATGCTTACCCAGTAGAAGGTCGCGCCGAGGCCTGCGTATTTATCCGCAAGTCCCTGTAAAGCAGGCAGTTCCTTGCTCGCAAGCGGAGCCCACGTTGCGCCGAATGCAAGCACTACGACATTGCCCCGCTCATCCGCAAGATTGACCGTACGGCCGTCGATTGCGCGCAAGGACAACGCCGGTTGCGCGCCCACCGCAGCCGCACTGAGCATCAACACTACCGAGAGTCGAACCAGCTTTTCCTTCAATACTCCCTCTCTTCCCCGGCGCACGCTTAAAGGCCGCACATTCAGATGCACTGCGGGCGGAAAAGGTTCGATCTCAGGCGGGATCGAGTTGTTCGTGATAGATCTTCAGGCGGCGCTGCTCGACCATTGCGGCGAGGTCGTCGATCGTATAGCGGCCCGGCTCGGCGCCGCCTGCGGCCATTTCTTCGACGGTTTGCAGCAGTGTCGAGTTGTAGGGTGTGGGCAGCGCGTGTTTTTCGCCCAGAAGTATTATCTCGCCGTTAAAGTATCCGGCTTCGGTTTCGCCGCGCCTGGCCTTCAGGTCCACCCAGGTGGAAGGGTATGTCCGCAGATCGTAATCGAGAGCGTGCGCCTGATGGATTTTTTCCACATCTTCAGTCACGGCGCGCAGCGAGGCGATGTTTGACGGCAGGTCGTAAGGGTTGTCGGGATCTTCGAGCGAGATGCCGGCTACATCCAGAACGTGACGGCCCTCTTCCTGCACTTCGGCCATAAAACGGCTGACGGCGGGCGTGACGCGCGCAAGCTGCACCCAGGAGTCGATGACGGCAAGCGTGGCGTTATTGAGATTGAGCAGCAGCTTGCTCCATTTGACCGCCATGACCGATTCGTGCGTCGTCGCCTTGAACCCGCCGCGCTCCATATCCGCCGCAATCTCCCGCACGAGACCGTCGACGCCGCGCGGATAATTTCCGAGAGCGATTTTCAGATCCAGCGTCTGCGATACCACGCCGGGCGCTACGAGAGTCGCACTGATGCCCGCCATTCCGCCGTAGACGCGCAGGAATCGCCGCGCGGCGAACTCTTCGTTGCGAATCCCGTTTTGCAAACAAACGATCGGCGTCTCTTCGGAAAAAACATCGCGCAGCGCCTGCACGCTGGAAGCCGTCTGCCCCGTCTTTACCGCAAGCAGAATGACATCGTCCGGTTTCGGTTCGATATGCTCGGGCGCAACGACGGCGGAGAGGTTCCTGACGACGCGGTCGCCGCTGCGCGAACGGATGACGAGGCCGCCGGCGTTTACGGCTTCAGCGTGAGCGGGGCGCGCAACGAGAACGACTTCGGCGCCCCCCTCGGCGAGCATTCCCCCGACCAGACTCCCGACCGCTCCCGCACCGTGGATGATGTACCGCATCGGTTTGCTCAGCGTTCGACAACAAACATTAACAGGACTGCTGCGCCTTCCGGCGAGCACCGGGACGCAAGTCGAGGATTATTCCATCGGGGTGAGGAGGTGTCAAACCTGAGTCTCTGTTCCCCCCAGCCGGAAATCGGCTGCCAGCGGCAGGTGATCCGAGGCTACAAGCGAGCGCCGGCTGCGATGCAGATGCAGGTTGTCGAGGCGCAGCGTCTTATCGAAATAAATATGATCCAGATGCAGCAAAGGCAGCACGCCCGGATAGGTGCGCGACCGCTTCAGATGCCGGCGCGGATCGGCGACCGAAAAATGCGATTCGAGCAGCCGCGACGCAAGCCCGCGCGTCCATTCGTTGAAATCCCCGAGCACGACGCGCGCACCGCCAAGCTCGCCGCCGTTGAGTATCTCGCCGTCTACAAGTCGTCGCGCCTGATGCCTGCGTTCAAAAAAACTCGTCCCCAGATGCACGTTGAAGACGTGCAATACCCCGTCGCCGAGGCGAACGTCGGTGCGCAGCGAGCCGCGCGCTTCGCGCCCGCTTACAGTCAGGTCGTAGTTGTGCGCGCGGTCAAATGGCAGCCTGCTCAGAACAGCGTTGCCATAAGCGCCGCCGCGCAGGCGCCGGTTTTCGCCCAGCCGGTAATCCATACCGAGAGCATCGGCGATAAAACGCGCCTGATTTTCCTCCGGCGCCCCGCCCTCGATCGCAAGCACTTCCTGAAGCGCGACGACATCGGCGTCGATTTCCCGCAGGACATCCACTATGCGCGACGGGCTTACGCGGCGATCCAGCCCCTGACATTTATGCACGTTGTAGGTCGCAAGCCTTACGGTGCGGGAGGAAGCTGAGTTTTTTGATGCAGTCATAGATTGTTTTAATGATTGCGTTGATTTCATGCCGGTACATAATACCCTATGGAGAGACGATACTGCGCAGACTTTGATGCAAAAGAGAGATAACGGAACAAACGAAATAAGACGGAACAGACGGAAATATTCAACTTTTCGGTAATTTTCGTTTCTTTTAGTTTGTTCCGTCATCTCTCTTTTATCTCTCTTTTATCTCTCTCACCCGACACAGCATCCGAACATCTTGACTTCCGGACGGCTTCGCTTCATCGTCATTTCCGTCCGGAGAAAAGGGTAGAATAGCAGCCCTTCGAGGTTGAAAGGAGGATCTTATGAAAGCGAAACCGTGGATTCTGCTTGTATGTATTTTCTGTTCGGCGGCGGCGCTTATGGCCGCGCCGCAGACAAAGAAGCGCCAGACGCCTTCGGATGAGGACAAGATGAAGTCCGCCAAGGAGGTCTACACCGGCACACTCGTCGCCATCGGCGGCCGTTTCGGCGGCCGGTCCACGCCTTTCACCCTGATCCTGAACGGTTATACCGACCCGGCCGACGAACAGCGCTACATTAGCGTCCTCAAATCCGGAGGACAGGACGATCTGCTCGACGCCATCCGCAAAAAAGATCTGGGTTCGTTCCAGATCGGCGCGCAGATCGGGCGCGACATCAACTATGCGACCGAAACCGAAACCGAGGACGGGCGCAAGATCACGCTGCTTTTTGAACGGTGGATAGAATTCTTCGAACTGCGCTTCGGAACGCGTTCGCGCGATTACCCGTTTACCTACGTCGAACTGTTCATCGACGATGCGAAACGCAAGGGCGAGGGCGCGATGATTCCGGCGGCGAGAGTTCGCTACAAGGGCGAAAAAACCATGGAAGTGGAAAACTTCGGCGCCTGGCCCGTGCGGTTGATGGGCGTGGTGCGGAGAAAGAAGTGAGTGCTCCTCACTCAGCACTCACTTCTTATACTTGTTGAATGATCGGTGAAACCATCTCACATTACCGGATACTGGAGCGCATAGGCGAGGGCGGCATGGGCCAGGTCTACAAGGCCGAGGACACGCGCCTGAAGCGCATAGTCGCGCTCAAGATGCTGCTCGAAGAGGAAAACGACAACGAGGAAGCGCGCGCGCGGTTCCTGCGCGAGGCGCGTGCTGCAAGCGCGGTCAATCACCCGAACATCGCCACGATTTACGAAATCGACGAGGTGGAGCGCGACGGAACGCTGGTGGCCTTTATCGCCATGGAATACATCGGCGGCCGGCCCCTCAGGGATGCGGTCGGATCGCTCGAACTCGATCGAGCGCTCGAACTCATGCAGCAGATCGCCGAAGCGCTCGCCGCCGCGCACAATCACGGCATCGTGCATCGCGACATCAAACCGGCGAACATTCTCATAGACGCCGAGGGCCGCCCGAAGATCCTCGACTTCGGAAT
Source organism: Acidobacteriota bacterium (assembly GCA_019639255.1). Lineage (GTDB taxonomy): Bacteria > Acidobacteriota > Blastocatellia > RBC074 > RBC074 > JAHBSF01. The sequence continues at coordinate 25,333 of JAHBSF010000032.1, read as the reverse complement.
CGCAAAATACTCGCCGCCGCTGCTCAAGGAAGCGACCGAGGCGCTCAATCGCACCGAAACGCTTTTTACTACACCGGGTGCGATAATTGGAACCTTCAACTACATGTCCCCCGAACAGGCGTCGGGCGGCGAGGTCGACGCGCGCAGCGACATATTCTCGCTCGGCGTGGTGTTTTATGAACTCCTCGCCGGAATGCATCCTTTCGGTTCCGGTTCGGTGCTCGCAATCGTAAGCGCGATTCTTTACGCCGAACCGCCGCCGCTTACGAGCGTGTGCCGCGAGGCTACGCCTGAAATCGAGCGGCTGGTCCACCGTATGATGCAGAAGGACCGGGCGCTGCGTTACCAGAACCTGCGCGAAGTCCTCTTCGATCTGGATGCCATACGGCGCGGAGCGCTGCATCTGCTCGACGCATCCACCTACCGCGACGCGGGCGAAGAATCGACCCACCGCGGCAAACGCATACCCGCAGTCCCGCCCCCGAAGCGCCAGGCTGGAAACCGCACCGTTGCCGTGCTGAATTTCGCCAACATCACGGGCCGCGAAGACGACGACTGGCTCGGCACCGGCATCGCCGAAACCGTCACTTCGGACCTGAAAAACATCGAGGGGCTATCGGTGATCGGACGCGAGCGCGTCTACGACGCAATGCGCCGGCTGCAACTCGACGACCGCGAGGCGATGGCGCAAAAAGCCGCCACGCAGATCGGGCGCGAAATCGGCGCGCGATGGATCATATCGGGCGGGTATCAGCGGTTCGGCGATATGCTGCGCATCACCGCGCGCACGATAGAGGTGGAAACGGGCGAAGCCATCAAAACCGTAAAGGTGGACGGGCGCATCGACGAGGTATTCGAGCTTCAGGACAAGGTGGTCTACCAGTTCCTGCACGATCTGGACCTGAGCCTGCTGCAGCGCGAACGCGAACGTATTGCGCGCCGGGAAACCGAAATACTCGACGCCTACGAAGCCTTCAGTCGCGGCATACCCGAACTCTTCTCGGGCAGCCACGCCGGCATAGAACGCGCCATGGAGCATTTTGAACACGCCCTCGCAATAGACTCCGGATACACGATTGCGCGCGTGGCGCTCGGCTATGCGCTGGCGCTAGAAGCCGAGTTTCTGCACCAGCCGGCGCTTTATCACCGCGCCATAGGCAACCTGCGCGAGGGGCTGGCGCGGATGCCCGAACTGGCCGAGGGCTGGGTAGGTCTTGCGCTGACTCTGGCTGCAATGGGGCAGTTCGATGAAGCGCTGGCGGCGGCGCGCCGCGCCTGCGAACTTGCGCCCGAAGAACACACCTCGCACATTGCTCTCGGCCGCGTGCTGTTTTTGGGTCAGGGAGATTTCAGCGCCGCAGCCGAAGAATTCGAACGCGCACTCGAAATCGATCCAGGTTCGGGATGGGCCGCGCTTCAGCTTGCGCACTGCTGTACATATCTCGGCGAATACGAACGCGGAGAGTCGGCCGCGCGCCGCGCCATAGAATCGCAGGAACGCTCCCAGTCGGGGCAGGACGGCGTGCGCATCGTCGGAGCATACACCCAACTCGGTCAACTGTGCGCACTTCAGGGACGCGATGATGAAGCAATCGAGATGTTCGAACGCGAACTGAGGGCGCTTGAAACCAGCGATCACGCGATGCGCGACCGTACACGCATAGAAGCACTCGCGCGCCTCGCGGCCGCCTGCCGTAGACGCAACCGCAGTGAACGCGCCCGCGAAGCCTACGAAAGCGCCAGCCTCGGATTCGCCGCGCGACAGGCGGCCGGGGTCGATGTGCCGTTTACGCGCTATTACATTGCCTGCGCCGCCGCATCGATGGGCGAGCGTGATCCAGCGCTCGAACACCTGGCCAAAGCCGTGGCATCGCGCCCCGCCTTTATGCGTGCGCGCGCAAAAGTGGAACTGGATTTCGCCGATCTGCGCGGAGATGAAAAATTCAAGGCAATCCTTACGCGGCAGTGAAGAGGAAAGAGAGATAACGGAACAAACGAAACAAGACGGAAATTACGGAAATGATCAACTCTTTTCCGTAATTTCCGTCCTATTTCGTTTGTTCCGTTATCTCTCTTACTGCTGCCGGCGAGACGGCCTGCCCGGGCCCGCACCGGGTCCCTTGCCGGGCCCCCTGCCGCCGGGGCCGATACCGGGACCGAAGCCTCCCCTCGGGCCTCCGGATATGCTGCCGAGCAGGCGTGCAAGCCCCGTAGTCCCGAAGCGCGCTTCAAGCGCGGCGATCTGCGCCTCGTTGGACTTCAATACGTTCAGCGCCTGAACCTTGACCGCGGCTTCGGCCTGCAACCGCGCCGAAGTCTGATTGGCGAGCAAACCGGCTATGACGCCCGCCTGCGCCTGCGCAGCACCCAGATCGCCTGCAAGCACGGCGTTGTCGTAGGCCGTATGCGCGGCGCGCAACGATTCGTCGGGCTTAGGCAGATTTTCGCGGAAAGCTGCGACAATCGCCTTGAGCTGCGATTCCTGATCGGCGGTAAGCGCCGGAGCGTTTGCCTCTTCGAGCGCCCGCTTGAGTCCGCGCAGCGCGTCCGGCTGCGGCCGCTGACCCGATCCCGGCCCCTGCGCCAGTACAAAAGTAGTCGCCACGGCAATCGCCAGTGCAACTACGATGAATCGATTTCCCAGTCCTTTGATTTTCATCCAACCACTCCTTGTCAAACTTTTTTCAGTTTGCGCAGCCTTTTTACGGCTGCACTCCCAATACCCTCTGATGTGGATGGACACAAACCGCGTCTGAAGTTCCAGGAAATTCGCCCTCGATATAGCGAGATCACCTCGCTATCTCTGCGCTATCTCTCTTCGCGCGGGCGGCGCCGGGGCGGAACCATCGTGTCTGCGAGCCGGTAATCGTCCGGCACCACAAACAGCGAGCGGTCGGGTTCCCCGCGCACAAGATTCGTTATGCGAAAACTGGTTTCGCCGAAACGGGGATCCGTGTGGCGGCTGAGCACAACGATCTGCAGATCTACCGCTTCCCATCGCTCCGAAATTATTTCTATGGGACGGTCGTTGCCGATTTCGCCCGTGGGAATCGTCACCGTAGTCCGCGCGCCTTCGGCCTCTACGCCCTCGATTGCGCGGCGGCCGAGCGATTCCACGCTCACGCGATCCTCGGGAAACTGCGGAAACGGAGGCCGCGGCCCACGGCCGTCCCGCGGCAACTGCATCCTTCGAGCCGTTTTGTCCCGCGGATCGAGAGCAAAGTGTACGCCGGCTACTACGTCGTTGATGAATATCAGCATCGGCGCCTCGCCCGCAGCCGAAAGAGGCCCGATCAGATCCATCTTCTGCTCGCGGCGCGTGCGTCCTTCACTGTCGCGCCAGATCGACGCCGTCAATTGCCGCGTCAGACGCGTGCCGTCTGCAAGCGTCTGTACGCTTTCTGTAACCGCAACGGCCGAATAGGGAGCCCCCTTTACGAGCCGCCCCTCGAAGCGCATCTCGGATGAAAGAAAATTGAATCCCGGCCCGCCCGGAGGCTGCCGGTCGGGTGGACCCTGTCCCCTGCGGCCCGGTTCTACATCGCCGCGCTGCTCCGGCGGCGGACCCGCCGGCCGGCGCCCCCTGCGGGGCGGCCCCTGCGCCGCCAGCGGCTCACACAACAGCGCCGTCACCAGCGCCGCCGCCGTCACTAACCATATGCGTTTCATCGTCCGATCCTTTTTAAGTTGTCAATCTTCATTCCACGAGCCGTATCGCCCGCGCGATCCCGTCATCCCCGACCAGCAGATCCGCCTTTACAACCGAAGTCTGCCGCTCCAGGTTGAGCGGCAGTCCGAGCGAAAGCAGCGTCGTGCGCGGCACCTCTACGCGAACTATCAAGCCGCCGTCGGTAGCCGCCCCTCCGCCCATATAAGTCAGAGGAATGAATGCCGTAGTTTCTTCAGCATCGCTCTGTGATCCCCGCAATGCACTGCTGCGGGCCGAAGCGAGTTGCGCGCGCGGCCGCCTGCGCATCGGCGCCGCTGTTGCATCGGGCGCTTTTGACGGCCCCGAAGGTGAGGGAGACGCCGCAGGCGATGCAGACGGCGCAGGCCTGGGCGTTGAATCAACCGCACCGGCCCTTGCTATTTCGGATCGCGTATCAACGGGACTGTCCCGGCGCGTTGCAACGATCGCTCCAACCGCGAGCAGCGCAATCAATCCGGCCGCGGCCGCAAGCGCAGAGCGCGCCCATAGCCGCCGGGATGGAACAGAGTCGCCGCTGGGGAAATCCACTACTCCAGATGCAGATGATGCAGACGATGCAGACGATGCAGACGAATGCTGTGCGTCGAAAGCGGCGCGCAGCGTCTGTTTCAAACGCGGAGAAGCCGACGCGGTTTCGGTCGCTTCGGCATAAATACGCAGATCCTCCGCAACGGCGCGCTCTGCGCCAAGCAGCGCCGAGCAGGCGCGGCAGGCAACCGCGTGCGCCAGCGCCGAGCGCCGCACCATTGCATCCATCAGCCGATCATCCGCCAGATCCTGAACGTGCCGATTGAACTCTCTGCAATCCATAGCTTCTTCCCTGTGGCTTCTTCTCCGTCACCCTGCTCCGGTTACGAATAATTTCTCTTTGTATATTCCGGGTATGCGCCGTTTATTTCCGTCTTTTTCGGTCTTTTTCGTTATTTTTTACCCTGCAGCCGTCGCGCGATCGCCGCCGAGAGCGCGCAACTTGTCGGCCAGCATCGCGCGCGCACGATTGAGCCGCGAGCGCACGGTGCCTACCGGGCATCCGAGAATTTCAGCCGCTGTTTCATAACTGAGGTCGTGCAGGCTGCACAGCACGACTACTTCGCGGTAATGCACCGGCAGGGCAAGCACCGCCCGACGCACCCATTCAACGCGCTCGCTTCGCACGGCATCTTCCAGCGGATCATCCGAGGCGACCGGTCCATTCGGAACGAAGCCTTCGTCTTCCGTGTCTTCGCCCGTCAGCGACGACATTCTTCGTTCGCGTTCGAGGCGACGCAGCACCCGGTGGCGCGTCATACCGAAAAGATAAGCGGCAACCGAGCCGCGCGAGGGATCAAAGGTTACTCCCTCGCGAATCAGCGCAAGAAAGACTTCCTGCGCGATGTCCTCGGCAAAAGCGGGCGACCCGCTCATACGCAGCGCAAACCGATAGACCGACGGCTGCCGCCTGTCATAAAGCGCCTCGAATGCCTCGCCGTCTCCGTCGAGCATCCGCCGCAACAGGTCTTCGTCACTCGCCGCCGCCGGTTTACCGAGCATCATCATTGCAGCACGCGCGCCGTCCGCCCGCACGTTCCCCCTCCGCCTCCTGTCTGCTCCCGTTATTGATGCACGCGAGCGCGCGGGAGAGTTCCACCTTTTTAACACTTTTAACTTTTTACGGGAGAGTTATTATGATGCTTCCGGGCATCCTTGTCACCACTCTTGTCATGAAGATGCCTGCGAGGTTATTAGAGTGGGATTTCTGAATTTACCGGCCATGCCGATCAGTCGCATCATCTCCGGGGGACAGACGGGCGTGGATCGCGCGGCGCTCGACGCCGCAATCGAGGCCGGAATCGAACACGGCGGATGGGCGCCCCACGGCCGCAGGGCCGAAGACGGCAGAATCGCTCCCCAATATCGCCTCAGCGAAACGCCCGCCGCCTATTACTCCCAGCGAACCGAATGGAACGTCAGGGATTCGGATGCAACGCTAATCATTTCGCGCGGCCCGTTGCAGGGAGGCTCGGAACTGACCCGAACATTTGCTCGACACTATGCAAAACCCGTGCTTCACATAGACCTCACTGTGCAGTCAACGGCCGAAGCGGCGCATACGATCCTGCGATGGCTGGATTCCCCGGACGTTGCAACATTGGCGGCTACATTGAACGTAGCCGGACCGCGTGCGTCGGAGGATAAGGAAATCTACCGGCTGACAAAGTCACTGTTGACGGAAGTATTCAAACAGCAAATCTCGGTTTAGGGGAAAAGAGAGATAACGGAACAAACGAAATGAAACGAAAATTACCGAAAAGTTGAATATTTCCGTTTGTTCCGTCTAATTTCGTTTGTTCCGTTATCTCTCTTTTCCCCCAAACCGAGATTTGCCGGTATTCAAAAGGATGACGATGGAACACCTTACCGTAGCACTTGCGCAAATCGCCCCCGTTTGGCTCGACCGCGAGCAAACGATCGCGAAGGTAGTTGTGAAAATAAGGGAAGCGGCCGCTGCTGATTGCCGCCTCGTAGTCTTCGGCGAAGCGCTCGTTCCCGGCTACCCGTTCTGGGTCGAATGGACCGACGGCGCGCGCTTCGAGTCGCGCGTGCAGAAGGAAATCTTCGCGCATTACGCCGCCGAGGCCGTAGTGATCGAGCTGGGCCATCTCGACGCGGTGCGTGCGGCTGCGGCCGAAACGCAAACGACCGTATATCTGGGCTGTATTGAACGTCCACCCGATCGCGGCGGACACAGTCTTTACTGCTCTCTTGTTTATATCGATGCACGCGGCGAAATCGCTTCGGTGCACCGCAAGCTTGTGCCGACATATGAGGAACGGCTCGTATGGTCGCCCGGCGACGGGCACGGGTTAAGGGTGCACAAACTGGGCGCCTTTACGCTTGGCGGTTTGAACTGCTGGGAAAACTGGATGCCGCTTGCGCGCGCGGCGCTTTACGCGCAGGGCGAGGACCTGCACGTCGCGGTCTGGCCGGGCAGCGAACGCAATACGCGCGACATTACGCGCTTCATCGCGCGCGAGTCGCGTTCCTACGTCATATCGGTATCGGGCCTCCTTACGCGCGATGTCATCCCCTCGGGCACGCCGCACCGCGACTTGATGATTGCAAATTGCCCGGAAACGCTTGCGAGCGGAGGATCGTGTATTGCCGGACCGGACGGCGAATGGGTAATTGAACCGGCAAGCGGCGAGGAACGACTGCTCGTGGCTGCAATCGACCATCGGCGCGTGAGGGAAGAAAGGCAGAACTTCGATCCTGCAGGCCATTACTCGCGCCCCGACGTTATGCAGCTAAAGCTCCATCACGAACGGCAAAGTACTCTCCTTCGAGAATAAATGAGGGAATGAGTACTCTGATGAAAATCAGGGCCAACCTCTGAATTTTCATTCGTGGTGGTGATGCCGCGAATCATGTTGGCTCTGTAAACAAAGTTTTTGAGTTTTTCAGCCGCGAAGCGGCGAAGGACCTGTAGCCCAGCGGCGTAAGGGGTATCACGTCAACATCAATTCCAGCCCTGAAAGAGACTACTGATAAAGTCATTTTGGCTACTCGTAATTGGGGTGTTAACCGTTAGCAAGCCCGATACGTCGTAGGCCAAAGGCACTTTTTAAGCAGTCTCTTTCAGGGCTCGGATGCGTTTCTCGATTTGACCTGGCGCTCGCGCACCAGGCTACAGATCTTTCGCTCCTTCGGGTGCGAAAACTGGCAGGTATAGGCCCGTAGTGGGGGAGTTTCATACACAAGCAAAAACACCGTAGTTATGCGGGTTTGAGATTGCCTGGCGCTCATTTGGACGATTTTTTCAACGAAGGACTGTCGGAGCATTTTCAAGGCTTTTGGGCTTTATCGGGCAAATCTTTATCGGTCAAATGTTGATTGCCGGTTTGCCGAAACGAAAGAGCGAATAATTGCCAAAACCGGATTCAGAATCGCTCAGCCCTCTATCAAACGGGCAAATCGTCTATGTATGAAACTCACCCGCTAAGATATATTACCTCGTCGGTATTTCGGAAAAGACCTTCGTTATTGGAGGTGTAAACAATCAGCCCGGCTTTGGAAAACTGATGGGACTCGGCGATCAGTCCGGCAGGTTCACCCGCAAGGTGATGATTATTCAGATCATCAGCAGAACTGATGAATGACATCAATGCAGCGTACGCCGGTGCATCGCAGAAGCAGTCCGGCTCTTTGGAGGAGCGTCTTGCAAGGCTCGCCGGGTTGCATCGAATCGGAATGATGGACGATGACGAATTCGCCGAACGGCGGCGGAAGATTCTGGATGAAATCTGATCCCGTACGAAAGGAGCCCCATGAAGAACATTCTCCGCATCACCATCATCTGTGCCGGGCTCGCCGGACTCGCCGGACTGAACGCGCTTACTGCTCAATCAGCAGACTCGGCCGCGGCAACCTGCACCGGCGCCAGCCCCTGCCGTGCCTGCTCAAGCTGCAAATACTGCAAGCACTGTGCGAAGAATGGCGGAAGCTGCGGAACGTGCAGAAGAAAGAAGCCTGGGCATCATTGAGGTGCACGGAAATCAATCGAATGAAAGAAAGGCAGAGGGCGAAATGGCCGGAAAAGAATTTCGCTGCGGAATCCGTAAAAGGCTAAGAGAGGCAGATTAGTCCAGCAAGAGTAAATTCAAATGTCCGAAGCACAAAGATCTCTGCTGGGACTGCGTCGAATCGAAAGGCTTTTTCTCGTCGCACTGGGTGTGCAAAACCTGCGGAACTGAGGTAGCCGAGTATGTCTATCACGAGCGATATGGGAAATATATGCGAGCGGAGTAAAACAATGCGCACACTCGATACCTATCTCCCGATGCAACCGCACAGACGGCCAGGCCGTGAGAGTCGACGTATGAGTGTAACCGGCGGTAAAAGACACGCGGTGCAGTTATGAAAATATCACTTGCCCTTCTCACGCTTATTTTACTGACGCACTCGGCTTTCGCTCAGTCTGGCGACATCTACGTCGCCATCCGACAAGCCCCGCTCCAGACCAACACGAAATTCCTCAAGCTACCAGTCGAAGTCCAGCGGGGCGAGCGGTGGGAAGTCGTCAAGCAGGACAAGAAAAAGGTGATCCTCACCTTCGGCCCGCAGGATGAAAGGCGCGGGCCCTTTACGACGCGCGGTATGAAGCCGCCAACGTATGAAATATCGGCCACTGAATTCACTGTCGCATTCGTGCCTGAATCCGCATGGCCCGCGAAACGGCGGGAACTGGCGGCCGAGATACAAAAGAAGTTCGCGGATCTCTCGCCCGAACAATGCGAGCGGGTCGTTGATGGCGAGTATTGGGTTGGCATGAAGACCGAACACGCTGCCCAGATTGCCGGCAATCGAATTCTGGGGAAAGAAGCGAGCGAAACCGCCGACGGAAAAACCGAGATTTGGAAGGTCGGATTCTTCAGCGCCGAGACACACATGCGCAGCGCGGCAAAAGTTCACCTTGTCGAGGGAGAATTGGCGACACCGTCTCGACCAAGAGGATCGACCGATGCCGCCATCAATCAAGCGGTCGAGCGCGGCACGAGGTTCGTGCTTCGATTCAAAAACGGCGAACTGGCCGAGATTACACAACCGCGAGTCTAATGCAGTTCGCTCCTCGGTATCACGATGGCGCTCCAGCCGGGGGAGACGTTTGACGCCGGAGAGAATCAGGTGCTGGTATTCAGGTTTAAGCCGACAGGAGGGCGGACAGGGAGCGTGAGTTTTGTTGACCTGCCCGTTGCCGGCGAGGTTGTGAGCGTCAACGCTGAGGTGCTGCCGAAGATCAAACGCGGCGAGTTGGATTGAGGACGCTGACGGCGCGCGGGGTGGGCACGGAATTATCAAGGAAGATGGCTCAGAGTGCAGACGTGTGTACTGGCGGTAATAATCGGGAGTGGGAAGAGGGGCCTTGATGTGAGATCTCATCGGCCAGGGCCTGAAATGGTTATTTCAAAAAATCGCCAAGAACAGGGAGGAAGGCGCCGACCTGAACCGGCTGCTCGAGCAGCGCTATCTTATGAGAATCCGACCGACCGACGTCTTCGAGGCGCCCATTGGCTCAGATGCCCACAGATGGGCCGAGCGGATGATCGCACGCGGCCTGCTGGAGCGCGTAAGTGTCAACAGCTACAGATTCCCGGATGGCAGAGCGACGGGAAACCGGAATGCTCTGGAATAATATTCCGAGTGCGAAGTGGCTTATAAGCAAAATGAATCTTTCAATACAATATAGGAGGGTAGAACAAGATGGATACCGGAGGGCCGTATTTAGCGGTCGCAGCATTATGCGAACGCGTGCTCGAAGAAAAGGACGGAGTCCAAAGCTTGATCCGCATGGTCGATCGCTTCACGGTCAGCGCTTCTGGGCCGCAAGCCCCCCAACGGATGCCGAAGGGGCAAGTCAACGCCTTCCTCTACTTATCGTTCAAGTCGGGCTTCGCAAAAGGAAAGTACGAGGTTTCGATTAGCCTGACCAATCCGGCAGGAAGGGATAAATCCATTACCGCCATACCGCTCTTTCTTGAAGGCGACGACAGGGGCGCGGCGGTCGTCGTGCAACTGGGTCTCGATATAGAGGAGGAGGGGCTCTATTGGATCAACATATCTCTACAGGATGAGTTGATGACGCGAGTCCCGGTTCGGTTGATTTATAACCGACTTCCATAACGGGAGGGCTGACTTGGAAGATCTGGGAGGGATCCCGTTCGGCCGTTACAAGCAAGACGCCGCAACTCACATTACCAATGACCATACGGACATTTTGCGCAAGCGGCAAAAGCTCACGATGCAGCTCTTCTTCGTCTAAATGTCCGCTCGTAAACTCCGCCAGAGCAAGCTCGATATCATTTGCGAGATCTTTTGCGCTCTGATTGTCGGTCTGGTCAATGTCCCAGGTAGCGGGAACGAACCATTCCTGGAACTCCTGAATGGTTACTTTCTCAGTAAGATAGTCAATTAAATGTTGGCGAATTTCGAGATCAAGCATGGGCAATTTTACCTATCGCGATGTCCCACCCTGGAAAATTCAGAAACTATTTAATCAGGGGCGCTATTGGGAGCAGGTGAAAAATGGACAACTGCATGAAAAAGTCCTGAAAGATGCTCACCCCTCACGACCAAAAGCTCGGGAACCCTACTGTACCCGCAGCCAGATTATCGCCTATCTAGACGGGAGGGGCAACAGGATTGCAGTCGTCCATCAGTATCTCAGAAAGGACGGAACAATCGGAGCGAGTGGAAAACCCGATCCGAAATCGCTATTAGTGGAGGGTGTTCTTTACAGGGTCACTACACCTTGAGGGTGGTGAAAGTTTTAGAGATCAGATCAGCGATTCATTAAATTTGCTATATCCACATCACGCCGGGGGGCATCGGAGGATCACTATGCCTATGAGCCACGACCGACATCGTGAACGCGCTGACCGCAGCCGGCATCGCGCCTCAACACGGAATGGCCATCACAGGACACAGCCAGGAGAAAACTTTTCGTAGATATTTGCGCACCGATAACAGCACGGTGAAGGCAGTCGGGGCAGCGCTCGCGGGGCTAATAACTGCCAAATCGAACGCGAAAAGGGAGCACAAAAGGGGGCAGGCTCAACCGGAAGATCCGAATAAGCCCGCCCCCTTTTCCAAACTATGCAGAATCAAGTAGTTGTAATGCCCCCGGCTGGACTCGAACCAGCGGCCCTCTGCTTAGAAGGCAGATGCTCTATCCGCTGAGCTACGGGGGCCCGGTCGCTACTTTAAGTGATCGCTCAAATGAAGGCAAGACTCATCTCCGCCGCCCTTTTTCCAACAGTTCTCCGTCGTCGTAAAACCGCATCCCCTCGCCGCGCAGCCACTTGGCAAGCAGCACGATCTGGCCCGTGTGATAGCTGAAATGTTCGACTGCGTGAAAAATTGCATCGAGCGCCGTCTGTGTATAACCCTGCGGCTCGATCAATCGCCCAAGCTCCGATTCATCGCCCTCACGCGCCATTTTCTCCTCAACAACCGCCAGCACCGCGTCCGCCTCTTCAACCGCCGCAAGCATCGCCGCAAGCAACTCGTTTTTCTGCACACCGCCCGTCGAAGCAAATTCGCCTGCCCGGTCGCGGCGATCTTCATTCGCCCCGACTCCGGCTACGATCCACTGCCTCAGATTGCCTTCAAGGTGCAGCAGCAGGTTTCCGATGCTGTTTGACGCCGCGTTCGGCCGCCGCCAAATCTGCTCGTCGTCGAGCGGCGCGATTGCGCTTTGGATCTTGACTACGTAGTCCCGCGTCAACCTGAAGCGCGCATGGCGAAGGAACCCGAGGCCGGGTGCGAGCGTTTGATCCGGTGGAGACGGAAGAAAAGAGCGTTGATGGTCTTTCATTTGATTTTCCGGGAGTTTCAATGTCGGGTCACTGGCCAAACAACCCCTCACAAGGCATAATCAGTTCGCTCTAATACCGTAAGACAATGATTCTGTAAACCCGATCTGTAAACCTGATCTGTAAACCCGATATCGAACCCTATGTCGGAAATGCAAGCGGATGCGCGAGGGAAACGATGAGCCGGATTCTGCTGGTCGATGACGATCCCGAACTCCACCGGCTGATTACGACCGCACTCAAGGGCGACGGCCACGAGGTGTTGTCGGCGACAAACGCCGCGGCGGGCCTTGAACTGCTTGCGCGCGAACCGGTCGAACTTGCAATCATCGACTACATCATGCCGGAGATGAACGGCCTGCAGTTTCTCGACCGGGTGCGCGACATTCTCCCGATGCTGCCCTGCATTATGATTACCGCGCACGGCACGCCCGACACCGTGCTCGGCGCTATGCGCAAAAAGATCTGCGATTTTCTCGTCAAACCGTTCTCCATCTCCGAACTCCGGGCCTCTGTAAGCACCGTGTTTGAATCCTGTCCGATGGTCAACATCGAAATAGTCTCCGCGACTCCGGACTGGGTCGAACTGCGGATTCCGTGCGATCTTTCGGCGGTGCCCGTACTCCAGAAACTGCTTATACAACTCAAAAACGATCTGCCCGAAACCACTCGCGAAGCCATAGCCTACGCCTTCCGCGAGATGCTCAACAACGCCATAGAACACGGCGGCAAACTCGATCCCGCAAAACAGGTCGAAGTCGCCTGCCTGCGCCTCAAACGCGCAATAATCTACTGGATCAAGGACCCGGGCGAGGGCTTCGATCCGGCGAGCCTGGAACACGCCGCCGTAAACAATCCCGCGGGCGAACCGTTCCGCCACGTGGCGATCCGCGATGAAAAGGGACTTCGAGCGGGCGGCTTCGGCATCCTCCTTACAAACCAGCTCGTCGACGAACTCGTCTACAACGAACGCCGCAACGAACTCGTCTTCGTCAAATACCTCTGAGAAGCAACCACGGAACACGCGAAAATCACGGAATTCACGGAATTCACGGAAACAAAACCGTGCGATGTTTCTTTCCGTTTGTTCCGTCTTCTTCCGTGTATTCCGTGGTTTCTTTTTACTCGCACCTCAAAGCGATCATCGGATCGACGCGTGCGGCGCGCCTCGCAGGCAGATAAAGAGCCGCAACAGCCACGACCGCCAATACTCCGACCACTCCCGCATATGTCAACGGATCGGCCGCCGTCACGCCGTAAAGCAGGCTCGCAAACAAGCGCGTCAACGCAAGCGACGCCGCAATTCCTGCAACCGTTCCCGCGCCGATCAACACAAGCCCCTGACGAACTACAAGCGCCAGCACGTCTCTGCGCCCTGCGCCGAGCGCCATCCGTATGCCGATTTCGGGCGTGCGCCGAACCACCGAATACGACATCACGCCGTAAATTCCCACCGCGGCAAGCAGCAGCGCCGCAGCAGCGAATATCACCAGCAGCGTGGAAATAAAGCGAGGCCTGACAAGCGACTGCGATATCTGTTCCGTCATCGGCCGCGCATTGTAAACCGGCACGCCCGGATCCATTTCGCGCACCGCCGCGCGCACTGCCGGAATCACGGCCGAGGGATTTCCCGTCGTACGGACCGCGAAATTCAGCGTAGTGGGAACGCCCCCAACAGGCGCCGCCTGATGTCTCATCAAATACAGTTCCGGCCCAGCCGGCGCATCCACGCCCGCATTCTTTACATCCTCCACCACGCCGACGATCGTAAACCAGTTGGGCTGCTGCGAAAATCCCGGATTCACGCGCCTTCCGATCGGACTTCCCTTCCAGAAACGCCGGGCCAACGCCTGATTTACCACCGCCACGCGCAATCCGTTTTCGTCCCTGTCGGCCGCAGTAAACACTCGCCCCTCGACCGCACGAATTCCCATGACCTTGAAATAATCCTCGGTGACGAGATTCCAGTAATCGACGTTTTCCGCCGGCTCCTCCTCGGTGGTTTTCTGATAATCCTCTATGTCGGTGTCGTTGGCGTTTATCGGGCGCAGCGGAGGAAGCCCTCCGGCAAGCGCCGCCGATTCCACGCCCGGCAGAACCGATATGCGCTGCTGAAGCGAGTCGATGAACCGCATACGGTCGCCTGCCTGATACTTCGATGCGGGAATCTGAAGCTGAAACGATACGACCCCCTCCGGATTAAAACCCAGATCCACGCCCTGAAGCTTCCAGAACGCGCGCAGCAGCAATCCGGCGCTCACCACCAGCACCACCGCCAGCGCAATCTCCACAACCACCAGCCCGCGCCGCAACCTCTGCCCGCCCACGCTGCCCGCCGTGCGCGTGCCCGCGCCGCGCAGCCAGTCCGAGAGGTTGCGCTCGTGCACCTGCGCAAGCGGCGCGAGCGCAAAGAAAATCACGGCAAGAATCGATATCGCCAGCGTGAATAAAAGCACGGCGGTATTGACGCCGATTTCGCTCGTGCGCGGCACGCTGTCGGGCGCAAGCGCCACTATCAGATCCAGACCCCATACGGCGAGCAATATTCCCAGCCCCGCACCGAGCAGCACGATCAGAAATCCCTCGACCAGAAACTGCCTGACCATGCGCAGCCGCCCTGCGCCGAGCGCAAGCCTCACGGCAAACTCCCTGTGCCTCGCCTCTGCCCGCGCCAGCAGCAAGCTCGCCACATTGACGCACGCAATCAGCAAAACAAACGCTACCGCGCCCATCAGCAGCAGCACGCCCGTGCGCGCCCCCGAAATAACTTCCTCGTGCAGCGGAAACATCAGCACGGGATGAAACTGCGGATCCAGTAGGTGATTGGCGCGCTTCTCGTCCTTCCATCCCGCCATCAGCGCACTCATCTCGGATTGCGCCTGCTGTATGCTCACGCCGCTTTTCAGCCTGCCGATCACAGACAGAAAATGCCCGGCCCGATTGCCCGGATTCGCCGGATCGAACTGAAATGAAGTCCATAATTCGGCAGGGTCGTTTGCGCCCGGAGGAAATACATAACCCTCGGGCATAACGCCGATGACCGTATAGGACTGCGCATTGACCTGAATGGTCCGGCCGATTATCTCCGCATCGCCGCCGAAGGCGCGCTTCCATAATCCGTCGGACATAAGCACTACCCTCGGGCCGCCGTTTACATCTTCTTCGGGCAGGAAGTTGCGACCGAGTTGCGGACGCACGCCGAGCGCCTCTACGAGCCCGCGCGTAACAAGCGCCGCCGTAGCCCGCAGCGGTTCGCCCTCGGTTCCGACGTTTGCGCCGCCGAGCGACCAGGCGCCGATTGCCTCCCAGGACTGCGCCTCTTTCTGTATGTCCAAAAACTCGGGCGCGGACATCCAGAAGCGCCGCAGATCCATCGTCGGAAATTCGCTGTAAACGCGCACGAGCCGCTCCGGCTCCGCATAAGGCAACGGCCGCAATACAACCGCCTGCACGACGCTGAAAATCGCCGTGTTGGCCCCGATGCCTATCGCAAGCGTGATTATCGCAACGATGGTGAAACCCGGATTGCGCAACAACATCCGCAATGCAAACCGCGCGTCCTGCCGCAAACTGTTCATAGCCGATATCCCCCCATCTGGATTCTTCAGAATCATGGGTAAACATCAATCCGTGTGCCAACCGAAAGCAGAAAGAGATAACGGAACAAACGAAAACAGACGAAACAAACGGAAAATCCCGGATTTACCAGGATCTTTCCGTTTGTTCCGTCTGTTTTCGTTTGTTCCGTTATCTACTTCCAGTGTCCGCCTGCGGGATTGCCCGGTCCCAAAAGCGAACGCGCCCTTACTGCTGCTGCCCGGTCGGAGGAGCGGCGGAACGCGGCGCAGCGGGGCGCCCTACGTGCAGGTGATCGAAGTTGAGCGCCGCGTTAAAGAGCAGGAAAAAGCTGCCGTGGGTTTCGTGCCGCCACATCGGGTTGTTGGCGAACATCACGACGTGCCCCTTGCCCACGGGGATGTCCACTACCGCGGGACGCCCCGCAAGTTCGCCGCCCCCGGCGAGCATGCCGCTGACGAGCAGTTCGCGTTCGGGCGCAAAACGCAGCACGATCCTCGGACGCGATTCCGGAGGCGGCAGCATGGCCGCGGCCTGCTGCTGAAACTCCGGCGGAATCCCGTCCTCGCCCGGCCTTTGCGCAGGCGCACTCGCGGGCGCGCGGCCCTGCGGCACGTCCGGATCTGTCAGACTGCCGCGCCCGGTGGGACGCCCCTGCTGCCCCTGCTGCCCCTGACCGCCGCCCCCGAAGCCTCCACCGCCGCCGAAAGCGCTTACCTGAAACAGCGGCGCCTGATTGAAATACACCGCCATACGCTCGTCGTATCCGTAAGCTATAGGGCTTTTGCGATCGGCGAAGTTTGCATTGAATACCGAACCGCGCGCCTGCAACTGCCGGCTCTCGACGATAGATACGCCCTCGGTAATCCCGAAATCTATCGGCAGCGCCGAATTACCGCCTACCGTGACGAACAGTCCGCCCGATTCGATGAACTTCTGCAAATTGGCCATGCCGGTGATTTCGATTCCGCCGCGTATGTCGTCGGTCTGATCCGGAGAAAGCCCCATATTCGGCGTCAGATCCGACTTCTTCCACGGAATCGGCGCTTCGCCCTCGCGCTTGGCCATCCCCCGAACAAGCGATTGCGCGCTGCCGCGCGACGGCCCGAATACGATCACGTCGTATTTGCTTCTGAGGTCCGAAACGTCGCGCAGCGTGTGCACGGAAATGTAATCGTACGGGATGCCCAACCGCTCGAACTCGATGCGGAACCAGCCCTCATCCTGCGTGTTGGTCCAGGTGTGAACGAGCGCTATGCGCGGAACCGAAAGCGCGTGCGCGGCGACTTCCGGCAGCTTGTCTACCGCATACGCCGTAACGCCGAGATCCGCAACCTCCCTTGAAAGCCTTGCCGCAAGATCCGAAGGGTTGCCCTCGGCCGGAATCAAAAACGATCCGGCGTTAAACCCCCGGTCGCCGATCTTGAAGGAATCCTGCGCAGCGCGCATCTTTACGTCCTTGAGCCGGAACCGCAACGTCGCAAGCGTGTTGTCGGTGTTGTGGTTGATGACGTAGCCGGCGCGGCCCGAGCCCTCGACGCGCCCCGCAGGCTTGAGCATCACATTCATCGGCGACAGGGTCATCGGTGCATCGAGTACGGCCGTATCGAGCACGCGCACGGTTTTTACGTTGTGAAGCGGCCCCAATGTCCACCCCGTATCGTCATACGGTCTCGGATCATTGACGTTGTAATACGACGTTGTAATACTGCGTATCGAGCAGCATATCGGCCATGCGCGAATATGGTTGATCCATTCGCACTACATAACTGCCGGTGGGAAACTTGCCCTGTTTGGTTTCAAAGGCCGCCGTAGCGCGATGCACCTCGACGCCCTGCATCTTGAGCAGGTTCAGCAGGTCAGCCTGCCCGACGGGGCGCGCATCATCGCCCGGAAATACATAGGCCGCCGGCCCCTCGGTGCGCGCTTTTTCTACGGAGCGTTTGCTCTTGAGGTAGAAATTGTTGAGGAATCTTTCCTTGTTGTTCGCTACGAAATTGATTGCCAGAAGCAGCGCGCTCTGCTGGAGGTTGACGTTGTTGCGCAGCGACCATTTGACGCGCGGCAATGGCGGATTCGGCCGGAACCAGGTGCGCTGCGTCTGCGCGCCCACGGTCCGGTCCTGCGTATCCGCGCCGCCGTTGCCGAAGGTTTCGTAAAACCGGCCTATCGAGTTGTGGCCGTTGGCGACGTAAAACATATAGTTCGGCGCCCACCCGTCGTAGAAGCCGTGCGTCCATACGCCGGGCACGCCGCGCTTGGTCATCTCGTCGACTTCGTGATGCGCAAGCAGTTGCCATTCATTGACTACGATGGGATCCAGCCACGCGTTGTAGGGGCCGGTGCCGGTTGATGTATAGAGAAACGGAACCGATTCGTGCAGGTCGTGAAGCACGGTGGGATGGTAGTCGAGGAAGGTCTTCATCTGGTTGCGCGAAAGCACCAGAGCCATACCCATCGAATCGCGGTTGTTGTCGTGTGCGACGTATTTGCCCCAGTAAAGCAGGCTCGGCGCGCGTTTGCCGGGATTGGCCTTCCGCCAGTTATACAGATCCACCATCATGTCGCGACCGTCGACTTCGAGCGTGGGCGTGATCATGACGATTGCGTTTTTGCGGATCTCCTGTATGAAGGGCGTTTCCTGCACGGCCAGCCTGTAGGCCATCTCCATCAGCATCTCGGGGCTGCCGGTTTCGGGCGAATGAATCGAACCCGATGCCCAGTAAATCGCCTTGCCTTCGGCTATGAGCCGCTGCGCCTCGGCGTCATTGACGCCGCGCGGGTCGGCCAGACGCGCCGTGATTTCCTTGTAGCGGTCAAGGCGCGCGATGTTGGCTTCGTCCGAAACGACGACGAGAATCTGTTCCTTGCCCATCTCGCTGCGTTCGGGCGCGGTGAAGATCCTGACGCGGGGGGAGGCCTTTTCGAGTTCGCGGTAGTAGCGGTACTGATCCTTGGTATAGGTCAGTTTTTCGGGCGTTCCCACCGGATAGCCGAGCACTTTGGCCGGCGACGGGACTTTGTCTGAAGCCGGAAGATGATCGACGATTTCGGTGAGAAAGAATTTTTCGGTCGTGTTTTTCCGTATAGATTCGGTGTATTCCTGGTCGATCGGCTGCGATGAGGTCTCCTGCGGGGTAGATGGAGCAGTCGGGCGGGCGGCGGATCGCGCGCCCTGCGCAAGCGCCGAAGACAGCGGAGCGAGCAGAAGTGCGAAAAGGAGCAGGTGGGCGCCTGCGCGATGCGCGCGCGCGCGGGTGAACGGTTTCATAGCGGCCTCCGTCGTGAGTCGGGAAGTGGTTGAGATCCAAGTCGCGAAATTTATATCGAACGTCTGTTGCGACGATCGCAAGTATAGGGTGGTTGCACCTAATTGAGAAGCTATCACTCGCTGATAACCGAAAGGCACTACTTCTGCCCATGATTGCAAGGCGGCGTCAGGCTGCTATTTTTAGAGTGTAGACCTTTAGATCGCCTACTCCTATTCTCACAACCTATGAAAAGGCTATCCACAGCTAAACGGGTTGGGAATCTGATCCGTCGTTTACGCACGGACAAAGGCTTATCCCAAGAAACTTTTGCGGATTTGTGTGGGTTGCATCGCACCTACGTCGGATGCATTGAACGCGGAGAGAAGAACATTACGATCGAGACTGCAGACAAAGTAGCGCATGCTCTCAGCCTTACCCTCGCCCAATTATTTCAGGAGCTGGAAACGATTGAATCGCACGGAATATCTAAAAATTCGCGATCGTCTCGCCGCAGAACCGCATAAGATATTGGCGATGGAGCAGTATTACTCGGAGTCTCTCGTCCAGATCGTTCTCAACTCGGCAGACTTGATTTACCGCGATTTCCATGCCGCGAACCAAACCATTCCCTTCTGGAAGGCCTACGCACCAAAGCAAAGAGGTAGAAGGCCGACCGGAATGGCGTCGCCCTGGAGCGAAGTCGGGGAAAAATCCATCAGTTCAAATCTTCTAAATCAAACCACAGCGGAATGGTACACACAACGGAGTCTGCAAGTGGGTACGCACGCGCCCTCGCGTGCGTTCGGCGGCGAGTGAAAGCACGCGAGGGCGCGTGCGTACCCAGTGATGCGTCCCAATGTTTCGTGGTCTGATTTAGCGGCACGTCAATTTCGGAACAAGGAGCGATTTATGCCTGTAACCGGGCTGCGGCGGACAGCGACCGTCCTGCTTTCGATTCTTCTACTGACCCTTCACTTCGCGCCTTTCAATGCAAATGCGCAGGGCGTGCGGCGGCCCACTCCGCGCAGCGCGCGCGCACAGCAGCGCCCCGTGAAACTCGTCGTCGGCATAATGATCGATCAGTTGCGCGCCGATTACCTCGTGCGCTTCTCCGATCAGTTCGTCGATGGAGGCTTCCGCCGCCTGCTCAACCGCGGCGCAGTATTCACAAACGCCCATTACAACCATACGCCCACCTACACCGCGTGCGGCCATTCCATCTTTATGTCCGGCGCTACGCCGTCGATGAGCGGCATCATCGGCAACGAATGGTTCGATCGCGAAACGGGCCGCCGCGTCACGAGCGTTTCGGATACGAACGTAAAACTGCTCGGCGGCAAATCAGATTCAACCTCCGCATCGCCCGTAAAACTCATCGGCTCGACGCTCGGCGATGAAATGCGCATGGCTACGGGCGGCAAGGCCAAAGTAGTAGGCATCGCGTTCAAGGACCGTTCGGCGATACTGCCCGCGGGTAAACGTCCGAACGGAGCCTACTGGTTCAACACCACAGCGGGAAACTTCGTATCGAGCACCTATTACTTCCCGGAACTGCCCGCCTGGGTGCAGAAATTCAACCGCGATGTGCGCCCCGATCGCTACTTCGGCGCAAAGTGGGAACGACTGCTCCCGGCTGAAGCCTACGACCGGTCGCAGCCCGACGATTCACCCTATGAGCGTTCGACTTACGGCACGACATTTCCCTACACCATCAACGGGGGCGAATCAACTCTCGGACCAAAGTTCTACAGCCAGTTTGAAATGACGCCCTACGCCAACGAATACGCCATCGAATTCGCAAAAGCCGCCATCGAAAACGAGGGGCTCGGAGTCGACGACGCAGCGGATCTTTTGACGATAAGTTTTTCGCCCAACGATCTGCTCGGGCATACATACGGACCGTACAGCCAGGAAGTGCACGATATGACGCTGCGCACCGACCGGCTGCTGGCGGAATTCTTCGAGTATCTGGACCGGCGCATAGGACTCGACCGCGTGATCATCGCGCTGTCGTCCGACCACGGCGTTGCGCCCATACCCGAGCATGCAAAAGCAATGGGCTACGGCGGGCGAATTGAAATCCGATCAACGACCGCCGCCGTCGAAGACGCCCTCAAAAAACAGTTCGGCGACGAAAAATGGGTGCAGCAGTTCGCAAACAGCAACATTTATTTCGACAATGAACTGATAGTGAAAAAGAAAGCCGATCGCGAAGAGATGGAAAAAACCGCGTGCGCCGCGCTTATGAAAACGCCGGGCGTGGGAGCGTGTTTTACGAGATCGGAAATTACCGAGGGCGAACTGCCGAAAACGAAAATCGCACTCAGCGTCGCGCGCGGATTTTATCCGGCGCGCAACGGTGATGTCGTCGTAGTCCCGCAGCCGTTTTATTTCTTCAGCGAGGGACTCGGCACCACACACGGCACGCCCTACAGCTACGACACGCACGTGCCGGTAATCTTTTTCGGCGCGGGCGTCGCCGCGGGCAGACACGCAACCGAGGCCGGACCGGTAGACATTGCACCGACGCTTGCCGCGCTTCTCGATGTGACGCCGCCGAGCAACAGCGAGGGACGTGTACTGGAAGCAGTGCTGCGCCGGTAAAAGAGAAAACAGAGACGACGGAACAAACGAAATAAAACGAAACAAACGGAAAGAACCATAGACAAGGGTGTCTTTCCGTTTGTTTCGTTTTATTTCGTTTGTTCCGTCGTCTCTCTATCGCTTTATGAATACACGACAGGCGGAAGAACTTGCTCGCACGCTCTACGGCGTCGATGCATCCGCCCGCGCGCTTGCGGGCGAGATGGACCACAATTTTCACCTGACGACGCCTGCGGGCGAGCAGTTCGTGCTCAAGGTCATGCACGGGGAGCGCGACCGCGCGCTCGTGGAAATGCAGTGCGCCGCGCTTTCGCATCTCGCCTCGGCCGATTCGCAGATCTCTCTTCCGCGCGTGCATCGAACGGTTGAGGGCGCAGAGATCACCGCAGTGCGCGATGCGCAGGACGCCGAGCGTCTCGTATGGATGCTCGATTACCTGCCGGGGCGGCTGCTTGCCGATCTTGCTTCGCGCCCGGACTCATTGCTGCACGATCTCGGCGCAAGCCTCGGACGCATCGACGCCTCGCTTGCAGATTTCGATCATCCGTTCACAAACCGCGAGATGAGATGGGACGCGGCGCGCGCCCACTGGGTGCGCGATTGCATGCACCTTCACGCAGATCCTGCGCGTCGCACGCTCATTGAACATTTCCTTGCGCCCTATGAATCCGATGTCCTTCCAGTACTCGAAAATCTTCGCCGCAGCGTCATTCATAACGATGCGAACGATTACAACATCGTCATCTCCGCCGCGCATTACTGTGCGCCGCGCGTTTCCGGCGTGATCGACTTCGGCGATCTGCTTTACACAAACACCGTAGCCGAGCCTGCAATCGCCGCCGCATACGCCCTTCTGGATCAACCCGACCCTCTGCGCTCGGCCGCCTCGCTCGTCGCCGGATACAACAGCGCATACAAACTCTCAGAATCCGAAATCGCCGTTCTTTATCACCTGATCGCGATGCGCCTTGCCATCAGCGTTACCATTTCGGCCGAACGTAAACCGACCCAACCCGGAAACGAATACCTGACCGTCAGCGAGGATCCCGCGTGGCGGGCGCTGCAAAAGTGGGCCGAAGTTCATCCCCGGTTTGCGCACTATGCATTTCGCGCCGCGTGCGAACTGGAGCCTGCGCCGCAAAACAATCGTATGGTTTCGTGGCTCGGCGCACGCACTTCGCAATTCGCTCCGGTCATAAATCAGGATCTGAAAACCGCGCCGAGCGTTGTGCTGGATCTGAGCGTGGGCAGCCTGCTGCTCGGCGCCGACCCTGCCGCAACCGAAACCGAAAAACTTACACAAACAATCTTCAATGAGATGAAACGCGCCCGCGCAGATGTCGGCGTCGGACGCTACGACGAAGCGCGCGCGCTTTATTTAACCCCTGCATTCGCTCCGGGCGCGCACGCTACCGACGAACGCCGCACCGTACATCTGGGCATAGATCTTTTTGTCGAAGCCGGCGCGCCCGTGTTTGCGCCGCTTGAGGGCGAGGTCCATTGCGCAGCAGATAACGATGCGCCGCTCGATTACGGCCCGCTCGTGATTCTCAGACACGCGCCCGAACCGGGCATCGAATTCTTCACGCTTTATGGTCATCTCGGCGAAGACGCATTGAATTTAGAGCCTGGGCGACGGATCGCGGCCGGTGAACGGATCGCAAGCATAGGCGCGCCGCCGCGCAACGGCGACTGGCCGCCGCATCTGCATTTGCAGATCATTCTGGATCTGCTCGATCTCGACCGCGATTTTCCGGGCGTGGCTTTTGCCGGCACGCGCGAAATCTGGAAGTCGCTTTCACCCGATCCGAACCTTTTGCTGGGCATTCCGCCTGACCGCTTTCCTCCGAAAGAACCGGCGAAAGATCAAACGCTCGCCGCGCGGCGCAGCCTGCTCGGCCGCAATCTGAGCGTTTCCTACAGCAAGCCGCTGAAGATCGTGCGCGGATGGCGGCAGTATTTGTACGATGAAACCGGACGCGCATATCTCGACGCATACAACAACGTCCCGCTTGTCGGCCACAGCCACCCGCGCGTAGTCGGCGCCGTACAGCGGCAGATGGCGCTGCTCAATACAAACACGCGGTATCTGCACGATACGATCATTCGCTACGCCGAAGCGCTGAGGGCGCGAATGCCCCGCGACTTGCGCGTATGTTACTTCCTCAACTCTGCAAGCGAGGCCAACGAACTGGCATTGAGGCTGGCCCGGACTCATACCGGAGGCGAAGACCTGATCGTGCTCGAAGCCGCCTATCACGGGCATACGACGACGCTCATAGACGCAAGCCCCTACAAGTTCAACGGCCCGGGCGGGCGAGGCCCGACCCCCCGGGTGCACGTTGCGCTGCTGCCGGACGACTATCGCGGGCCATACAAACGCGGCGACGGCGAAGCGGGCCGCAAGTATGCAGATCACGTAGCCGGAATCGTGAATGAACTGAACGGGCGCGGCGCGCGCGCGTGCGCGTTTCTGGCCGAGACGTTGCCGAGCGTGGGCGGACAGATAGTTTTTCCGCCCGGATATCTCAAGGCGGTTTATGAAAAAGTTCGGGCATCGGGCGGTGTATGCATAGCCGACGAGGTGCAAACGGGATTCGGGCGGCTGGGGCGCTGGTTCTGGGGTTTCGAAATGCAGGGCGTAGAGCCGGACATCGTCGTGCTCGGCAAACCGATCGGCAACGGGTTTCCGCTGGCGGCTGTAGTAACGACCGAACCGATCGCCGCATCGTTCGACAACGGGATGGAGTTTTTCAGCACATTCGGCGGCAATCCCGTAGCCTGCGCCGCCGGATTGGCGGTGCTTGAGGCGCTCGAAGAAGAATGTCTGCAACAACAGGCGCTGCGCGTCGGCGACCGATTGATCGATGGTTTGAGAGGGTTGATGAGCCGATACGAATTGATAGGAGATGTGCGCGGCGCGGGGCTTTTTCTGGGAGTCGAACTCGTGCGCGACCGGGAGACGCTCGAACCGGCGGCCGAAGAAGCGTCCCATCTCGTTAACCGGTTGCGCGAAGAGGGGCTGCTTGCCGGAACCGACGGACCGCTGCATAACGTCATCAAACTGCGTCCGCCGCTCGTGATTACGGAAGACGACGCCGACCGGATTGTTTCGGTGTTCGATCGCATACTGATGGAGGGATAAGAGAGATAACGGAACATACGAAAATAGACGAAACATACGAAAGCTTCCGTTGATGGGTATGGTGGGGCGGGAGTATAGTCTTTGACGAGGTGCAACGATGACTACGACGGCGACACGGACGATGACGGCGGATGAGTTGTTGCGGATGCCGGATGACGGTTTTCGCTACGAACTGATTGAAGGAGAATTGCGCAAGATGTCCCCGGCAGGAAGCGAACATGGGCTGGTTACAGTTAGAATCACCTGGCGTTTGGCATCACACGTTGAGAGCCGGGGATTGGGCGCGGTTTTCGCCGCCGAGACGGGATTCATCATTGCATCGAATCCCGATACGGTGCGCGCGCCGGATGTTGCATTCGTCTCCCGGTCGCGTCTGGATTCCGCAGGAGAAGTGAAAGGCTACTGGCCGGGCGCGCCGGATCTCGCCGTCGAGGTCGTCTCGCCGAACGATTCCTACGTTGAAGTAGATGAGAAAGCAGCCGCCTGGCTTGCAGCCGGCACGCGTCTTGTTGTGGTGCTCAACCCGCGCCGCCGCACAGCAAGCCTTTACCACGCGTCTTCATCCATTACCATACTCGACGCCGACGCCGTGCTGGATCTCGATGAAGTCGTTGCAGACTTTCGCGTCCCGGTAAAGGATCTGTTCAATTAGTACGCTGTAAAGAAAGCTTGCTGGTTGTTCAGCCGCGAGAGCAACGTT
>JAHBSF010000031.1 GCA_019639255.1 Acidobacteriota bacterium | reverse complement strand
AACAAACGGAAATATTCAACCATTCCGTTCTTTTCGTTTCATTTCGCTTGTTCCGTCATCTCTCTTACTGAATAGTATCGCTTGCGGCGATGAGTCCGTTGCTCGGCATAGGCGAGGCGTGATGATGTACGAGGCGCCAGCGGCCGTCTACGCGGTTGAAAAGATTCGTAGCCGTAGTCGCCGCTGTAACGGGTGCGGAGGAGTTTTCGAGAAACAGCACCAGATTTTCCGTGCAGCTTACCCAGGCCATATCGCCGAGTATATGCATGCGCAGATCGCTCGGCGTAACGCGCATGCCGGTGGAATTCTCGAAGATTCGCCTCCAGCTTTCGCGCACGCCTTCCCAGCCCGCTATCGGCTCCCATCCCGGATGCACGCACATTACCCAGTCCGCGGCCAGCCAGACCTCTTCCATCTCCGCGAGATCCGCATCTTCGAGCGCGGCGTAAAACCTTTCGTTCGTCGCCGCGACTTTCATTTCATCATCGAATTCATAATCGGCAGGAGCTGATCGAGGTGATTCCATAACTACTTTCATCCTGACAGCCTGAGAGACACCTTACACTTCGACGAGAGTTCGATTATAGGCCGTGGCGTCCGGGCATTCAAACGCAGGGACAAACACAACCGCAAACACAACCGCAAACCAGGGCAAACAATCGCGGTTCAGGGCAGCAGCGCGAGTATGCGCGCGGGTGCGCCCGTACCTCCCCTGATCTTCATCGGCAATGCGATGATCGTAGATCCAAGCGGCGGCAAAGCCTCGAGCGCGGCGACGTTCTCCAACGCGTAAATATCTGCGCCGTTGAGCACCTGATGCGCGATGAAATCCTTCGACTGCCCGTAATCGATGCTCGCCGTATCGATCCCGACGCCGTCGATTCTGCGTTCCTTTACGAGCCATTCAGCGGCTTCCCTGGACAGGCCCGGGAAATGCAGGTTCTGCGTATCCCCCGGCGCATCCGCGCCCAGATACCGCTTGCGATCGCTCCAGTACCGCCCCCAGCCCGTGCGGAAAAGCACGATCGCTCCGTCCGGAATGCGACCGTGCGCGCGCTCCCAGCCCGTCAAATCCGATACGGCAACCAGATAATCCGGATTGTTTTCGCAAGCCGCGCTGACATCTATGACCGCCGCGGGCCCGATCAAACGCCCGGGCGCAATCTGATCGACCGATGACCGCCCCTCGCCGAAATGTATCGGACTGTCGAAATGCGTGCCGCCGTGTTCGCTTGCGCTGTAGCGCGCCGCCGTATACCAGTAACCGCCGGCCGACTGCCCCCAGGATTCCTTCTCCCAGCGGAAGGGCTGCGCCGTAGGCCAGTAGATCGTGTTTTCATCGAAGCTGTAGGTCAGATCCACGATCCTCGACTCGTCGATCCCGCTTCGCTGCGGCGAGGGCGGCGAGGAACACGAAAGACCAAGCAGTACTGATCCAATGACGAACATCCAGCAAGATTTCATGGTTAACCTCCGGCCCACGTTTATACCGCAATTCCCGGTTTGGGTGGAGCAACAGAACACGGAAGATGCGGAAAGTACATTCTGCTTTCCGTGTTTTCCCTATTCTTTCCCGGCAGACGAAAGTGTTGATGGGGATATCGTCAAGAGACCCAGGCAAGATGGGCATGATGTTTTGTACGTTGCGGAAATGCAGCCCGGAATAACTGATGATCTGGTTCTAAAACAGGCAAACGAGAATCAAGCCCTGCTGATGACAATTGACAAGGATTTCGGCGAACTGGTCTTTCGACCTGGTCGTATACATAATGGCGTTATCCTTGTCAGATTGAGCGGTCTTTCCTCGGACAAAAAAGCGGAAACAGTCAGCACTGCAATAATGCTGCACGGTACATTACTCAACAATTCATTCAGCGTGATTTCTCCAGGCCGGATCAGAATACGCCCCAAGCCTTGAGATCGGGAAAGTGGGCGGCTGTAACTTTTGGACTTTCTTTTGGGCTTTCCGTCTAATTCCGCGTGTTCCGTGTTCTCTCCTCTTTTGCGCTGTAAATGTAATAAGGCCCCACAGCCCCCGCACGTTTGTACCCGCGCTTCAATTCATCGATCACCTCAGGTGTGAATCGTTCAAGATCGTCTGCACGGGGCCGCCCTTCCTCGATCGGAAACTCCGTCACCACCCAGGCGAATCGGCGCTGCTCGATTTCGCGCCTCAGTTTCTCCCCATTCCACATCCCGGCGCGCGCAAGCGCCGTGAAGTGAAAAAGCTGAACGTGGATTCCGCCGCGCGCAAACAGCGCAAAACCCGCCTGCTGCGCCAGCACCGGCCCAGGCGCCGTTTCAATGATCCTTCGCACTTCGGTCGCCGCACCCAGGCTTGCCCGCACAAAGCGCCCCTCTTCGATGAAAACGAAAAACGGGGCGTAGATCATCAACAGCACCGCCTGTACGGCAAGCGCCCGCTTCGGCGATGACTCCCGTCGCAGCAGCATCGCCGCCGCAACCACGCACAGTTCGACGACGTATTGCGCGTGCGAGCCGATCCGTCCGCACGCTATCACCGTTGCGGCAACAACGCCCACGAAATAGAAATCGATACTCTCCGGCCGCCGCTCGCTGATACGCCGCCAAACGTCCCGACCCGCCAGCGCAATGACGAGAAAAAGCGGCCCCGCATGATGCAACAGCACGAGCGGAATGTCCTGTACATCATACGAAAGTACGTTGAGTTCAATCGTGTGTCGCCGGAACCATCCCCCCGTCATATATTCCAGAACAACGTAAGGAATCAATGCTGCAGCGGCGAACGCAACCGCGTATGACCACAATCGCGCGCGATCGCGATATGCCAGATAACCGATCATCGCGAGAGGCAGCACTACTTGCGTCTGTTTGGTATAAACGGCGAGCGCGGCAAGCAGCGCACTCGCTATCGTAGACGCCCCGTCGCGCCGCAAAAAAAACACAAAAGACCACAAACAAAGGGCTACGGCGAGCATCTGCGCGTGCGCGCGCGCCGCGTTGAAGAAAAACGCGGGCAGCAGCAGCAGCAAAAAAAATACCCACCAGCCGCGCCCCGCCCCGCCCTGCCATCTTCTGTTGAGCGCACCGAGCGCAAAACCGATCGAGATCGCCGAAAGAAAAGATACCAGCTTCGCAGGCAGATAATTCAGGCCCGTAACCTTCAGCAGCGCAGCGACGATCGCGAAGTAGACCGGCGGATACGCGGTATGGACGTAGGGCGGCTCGTCGATGGTTCGATATATCGATTCGCCCTGTGCGAGTCTCCACGCCTGATTGAGTATTTCGGGTTCGGCATCGTCCGCGGCGTGGGTAGAACTGACGGATACAGCCCACCAGCACGCAAAACAGATCGTCGCTGCAATCGGCGTCATCAATGTAACGGTAGAGAGATTTCGGAGTACACGAAAGATGTCCTTCATTCCGCTTGTTCCGCTTGTTCCGCTTGTTCGGTTTGTTCGGTTTGTTCCGGGATCTCTTTTCATTGACCGCGCCAGGGACGCCTCGCCTCGCCCCGATACATCTCGGCCATCACGCGCGGCGATTTCGGAAGGATGAAGCGTTCGAGCGAAATCGTACCGAATCCCGCGTTGCGGATAAGATCGGCAATCGGACGATTCAGATTGCAGCCCGCCCCGATGACGCGCTGCACGGGATTGATGCGATCCTGCAGGCGCGCAACCCGGGGATCGTCGCTGCGCCCGTGCTCGAAGAAAATATACAGCCCGTCGGGCTTCAGCACGCGGGCGATTTCGGCGAGCGCCGGCCCCGGGTTCGGAATCGAACACAGCGTCAGCGTAGTGACCGCCGTATCGAATGAGGCGTCGGCGAAAGGCAATCGACTCTGCGCGTCGAGATGATGAATCTCTACGGGGAAATGGGCGTCGGCTATGCGACGTGCGACGCGCGCCGGAAGCATTCGTTCCGCATCCACCGCCGCAAGGCGTTCGACCGCATCCGGGTAATACGGGAGATTGAGCCCCGTGCCGAATCCGATTTCGAGCACCTTGCCGCGCGAGGCGGCGAGCGCTGCCCGCCGGTAGCGGCCGAATTCCCGCGTCCCGACCAGCAGGTCGAGGATGTAGGGGAAGATGCGGTTCGAGTAGAAGCTCATGCCGAGAGAATACGGAAAAACCCGGATAAATTCGAGGAGATAACGGAACTAACGAAATGATACGAAAATCACCGAAAAGTTGCATATTCCGGTAGTTTCCGTCTTTTTTCGTTTGTTCCGTTATCTCTCTTTTATGTCCCGCAGTCGTGGAGAGTGATTTTAGAGGAGTCAGCCGCCGCGGCCTGACTCAAGTCATTTTGTCTCTGAGATTCGCGGAGCGATTCAGAGTGTGTACCAAGTGGCGCGCGCCTGGCCGTGGCGTGCGATGTGCCGCGCCTCAGTCAGTTCGCGCAACCGCACCTTTAACGTGTTCTTGTTGGCTCCGGTCAGCCGCTCCAGGTCGGAAATGGTAAGCCGCCCGTGCTCGCGCAGCAATGCGACGACCTGCGCCGACAACGCAGGCAGCGCCTGTTGCAGCAACTTCTCGCGCGCCAGGCGAGCGGCCAGATTGTCTTTCTGTTTTTTGAGACAGCGCAGGAAAAACCCGACCCACGGCTCCCAATTTGGCGGCTCGTCGCTGAGCGTCCCCTGCGTCCGGCGCAGCGCGGCGTAGTACAGGTCTTTGTTCTCTTCGATCACGCTTTCGAGCGAGGCGTAAGGCGCGTAAGCATACCCGGTGCGCAGCAGCAGCAGCGTCGTCAGGATGCGCGACAACCGCCCGTTGCCGTCCTGAAATGGATGAATCGCCAGCAAGCGCACGACGAAGACGGCGATGGCGAGCAGCGGATGCACCAGCCGCGCTTCCAGCGCCTGATTAGTCCACGCCACAAGCTGCTGCATCTCGAAGGGCGTTTGAAAAGGCGAGCAGGTGGCGAAGATGACGCCGATTTCGCGCCCGCTCGCTTCGTAAGCAACGACGTTGTTCGGCGCACGTTTGTACATGCCGCGATGGTGCTCATCTTTGCCGCTGTGTTTGAGCAGCACCGCGTGCAATTGCTTGATGTGATTTTCGGTCAGCGTCAACTGCTCCCACGA
Source organism: Acidobacteriota bacterium (assembly GCA_019639255.1). Lineage (GTDB taxonomy): Bacteria > Acidobacteriota > Blastocatellia > RBC074 > RBC074 > JAHBSF01. The sequence continues at coordinate 52,752 of JAHBSF010000031.1, read as the reverse complement.
AGCGAAGATCAAGTCCATCGCCTCCGCATACCCGGCCACTTCCTCTTCGTCGCGCGAACGGAGGGCGCGCCGTTCCAGGTTGGCCAGCAGCGTTTCAATCTGAGAGTCGGTCAGCCGGACGCCTTCGATGCGCGTCGAAGAACCGATGCTCTCAATCGTGGCGACGTGGCGCAGCGCACGCAGCCGTTCGGGCGAGAGCAACTGCAACGCTTCCCAACGCCCCTTAAACTCATCTATCTCGGCGATCAGTTGGACTGTTTCGTGCGAGACTTGCAGGCCGCGCGCGTCCAGAGCCCACTCCGCCTTCTGCTCCGGGGCTTGCTTCAGCGCCCGTTTCGTGGAGGCGGGAGCGCTTGCTGATGTTTTTTTGGTTGATCGCTTCATACCCGCAATCATACCCGATTTTACCCGATTGGGGATCACCCACGCGTCGCCTCGGTCCTGAGGGCGGCATCGGCCGGCGCCTCGGCGCTCAGTTCGAACAAGTGCGCCCTGATGATTTCGCGCCCGGCGTGATCGAATACGCGCGCCGGGTCCCGGATCTTGAGCAGTTCGGGCGCATCGCCGGTCGGGTTCCAGAAAACATAAAGTGTTTTTTCTTGATCACCACTGCTTTCATAGAACCGGGAATTGCTTCACCTTGAATTACATGCGTACCGTATTCTCCTTCGGCTGATTGCCTTGTCGCGGTCGCTCCGGTCATAATATCCGGTCATTATTCGAAGAAAGGGTAGTCAAGCACCAGCTATGCGTCCAGACGATATTGCCCGTATCATCGCGTCCGAATTCGGCGCCAATGCGAGTTACGTCGAAGATCTTTTCCGCCGCTTCCAGCACAATCCGCGTTCGGTCGACGAAGAATGGGGAGAGTATTTCGCCTCGCTCACGGGCGGCAACGGCAGCGCCGAAACTGTAGCATCCGCCGCAGCAGCAAAAGCTCCCGCGCCTTCCCCGGCCCCGGCCCCCCAGGCATCAAACGCAGTCCCGGCGGCTCCGGCGTCCGCCGCCGCAGAAGCGTCCGAGGCCGACCGTCGGGTGATTCGCGGCCCGGCGCTCAGGATCGTCGAGAACATGGAAGCGAGCCTCGCCGTTCCGATTGCGACCTCGGTCCGGCAAATCCCTATCAAGCTCCTCGACGAAAACCGCAGATGGGTAAACCGTCACCTTCAGGCGCACAACCGCGGCAAAACCTCCTACACGCATTTCATCGCCTGGGCCATAGTGAAGTCTCTCGCAAAATTCCCGCAGATGAACGACGGGTTTGAGGAGGAAGGCGGCGCCGCCTACCGCGTGCGCCGCAGCGAAGTCAATCTCGGCGTGGCCGTGGACGTAATGAAAAAAGACGGCACGCGCACGCTGCTTGTGCCGAACGTCAAGGGCGCAAACCGGATGACGTTCCCGCAGTTTCTCGACGCGTATCAGGACGTAGTCCTGCGCGCCCGCGACGGCAAGTTGCAGGTATCGGATTTTCAGGGCACGACGATTTCCCTGACCAATCCCGGCACTATCGGCACATCGGCGTCGAATCCGCGATTGATGGCCGGACAGGGCGCAATCATCGCTACCGGTGCAATCGAGTACCCGCCCGAATACGCCGCGATGACTCCGGCGGCGCTGTCGCTTCTGGGCATCAGCAAGGTATTCACCATAACGAGCACCTACGATCACCGCATAATCCAGGGCGCCGAATCCGGGGCATTTCTTGCGCACATCCATCAGTTGCTGCTCGGCGAACACCGTTTTTACGATGAGATATTCGCCGAACTCGGCATAACGTATAAGCCGCTGCGGTGGTCCGTAGACGTGAATCCGGCGCTTTTCGGCGTGGATCGCGAGCGGCAGGAGATCAAGAAGCAGGCGCGCATATTCGAACTCATCAACGCCTATCGCGTGCGCGGCCACCTGATCGCCGACACCGATCCGCTCAACATGATTCCGCTGCACGAGCATCCGGAACTCGACATAGAAACCTACGGACTGTCGATATGGGACCTCGACCGCGAGTTTTTCACAAGCGGTCTGGGCGGGCGCGAAACCGCTACGCTGCGCGAGATATGGGCGATGCTCATCCGCTTCTACTGCGGAACTATCGGCCTCGAATACCGCCACATACAGAGCCTCGAACAGAAACAATGGTTGAGAGAGCAGATCGAACGCGATCCCGAACCGATTCCGGTCGAGATCAAAAAGCAGTTGCTCAACCGTCTGATAGCGGCCGAGCAGTTCGAACGCTTCCTGCATACGAAGTTTCTCGGCCAGAAACGGTTTTCGGTCGAGGGCGGCGAATCGATCATTCCGCTGCTCGATCAATTGATTGTGGGAGCGGGTGAACGCGGACTCGAAGAAATCATCATGGGCATGGCGCACCGCGGGCGGTTGACCGTGCTTGCCAACATCATCGGCAATTTCAGCGAGCGCATATTCACCGCGTTTGAAGGCACGGTGCATCCGAACTTTCCGGCCGATGAGGGCGATGTGAAATATCACCAGGGAGCGACGGGCGTGCGCGAAGTCGGCGACCGCGAGGTTAAGCTCACGCTTTCGCCCAATCCGAGCCATCTGGAATTCGTAGATGCGGTAGTCGAGGGCATGGCGCGCGCGCGCCAGGATCAACTGCTCGTCGAGGGCGACAAGGAAACCGCGCGCAAGCGCATCATGCCCGTGCTCATTCACGGCGATGCGGCGTTTGCCGGTCAGGGCATAGTCGCCGAAGTGCTCAATTTTGCGGACCTCAAGGGGTATCGCACGGGCGGCACCATCCACATCATCATCAACAACCAGATCGGTTTTACCACTACGCCCGAGCGCGGACGCTCGTCGATTTACTCTACCGACGTGGCGAAGATGACGCAGTTGCCCATATTTCACGTAAACGGCGACGATGTGGAGGCGGCTTACAGGGTTCTGCAAATCGCCATGGATTTCCGGCACAAGTTCCACAAGGACGTGGTAATAGACCTGATAGGATTCCGCCGCCACGGCCACAATGAAGGCGACGAACCCAGCTATACGCAGCCCCTTATGTACCAGCGCGTCAAGGAGCATCCGGGCGTGCGCGAACTGTATACGCGGCAACTGCTGCGCGAGCAGGCGGTGACGCCCGAAGAAGTCGAGAAGATGCTCGACGAGCGATGGCGGCGGCTCGAAAACGGCATGCTCGCCGCAAAGGAAATCGTCGCGCGGCAGAAGGAAATCAAGCGCCTCCCTGCGCGCGCTGAAGAGGACGACGGATCGGAACTGTATCCCACGCCCATTGCAAAGGAGACGATAGCCGAGATATCCAACGCGCTCGGCATAGTCCCGCAGGGCTTCAATCTGAATCCCAAGATGGTGGGCCAGATAGGCCGGCGCACGAAGATGGGCGCGGGAGAAGCGCCCGTAGACTGGGGATTCGCCGAGGGGCTGGCCTTCGGTTCGCTGCTGATCGAGGGCATATCGGTCAGGTTGTCGGGACAGGACAGCGGGCGCGGAACGTTCAGCCAGCGCCACGCCGTGCTCTACGACACGCATACGGGCCAGCCCTGGGCGCCGCTCGAGTCGCTTGCGCGCGATGATGTTCGCTTCGATGTCTTCGACAGTTCGCTTTCCGAGGCGGGCGTGCTCGGCTTCGAACACGGCTACGCTGTCGTATCCGAAGACACGCTCGTTTTGTGGGAGGCGCAGTTCGGAGATTTTGCAAACGGCGCTCAGGTGATCATCGATCAGTTCATTTCGTCGGCCGAGGACAAGTGGCAGCAGAAATCGCGGCTCGTGCTGCTGCTGCCGCACGGCTACGAGGGGCAGGGGCCGGAACATTCGAGCGCGCGCCTCGAACGATTCCTTCAGCTTTGCGCCGAAAACAACCTGCAGGTGTGTTATCCGTCCACGCCCGTGCAGTATTTTCACCTTCTACGGCGGCAGATGAAGCAGAACACGAGCCGGCCGCTCGTTGTTATGACGCCGAAGAGCCTGCTGAGGCTTCCGGCCGCAACCTCGGGGATAGATGAATTCTCGATCGGAGGCTTCCAGCCCGTCATACCCGATGCGGTCGGGAATCCCGGACCGATCGAGCGGTTGGTGCTGTGCAGCGGCAAGATATATTACGATCTGAAGGCCGAAGCCGCGAAAGCGGGCTCGGACCGGATTGCGGTGTTGCGCGTAGAGCAGTTCTATCCCTTCCCTCAGCGCGCGATACGCGAATGGATAGAATCGTTCCCGAATGCCGAGGATGTGGTCTGGTTGCAGGAAGAGCCGATGAATATGGGAGCGTGGACTTTCATGCGGCCGCGCCTCGAAGCGATTCTTTCGGATCGCCAGGCATTAAGGTATATCGGACGCGGGCTGAGCGCGAGTCCCGCAACCGGTTCCTATGCGATACATCAGCTCGAACAGCAGCAATTCCTTCGCGAAGTGTTCGGCTGATTGACATAGATGCCACAGATAGAACAGATGACGAAACAAACGAAATAAAACGAAAATCACGGAAATATTCAACTTTTCCGTGATTTTCGTTTCATTTCGTTGTTTCCGTCATCTCTGAGTCAAATCGCACTCCAGCCCCTTTGTACTGGGGCAATTCGCCTAACTTGCCGGTTCCAACCCGCAGAATACTCACTGGTCTGAGATTTGCCGCATTCCTCATGCTGAGTACTCTGTAAACAAGGTTTCTTGAGTTTTTCAGCCGCGCAGCGGCGAAAGATCTGTAGCCCAGGGCGGCGAGCCCTGGGTGGGTGTAGAGAAACCCAGTAAGCCCCGGAGGGGCGGAAGATCTTTCGCCCTTTCAGGGCTTGAACCTTCTTTTTCTGCTGACCTGGCGCTCACGCACCAGGCTACAGTTCTTTCGCCGCTGCGCGGCTGAAAAACTCAAAGAACTTTGTTTACAGTGTACTGAGTTTCATCGGCAGGCAGCGCTGTATCGATGCGGGTCTGCATTAATATTCGGAGGAAACATCATGAAAATACTGCTGGCAACGGACGGTTCGGCACAGGCTACGACGGCATTGCGCACGGCGGCGAGTTTGCTGCGGCGCAGCGACGCGCAGTTTGAACTTTTGTGCGTAACGCCGGAACTCGGTCTTCCGAAAAGCCGGACTCCGAAAAATCCGCAGAAGGCTGCGCGCCTGATCGAAGACTACAGAAAGCGCATCGAGGTCGAGGCGCACGAGCATCTATTGCGCGCCAAATCGCTGCTTTCAACACTGGGGATCGAAGCCGGGATGCGCGTGGAAGCAGGATCGCCTGCAAGCGTTATTACACGCACGGCGGCCGAATACGACCTGACGGTTGTAGGCGCGCACAACCGGTACGCGCGCACCAACCTTGGCCTTGGGCCGGTTGCGAGCCGCGTCGTTGCCACGGCTCCGGGCGGCGTGATCATAGGCAGGGAGTTGAGCAACGTGGGCCGGCAATGGCGCATACTTGCGGCCGTAGACGGGTCGCTTGCATCCGAAGCGGCGCTCTCGTTGTGCGCCTCGGCGCTCGAATTGAGCGAAGCCGAGATAACGCTGCTGCACGTAGCTGAAACGCCGTGGGTGAATCTGGGGCTCGACCGCGACTGGTTCGACGCGCGTATGGACGACATCGCCCCGGATGATTCCGCCGCCGATGCGATGATGAAAAGCGAGCTTCAGCGCGAGGGTACGGCCCTTGCCGAGGAAGCGCGTCAGCAACTCGAAAGGCTCGGCCTCACAGCAGGCGTAATGACGGCCGAGGGCGATCCCGCGCTCGAAATACTGAGCGAAGCCGAACGCGGCGAATACGACCTCATAGTGCTCGGCGCAACCGGCGTCGCCGACATGCGGCACGACCTGATGGGCAGCGTATCGACCAAGGTCGCACAGGCGGCGCAGTGTTCCGTGCTGGTCGTCAAATAAATCCGCCGCCGAAAACAAACCATACGGTGATGAGATACCGGGATCGCAGACAGGCCGGAAAGCATCTGGCGCGATTGCTCCGTGAATACGCCGGGCGCAGGGATGTAATCGTGTTGGGATTGCCGCGCGGCGGCGTGCCGGTAGCGTATGAAATCGCCGAAGCGCTCGGAGCGCCGCTCGATGTTTTGCTGGTGCGCAAGCTGGGCGCACCGCGGCAAAAAGAACTCGCCATTGGAGCAATAGCTTCGGACGGAACGCGCGTGTTGAATGAAAATGCCGCCGGGTGGCTGGGGATAACAGGAGAAGAACTCGAAAGCATCACGCGCGAGGAAACGCGCGAACTACAGCGACGCGAGCGTCTGTACAGGGGCGAACGTCCGGCGCCGGCTCTCGAAGGACGCATCGTAATCCTGGTCGATGACGGACTGGCTACGGGATCGACAATGCAGGCCGCTGTCGCCTGCGTCATCAGACAGAATCCGGCGCGCGTCGTTGTGGCCGTTCCGGTAGCGGCACGCTCTGCGTGCGATTGGTTCGATGACGCGCAAAGCGGCGTTGTCTGCGTATGCGGCATGAAGCAGGAATATTTCTACGCCGTCGGTGAGTGGTACGAGGATTTCCGGCAAACTACGGACCAGGAAGTACGGGAACTGCTCGATCAGGCGAGGAGATAGCGCCGGAACCAGGTCGCGGCCAGGTGGGCTACGGCATCGAGCGCCCCAGGCTCCTCAAACAGATGCGATGCGCACGGAACGATCGACAGTTCCCTGACGCAGTGCATACGCGCCAGCGCCGATTCGTTCAAATGGATGATTTCATCGTCGAGACCTCCCACGATCAAAAGCGTAGGTGCGAGTACCTGCTCCAATGCTGCTCCGGCCATATCGGGACGGCTGCCGCGAGAGGCTACGGCGCCGATCTGATCGCCGAGCTTCGCCGCAGCCATCAGTGCTGCGCCGCCGCCCGTGTTCGACCCCATATAACCTATGCGAAGCCCGCAGAACTCGGGTTGGCGCCGTATCCAGGCGGTTGCGACCGCCAGCCTGCGCGCAAGCAGCGGAAGGTCGAAGCGAAGATGCCGGGTCCGCAGGTCGATGGCCTCTTCCCTCTGAGTCAGCAGGTCAAGCAGCAGCGTGCCGAAACCTGCCTCGTTTATGATCTCGGCCACACGGCGATTGTTTGAAACATTTCTGTTGCCGCTGCCCTGTGCGAATACCACGAGTCCGGCCGCCTCGGCCGGCAGGCTCAACTCTCCCGTCATTGCGATCGAATCCAGCGGGATCTCCACTTCTCTCGATATTGTCCCCCGCATTTCACACTGCATTGCCTTTATCCAGCCTCCCTATCCGCCCGACCTGCCCGTTTGAGCGCTGTTCGGCAACACCAGTGCCAGACTCGAAACCGGGCGGTGGAAGGCAAGGCTGGGGCAAAAGCCGCGTAATGTCAGGGGCAAATAGCCCGAAACCGCGGAATACCAGCAATTCTCAGTTTGGGAGGAAAGAGAGATAACGGAACAAACGAAATTAGACGGAACACACGGAAATATTCAACTTTTCCGTAATTTTCGTATCATTTCGTTTGTTCCGTTATCTCTCTTTCCTCCTAAACTGAGAATTGCTGGTATTCCGCGGTTTCTCCTACCGCAGCGTCTCTGAAACGGCGTTCAGCAACGCTTCGGCGTCGAAGGGTTTTTCGAGCAGCACGTTGACGCCAAGATCGCTGATTTCTTTCAGGCGCGAAGCGTCGGCGAGGCCCGTTATCGCGATTATGCGAATGTTCGGCTGAAGTCTTCGCAGCGCATTGATGGTCGCGGTTCCGTCCATTACGGGCATGGCCATGTCGGTGATGACGGCGCTGATCGCCCCCCTGCGCGGCGCAAACAGGTTCAGGGCGTTTGCGCCGTTGTCTGCGACAAGCGTTTTGTAACCGTAGGTTTCGAGCGCTCTTGCGATCATCTCGCGCGAGGAAGCCTCGTCATCTATTACAAGTATCATCTCGCCCGATCCGGATTGAATATCGAATGCCGGGGCGTTGAATTGCTGGCGCGTGGAGGAATCGTGTGCGGGAACGAATATGTTGAACACCGTGCCGAGTCCCTGTTTGCTTTCCACCGTCATAAAACCGCCGTGGTTGGCGATTATTCCCTCGGCTGTAGCCAACCCCAGCCCCGTGCCCTGCCCCGGCGCTTTGGTAGTGAAGAACGGATCGAATATGCGGTCCAGTATCTCCCCCGGTATGCCGACGCCGGTGTCTGAAACCGCCAATACGACGTAATTGCCGGGCGCCGCGTTTTCGAAGGTTCTGCCGAGCCGGCTTGCGTATTGCTCGTCGAGACGCCGGTTTTCGGCGACTATTGTGAGAAGGCCGCCTTCGGGCATCGCATCGCGGGCGTTGACGCACAGGTTCAACAGCACCTGATGGAGTTGCGTCGCATCACCCACCACGGTCCACAAATCTTCGGCAAGGCGCTGTTCGAGGCTGATGGATTTAGGGAACGTCTCCTCGACTATGCGTGCGATTTCGCGTACCAGATGCCGCGGTTGCAGTATCACGCGCGCGCCGCCCATGCCACGCGCAAACATCAGCACCTGCCTGATCATTTCGGCCCCGCGCTTGGCGTTCGACTGCATCACGGAGAGCATCCTGCCGCTTTCTTCGTCGCCGAGCCGCATCTGCAGCAACTGCGTGCCCATCAGGATAGGCGACAGGATGTTGTTCAGATCGTGGGCGATTCCGCTGGCAAGCGTCCCTATGCTTTCGAGCCGCTGCGCGCGCAGAAGGTGCGCTTCGATCTTTTTCTTTTCAGTGATGTCGGTATTGATTGCGAGTATGCTCTTCGGCCGGTCTTCAGCGTCGCGCACAAGCGTCCAGTGCCCCTCGATCACGACCTCGCGCCCGTCTCTTGCCGTGTGGCGCAGCTCGCCGCTCCATTCGCCGCGCTCGACGGTAATGCGCGTCGCCTCGTTGAGCATCGAGGAATCCCGCCTGTAGAGCACCCCGGCAACCATCCTGCCGACGGCCTCTTCCGCGGTCCAGCCGTAGAGCCGTTCGGCGCCGCGGCTCCAGTAACGGATGCAGCCCTCCAGATCGCGCACCACGATGGCCTCGTTCGACTGGTCGAGCAAAGCAGCCTGTTCTATCAGCCGTTCGTTGGCCTGAATCGTTTCGGTCTGATCGCGCAGGATTACGGTGAAAAGCTTCTCGCCTTCGGCCTGTATCTGCGAAATCGAGGCTTCTATCGGAAACTCGGTCCCGTCGCGCCGCACGCCGCTGACGGCGCCGAGCCGGCCCATGGCGCGGTTGGTCTCTCCCGTAGCCCCGAAACGTGCGATGTGCGCGTCGTGTGAGGCGCGAAAACGCATGGGCAAAAGCAGCGAAATCGGTTGTCCGATGACTTCCTGCGCATCGTAACCGAACATGATCTCGGCGGCTTTGTTGAACAGTATGATGCGATAATCCCGGCCGATCGTGATGATGGCATCCATCGCAGAGGCCACGATGCTCGCCAGGCGCTGCTCGCTCTGATGCAGCGCGGCTTCGGCCCGTTCGCGGGACTTCACATCGCGACGGGTTTCGGCTTCGAGCGCCTGAACGCGGCGCTGCAGGACTTCGAGCGCGGCGATCAGTTCCGCTTTCGTCATCCTTTCCGGTCGCTTCGACAAAAGGTCTTCGGTCGAATTCATATCCGAATGCCCCCAGGCCAAATCACTCCACATGACATTGAGACAAAAAAGAGAAATAACGGAACAAACGAAATAAGACGGAAACTACGAAAATATTCAAGTTCTCCGTAATTTTCGTTTCATTTCGTTTGTTCCGTTATCTCTCTTGCTGTCTGCCGCTTTGTACCAATCCTCTGTGGAGTGCTGCACCCGGAAAGATAGCACACCCTGCCTTTTAAGCGAATCGGTTGCGCCAGACCGCCCACCGGTTGAGCGAAAAGCCCCTGTCGCTGCTGCCCATATCGGCCCCATATCGGCCATTTCCGCATTCGGAATCCCGGGTTTTGGTCATTCGTGCAAAGGCACGGATCTTGCACATCAGAAGGGTGAAGAGTTCGGCGCACCGGAGACATACGGGCCGTTTGTGCAGTGTATCGCGAGTATGTTCCGGAAGCGCCCAGATCGGCGGCCGGAAACATTTGTTTCCGCAGCCATCGGAGGTAGAAGTATGGCAAACAAGACTGCTGCAGCAATGGCGCCGCAGGCCAAACGGGAAGGAGCGATCTTCGATCCGTTCCGCAGTTTCGAGGAAAGGATGCGCCGACTGTTCGGCGAAGCGTTCAGTCCCGTCAGGGCAGGCGAGGAGGAAAACTGGTCGCTGGCGGCCTGGTCGCCCATATGCGACATCTATGAAACGGAAAATGAACTCGTCGTCAAGGCTGAGTTGCCCGAAGTGAAGAAGGAAGACGTGCACGTCGCGATTGACAACAACGTGCTGACGATTCGCGGCGAGCGCAAATTCGAAGCCGAAACAAAACGCGAAAATTATCATCGCGTCGAACGCAGCTACGGCGAGTTCTCACGCAGCTTCATGCTTCCCGGCTTCGTCGATGCCGGCAAGGTTCACGCCGAATTCAAGGACGGAGTCCTGCGCGTGACTATGCCGAAACACGAAGAAGCCAAACCGAAGCAGATCGAGGTGAAGGTGAAATAGTTTTCACCCTTCATACCCGGCGCAGGTGCGGAAAAGCGCAGTGGAGGCGTCTTCCGTGCTGCTCCAGCCGCAGAAGATTCGGGGGGATATTCTGCGGCTGGAGGCCGGCGTCGGGACGGCCCGTTTCAATGTAAACCGATTCAGGGCCGACTCAAGACCGATTCAAAAATTGTTCGCTGATAAACCGGGGAAGTAATCGTGCGCACCGCAAAACGCTACACAACCCAGACCATCAAGAAACGCGTTGACGACGACAAGGGACGCCATCACACACGTCGCGCCCTGCCCGAACCAACCATTTGCGAGGTCTGCGGCGATATTTATTCCAAACGACGCTGGACAAGAATGAACGCCGAGCGGCGGGCGATGAGGATCGATCAGTTTATGATAACCAGCAAGGTCGTATGTCCGGCCTGCGAGCGCCAGCGCAGCGGAGTACACAGCGGCGAACTGCATCTGGAGGGCAGGTTCTTCGACCTCCACCAGAAGGAAATCAGGCGACTGCTGGAAAACGAGGCGCAACGCGCCGCAATAGACAACCCTATGGCGAGAATTATGAAGTGGGAGGTAAATCCCCCCGGACAGCTCGTCGTAACGACTACGACCGAACACCTGGCGCAAAGGCTCGGGCACGCGCTCAGCAAGGCGTTCCACGGCCGCACGCGGTACGGATTTTCGCACCGAAACAAATTTGCTCGCGTCTGGTGGAGCAGGAATTAGTCGAAAACGAGGAGAGATAACGGAACATACGAAATAAAACGAAAATCACGGAAAAGTTGAATATTTCCGTGATTTTCGTTTTATTTCGTATGTTCCGTTATCTCTCTTCTTCTGCGGCATCGACTCTCTTGATGCGGTAGCGGAACTGGTCGCGCGAGATGCCCAGGAGCGCAGCGGCCTTGGTCTGATTGCCTTTGGTGTGTTTGATGGCCTGCTGCAACAGCGATTTTTCCAGGGCGTTGAGGTCCACGCCGCCAGCCGGCAACCGGAACTTCAACCCTATCTCGTTGTCGTTGTACGTAATGCTGTGTGCACCTGCAACCTGCGAAGCTGTTGCGGCATTCTGAAGCTGATCGGTTACTGCTGACTGTTCTACCTGTTGTACCGGCTGTGCGGTTGTAAATTCCAGCAGTTCGTGCGGCAGCCAGGCGGTTGTGATTACATTGCTTTCTTCGAGGATCATCAGACGTTCTATCAGATTGCGCAGTTCGCGCACATTGCCCGGCCATTGATAACGAAGAAACAGGTCGGTCACCTCCGGCGACAAACCTGTTATGCGCTTTCCGAGACGCTTGTTGAACTGTTCTATGAAGTTCGCCGCCAGCAGCAGCACATCGCCGTCCCGCTCGCGCAGCGTCGGCAGATCTATCTGTATGATCGACAGGCGATAAAAAAGATCGGCCCTGAAGCGCCCCGCCCTGCTTTCGGCCTTCAGGTCGCGGTTCGAAGCCGCGATGATGCGCGCATCATAGGGTATGTCCTTGAGCCCGCCCACGCGACGGAAAGCCCCCTGCTCGAATACGCGCAGCAGCTTGGCCTGCAGCCCGAGTTCGAGTTCTCCTATCTCGTCAAAAAAGATCGTCCCGCCCTCGGCCTGCTCAAACATTCCCTCCTTGCGCGCCTTGGCGTCCGTAAAGGCGCCCTTTTCGTAGCCGAAGAGTTCGCTTTCTATGAGCGTGCCCGGGATCGCGGCGCAGTTGAGCGCGACAAACGGGCCGTCGGCGCGGTTCGATCCGTAATGAATCGAGCTCGCGATGAGATCCTTGCCCGTGCCCGATTCGCCCTGCAGCAGCACGGCCGAGGCGTTGCTCTCGGCGACCTTGCGCGCAAGCGTAAGCATGTTTTTCATCGCCGGGGATTCGCCGATGAGCTGTTCGAAACTGAAATGATGCGCCTGCTGCCGCCCCAGAGCCTTTACCCTGCGACGCAGACGCCGCGTCTCCAACCCGTTGCGAAGCGTGACCTCGAGTTCGTTCAGATTGAGAGGCTTTCCTATGAAATCGAACGCACCGCCGCGCAATGCTTCAACCGCATTCTCGAAAAACACGTTCGCCGTCACCATGATCACTATGATTTCCGGATGCCGGCTCTTGATTTCCCTCAGCGCCTTGAGCCCCGACCCGTCGGGCAAATCGATGTCGAGCAGCACCGCCGCCGGCGGATCGCTGTCGCACGCAAAAAGCGCCGACTGCACGGTCTGGGCCTCGGAGTACTGATACCCCCACCCTTTCAACGCCTCGCTCAACATCCATCGCGCCGAATGGTCGTCGTCCACAACCAGTATCCTGTCTGCCGCCATGTGCTCCTCTCCGCAGTCCGGCCCCGGACCTACTCCCTCTCCCAAAATTCAATTTGCCCAAACCCGATTTCTCTGCTGTTGCAACCGATGTGCCGCTTCATTACCAGGCCCGTATTCCGGCTTTGCGCCGATTCAACTGCGCCCGAACCGCAGAATTTTATTTCAGATAATCAAAAATCTGCTCATTTCACCCATTTGGTTGAAACCGTGGGGCAATTGCCCACATATTACATTTTGTAGAAAGCCGAACAAAACATCATTTACGGGGAATACATACGCGTCTGGTAAAATGCCTCGTCCTTGCGCTATATTCGCGATCGGATCGGCAAGTGCGATCCGGTCAATTCCATTAATCTCACGACAGCCATAATCAAAAGAATTTCCAGTGAATCAAGCATCACCAACACGAAGCGTATTGATTGCGGATGACGATGAAGCGGTGCGCAATTTCCTCGCGCTCGTCATCGAAGGAGCCGGCTACCGGGTGCTCACCGCAGGGGACGGCAATCAGGCCATAGCGCAGATGCGCGCCCACCCGGTCGATCTGGTAATTACCGATCTTTATATGCCGGAAAAGGAAGGCATAGAAACAATTCTCGACCTCAAACGCGAGCATCCGCAGGTGAAGGTAGTGGCCATTTCGGGAGCGGTAAGCGAACAACTGCTCAACGCCGCGCAGCACCTCGGCGCCGATCGCGTCCTTTCAAAGCCAATTCAACCCAAACAACTCGTCGATACCATCCGCAGCCTGATCGGGTAATCGAAAGCTTTACCGGGAACCGGCGCTCTCGCCTCAAGGCAGAAAAAAGATGACGAAAGAAACGAAAATAGACTGAAATCACGAAAATGGTCAAACTTTTCGTTTGTTCCGTTTCATTCCGTCTGTTCCGTTATCTCTCTTTCTTTCACCCTCTTCGCAGCCGCTACCGCCTCATCCAGCGTCGCCACCTCGCCGTCGAGTTGCAGTTCATAAACCGCGCGGCAGATCTCGCCCACGCGCGGCCCCGGCTGCAAGCCCAATTCAAGCAGATGACGGCCGAGCAGCAGCGGTTCGGGCGCTCGCAACTCGATGCCCAAATCTCTCACCCTTTCGATAAACCACTGCTCGGCCTCGGGCTGAAAATCCCCCGTGCGGCCCAGACAATCCGCCAGCGCTACGCGGTACAACAATCCCGGCTCAACCCACAGCGCCAGCCTGCGGAAATCACCGTCCGTCACGGTTTCGCCCCGCTTGTGCGCGCGGTGAAAATAAACCGGCTTCAGATGCTGCGCCACAAGCTGAAGCACCTGCCCCCGCACGTCATACCCCTCCAGCGTAAACAGCTTCAATCGCGCAAGAAAATCCTCCGTCAGTTTGACTCCCGCTTCTGCGTGGCCGGGCGCGCGCAGCCGTTCGCCGTCCATGCGCGTAGTCGAGGGCTTTCCGAAATCGTGGCACAGCGCGGCAAGCATCACGGCTATAGCCTTAGGCCTCGGCAGATCATCAACTAGCCGTCGCGCCTGATCGAGCACCATCCCCGTATGCGTGAATACATCGCCTTCGGGATGCACGCACGGGTCCTGCGGACATCCGATCAGGGCGGCAATCTCCGGCCACAGTTTGTCGAGTACGCCCAGAGATCGCGCCGCGTGCAGCCCTATCGACGGCCGGCGCGCCGAGAGCCATTTTTCCACCTCGCCCCATATGCGCTCGGCCGGCAGATCGTCGAGCGCTATGCCGCGGCACAAATCCACCGTATCGGGTGCAATCCCGTATTCAAACCGCGCGGCAAACTGCATCGCGCGCAGCACGCGCAACGAATCTTCCACGAAGGTTCGCCTGTCGACCGCGCGCAGCAGGCCCGCTTCCAGGTCGCGCAGACCGCCGTGCGGATCGATGTATTCGTCGCCGAGCGGGTCGTAGAGAATTGCATTGATGGTGAAGTCGCGGCGGCGCGCGGCTTCCTCAAAACTCATCGACGGGTCGCCTGCTACGTCAAACCCCCGATGCCCGCGCCCCGTTTTAGATTCGCGCCGCGGCAGACTGACATCCGCTACTATAAACGGCGAGGCGTCATCGGGCGTTGACAGGCGCAGCTTGTAAACCGTAAACGCCTCGCCTACGGCGTCGACCCGGCCCAACCTTGCAAGCAGCGCGCGCAATCGTTCGGCTTCAAGGCCGTAGACTTCGATATCGTAGTCGATCATTTCGGGCGTGCCGCGCAGATGGTCGCGGACCCATCCGCCCACGAGCAGCGCCCTGCCGCCCGCTTCGCGCACCGCCCTGCAGAGGTTGATTACGGCTGCTGAGATCATTCGAAACCACAGGAAGAAAGACAATGGAACAAACACCTTTCTGTTTGTTCCGTTTCATTCAGTTTATTCCGTTGTCTTTTCCCGTCACTCGAGTGCGCAGGCCGCATTGAGCAGCCTCGCCTCGTCGAAATGACTGCCGATCAACTGCAATCCCACGGGCAATCCTGCCCTGGTCTCCCCGCACGGAACGCTTACACCGGGCAATCCCGCCAGATTGATCGTCACCGTATAAATATCGTTCAGGTACATCGCCAGCGGATCGTCGGATTTTTCGCCGAGTTTGAAGGCCGGTGTGGGGGCGGTGGGCGTAGCGATCACGTCGCATTTCTCGAATGCCGAGTCGAAATCCCGGACGAGCATTGCCCGCACGCGCTGCGCTTTTTCGTAATACGCGTCGTAATAACCCGACGAAAGCACAAACGTCCCGAGCATGATTCTGCGTTTGACTTCAGCACCGAACCCTTCGTCGCGCGTGCGCCTGTACATATCGCTGAGCGTTCTTGCTTGTTGCGTCCTGTAACCGTAGCGCACGCCGTCAAACCGCGCCAGATTCGACGAGGCTTCAGCCGTCGCGATGATGTAATACACTGAAACTACGTATCGCGAATGCGGCAGACTGACATCCACGACCTCGGCCCCGCGCTCGCGCAAACGCGCAATCCCGGCTTCGACCCTCTCCTTTACTTCGGCGTCAAGGCCTTCGCCGAAACACTCCGCGGGCACACCCACCCTCAGCCCTTTTACATCGCCGGTAAGCGCCGCGAGATAATCCGGCGCCGAAACCGGGGCCGAAGTCGAGTCGTGCACGTCCCTGCCGGAAATGGCGCTTAATGCGCGCGCCGCATCGCGCACGTTGCGCGCAAACGGCCCGATCTGATCGAGCGATGATGCGAACGCCACAAGACCGTAACGCGATACGCGCCCGTAGGTCGGCTTCAATCCTACAATGCCGCAATAGGAAGCAGGCTGCCGAATCGAGCCTCCCGTGTCGGAACCGAGCGAAATCGGCACGTGCCCCGCCGCAACCGCTACTGCGGAGCCGCCCGAACTCCCGCCCGGCACATAATCCGTATTCACGGGGTTGCGTACCGGCCCGTAAGCCGAGTTTTCGGTCGACGACCCCATGGCGAATTCATCGAGATTGGTCTTGCCTACGATTATGGCGCCCGCGGCTTCGAGTTGTTTGACCGCGGTAGCGGTGTAGGGCGGGATGTAGTTGCCGAGTATGCGCGAACCGCACGTAGTGCGTACGCCCTCGGTGCACATATTGTCCTTGATCGCTACGGGAATGCCGGCAAGCGGCAGCACTCGCACGGCATCGCGTATGCCGGAATCGAGCGTTTCGGCGCGTTTGAGCGCAGATTCGCGACTTACGGTCAGATAGGCGTTCAGAGAAGATTGACTCTCCTCGATGCGGTCAAGCGCGGCGCGCACGATTTCGCTCGGCGTCGCGTCTCCCTTTTCATAAAGTCTGTGTATCTCGTCGACCGTCAAAGAAATCGTCAAAGTTCAACTCCAGATGGCTTCCTTACGACATTGAGACATAAAAGAGAGATAACGGAACAGACGAAATAAGACGGAACAGACGGAAATATTCAGGTTTTCCGTGATTTTCGTTTCATTTCGTATGTTCCGTTATCTCTCTTGCTGTCTTACGCTTTGTATAAATCTCCTGCGGTTTGTTTTATCCACCGATTACCCGCGGCACGCGGAAGTGCCCTTCGTCCGGATCCGGAGCGTTTTCCAGCGCGCGCTCGGCGCCGAGGCTAGGCGCCGCATCGTCATTGCGCGTGACGGCGGAAATAATCGCATCGCCCGCGCTGCGCTGCTGCCAGGCTTTTGTCTGCGAAGTATCCACTTCATTGAGTTGGTCGATGTAGTCGATAATCGCCGCGAGTTGCAGCGAAAACGAGTCCTTTTCTTCCGGCGTCAGTTCCAGGTTCGCCAGTTCTGCGATTTTTTCCACTTCGGTTTGTGTGATCGGCATGCAGGGTTCAGCCCTCGCTCCTTTCCAGATATTTCGCCGCTGCGCGCAGAAAAATCTCGCGCAGATCCTCGTCCTTGATCCTGTCGGCCGCAGGCTGCAATTCGGATTCGATTTCGCCCGTATGGTGAAAATCGAAGCCCGCACTCCGCTCGCCCCGCCCCGCAAGCACGTGGGCGCGGTCTATGCGAAATTCGATGAAAGTAACCATCGGAGAACCGAGCAGCGAATTGAGCCTGAATATTATTTCGCCGCTCATCGCCTCCATCTGGCGTTTCCACGTTGCGTCGAGGGTCGCTATTACGAGTTGCCGCCGGTACAGACGAAACGGCCGGCAGGCGGAGGCAAGCTGTTCGCCCGTCGTAATGCGCCACGCGGCGAATACGGCCTGCTCCCGCACCTCCTCGTTATCGCCCGCGAGGCGAAGCATCATCGGCAACAGTTTAAGCAGGCTCTCCATATCACGGGAAACCGCCGAATGCGCAGAAATAATGACGCGGGATTCACGGAAAGACCCTCATTCTGCGATTTCCGTCAGTTTCCGCGCTTTCCGCGTTCCGTCCTCACCCCGCCGCGCCGCGCAGGCGGCGGTTTCAGACTGTTGCTGTGCGCGACCACAGGCCAGTACTTCCTGAAATCGAAGTCGGGGCTGTTGTCGCGATCGTGGCATAGTACGCAACTGCCGGGCGCGGCGGGCGTGTGATAATTGCCCGCCTTCGGCGCCTTGACGTGCTCGGCGCCGGGGCCGTGACACGCCTCGCACCCCACGCCGGCGAATTGCGGCGTCACCCTGATGTTGACGAATCCCTCGTTCTGAAATCCGATCGAATGGCATCCGACGCACGCCGCGTCGAAGACGCGTTGTTTGGTTTCAAGCGCCTCGAAGGCGTGCGCGTGGCGCGACTTCTCCCAGATCCTGTACTCCGCTTCGTGACACTTGCCGCACGTTTCCGAAGCAACATACGGCGAATTTTCGGGCGCCTTGTAATTCAAGGCTTCCTGTTCGGCCATACGAAGCTGCGTCCTGCCTATTTCGGTTCTCGCCTCAAGGGTCACGCGCGCCATTTCCAGGTCGTCTTCTATAACCTCGTCGAGTTCCACATAACGCGCAGTAAAACGATCGACAATGCCCTCGGCGTCGATATAAAAGCGCAGTTCGCCGAGATGTTTCGTTTCCCTCGAAGCAAACAGTACAAGTGCGTTGTTGATCTGTTTCGGATCGGGCACGAGTCCCCTTCCGTCCGACGAAATGATTACATCGAGGTCTTCGTTCTGCGCCGCGACGCGGTTGGTCGTGGTCAGCTTCAGATAGCCGATGATGACCGTCACATCGGCCTTGTCGCGCACCTCGGCTACTGCCGCCCTTGCAGCGGCGAACGGATCTTCGATCGTGAAGCCGCTAGCTTCGACGCGGTCTTTTTCATCCGCGGGCGGCAGGTCGGTCAATCCGATGAAGGCTATGCGAAGCGGATGCTTCAGGCGCGGCGCGGTCACGGTCTTGATTACCCAGGGCTCGGGACTGACGAGCGCAGCATCCTTCGCCTTGACGTTGGCCGAAATCATACGCGATTTTTCGGGCTTCAATCGCGCGTCGGCTCGCAGCAGTTCGCGCGCATATGTCAGGTCGCGGTAGGAAAGATTCACCACATCGAGCGGCATAATGTCGTTTGCGCGCACTATCCACTCGTTCATCACCAGCGCATCGGCGCGCAACTCAGAGCCGCCCGCCTTCATATCGTCGCTGAAGATATAACCCGCGTCCGCCGTGAGTACGGCGGCGTCGGGACTGCGGCGGCGAAAGGCGTTGATGTACCCCATACGCCGCGCAACGCCGCCGAGCGGATAGATCGGGCAACCGCAAACTTCGAGATTGCCGTGAACGTCCGCCGAGAAGAAAAGCGCCAGCGCGTAGCCGTCATCCTCGCCGAGCCGGTCCTTTATCGTGCCCGAGGGCGCGGGGCGGCGCGCAAGCGCCTTGCGGTCCTGCTGCGACCGCGGCGCGGCGGGCTTTTTCCCCGCCTGCCCGAATACGGCGTCCGGCAATGCAGGCAAACCCGACGCAGCCATCGCCGCAACTACGAACGCAAATACAAGTGTGAGCGAGATAAAACGCTTCCGATTAGACATAACAACAACTCTGTGATGCAATTAGCCTTGCCGATAACGCTGTCAGTGTAGTCAAAAAGCGCATGACCGACAAGCATAACTCCGACCTGCGACCGACCATAGTGCTTGCATCCGCCTCGCCGCGGCGGGCCGAACTCCTTGCATCCGCAGGCATAAGCTTCTGCATTCGCCCGGCGGACATCGACGAAGCGCAACTTCCGGGAGAGACGCCCGCCCATTACGTCGAGCGGCTTGCGAGAGAAAAAGCCCTGGCGATAGCCGCGCTTGAGCCCGAAGCGCAACTCGTGCTCGGATCGGATACGACGGTTGTAATCGACGGCGAAATTGCGGGCAAACCCATAGACGCCGAAGACGCCCGGCAAATGTTGCGGCGGATTGCCGGAAGATGGCACGAGGTGTTGACCGGCGTGGCGCTCGTGCGCGGCCGGGATGTGCTCTCCGAGGTCGTCTCTACGCGTGTAAGATTTGCGCCGATGAGCGAGGAAGAAATCAAATGGTATGCGGCTTCGGGTGAACCGGACGACAAGGCCGGAGCATACGCCATTCAGGGCTATGCCTCGCTTTTTGCAGATCGCATAGAGGGCAATTACTCGAACGTGGTCGGACTGCCGGTGGCGGCGGTTTACAGGCTGGCGCGCGAGATGGGCGTGGAGCTGGTGGTGAGTGAGAAGAAGTGCTGAGTGCAATCTGGAACTTAAATCACTCCACACGGCGTTGAGAGAAAAAAGAGAGATAACGGAACAAACGAAATGAAACGAAAATTACGCAGAACCTGAGTATTTTCGTAATTTTCGTCTTATTTCGTTTGTTCCGTTATCTCTCTTTTTCTCTCGCTTCCTAAAAGATGCCGTTGAGTTGCAGCAGGTGGCCCATCTTCTCCTTCTTGGTCTGTAGGTAGCGAAAGGCCGTCTGATGCGGCTTGATTTCGAGCGGCACCCGCTCGACTATTTCAAGGCCGGCTTCGCGCAGCGCCCTGACCTTGTCCGGATTGTTCGACATCAATCTGACGCGGCGTACGCCGAGCAGTTTCAGCACGTCGGCGCACTCGTCGTAGCTGCGATGGTCGATTGCAAACCCGAGTTGCAGGTTGGCTTCGATTGTGTCGGCGCCCTCGTCCTGCAGCGCATAGGCCCGAATCTTGTTGATTATTCCGATGCCGCGGCCTTCCTGTTGCTGGTAGACGATGACTCCCGTGCCGTCGGCCTGCACCATTTCCATCGCGCGCTGCAACTGCGGACCGCAATCGCACTTGAGCGAGTGAAATACGTCGCCCGTCAGACACTGCGAATGAATGCGTGCAAGTACGGGACGGTCTTCGGTCGGATCGCCTTTGACCAGAGCGACGAACTCCTCGCCGCTCGTTTTGCTGCGAAAGCCAATGATTCGGAAGGGGCCGTATTCCGTCGGCAGGTTGGCTTCGGCTTCCTTCGTCACACTGAATCCGCCTGTTGCTCGGTCTGTATATTCTTCAGACTGAGAATTCCTCATCTATCTCCTCCAATCGCATCCGATCAACCCTCCCGGGTCAATCTCGATGTTGCTCCGATGTTGCGGTGGATTCCTTGTCAAACTTCGTCTAACCTCGTCAAACTATATGGGCCGTAGAGTGCACGGGTCAAGCAATACCCATTTGAATCGCCGGCCGTGTTCGTACTTTCACGAAAACGTTGAGAAGTTTTCACAAACGGCCGGAGTCCCGTGCGGCTTGTGAAAACCGCCTCCTCCCGGTATAAAGCTGCACGCATCAAATATTCCCGCTCCGGTTGCGTTGGATTGTTTCACACCGCCGGAGCGTTGCCTGTGTGGGCCTGTGTGGGCCTGTGTGGGCCTGTCTGGGCCTGTCTGGGCCTGCTTTGCGCCCTGCACGCGAAAAAGGTGTCGTCTTGGGTGGACTGTTCGTTCTGCTTATCACGATAGTCGCCATCGCCGACGGCGTGCTGCTCGTCGCAGCGAGCCGCGCCCCGCTCGGCGGGTGGATGCGTCTGGCTGCGGGCAGCGTAGCGGGGCTTGCGCTGCTGGCGTGGGCAGGGTTTCTGACAGCGCTCATCTTCGGCCTCGGCGCCGTATCGATCGGAGCAACCTGCCTTGCACTGATGATTATTCCCGCCGCTTTAAGCCGCGTCGTGAGCATCCCCGCAGTGTATGGGGAGATGCGCGCGGATCTGGCGAAGTGGACGGGCGGCGCGGTTGTGTATTACTCGATGTGGGCGCTGCTGCTGGCGGCGCTTTTCAGCCGCGTCATAGTATTTGAAAGCGGCGCGCTGCTTACGGCTCCGGCCAACAATTACGGCGATCTGCCGTTTCATCTGAGCGCCATCACTTCATTCGCCTGGGGCGAAAATCTGCCGCCGGAAAATCCCATCTTCGCCGGATACCGCTTCACCTATCCGTTTCTTATAGACTTTCTGACCGCATTTTTCCTGCGCGCGGGGGCGGGCTGGCGGCTGGCGTTCTTCATAGAAAACTTCACCCTCGCCCTCGCTCTGGTCGCGCTCATCGAATTTCTGACCCGAACCCTTACCGCAAACAGGACGGCCGGGCGAATTGCGCCGCTGCTGCTGCTGTTTAACGGCGGTTTCGGTTTTATAAGCTTTCTGCACCAGGCCGCCAACGCCCCAAGCCTTTCGGCTCTGCTTGCGGCGCTGCCCGGCACCTACACGATGAACGCGGATCTGCCCACGCCCTGGGGCGCGGTTCCGCTGCGCTGGGGCAATGCATTCACGACGCTGCTGATTCCGCAGCGGTCGCTGCTGTTTGGTCTCCCGATAGCAGCGCTCATAGTCGCGTTATGGCGGCTTGCAATCGACAGGGAAAAAGATCCGCAACTGCGGCGGCGATGGATGGCGGCGGCGGGCGTGCTCGCCGGAATGCTTCCGATGCTGCACGCGCACGGATTTTTTTCGATAATGATCGTTGCGCCGCTGCTGTTTGTGCTCTTCCGCTCGCTTGACTGGGCGTGGTTTTTCGTACCCGCAGGAGTGCTCTCCGCGCCGCAGGCGCTCTATCTCGGGTCCACTCCGGTCAAAAATCAGCTTTTCAAATTCCAGCCCGGGTGGGAATCCGGCGACGCTTCGGTATTGCTGTTCTGGGCGGCGAATGCCGGACTGTTTCTGCTGCTGCTTGCCGGAGCGTTTGCGCTTCCGAAACTGCTCGATACGCGAACGCGCAAGTTCGCCTCGGTATTTCTCGTGTGGTTTCTCCTTCCGAATCTCGTGCTGCTTGCGCCGTGGCCGTGGGATAACATAAAGATGCTGATTTACTGGGCGCTTGTATCCTCCGCGCTCGTTGCGGCGTTGCTCGCCGACTGGTTCCGGCGCGGAATCGTCTGGGGCGCGGGCGCCGCCGCACTGCTCGTGATGCTGACGCTTGCGGGCGCGCTCGATGTATGGCGCGGATTTTCCCCCGTAGAAAAAGTCACTCTGCTCGGTGCGGGCGAAGTCGAAGTCGCCGCGCTCATAAGGCAGCAAACCGAACCGCGCTCGGTAATACTGCACGCGCCGATACACAATTCGACCGTATGCCTGACGGGGCGGCAGTCGGTGATGGGTTATCCCGGACATCTGTGGACGCACGGCATCTCGTATCAGGGGCGCGAGCTTGAGGTGGAATCCATCCTCCGCTGGGCTGCAAACGCCGAGCAACTGATCGATGAGCGGGGCGTGGATTATCTGCTCATCGGCCCCACCGAACGCTCGAAGTTCAGACCGCCGGAGATGCTGCTGGGATCGCGCTACCCGGTCGTATTCGAACACGCGGATTACAAGCTGTTTCGGGTGAGAAAGTGAAGCAAAAGAGAGATAACGGAACAAACGAAATGATACGAAAAAAACGGAATGAATTCCGGGTTTTCGTTTTTTCCGTTTCATTTCGTTTGTTCCGTTATCTCTCTCTCCCGGTCTTGATCTGATGTACGCCGAAGTTGCGATCCCGGTCCACGTTCACCAGACATTCACCTACGCCCTGCCCGACAATCTCGCGGCCGAGGCGCAACCCGGCGCGCGCGTACTCGTAACATTCAACAAACAACTCCTGACCGGCTACATCGTAGCCCTGCACGCGACGCTTGCCGAAGCGGGGCTTGCCGAGGACGAATACGAGGTCAAGGTCGTCGCCGAACTTTTCGACGCCGAACCTCCGGTCACGCCCGAACTGCTGGAACTGACGCGGTGGATCGCCGAGTACTATTTCGCGCCGTGGGGCGAAGCAATAAAGGCGTGCCTTCCGGCCGGCATCAACTCCGAGGCCGAAACCTTTGCGTCGATCACCGAAGCGGGGCGCGCCTGTCTCAGGGACGCATCGCCGAGAGCGTTGCTTTCCTCAAAAATGCAGGCGCTCGCGCTCATAGCCGAACACCCGGCGATAAACGCGCGCGAACTGGCGCGCGAGTGGAGCCGCAGCCGCGCAACCGCCATACTTCGCGAACTTGAACGCGCGGGCGCCGTAACCATCTCGCGCAAACTCCAATCCGCCGCCGTGCGCACAAAACGCCGGCAGGCGGTGAAACTGCTGCGAAAAACGCCGATAGGAAACGAGCGCGCGCCGAATGCGCAGCAGCAGCGCGTAATCGACATACTCGCAGCCGCTGCCGAACCCATGCTCGTGACCGAACTGGCGGATTCGGCCGACGTGGCATCGTCCGTGATACGGACGCTCGAAAGGCGCGGCGTAGTCGAGATATTCGCGCAGGATGTGCGCCGCGATCCGCTTGCCCATCTGCCCGATGAAAGGGCCGAGGAATTCACGCTCACCGGGAAACAGTCCGCCGCGCTCGATTCCATCACATCACAGATCGAAGCCGGCTCTTACGCCGCGTTTCTGCTGCACGGACTGACGGGAAGCGGAAAGACCGAAGTTTACATGCGCGCCATGCGCGAAACGCTGCGACGCGGCAAAACCGCGCTGATGATGGTGCCCGAGATATCTCTCACGCCGATGTTCGCCCGGCGGCTGAAAGCGCATTTCGGCTCGGCGATCGCCATACTCCATTCGTCCCTCTCCGACGGCGAACGGCTCGACGAATGGAACCGGATCAGGCGCGGCGAGGCAAGGGTATGCATAGGGGCTCGCTCCGCCGTATTTGCGCCGCTATCAGACCTCGGGCTTATAGTCGTCGATGAAGAACACGAGGCTTCTTATAAACAGGAAGAATCCCCGCGCTACCACGCACGCGACACGGCGATAGTGCGGGCTGCGCGCGCCGGAGCCGTAATCGTGCTCGGCAGCGCTACGCCGTCGATGGAGTCCTACCACAACGCGCAAACGGGCAAGTTCCGCTACCTCAAGCTGGACGAGCGCATCGGCGGGCGGGCGCTTGCCGAAGTTCAGATGGTGGATATGCGCGAGGTATTTGCACGCCACGGCAAGCAGCAGATTTTTTCCGACGAGATGCGCGAGGCCATCGCGGAAAATTTTGCGCGCGGCGAACAGACCATGGTGCTGCTCAATCGGCGCGGATTTTCTTCGTATGTGCTCTGCCGAAGCTGCGGGCACACGTCGCGATGTCCGCACTGCGACGTTGCGCTCACCTTCCACAAGATCGAGGCGCGAATCATCTGTCACTACTGCGCGCATCAGGAGCGCGTGCCGCGCGCCTGCCCGCAGTGCGCGGGGCCTTATCTTTATTTTGTCGGCGAGGGGACCGAACAGATAGAGACGTTGTTGAGGGATTCTTTCACGGGGATGCGCATAGCGCGGCTCGATCGCGATACGACGCGCAGGCGCGGCGCCTTCGAGCACCTGCTTGGAGCGTTCGCCGCCGGCGAACTCGACCTGCTTGTGGGCACGCAGATGATCGCCAAGGGACACGACTTTCCGAACGTGACGCTGGTTTGCGTGATCTCGGTGGATGCGGGGCTTGCGATTCCGGACTTCCGCTCGGCGGAGCGCACGTTTCAACTGCTGACGCAGGTAGCCGGAAGGGCCGGGCGCGGCGACAGGGCGGGGCGCGTGCTTATACAGAGCTATCACACGGAACATTACGCGCTGGAGCTTGCGCGCGCGCAGGTATACGAGGAGTTCTATAAACGCGAGATTCACTTCCGCCGCGAGATGCACTATCCTCCATTCGTCTCGCTGATAAATCTGATCGTTCGACATCGTGAGTACAACCGCGCGGCGGAGATGGCGGCCGAACTCGCGGCGCGTTTGCGCGCATTTGACCGCAGCGGTGCGGTGCGCGTATTGGGGCCTGCGCCCGCGCCTCTGGGCAGGCTCAAGGGCGAGCACCGGCTGCAGATCCTGGTCAAGACCCGGCAACGGAAGCGCGCAAGAGAGGCGCTGGATTCGGCGCTCTCGGCTATGCGCGAATCGGGCGTCGATCTGCGGCAGATTGCGGTTGAAGTCGATCCGGTAAGCCTGATGTAACAGAGAACGCGGAAGACGCGGGAAAAGGCGGAAATCACTGAAAAGATAGAGGAGCATTAGATGAAGACGCGAAGGGATTTTTTGAAGGATCTGTCGATTGGGGGCGGTTTGTGTTTGACTGGGATTGCAACCGGATGCGGCCGGGAAGCCGCTCCCGTAGATACATCAACGCCGACGCCTACGCCGGTATCTGAAGGGACAAACAGCCTCGGGAGCATCGGCGTGCAGTTGTATACGGTGCGCGAGGAAATGAAGAAAGATTTCGAGGGAACGCTCGAAAAAATAGCGGCCCTCGGCTACAAGGAAGTGGAGTTCGCCGGTTACTACGACCGCACGCCGGATCAGGTGCGCGCCGTGCTCGAGCGCAACCGACTGGCGGCTCCGGCAACGCATATTCCCATCGAACAACTGCGCAGCAACCTTCCGCAAACGATCGCAGCCGCGAAAACCATCGGCCATCAATACATCATCTGCCCGTGGCTGGATGATGTGGAGCGCATATTTCTGGACGATTACAGAAAGCACGCAGCGCTTTTCAACCGCGTCGGTGCAGCCTGCCGGAAAGCCGGCATTCAGTTCGCATATCACAACCACGAGTTCGAGTTCGAATCCTTCGACGGTCAGATGCCGTATGATCTGCTGCTGAAGGAATGCGATGCGGAACTGGTAAAAATGGAACTGGATCTGTACTGGATAGCGCGCGGGGGGCAGGACGCGCTGGCGTATTTCGACAATCATCCCGGGCGTTTCCCGCTCGTGCACGTAAAGGATCTGGAGCGCGGGGGCATACGGGCGGTCGAAGTCGGTCAGGGCAGTCTCAATTTCGGCGCCATCTTCGCGCAGTCGGAGAAGGCCGGAATCAAACACTACTTCGTCGAACAGGACGAACCTGCAGACGCCCTGGCGAACATCAGGACGAGCATCGAGTACCTGAAAAATCTGCGGTTCTAAAGCGGCGCACGAAATCGGTGTAGCCCATAAGAAAGAAGAGAGATAACGGAACAAACCAAATAAGACGGAACAAACGGAAATACACAGTCTTTCCGTAATTTTCGTCTTATTTGGTTTGTTCCGTTATTTACGCTTTCTTCTTCAGCGCGGCGAGAAGTTCGATATAAGCAGCCCGCCTTCGAGCGGGATGACGTGCCCGGTCATAAGATCCGGCCCGGTGATGATGCCGAGGATTGCCGAGGCGACGTCTTCCGGCGTGCAGACCCTGTGCAGCAGCACGCCCTTCTCGGAACGCTCCTTCATCGCATCATAACCCGCATCGCCGAGTCCGCGTTGCAGCCACCTCGTAGTAATAAAGCCCGGTGCGACGGCGTTGACGCGAACGCCCGGGGCAAATACGCGGGCCAGGGTCACGGTCAGATTGTTGAGCGCGGCTTTCGATGCGCAGTACGGAATCGAGCTGCCTACGCCGGCCAGCCCCGCAACGCTCGATACGTTGACTATCTCGCCGTCGCCCGAAGCCATAAGCGCCGATTGCGCCGCGCGCGCGCAGTAAAACGGTCCTATCAGATTGACCGACAGTATGCGCATCCAGTCTTCACCCGACACGCCCTCAAGATCGGCGTGTTTGACGAAAGCCGTAGTTGCTGCGTTGTTGACGAGTATGTCCAGACGCCCGAACTCGCGCACGGCGGCATCGATCATCTTCCGGCACGCGGCGTCATCCGACACATCGGCCTCTACTGCGATGCCGCGCACGCCGAGGGCTGAAATATCGGCGGCGGTCGCTTCGGCGTCGTCGCGCGAGCGGCTGTAATTGATTAAAACGTTGCAGCCGCCTGCGGCCAGGGCAAGCGCAGTGGCGCGGCCCACGCCCGTGCCGCCTCCGGTAACGACGGCGGCTTTTCCTTCGATCTTCATCGCCGGCTCCTGAAAACCCGCGGAATACGCGGAAACGAAAGCATACTTCCCGCGCATTCCGCGTTCCTGTTTTACCCGCGATCCGCGAGTTTTATGGCCTTGTATCCGCCTCTTGTGTAATCCCTGATCCACCAGACGGCGAAGATTACAAACGGAACGACGGCCAGCGCCGCGACCCAGCGGAACGAAGCCGCGTCGCCGATGGAATCGCGTATACGGCCCATGTTGAAGATGACCACGCCCAGAGCAAACTGTCCGGCAAAGCCCATCAATCCCATGGTGAAGGCGCCGCCCTGCGGGAAACGCTCGGAGGTAATGCCCAGCATAGTCGGCCACATAAAACATACGCCGACGTAAAATACCGTAGCCGCCAGATACGCCATCGTCGGAGTCGATACCTGCGACAGCAGATACAACCCGATTGCCGCAATCGTCACCGAGGCCCACATCATGCCTATGGGCGATATGCGGTGCGCAATCGGACCGGCGAAGTAGCGCAAGACAAACATCAATGCGCTGCCGTAGACGAGAATCAGTATGCCGTCCATCCCGGCCAGAGTATTGAGCACGGAATCGACCATCTGCCCGGGCGCAAGTTCTATTGATGCCGTAATCATCATGCAGCCGAGCAGCAGCAGGAACGCGGGATTAAGCGCGGTTTTGAGCATTTCCCCCGTAGATATGCCGGCTGCGGCGCGTTCGGTTTTCGGGAATTTCTGCCCGAAGATCATCACGCCGTAAACGAGCGTCGGGATCAGAATGACGCCCATCTGCATCTGCCAGCTCAGGCCGGCGTTTTTCATAAAGTAACCGAGCAGCCCGCCTATGATCAGCCCGCCCGGCCACCACGCGTGCAAAACGTTGAGTTTGTGCGTTTTTTCGTCCGGGTAAAGCGTGGCTATCAGCGGATTGATTACGGCCTCTACCAGCCCGTTGCCGAAGCCGGCAAGCAGCATGGTTGTTGACATCATGGTGTAGCTCGGCGCGGCAATGAAGCCTATGACGCCGGCGATGTGAAGACCAAAGGCGAGGTAGAGCAGGTTGCGCATGCCCAGCGCGTCGAGCATCGGCGAGGCTACCAGGATCGAGGCGGCAAAACCGAAAAACGCCATAGTCGAGAGCCAGGCGTAGGCGGCCTTGGGCTGCGCGGGGTCGAAAAGCAACTTCGCCACGGGGTCGCCGAGCACCAGATCCTCGATATTGCCTCGGAGGGCGAATATCATCGCGGTCACGACCAGTGCGAGACAACTCGCGACGAAAAGCCGGCGCTGATTCATAACTCGTTTCTCCTTTTTGTCTTACGGTCGCACCGTCGGACGGCGTCGAGTGGACGGTGTGGGTTGTGCAAACCGCGCGATTATGCCCTAAGCCCCAGAATTTCACCAGACTTGCGTGCAGGTTTCAGCCCGCTCGTGTATAACTTTCCGGAACCACTTCGGGCGCGCGACGTGTAAGTGGTTGCGGATCGCGAGACTTTGCGCAAAGAAACCGAGCGAACGCCGCCCGACGAAATTACCCGGGGCGCCGGGATTTCCCGGATCACCCGCAACGCCCGCAACTAATGATGACGACTCTGACGCTGAGCGCCGGCCTGCCCGATACCGCTGAACGGATCAAACGCACCGAGAATCGATTCGGGATGCGGAGCGGTATGCGAGCCGGTATGCGGGCAGACAGAATCGACGCCGACGCTACAGAGCCGCAGACGGCCGATGCCGCCACGCCGCTCGGTGAAATACCCGCAGGCGAACTCGACGATCATGCGCTGATCGCCGCCACGCGCACGGGCGACGAACTGGCGTTTCAGGAACTCGTGCGCCGGTATCGCAACCCGATAACGAATTTCGTCTACCGCATGCTCAATGATTACGACCGCGCGGTGGACCTGACGCAGGAGACTTTCGTACGCGTATACATGAACGTCGAAAAGTATCAGGCGAATTTCAGCTTTTCGACTTACATCTACCGCATAGCCTCGAACCTGGCCATCAGCGAGTTGAGGCAGCGGAAGCGGCGGCGGCTGATCCCGTTTCCGACGTTTTTCTCCGACAAGGATAACGACGAAGTAGAGGTCGAGTTGCCGGATGTAAAGCAGACCGGGGCGGACGAAGAGATGATTCTGGACGAGCGGCAACGTGCGGTCAGGCGCGCGATTGTAAGTCTGCCGGAGAAGTATCGCACCGTGGTGGTGCTGCGCGATATAGAGGGCAAGAGCTACGAGGAAATAAGCGCCGTGCTGGATCTGTCGGACGGAACCGTCAAATCGCGGATCAATCGCGCGCGGAACCTGCTGAAGGAAAAACTGAAGGATTATGTCTAAATCAATCCACAGCAGAATGGTACACACAACGGAGTCCGCAACTGGGTACGCACGCGCCCTCGCGTGCGTTCGGCGGCGAATAAAAGCACGCGGGGGCGCGTGCGTACCCAGTATTGTGTCCCAATGTTTCGTGGATTGAACAAAGCTTGAACGAAGCTTGAAGGAGCGATGGAAATGATGGGATGTGGGCAGGCGCGAATTGCGGTGGAAACGGCCCCGGCGCGCGAGTTGCTCGGCGATGACGCGGCGCTGCACCTTTCCGGGTGCGCACCGTGCAACCGGTACGCAAAAGAAACCTTCGGGTTGACGGAACTGCTCGCTGCGCAGCCGCGCGTCGAGGCGCCCGCCGATTTCGACTTCCGGCTGCGGGCGCGGCTTGCGCGCGAACGCGCCGAAAATCAAACCACCGCGCTGCGCGGCTTCTGGACGCGAACGTTCTCGATTCCGCAAACGGCAACCGCTCTGGCTCTGATTATGTTCGCGGCGGGCGCAGCGGCCCTCTACCTCAGACCCGGCGCAGTAACCGCTCCGCAACCCATAGCCGCGGTGCAGAACACACAAACGCCGGTTGAAACCGCAGTGCAGCAGATGGAGCCCCCGCCTGCGGCCGAAACCGGAATATCGAAGCCGGTTCGCATAAGTTCCGGAAGCGGGAGGATGATGCGACCGGCGCCGGTTTCCCCGCGCGAGCCGCTGGCGGCGAATGATGAAATGCTCGCCGGAGCCCAGGAAGTATTGATTTACAGACCGGGTGCAACGCGTTCTGTAGTCGTGCCGCGCCGCGGGCAGGTGATCTGGGGCGCACAACTGGTAGGAATGCAGCGAGCGTCTGCACCCGCTGCGGTAGAGACGTTTTAAGAGACCCTTTAATCAACAAGTTCGACTGTCGAATGGCAATAAAGATAACGGAACAGACGGAAATGAACGAAAAATACGGAAGCAAGTTTGATTTTCGTATTTTTCGCAGATTTTCGTCTGTTCCGTTATCTGTTTTCATCCTTTGTATGACGGTGTTTCCGGTTGCGGGGCAGGGCGTGCGCCGTATCGGCCCCGTGGCGCGTCCGGCGCAACCTGAAACCGAAGAAAGGCAGGTGCTGCGGCCCCAACCGCCCGAAGCGCTCGTCTACGTACAGCAGACCATCGATCTCAGCGCGCAGCTCGGCAGCGAAGAAAACCTCATGACGCTCGACGGCGAGCCGCTGCCGCCGATGCTGACCAAAAACGTCACGCTAGGGCTCGTAATCGACGAACTCGGACACGTGGTTACGCGGCTGGTCGGAGTAACGCCGATGCAGCCTCCGCGCGAGATTATCGTAACGCCGCAGCGCGGACGTCCGACGCCAGCGCGCTTCATCGGCCTCGATTCGGCTACGGGGTTGTGCGTGCTTCAGGTCGAAGGCCCGGGTTTTACTCCCCCGTTGCTCGTAGCGGAAGACAATCGCGCGGCGCAACTTGCCGTAAACGTCTTCGGCTTCAACGCCGCGCTGGTTCAGACGCAGTCGCCTACGATGGGATTTTTCCGCCCCCGCATACATCTGATGCCGGGCAGGATTGCGCCCGCAGCAAAGGATTTCCGGTTCAAGCGCGAACAACCCCTATACCGCCTGCTTACCCCACAACTGACGCCGATACAGGACGGCAGTCTGGCGGTTGCTCCGGACGGCGCGGTATTCGGCATCGCCGTACACGATACGACGGAAGACGGGCATAATCTGGTTTACTCGATAGCGCGAGTGCGCAGCATCGCGGCTGCGGTAATCGAGGCGCGCGGAAGTCTGGCGCACGGGTGGCTCGGCGCTACCGGAGTAACGCTCAGCGGCCCGCCGTCGCAGCAGCGAACACAGGGAGATGCGGGCGTGCGCATCACGGGTGTAATCCCGGACAGCCCGGCCGAGCATGCAGGAATCCAGACCCAGGACGTATTGCTTGCCATCAATGACCGTTCAATAACTTCGGTCGAGCAGTTGGGCGGTGCGCTGCGGCGGCTCTCGGCCGACAGCGAAGTGACGCTGCGCGTGCGGCGCGGACGCGAATACAAAACCCTTCAGGCCAGACTCGCGCCCGCACCCGCGCTCGAATCCGGGCAGCAGTTGACGGTATTCGCCCGGCAGTTGGGGGCCTGGGAAGAAAAGCTCAGGGTGCTTGAACCCGGCGCGCCCGAACGCCGCGAGATCGAGCCGAAGGTGACCGCGATGCGCGCCATTATGGACAACATCCTCGGCCCGGCTCCTGCCGAAGTGAAACTGCGCGTGCGCTACGGCCTCGAAATCCAGCCGCTTACCACGCAACTGATGCGCTATTTCAGCGCTCCGGGCGGCGTGCTCACCACGACGGTCGTCGAAGGAAGCCGCGCCTCGCGCGCAGGCTTGCGCGCCGGAGACGTAATCATCGCTGCCGGAGTTGCGCCCGTTCCGTCATCCTCGCCCATATCCGACGCCGAGCAGTTGCTCCGACTGCTCGATGAAAGCGGGGAGGGTGAAATACGGCTGACCGTCGTACGCCAGCGCGAAAGCATCTCGATTACCCTCCCGCGCTGACCCCTCAGGCGGCGAAGCGTACAGAAATCCTGCGGATCAAGTTTCATTTCGGCCTGTTTCGTTTCGGGCCGGACGTTGCGGCCCTCGGCCGTAAACTGATATGCTGGCGGCGCACCGAACAACGACATGCCGGCAAAACTTACCGTAATCGTTTATATACTTATCTGCTTCGAGGTGGGCATACTGCTGCTGATTCTGCCGTGGACCTCGTACTGGGATGAGAACTTTTTTCTTTATTTTCTCTCCGGAAAACTGCGCGCCGAGTGGCTGGCCGAATGGCTAACAAGCGGCTACGTGCGCGGCGCGGTCACTGGACTCGGAGCAGTCAACATCGGCGCGGGCATATGGGAACTCTCCAGATTCCGCCACAGCGTGCGCGCCTTTACGGCCTGGGAGGCGCAACCCGATGACGGCCCCCCTCACTCTGCGGCCGAGGCTTCCGCGCCGGCGTCCGCTGCTCTACCTGATAACCGACAGGCGGATACACCCGCCAACCCCGGCGAATCCGAAAAAGCCGTCTGACTTCCCCGCCGAATGGCAGGTGCAACTTGACGCCATAGAAGCCGCAGCGCGCGCCGGCTGCCATCTGATCCAGATACGCGAACACGATCTTCCGGCCCGGCAGCTCGCCGCCTTCACCCGCGCCGCCATACGCATTGCACGCCCGCACGGCGCACTCGTCCTGGTCAACGACAGGCTGGATGTCGCGCTCGCTTCAGACGCCGACGGCGTGCACCTGCGCGCATCATCCATCTCCGCCTGCGAAGCCAGACAAATCGCCGAAGGCTGCGGGCGTCCCGATTTTCTGATCGGGGCTTCGGTGCATAACTTTCGCGAGGCTGAAGAGGCGGTTGCCGGAGCCGATTTCATCGTCTGCGGCCCGGTTTATGACACGCCGTCAAAACGCGCTTTCGGTCCGCCGCTCGGGCTCGAACGTTTTGCCGAAATCGCGCGCTCGATACAACTTCCGGCGCTCGCTCTGGGCGGCGTTACGATGGAAAACTTCCGCGATGCGCTCCGGGCCGGCGCCGCCGGCATTGCAGCAATCAGCCTGTTCGCCGATCCGCTGACGGTCGAGGCGAGCGTGCGGCGGATGCTTGCAATGAAATGAAACTTACGGGAGTGTTGAATATTTCCGTGGTTTCCGTCTATTTTTGTTTATTCCGTTATCTCTCTTTATCAACGTTGGGCGTCACAGATGACACAGGGAACAACAATCAGTTAACTCATACGGCAAGGAGGTGCGTCATGCCAAAGTACGTAATAGAGCGCGAAATCCCCGGTGCGGGCAAATTATCGGCCCAGGAGTTGAATGCCATCTCACAAAAATCCTGTAGTGTGCTCGACAAGCTAGGCCCGCAGATTCAATGGCTTCAGAGCTACGTTACGGGAGACAAGATCTATTGCGTGTACATTGCTCCAAATGAGGAGATTGTCCGGGAACACGCGCAGCAGGGCGGCTTCCCTGCCAATCGCATTTCTGTGGTAACCGCAGTCATTGATCCCACCACTGCAGAGTGAGCACCGCCCAACGAGGCAGTTTCACGGGACGCGGCTGCGCCGCACCCGTGAACTGCCGGTTAGGCGGCGAAAAGAGGAGGCTTCGAGATCATGCGAAGGAACGTTGTCCTCATAGACTTCGAGAGCGTCCAACCGGTCTCTATTAGAGCACTGAACCACGACTACTTTCAGGTCCTGCTATTCTGCGGGGCGAATCAGACGAAGATCCCCTTCGAAATTGCTGCAACCCTTCAGAAGCTTGGCCCCAGAGCTCAGTATATAAAAATCACGGAAGTCGGTCCGAACGCTCTCGACTTCCATATCGCATACTACATCGGCCGGCTGGCCGTAGAAGATCCGAGTGCAATCTTCCACATCGTATCTCGCGATAAGGGCTTTGACCCGCTCATCCATCATCTGAAAACTCAAAAGGTCCTGGCCATGCGCTCCGAGTCGATCGCGGACATCCCGATTGTAAAGAACGGCGGCAAAAAGCCGCCGATCGAGCGGGCCGAAGTTTTCATTGCCAAGCTGAAAAAACCTAAGGTAACGAAGCCCCGAACCGAAAAAACCATGGGCAGTGCGATCAAGGCGTACTTTCAACCAGGTGTTGAGGAAGCGGAGGTAGCCCAAATCCTGAAAGCAATGGTGGCTACCGGCTTCATATCCATCAAGGCAGGCAAAATCATTTATGCCGAATCTTCCAACTAACCAGCCGTTGGAGCGGAACGCCTCCGTGCTGCGCACCCCGAGGCCGCTCAACGGTACGTTGGGGGCCTGAAGAGTCAACCAGTAAAGGCAGAGAAAAATGAGCAGAGAACATACCCTCACGATTGAAATGCTTGAGGAACTCGATGCCCTGTACGAGGAAACGGAAGATATGGGCGTACTTGGGCGACGTCCTGCTCGCTGGGGCGCTCTGGTCGAAGAACTGCGGAAGATACGTCGCCTTGTAGAAGCGGGAGTGAATGTAAAAATTGAAGGGACGCAGACGACTCTGAACACGTGGCAGAGTTTCTACGATTGGGCGCACGGACGTTACCACGCGCTTGAGGACGGCTATGACAGTTGGATGGGTGATGACGATTCATGAAAGTTGCCGCCTACCAGATGCCGGTGCGATACTGCTACGGCGCTGACGCGCTCGAGCGTCTGCGGGACCGCGTCCAGGAGTGCGAGGACGCCGGCGTACACCTCCTGTGCTGCCCTGAAGGCGCCCTCGGCGGACTGGCGGACTACGTCGATGCGCCCGAGGACATCGCCCTTGCGTCCGATCCGAAGGCCCTCGCGATCCGTCTTCGTCCGCTGGCCAGCCGAACGGTCGCCGTCGTCGTCGGATTCACCGAGCGCGATGAAGGGGGCCGCTACTATAACGCAGCCGCGGTGTATGCCGGCGGCGCTGTCGTCGGTATCTACCGGAAACGCCATCCCGCAATTCGGCAGTCGCGCTACAGCGCAGGCGCCGAAGCGCCCGTCTTCACCGTCAATGGGATGCGCATCGGAATCCTGATCTGTCGGGATTCGACGGATTCGCGGCTCGCAGAGACGCTGGTGCAACGCGGGGCGCATCTGCTGTGCATTCCAACGAACAATGCCATGCCGCCGAATCGAACCGGCCCGCAGTTGGTCGAGGAGGTTCGCGCACTCGACGCACACTACGCCGTGCACCTCGTGGTGTCAGTCATACGCGCGGACGTAGTTGGGGAGGCGCGAGGACTGGCGTCCGCCGGTGCATCGATGATCACGTGGCCGAACGGCGCATCCGTGCGTGCGAGGGGAATCGGGGCGGGTGAGCTGATTGCTGGAGACCTGACGGCAGACAGCAAGAGAGATAACGGAACAAACGAAATGAAACGAAAGTCACGGAATAGTTGAATACTTCCGTAGTTTCCGTCTCATTTCGTTTGTTCCGTTATCTCTGTTTTATGTCCCGAAGTCGTGTGGAGTGATTTAATCCGAGAATTGCCGGCGAAAGGATAGGCTTTCAATGACCTGCTGAAAACAGACGGGTTGCCGATTACGCAAAACTTTGACGCACGTCCCGCCACGAATCACCGATTGATCCGCCATCAACAAAGGAGTAAATTGAAGCCTATGCAAACGATAGAAATCCAATTGCCGGAAGAAATAGCGGCCAAACTGCTGGAAGCGGCCCGGCGGTTCGGCGTGAGTGTTGAATATTTACTTCAAACGAGCGTTGAAGAAAAACTGGCGCGACTCGATGAGGATTATCTGTCCGCTGCGAACTACGTCCTTAAAAAGAATGCCGAACTCTATCAACGACTCGCCTGATGCGATACTTATCGATCGAGCAGGTGATTGAATTGCATCGTCTGATCATCAGCCAATCAGGCGGCAGTGGTGGACTTCGTGATCAGAGAGCGCTTGAATCTGCCGTGGCCCAGCCCACGATGACATTTGATGGGGTGGATCTGTATCCGACCATTGCGGCAAAAGCAGGAGCGCTTGCTCACGCGCTCATTCAAAATCATCCTTTCCTTGATGGGAATAAGCGGATCGGCCACGCAGCAATGGAAGTATTTCTTGTCATCAACGCAAGAGAGATAAGCGGAGCAGTTGAAGAACAAGAAAGCGTTATTCTGGCAGTTGCCGGCGGCCAAACATCGCGAGCCGAATTAATCAATTGGATCGAAGCACATCTCGTTCCGTTTGTGCGATAAGACGGCCTGACATATACACCACCATATTTTGCGGCCCCTCACAACGATCCGCCAGGAATCAGATGCGGAGCACCGAACTTTTTTTTAATGGCCATTGAAGATTCTCTCAGCCCTCGGGATATATACAGGTGAGAGGCAACGATGGATGATTTGCTGGCGGTACGAAAATGCAGTGCGGGTGATTGGGAGGCTTTTCGCTACCTGGTCGAGAAATACCAGGCGCGGGCAATCGGCCACGCACGGTCTATCGTCGGCAACCGCGAAGACGCAATGGACGCCGTGCAGGAAGCCTTCCTCGATGCATTTCAGGCGCTCGGCGGGTTTGATTCGCAGCGCCCTTTTTATCCCTGGCTCTATGCGATTCTCCGAAACCGCTGCTTCAAGCTGCTGGCCGGCCGAAAGAGGATTGAGGTGAGCAGCCTGGAGGAAATTCAGGCGGAGATTCTGGCGCCTGCAAGCAGTTTGTCGCGCGAAGAGGCGCTGTTGCTGGAGCAGTCGCTGCTCGCCTTGTCGCCCGAGGACAGGGAGTTGATCACCCTGAAGCATCTGGATGGCCTTAGTTATCGCGAGTTGGCCGAGATGCTGGGAATCGCCGAAGGAACCGTTATGAGCCGGCTTTATCACGCCCGGCAACGTTTGCGGGAGCGGCTCGCTCTCGCCGGCTGACGGGTTGAACGGAAAGAAAAGTATGAATCAGGTGAGTTGCGAAAGTATTTGTCTTGCGGCAATGGCGGTTGCGGACGGCGAAACGCCCCCGATCCCGGCGCCCGAAATCGAGATTCATCTGGCCCAGTGCGCCCACTGCCGCAGCGAAGTAGGGCAGTTGAAATCCGTTATCGAACTGCTCAATGCACAACGCCGCAGCGAGCAAACCGAAAACGTCTGGGACGGCGTCGCAAAAACGCTGAGGCGGAGGAGCGAAGCACAAAGGACATCGGATCATTGGCCCTGGTTCCTGCTGCTGGGACTGCTGCTCGCCGGTTACAGGATCGGCGTCGCCGCCACAGACTGGGAACCCGGCTTGTGGTTCAAGCTCGCGCCCATCCTGGTCGCCGTCGCCGTTTTCGCATTGCTCCGGGAAAATCCGTTCAAGGTCAATTCCGGAATCCAATTCCAAACTTCATTGCGAGGTCATTGATGAAAGAACTGAACCAAAACAACAATGCCGCGATCGTGCTCGGGCAGAAATACGCTTTCGCAACGGTCGCACTGGTGCTGGCAATCGGCAGCTTTGTAAGCCTGCTCGGTATGGAGAAATCCATTCTGGCGATCATCTTCGCCTGGCTGGCGCTGAGGTCTGAACCCGCGCCGCCGCTCGCCGACCGGCGCCGCTGGGGAAAGGTCGCAATAGCTCTGGGAATCCTCCACGTAGTGTTGATGCCCACGCTGATTCTGCTCAACCTCGACAAGATTCGCACATTATTGCAACTGCTTATAACCTTGCAGGAGGGCAAATGAGCTTCGAGCAGCAAAACATACTTTATGCAACGATCCTTTTGACGGCAGGCCTTATGTCACTCACTACAACGTCGGCGCACGCGCAGCAAACATCCGGTGCTTATACGATGTATGTCGGAAGCAATGCGATCAGCACGGAAACCTATACGCTGGTTTCGGAGCCGGAAGGGGGACTTCGCGCCGAAGCGGAAATCACCATCAGCGGCCGCAAGCAAAAAACTACAACCGTCGCGGCGAAGAACCGGCCCGTCAGCTTTCTGGCGCAATCCGGGGACTCAACGCTGATTTCGGCGGCGTTCGACGGCTCGGGCGTCAAACTGCAAATTGCGGGGCAGAGCGAACGCCAATCTTCGACGAAGGCAACCGTGATTCTGGAGAATGCAGTCTGGCATCACTTTATTTTTCTGTTCAATCAGTATGACGCGGAAAAAGGCGGTGCGCAGAACTTCAGCGGTTTCCTGCCGAGTCAGGCTACGGATTTCGATGTAAAGGTTGAGCGCACCGCTACGCCGGCTTTTGAGGTCGAAGGGAAACCGGCCGCAACAGAACGTTACCGCCTCGTGGCCGGTGCGGTGGTGATCGACGTATGGACCGACCACTCACGCAAGCCGCTGCTGATCGTGATCGAAGCGCAAGGCGTCAAGGTTGTTCATCAAGGCGCAGAACTACTCGCTGACGCAATCCTGAGACCCGCGACGGCGGAAAACTCCCCGGGCGAAGAGGTCGCATTTCAAAACGGGGATGTTTCGCTGGCGGGCACGCTGACGATTCCAAAGGGAGGCGGCAAACGTTTCCCGGCCGCGCTTATCATCAGCGGTTCGGGATCGCAGGATCGGGACGGCAATCCCGGCGCTCTCAGCTTCTACAAACTGATCGCCGAAAAACTCTCCGCCGCCGGCGTAGCGGTGCTGCGCCACGACGATCGCGGCGCCGGGAGAAGCGCTATGCCGAAAACACCGACCACCTACCGCGATCTGATCAATGACAGCAAGGCGGCGGTTCAATACCTGCGCAGCCGCAGCGAGATCGATCCCGACCGCATCGTGCTCGTAGGTCACAGCGAGGGCGGCACGACGGCGACCATCATCGCAGCCGAAGACCCGAAGATTGCGGCTATAACGCTGCTGGCCGGGGCGATACTCGCCAATTTCGAACAACTGCTGCTCGAACAGACCATTTACCAGCAGGCTCTCGAACGCCCAATCAATCCGCAGGATCGGGAGAAGTTTCCGCAAATCGTGCGCTGGCTGATTGCCCGGATCGCCGAGGCCAAGGCCGGACGGCCCGACGCCTCGCCGACCGATCTGCGCGAATACCTGCGCCAGCACCTGGCGCTCGATCGTGCGGAGACCTTCAAACAAATTCGCTGCCCCGTGCTGATTCTGCAGGGCGAGCGCGACGCCCTGGTATTGGCTCATCACGCCGTAGCCGCTGCACAAGCGTTGGCCGATGCGGGCAACAAGCAGGTTACACTGCGCATCTTCCCGAACCTCTCGCACATCTTCACGCCGGCTTCGCTTGACCCCGGCGTCGCGGCGGAAAAGAAAAATGAGATCAGCCCCGAAGTGCTGGAAACCATTCAGAAATGGATTGCAGAGTCGGTCAAAAGAGAGATGACGGAACAAACGAAATAAGACGAAACAGACGGAAATATTCAACTCGACTTTGTCCATTTTTTGCCCATGGAAGGTATTGATTCTGTAACCTCTTTGTTTTCAATGTCAGGTTTTTTGAACATCAGGCTGAACCCCCGACGTTTGAAAAGTAGCGTTGTTGAAAACAAAGTGCTTACGGATACAGCCGCATGGGATTTGTAAAAATGGACAAAGTCGAGTTCAACTTTTCCGTAATTTTCGTTTCATTTAGTTTGTTCCGTCATCTCTCTTCAGCTTTCCGCTTTGTACCAATCCTCTGTGGATTGATTTAGCGCAGCCATAAGCGCCGCGACGTCGCCGAGCCGCGCGCCCAATGCCGAGGGCAGTATTTCGCAGGCCTCGACCGCCTGCGGCAGCGCTTCTTCGGCCAGCACTCGGCGCGCCGGGGCCAGTATCCGGTCTCCCAGCGCCACAGCGAGCGAACCCAGAACGATCGCCTGCGGATTCAGCGTATCCACAAGCAGCGCCATCCCCCTGCCCATCCACTCGCCGACTTCTGCGGCTACGGCAAGCGCATCCGGATCGTCCTCAAGCATTGCCTGTACGACTTCGCGTATCGGAGTTCCTGCGCTCCAGCGTTCGGGAAATCTTTTCGCCGCAAGCCCCGCAAGCCCCGCGCCCGAAGCCCACCCTTCCCACGATCCGGCCTTGCCGAATCCCTCCGGTCCCTCTCTGGACAGGCGCAGGTGCCCTACCTCTCCCGCCGTATCCGTCGTCCCGTGAACGATCCTTCCGTTGACTATCAACCCGGCGCCGAGTCCTGTGCCGAACGTAAGAAATACGAGATGCTGAAGCCCCGGGCGCGCAAGGCCGACGCCGAAACGGAATTCCGCGAGCGCGCCCGCATTTCCGTCGTGTTCGACCGATACGGGAAGCGCCGGAAAGCTTTCTGCAATTACGTCCTTCAACCGTACGCCGTGCCAGCCGGGCAGGTGAGGCGGGTCGATGAGCACGCCCTCGGCTATCTTCAGCGGGCCTCCAACGGACACGCTGATTGCGGCGGGGCATCTTCCGGCGCGTATCGCGATGTCGCCGGCTTCGGCGCACATCGCAAGCAGGCGCGGCAGCGTTTCGCTCCACGGGCGCTCGGCCTCCGTAGGCATCTCGAAGCGTTGCAGTATGCAGCCCCGCGCGGTTCCCTCGACGACGGCGGATTTCGTTCCGCCGATGTCCAGGCCCAGAATGGTTTTGGTCTGCGGTCGGTCCTGCTTTTTCATCTTCCTGCGCCCTCCGTCCGAAGCATCGCGAAATTCTCATTGCAGCGCAACATCCATCTCAAGTATGCTTTCGTCTCCTGCAGGGTAACACCCGAAGATTTATCGACAATCGATCGACAAAGGAGCAGTCCCCATGAGCAAGGAGAAAGCATCGCAGAAT
The DNA here is from genome assembly GCA_019639255.1 of Acidobacteriota bacterium. Lineage (GTDB taxonomy): Bacteria > Acidobacteriota > Blastocatellia > RBC074 > RBC074 > JAHBSF01. The sequence continues at coordinate 11,776 of JAHBSF010000031.1, read as the reverse complement.
TCCGAAGCGAAAATCGCCGAAGCCCCGCCCCCGGCTCCGCCCGTTGTTGCGGACGAAGCTACGGCGGGCAGCATCGACCGCATACGCGACATACTGTTCGGTGAACAGGCGCGCGACTACGACCGGCGGCTTTCGATGCTGGAAGGCCGCCTGCTCAAGGAACTCGCCGCGCAGCAGGAAGACACGCGGCGCCGCTTCGACGCCTTTGAGACTTACGTCAGGACCGAAATCGACGCAATCAACAATCGTCTGCGCGTCGCCGGAGAGCAGCGCGAAGAACTCGGCGAGGATCTTAACCGCAAGCTGCTTGAAACCGGGCGCGGACTCGAAAAGCGCGTCACCCAACTCGACGACCATACCGCGCAGGCGCACCGAGATCTGCGCCAGCAGATCCTCGATCAGTCCAAGGCGCTTTCCGAAGAGATACGGCTGAAATACACCGAACTCGCCGGAGCGCTCGCCCGCGAAGCACAGGGTCTGCGCTCGGAGAAAACCGACCGCTCGGCGCTCGCATCGTTCTTCAGCGAAATCGCCCAGCGCCTCGATCAGGAGCGCGGATAACGCCCGCATCACACGACGATGAAACGAAAGAGAAATAACGGAACAAACGAAATGAAACGAAATATACGGAATAAGAATACTTTTTCCGGACGCTTCGTTTATTTCCGTTTGTTCCGTTGTCTCCCTTCGCTCTCACAATGAGCACGCAGTCCCTGATTCCGCAGCCGAAGCAGAATCCGGCGCCGCCCGAATCGCAGCGCGAACAGGAGGTCATAGCCGAGTTGCGGCAACTCCTGCTCGGCACCGAACGCGCGCAGGCCGCCCGCCTGCGCCCGCATCTCGAACGCATCAATCCGCACGAACTCGGACGCGTGCTGCCCACGGCAATCAGGCTGCGCAACGACGAGACTTCATCCTCCGATCAACAACTCGCCGACGCGCTGATGCCCACCGTAGCCTCCGCGCTCAAGGTCGCCGTAAAACGCGATCCTCAATCCGTAGCCGATGCGATCTTCCCCGTCATGGGACCGGCCATACGACAGGCCGTATGGCATCAGTTCAGCCAGCTCGTGCAGCAGCTCGACAAAAAGCTCCAGCACGGACTGTCCTGGCAGGGCCTGAAATGGCGCATCGAGGCGTGGCAGACCAAAAAGAGCTTCGCCGAAATCGTCCTTTATCATACGCTGCTCTACCGCGTAGAACACGTATACCTGATCCATCGCGAAACGGGGCTGCTGCTCGAACACGCCGCGCGCGGCGAAGTTTCGGAATCCGACGCCGAAATAGAATCCGGGATGCTCACCGCGTTCAAAACCGGCATTCAGGATCTTGCGCACGACCTTTATAAAAACGAAGCCGATGCTTCAAAAAGCGTCATGCGCGTGGGCGAGCTTGAATTCTGGTTCGCGCAGGGGCCGCAGGTAGTGCTCGCCTGCGTGCTGCGCGGCGCGCCGCCCGAAGAGTTCTATACCGGCGTCATGGCCCCGACCATAGAAACCATACAGCGCGATTACTCCGCCGAAATCGACGAGTTCGAGGGCGACCCCGCGCCCTTCGGCCCCACGCGCCCGCTGCTCGAAGCCTGCCTGCAGGAATCGCAGCGCGAGGCCGATTCCCAGGGCTTTCGCGTATCCCCGTACCTGCTCGTTCCCGTAGCCGTCATTATCATCGCGCTCGCCGTATGGGCATTTCTGACCATACGCGACAACCGCAGGTGGCGCGAGTATCTCGGCCGGCTCGAAGCCGAACCCGGCATCGTCATCACCGAGACGGGCGCGCGCGACGGCCGGTACTACGTAGCCGGACTGCGCGATCCTCTCGCCGAATCCCCGGAAGCGATACTCGCCCGCACAAGCGCGCTTGCGCCCGACGACGTAACCGGCAGATGGCAGCCCTACCAGGCGCTCGACGCCGAAATTGTAGGCAAACGGGTTCGCGAAATCCTCAGACCGCCGGATTCCGTAAAACTCTCTCTTTCGGACGGCGCACTTACGGCCTCCGGTTCGGCGCCGCAGGCGTGGATTGAACAGGCGCGCCGCATTGCAGGCATCGCACCCGGCGTAAACAGTTTTCGCGAACAGGGGCTGATCGACGAGGAAATCCTGAACATCAAGGCGAAGATGGAAGCCGAGGTTCCGCGCTTCATAGTCGGTACTGCGCGCTTTGCCCCCGGACAGGATGAAAAAAGGCGCCAACTGCTCGATGACGTAAAACGATTGTTCGACCTCGCAGACCGAAACCGCGTCGCCGTGCGCATGGAGGTCACGGGGCATACGGACGATACCGGCGCCGTAGAGTTCAACGACCGACTGAGCCGCGAGCGCGCCGAAATGGTGCGCGCGCTGTTTATTGCATCGGGCATCGACGCCTCGCGCCTTACCGCCATCGGCGTGGGCAGCCGGCAGCCCGTGCGCGCCGATCCGCAAACGAATGAAACCGAGGGCGCCGAGATGAACCGCAGCGTCACGTTCCACATTTCGGTCGACGCCGGTTCGCAATCCGGCAGGCAATGATGACGAAACAAGAGAGAGATAACGGAACATACGAAAATTCACGAAACTGACGAAAAACAGAACCTTCCGTTTGTTTCGTTTCATTTCGTTTGTTTCGTCATCTCTCGGCTCGATGGGCTGATTTATGCTGCGAAAAAAGATATGCATGCTCGGCGCATTCGCCGTAGGCAAAACGAGCCTCGTTGCGCGATTCGTGCGCGCGCACAGCACCGGCGCGCTCACCGACAAATATCACACTACGGTCGGCGTCAAGATCGATACCAAAATCGTAGATACGGGCGACCAAAGCGTGAGCCTGGCCATTTGGGATATGGCCGGAGAGGACGACTTCCAGAAGGCGCGCATATCGAACCTTACGGGCGCCGGAGGCTACCTGCTCGTCGCAGACGGCACCCGCAGCAAAACGCTCGACACGGCGCGCTCGATAAACGAACGCGTGGTTCAAAGTTTCGGCGCGCTGCCCTTTGTCCTGGTTCTCAACAAAACCGATCTGACCGAAGATTGGGAGATAGAAGAAACCGCAATCCGTCAACTGATCGATCGCGGCTGGCGCGTCATACGCAGCAGCGCCAGATCCGGCGCAGGCGTCGAGGAAGCATTCACACTTCTTACACAGTTAATGCTCAGATAACCGCACGAGCGACCAACGCGATGATGGATGATTTTCCCGCTCCCGTAGCCGAATTTCTGCGCCGCATGGCGATCGACCACCGCGCGCCCGCATACCTGCTGGCTTCGCGCGAGGGAGATCTACTGACAACCGGCGGAAGCCTCGATCATTACGGATTGAACGGTCTGACTGCGGGCGCACCGGTCGAAGATCAGGTCTTGTTTCTTTTCGGTGAACTGCCGCTTGGGGCTGAAAGCCGCTCGATTCCGTTTGTGCAGATGGACGGAATGCCCGCTACGGACGTGCATCTTTTCCGCGGCGATGAGGGCGACTGGATAATTCTGCTGGATGCTTCGGAAAGCGAACGCAATCAGCAGTCGATGCAGCAGATCAGCTACGACCGCAGCCTCAACTACGAGCGCCTCGAAAAGGAAATCCGCAAGAAGGAAATCCTGCTGCACTGCATCGTGCACGATCTGGCCGGACCGCTTATGGGAATACGGGGGGGCTTCGAACTGCTGTCGCTTACCGAAACCCTCAGCGAACAGGGGCGCGAACTCGTGCAGATAGGGCTCAGACAATCCACGCGGCAGGAAACGCTCATACGCGAAATACTCCAGGCCTTCGCATCCGAAATCGAGCAGTTCGAGGCATTCAGCATCGATCCCGAGACGGCTCCCGACGCGCTCGCCGCAGCGCGTGAAGTAATCGCGGTGCTGCTGCCCGCTTTCGAGCGCCACAACGCGCGGATTCGCCTCGACCCGGCGCTCAATACAAATGCGGGCTGGAAAGTCGCCGGCGAAAAAACGCGGCTCGAACGCATATACTCGAACCTCATCGAAAACGCCCTGCGCCACTCACCCGCCCAGTCCACCGTCACCGTAGGGCTTCACGACGAGGGCGAGCAGGTGCTTGTCACCATAGACGACGAGGGGCCGGGAGTTCCCCCGGAAGCGGGCGCTGCGCTGTTTCAGAAGTTCTCGCAGGGAAAAAGCGGCAGGGGGAAAATCGGCCTCGGCCTTTATTTCTGCCGCATGACGGTCGAAAAATGGGGCGGCGCCATAGGCCAGGAAAACCGTGCGGAGGGCGGTTCGCGCTTCTGGTTCCGTCTGCCGAGGCCGGAAGAAACCTCGGAAGGCGCGGAATAAAGCGGAAGACACGCGACGCTCATTCTTCCTTCTGCGAATTCCGCGTTCTCGCTTCACTCAGCGACGCGGATCGATTTCTTCGATCAGCACGTCCGCCGGCGGCCGGGTCTTTCGGATTTCCCTGCCGCGGCGTTCGTTTTCGCGCATCACGCGCAGCAAATTGAGCCCTGCTACCTTGCGCGCATCTTCGTCCGAATAACCCCGCCGAAGCAGCTCCGCAATCAGATGCGGATACTTCGAGACGTCCTCCAGCCCGACAGGACCCGTGACAAGTCCATCGAAATCCGATCCCAGCCCTATATGGTCGATCCCGGCGATTTTGCGGATGTGGTCGATGTGATCGACTACCTGTGCAAGCGTCGGCAGCGGTTCGGGATGCCGCTCGATCCAGGATTTCAGCTCTCGTTCGCGCCCTGCTGCGTCGTAGGGAAGCAGCCGTTCGAGGCGCGCCCGCTCGCCTGCAAGCTGCGCGTTGTAAAGACTCGCCTCACGAGTTACGAAGTACGGGACGAAGGCGACCATGACCACGCCGCCGTTGTCTTTGACGCGCCGCAATACATCGTCGGGTACATTGCGCGGATGATCGTTGAGCGCCCTCGCCGACGAGTGCGAAAACAGCACCGGGGCTTCGGTTATGTCGAGAACGTCGTGCATCGTCTTCGGCGAGACGTGTGAAATATCAACCATCATGCCGAGCCGGTTCATCTCTCCGACGACGAGCCTGCCGAAAGGCGTCAGCCCGTTGCGCAGCGGAACATCGGTAGCCGAGTCCGCCCAGTCTATCGTCGCGCCGTGTGTGAGCGTCATATATCGAATGCCGAGAGCGTGCATCTGGCGCAGAACGCCGAGCGAGTTTTCGATGGCGTGCCCTCCCTCCAGACCCAGAAGAGAGGCCACTTTGCCCGCCGCATGAATGCGAACTATATCGTCGGCCGAAAGCGCAAGTTCAAGATCTCCGGAGTAACGGTCGATGATCCGGCGGGCGATATCCAACTGATCGAGCGCGGCGCGCGTCGCCCCGGGCCCTGCCGAGGTTTTGTGAATGTAAACCGCCCAGAACTGCCCGCCTACCTGCCCCTCGCGCAACCGCCGGATGTCGGTGTGCATCGGGGGGGACAGACGACTCGTATCGGCCGCGAGGTCGATCCGGTCGAGATGGTTTCGCGCCCGCACCCAGTACTGCCAGGGTACATCGTTGTGCCCATCGATGAGGGGAACTTCCCCGAGCAACCGGCGGGCGCGGGCAAGCAGGGTTTCGGAATCGTCGCCGCTTTTCTCCTGCCCGGCGACCACGCTCGACAACAGTATTCCCGCCAGAATTCCCGCCGCCAGAATAATTCCCAGACCGCAATATACCCATCGGCCCGCCTGCCCTGATAACATCGGCGCGTACCTCCATTCTGCGTATACAACCGGGAATCACTCGGCGGAAAATCGAGTGAGCTTCATCGGCGTGGGTTTAAGGAACCTTTGAATGCGGTCCAGATCGGCAAGCACGTGCCGCCCTATGACCTCCACGCACGTCTCGGCGTCGCGATCCCTTAATGCGGCGACAATTGCCCGGAAATCCCCGATGATCGCTTCAAGCGAATTATGGCGCTCGCCCAACTGACTCCAGAAAAGCACCGACTTGCGCCGCAGCAGCGTCAGGTGCGCGGCGAGCGTCTGGTTTCCCCCGGCGCGATAAAGAAACTGATGGAATTGGTCGTCGCGTTCGAGCCATTGGCGCGGCGTCAGTTTGCTCCATACCGGCTCAAGCCTCTTGAACCACTCTTCAATTTCATCAAGCAACGCGTCCGGACAGCGATCCACCGCCAGCCGCAGCAAACATTCTTCGAGCACCAGCCGTACTTCGGTTACATCTCTGATCGTCTGCACATTGGCTTCTTCTACGTAGATGCCTCCGCGCGGAATGATCTTTACCAACCCCTCCAGCTTGAGCCGCAGCAGCGCCTCGCGCACCGGCGTGCGACTGAGCCGCAGTTCCCTGGCAATATCCTGCTCCACCAGACTCATCCCGGGTGCGTAATCCCCGAACAGAATCCTCTCCACAAGAATGTCGTAAGGCGTTGCCCCGTTGTCCGCCGATGATTTCTTTTTGGCCATCAATTTACCTCCTTTAATATCCCGGCGGTATATCAGAGTGCCGGGACAGAAGCAATGCGGCCATTCGGGTTCGGTTGCCCGTCTGCGGGGCATTGCGGATTTTGCGTCCCGGTTTCCCGACTCAGGCGGCTGTTTGCTGCGGAGGATTTGCCTGGTACGCCCTCGTGTTCCAGAGAGCGAAGCTCGATCCCGCCGCGACCAGCGTGACTGAAAGCACGAAGAAAAACGCCGTATTCCAGCCGTAGCGATCGATCAGATACCCCATGCCGACGCCCGTGATGATGGTGCCGAATGCGCCTACTGCGTCGATGATGCCCGCGGCGGACGCCGACGAATGCCGGGACCCGAAATCGAGGGCAATGGCTCCGGCGAGCATGGAGTAAGGACCGTAGAGGCTGAAGCCTATCAGGCCGAGCGCCATCGTGAGCAAGACCGGGTCCTGACCGGGAATCCTGCTGAAGGCGAAGATCGAGCCGGCAAGAAGCGTGCACATAACGGCCATCACAGGCCCCCTTCTGGCGTCCATTCGATCCGAAATCCACCCCGCCAGAATCGTGCCTGCGCAGCCGAACAACGGAAACACGGCCGATGCCATTGACGCCAGACCGATGCCCGATCCCCTGTCGATCAGGTACTGCACCGACCAGCCCCAAAACACATATCGGACAATCGAGAGGCTCAGGCAAACCAGACACACGATCCAGAAGGCTCTGTTTCCGAGCATGCCTGCGAGATGCTGCAAGTATTCGGATCTCGATCCTGTGCTCCCGGCTCTTGCTCCTGTTTCGTCGCACGCAACTCCGACGCGGGATCCAGAATGCCGATCATATGTTTCCAGATCCGGCAGCCCCAACCCGCCGGGAGACGGCCGCAACAGCAGATACGCAGCCGCGCCGATTGCTCCCAACACTCCCGCATGAACCCAGAACATACCCCGCCAGGACAACTGCATCAGTACGAGCCCAGCCGAAGCTCGCGCCAGAAAGTCTCCAAGCAGATAACTGAGCGACATAACTCCCAGCGAGCGCCCGCTCTCGCGGCTCGGGTACCATTGCGAGAGGATGGATATCATCGCCAGCCATCCGATCGACTGAAAGTAGGCGTTCAGTCCCCAGACCGCTGCGAAATGGTTCATCCCCTCCCCGAAACTGAATGCAAGATTGCATATCACCGATCCGAACACGCCCACCAGCAGCATTGTCTTGCCGCCCAGACGATCCCCGAGAAATCCGTTGATGAGTTTGGCGAAAGAGTAGATCAGGTAGTAGACCGACAGGATGAATCCCGTCTCGGTCTTGCTAAGCGAGAAGGAGGATTCCAGCGAGGGCATCGCCACCGGCAACGTCACGCGGCAAAAATAATACCCTACGTAAACACCGAACAGGATGCAGAAAACCTCGAGCCTCGCCCTCCTGAATCTGCGGATGACGCTGAAACCTTCTCCCGGCGATTCCTTGTCGGCCACTGTATCTGCTCCGCCGATATTTAACGGCGCCCGGGCACGCGCGGGCTGGCCGGCTCGCCGGCCGGCCGGTATTTTTCGATATGCCGGGCCATCTGCCTCAGCATATCCGCATTATTCATCGGATGCCATCCGTGATCCTTCAGCGGTCGCCCGTAGGAGAATGATCCCGCGTAGTAGGGTTTGGTGGTCCGGGTCAGGAAGTCTTCAAGAAAGTAGACCGGGAGATTGAAATAGTAATTGTCCATATCGCCGCAAAACAGATGAAGCTTGCCCACGAGCGCCGGTCCGATCCTGTTCCAGTTCTCCTGGAGATAATGTCGTAGATCATACCCCTGGTCGCGCCAGTACCCGGCCACCTCGCGGTCGATTCCGCCAGTCTTCCGATCCCACAGCGGACGCGGGTATCCGTCCGATCCGACCGGCCCGAATGCGGCCTCCCACGCCTCGAGGTACTCGCCCGACCTGCCGCGGCTCCCCAGCGCATCGTGCAGCCGGCTCAACTGCCGTATCGATTGCAACGGTTGCCCGTCCGCGGCGCGGAAGGCGTACCGCTCGGGTGCAAGCCATTCATAGCCCGGCGCACGAAATGCATTCTCGTCTTCATAGATGTTGATCAGGAACAGGCTGCGAAAATCGATGGGATCCGGGTAAAAAACCCACGCCCCGCCGTAGAACTCGGGCTGATGAACCTGCGCGGCCAGAGCCTCGTATCCGCCGGTTGAGCCGCCTGTCAGCAGCCGGGCGTAGCCCTTGGGGATCAGGCGGAATCTTTTCTCAAGCTCCGGAATCAGTTCGTGCGTGACAGCGTCCTGATACGGACCGTTGTTGGCCGAATTGACCAGATATGAATCGTCGAAATACGGCGTCGGATGCTGCAGCGTCACCGCGATAAAACGCGGAAACCCTTCCGAATTCCAGGATTGCTGAAACTCGTATCCAGTCTCGACTCCTCGCCTTTTGCGTGCACTTGCAGCCTGCTCGCTCTCCGGCGCCGGCTCGGTCGTATAACCGAAGGGCGGATCGAGGCTGAAATGACCCTGTACATATATGGTCGGGTACAGTGCGTCATCATCCCAGTATCCTTTCGGCAACAGCACTGTTGCACCGAGGTATATCGGGCGCCCCCAGAATTCGCTCAGGCGCTCGCTTTGGATCTTGATGCGCTGCACCGCAGGAGTGTCGGGGGGAATTTCGACCGGCGGAATCTCGCTGGTCAATTCCAGACGATAAGTCGTGGAGTTATCGTTAGAGATCCGAACCTGTTGGACTTCGCTCAGAAGGTTTCCGGGAGACCAGTTGAAATGCTGGCCTTCCCACTGATCCATGTGCGCCCATATTTTGCGGCCGTCCGCGCGATGAAACTCCGTATAGATGTTCATCACCGCCTGCGCAAAATAATCGCCCGCAGGCATCTCCGAGAGCGTCGCAACCGGATACCCTATGGCCGACGCGTCAATGACCGCAGCAGCGCCGGGGGCAAGGTTCTCGACATCCACGGCGAAGAAGGGTTCGCCCGTCCGGCTCAAAACGGGCTGGTGGCCGAAGCTGCGCTGGGTTATGGCCCTGCTGTCGCGATCGCGCGTTATCAGAATATATGCTCGCCCGGTCACCGGCTCGGCGCGCACCGATGACGGGAACGAAACTTCAAAACGAACCCCGCGACCCGCCGATGCCGCATTGCACGATGCCCCGAACAGTGCGACCGCAAACAGCACCAGGATGCGAGTGCTGCGGTTGTCCGCCTGCGCTGCGTGTTGCCCGCTACTCGATGAGAAAACCATGGCGCAGCCTGTCCTCCGAATCGATGACGAACTGATGGAATCCCGTGATGTGGGCGCTGCCCGTAACCTGCGTCAGCGTTGCCCCCTTGCCGTCGATCATCACCTGTTCCAGTATCCTGCCGCGGAAGAATCCGCCCGTAAGACTTTCGACTATGACTTCTTCGTTCTCGCCGAGCAATCCCTTGGCGCTCAACACGGCGAGACGCGCGCTGGTGCCGGTTCCGCCGGGCGAGCGGTCGAACTGGCGCGGCCCGAATACGTGGACGTTGCGGTAAGTCGCCGCAGGATCTTTCGGCTCGGCGATGATCGTCGCGATGTTGATCGGCTTTCCGTTTCCGTTTTCGGGCCGCGTAACTCTCAATTGTTCGTTGGCCGCATCCATGACGTTCATCCCGGCGTCGACGATCTTCTTTATATTCTCAGATGAAACGTCGATTCCCGCGTCATTCGCCGAAAAAAAGACAAACTGATTGCCGCCGTAAGCAACATCCACAAGGATCCGTCCTATGCCCGGAACCGATATTTCGGCGTCGAGATGTTCGACATACGCCGGGACGTTGTTGAATGAGACGCTGCGCGGGCGGCCCTGCTCGACCGAGACGTTCGCCCTGACAATCCCTGCCGCCGTCTCAAACACAATCGGCGTCACCGGCTCAGTTACCTTGACCATGCCCAGTTCCACCAGTGCGGTTGAAACCCCTACCGTCGCGTGGCCGCACATGTTCATGAGGCCCGAGTTATCCATAAAGAACATGCCGTAGTCCGCACCTTCGACGGTAGGGGCGGTGAGCATGCAGCCGTACATGTCGCGATGCCCGCGCGGCTCCGAGATCAGCGCAACTCGAAGATAGTCCAACTCCTCCCTGAAAAAGCGCATCTTGGCCGCCAGACTCGGCCCCGGCAACGGACGCACACCCCCGGTGATGATTCGCGTCGCCTGCCCCTCGGTATGTGTGTCTACCGTCGCTATCCAGTCATTAAAACGCATCTATCGACTCCTTGTATTATCCGTCTCCTCTGCATCTCAGGGATCGAGCACCCGTTCGTACACGCGTCTGAAATTCAGCCCGAGGATCTTTTTCAGATCCGAGGTGGAATATCCTCTCTCGGCCAGCTTGCGCGTGACGTGTTTCCAGCGCCCGGCGCTTGACATCATTTGATCCGAGTAATCGACGTCGTAGCGCTGCGAGCCGTCCATATAGCTGTCGCTCGAAATCCCGACGTGATCGATCCCTATCTTTTCAACAACGTACTCTACGTGGCTGACGAAATCGTCCATCGTAGCCGGGCGCCGGGGATCGCGAATAAGGTAGCGGTTGATATTGGTCGCCGCTACTACGCCGCCCGTTGCGGCGATCGCCTTCAACTCCTCGTCGGACTTGTTTCTGAGATGCGGCGTCAGCGCCTCGACATTTACGTGATTGGCGGTGATCGGACGGCTTGAGGCGGCGGCGGCGTCAAGCGTCGTCCGCCGCCCCGAGTGGGAGACGTCGACGATCATCCGCAGCCGGTTCAATTCGCGAACTACGCGCTTGCCGAACTCGGTCAGCGGACGATCATCTCCTGCCGTACCGCCTCCCAAAGCGTTGTCGTCCATGGTCAATTGCAGCACCCGCAATCCGGCGGCTTTCCATTGTGCGAGAGGTTCGACCGAACCTTTCAGATCAAAGCCGCCCTGCATGTAGAACACAACGCCGTATCTGCCGGACTCTGCGGCGAGGTCGAAATCCGACGCTCGCTCGACCTTCAGCAGCGCCTTCTGGTTCGCTTCAACCCTGCGGCTGAGCGAATCCATCGACTCGGGCCGAACCGTGTGATTTCCGGCCGATAGCCCGGTAAGTCGCTTGATCGCTCCGGGCTCCAGCGGCGAATACCCGCGGCCCCGGCGCATCCCCAGATTGACGTTTCCATCCATGACGAAGCTCTCGGCCAGCAGCGCCTCGATCGCTTCGTCCGCCGACGAATGGGCGAAAGATGCACCGGGACGGATCAGCCGCTCCACAGCGCACAGCCCGGCGAGACGTATAAATTGCGACCTGGTCAACAATGATCTCCTTCCGGAGAGAACACGGAACTCACGGAATTCACGAAATGGCGATTATCTTTCCGTGATTTCTGCCTCTTGTTTTCCGTGTTCTCTACTTCCGTCTCAA
>JAHBSF010000030.1 GCA_019639255.1 Acidobacteriota bacterium | reverse complement strand
AGCGGCGAAAGATCTGTAGCCTGGTGCGTGAGCGCCAGGTCAGCAGGCGAAAAACGTCCGAGCCCTGAAAGGGCGAAAGATCTTCCGCCCCCTCCGGGGCTTACATGGTTTCTACACACTCACCCAGGGCTCGCCGCCCTGGGCTACAGATCTTTCGCCGCTGCTGCGGCTGAAAAACTCAAAGAGCTTGATTAGCAGTGTACTGAACACCAAAATCGAAACCGCGGGATAAACTGAAATTCCGAAAAAAAACGTTATGCGCGTATTCGGAATTTCTTACTCCAAAGGAGCATTGAGCACCGTCCAGTACAATTCTATCTGCGCCGCTACCTCGATGAACTTTTCGAAGTCCACCGGTTTTACTATGTAGGAATTCGCCCCCAGTTGATAAGCCGTCTGCACGTCCGCGCTCTCGCTCGATGTCGTCAGCACAACGACCGGAACGGCGCGAAACGACGGATGCGTCTTCAGATGCCTCAGCACTTCCAGCCCGTCTACCTTCGGCAACTTCAGATCCAGCAGTATCAGCACCGGAAGTCCCTCGCCGATCGCCGCCGTGCGCGCTACCCATTCGAGCGCCTCCTCGCCGTCGCGCGCCACCTCGATGGGATTTGTAAGCTTGCGGCGCTTGAAGGCGCGCAGCGTCAGATCCAGATCCACCGGATTGTCTTCGACCAGCAAAATGGGGCGTTTGACTATGCTCATTATTTTGGTATTTCCAGATAAAAAATCGCGCCGCACCCCGGTTCACTCTCCGCCCTTGCACTCCCGCCCATGCGCTGCATCGCCTTGCGCACGATCGTCAACCCGATGCCCGTGCCCGGATAGTCCTCGCTGCGATGCAGCCGCTGAAATATATCGAAGATGCGGTCGTGAAACTTCATATCGAAACCGACCCCGTTATCCTTTATCGAAAGCATACACCCCGTTTCCGTTTCGCTGCCCGCAATCTCTATAACGGGATTTGGTTCGGCGCCCGTAAACTTTATCGCGTTGTCTATAAGATTGCGCAGCGCCATCGCCAGTGCGTCTGCATCGGCCGAAATGCTTATAGCCGGAACGTCCACGCGGATCTCTCCGCCCCGATTCCTTATCTCTTCTTCCCGCTCCGCCGCCAGCAGCTCCACAAGCGGCCGCAACTCCACTTCTGCCGTCTTCCACGTGCGCCGCTCCAGCCGCGAATACGCCAGCAGATCGTCGATCAACTGCCCCATCTGCCGCGCCGATTGCCTGACGGTGTTCAGGAATCGCCGCCCCTCGTCGTCGAGTTTGTCCGAATGGTCTTCGAGCAGCAGCCGGCTGTAGCCGTCTATCCCGCGCAGCGGAGCCTTCAGATCGTGCGATACCGAATAGGTGAAGGTCTCAAGCTCGCGGTTTTTCACCTCCAGTTCCGCCGTCCTTTCCGCAACCCTGCGCTCCAGTTCCGCATTCAACCGCCGTATCTCGGATTCCACCTCCATGCGCTTCGTTACGTTCTGCGCCAGTATCAGCTTCGCCGGACGACCGGCGTATTCCATCGTATGCCCGGAAATTTCCACCAGTATCACCGCGCCGTCCTTCAACCGATGGCGCGCGACGGATTCATTGAACCCGGCCGGAGCATTCGCCAGTACATCGCGCAGCGTCTCGACATCCTCTGACGGCCTGATGTCGGCGATCGTGAGATTCAGAAACTCCGCCTCGGTGTATCCGTAGCGCGCAATCGCCGCACGATTCACAGCCAGAAACCGCAGCGTCTCCCTGTCGTATACCCACATCGGATGAGGATTGACTTCAAAGAGCCCCCGATATACTTCGAGCATCTCCCGCATCGCCTGCTCGGTTTTGCTGCGCGCGGCGGCCTCCTTTTCATATCGCCGCCAGTGCGCGCGACCGAGATAGTACAGCAGCAACGCCGTCATCCCGACAAACGCCAACCCCTTGTATGTTCCAATTATTGCCTGATGCGCCGGATCGGAAAACAGATATGCGACTACGGCATCCGACAGCAGTATCCACAACCCCGCTGCTGCGGCGTAGGTGAGGCTTGCGCGCAGGGCGAAGTTCGAGAACTTCCCGGACATCGAGTGTTCCATGACTCACCCGGTCGTTATATTTACGGACTGAGGCGACGGGCTTCCTGTCTGAGAGGAAGGAGGCCCGCTTGGACCGGTTAAATACTTAACCCTAATCGCGGCGGCGAGTCAATCTTTATTTTTTGAAAGAGAAGTAACGGAACAAACGAAATGAGACGTAACAGACGGAAAAGATTATATACTTCCGTACTTTCCGTCTAATTTCGTCTGTTCCGTTATTTCTCTTTCTTCCCGTCCTCGCTGAGTTCCGCGCGCCGCTGCGAGCGCAGAGCAACGTTCGCCAGATGCGGGCCCGTTACCGCGCGGTGTCCTACTTCCACCGGCGCGTTCGGCTCCTGCCGCGAACGCACGCAGTCGAGAAAATTCTTCACGTGCGGTTCGGTCGGAATGCCGCCCTTGTATTCGTGAATCGCCTGCGGCGGTATGTTGGGACGCTGCCACGGTTCGGGGAAAATGCGGTACCCGTCGTCGTCTATTACCATCGTGGCTTTTTTGCCCTGCAGGTGGATCTTCCAACTGTCTTCGTACGAGTTGCCGTAACACAGCGTCCAGGTAGCGAGAAAACCGGGATATTCAAACACGGCCGAGAACGTATCGGGCGCATCTCCGCCCTTGTGAACGTAGATGGCTCCCTGGCATACGGCCGAGCGCGGCGGCATTCCATCGTTGCAGAACCACTGAATGACGTCCATCAGGTGCGTGCCCTGATCGGTCATATGGCCGCCGTTGTAATCCGAAAAGTTGCGCCAGTGAAAGAACCTGCGTTCGTCGAGCGGATAGCGTTTTTTGGCCGGCCCCTGAAAGCGCTCCCAGTCGAGTTTGCCCGCAAGCTCCATGCGCGCGGGCATCGGCTTGCGGTTCCAGAACCACTGCGCGCGCGCCATCACTATTTCGCCGAGCACTCCGTCATCGACGAGCTTCTTGGCATTGCGCACGGCTTCAGAGCTGCGGCGCTGCATGCCGACCTGCACGATCTGCTTCGTAGCGCGCACGGCCTTGACCATGCGCGCGCCCTCTTCGATCGAATACGAAAACGGCTTTTCCGTATACACGTCCTTGCCCGCCGCAACCGCATCCATCAGCACGGGCGCGTGCCAGTGATCGGGCGTCGCGTTGAGCACGGCGATTACCTCCCTGTCGTCGAGCAGTTGGCGATAATCCATCGTGGTTTTTGCGCCCGAACGCGCAAGCCTGAGAGTGTTGTTGATGTTCGGTTCGTAGACGTCGCAAACATAAATGAATTCCACTCCGTCGCCGATCCTGTTGAACGAACCCATTACGCTGCGCCCGCGTCCGCCCGCTCCGATGACGCCCATCTGTATGCGTTCGTTTGCGCCCGGAACGCGCGCCCAGGATTTCGCCGAAAGCACGCCCGCACCCGCTACTCCTGCGCCCGCTTCGGCCATAAAACGACGGCGATTGATGTTCTTTGTCATGATTCGGACTCCTGCGTTTGAAACCACGGAACAAACGGAAAAAGGCGAAACTCGTTGTCTCTGGTTTGTTCCATAGTGGTGAAATTCGGTTTGAATCAGATGCCCAGCAGACGGGGCAGATCCGCTACCGTGTCGATCAGATGATCGTGCGGATGCACTGCAAGCTGCTCGCGCGTGCTCGATCCGCGCGTGACTCCTACTACCAGCCCGCAACCCGCATTTTTTCCCTCCAGCAGATCCGACGGCGCATCGCCCGTTTTTACCACGCTCCCCGGATCGTCCACGCCCAGACGCTGCATCAGCGCCCTTATCATAAACGGATGCGGACGCCCGCGCTCCACTTCATCGCTCGTTATCGAGGCGTCGATCAAGGCGTCTCTCTCCCATTCCATGCGGTCTATGAGCGTCTGCGCTACCAGACGGTTGAATCCCGTATTCAACGCAACCTTGACGCCGTTTGCTTTCAGCGTCCTGAACGTATCGCTTGCGCCGGGGACTTCGCCCACCGAAGCGTCCGAGCGGTAAAAGGCAAGCAACCGCTCTATGAAATCGTGGTGAATCGATTCCATGCGCGGCAGCAACGCATCGCTGAGCGGCGATTGCTCGACGAGCGTGCGCAGCGCCTCGCGTTTGTCGGTTCCCTTCACACCGTGTATCGCGGCGTCGTCCACATCGACGCCGTGCGCGGCAAGCGTGTCGTGCAGCGCCCTGTAGACGGCGCCCCCTTCCGATACCGTGGTTCCCGCCATATCGAATACGGCCAGTTCAATGCGTATCTTCATCCGCCCTCTCCCCCGGTTTCTTCCAGATTTTCAGCGACGATTCTCTCCGCGATTCCGAACGACATCGTCATCCCGCGTCCGCTCGGACTCGCCGCGATCATCGCACCTGCGGCGGGGCGCGCCGTCCAGCACAACTCCGCAGGATGCGCGGCATATACTCCCTGCCACCGCTCGGCTATGCGCAAATCCGGCAACAACAGAAACGTGCGCAGATACCCGAGTATCAGTTCGTTGATTTCTTCCCTGTCAAACGGCGTGATCGCCGAGTCGTATTCGTGAGAGTCTCCGATTGTAACCTCGCCGCTTGCATGTTGCGACGCCATTACGTGTATTCCGTAGCGGACGTAATCCGGCATCTCGGTTGAAAATCTTTCGCGCAGCGCGGGCAGCGACGGGCAATCCTGAAAATTTCTGTAATGACAGAGCGTCAAACCCGCGGCCAGCATCGGGCCTATGCGCACCGACTCGCCGTATGCCTGCGATCGCATCATCTGCAATTTTACGCGGTAAAGGCCGCTTTCCCTGAACGCATCGGGATAAAGCGTCTGAAAATCCTCGCCCGAGCATACGTAAAGATTTCCGGCCGTCCACTCGCGCCCGCCCGCCGTCACCGTGGGATGATCGTACGCCGTGGCCGCGCAGTTGAATTCAAACCGCACGCCGTAATTTCGTTCGAGCCAGTCTGGAAGCGCCGCAACAACCTGGCGCGGATCTATGCATATCTCCGAAGGCGACCACAACGCGCCCCTGAGGTTTTCGGGATTCACAAGCGGCGCGCAATCGAGCACGCGGTGTGGAGCGAGCCATTCGCATTCGTAGCCGTCGCGGGGGGCTGCATCGAGAAATTCGCGCAGCACGGCTTCTTCGTCTTCGCGATAGGCCAGATGCAGCGAACCCGTCTGTTCGTGCCACAAACCGCTTTCCCTCAGAACGTCGAGCCATATTCCGCGGCTTTGCATCGCCACCTGCCGGGGCAGGCCCTTCGGCTGACCTATCGGCCACAGCATTCCGAAATTGCGCACCGACGCGCCCTGCGCCCTCGATTGACGCTCAAAGACAACCACGCTTCGCCCGCGCCGCGCCAATGCATACGCGTGCGCAAGGCCCATAATCCCGGCTCCGACTATTGCATCATCGTATTCTTGCATTGCTTTCCAGAAGCGCAAAAGAGAGATATCCGTCTGTTCCGTCTTATTTCGTTTGTTCCGTTATCTCTCCTGAGTTTCACGATATGCGCCCATCTGCTGTGAAACGGTTTTGTGTTTGCGGGTGCGCGCGGCGAAGTATATCCAGCAGCCCCCGAGCATCAACGCGCCGAGCGCAGTAACGGCTGCTGCAAGCGTCGCAAAGAAATCCAGAAAACTCTGATCCGTTTGCACGGCGCCCCGTACAAGCATCACCGCGACATAACCAAGATAGCCGAATGCATCGGCCAGGTACATCAGAAACCCGATGTTGCCGCGATCTCCGGTCATCGCAATCAACCGCTCGAAAACGGTCGTGTGCACGGCGACGTAAGGCAGATACAGTCCCAGCCCTATGAGCACCATGAATCCAAAGCCGCCGATCCAGCCGCCCGACCATCCTGCAAGCCCCAGCGCCGCGAGCCCGAATCCTCCGAACGCAGTACCGAGCGCAGTGAAAAACGCGCGGCGGTTGTTGCGTATCAACACCGCCATCCCGTTGGCGATGATCACGCCGAACATAACAAACAATTCCGAGCGCGTGAATACTGCGGGCTGTCCTTTATAGCCGAGCCCCTGCCATATCTCGGGCGCAAAATCCGCGCGCACGCTGCGCAGAATCGTCAGCAGCAGATACGCGCCTATGAGCAGCGTCAATCCCGCAGCGTATTTCAGAAACAGCGCGCGCCTGTCCGTGCGCGTCATCGGCGCGCGTTCGCTGCGGTGTTCTACATCGCTTGCGGTCGGCGCCGGAATCCGCGCAAGCATCCATACGAAAAGGAGCAGCGGCAGTGTAAAGACCAGTCCTGCGGCGAAGGGCATAAAGAACTGCGAGACTCCGGCCTCCAGCAGATACGCGCCTACGGATTTCGCCGCACCGTCCGCAAGTATAAAACTGGCGCATAATCCGGCCGTCAGGGCTTCGGTCATTCTCCGGCCTTCGAGAAACCCCAGCACCAGTCCGAACACGAGTCCGAGCGGCAGCCCGTTCAGAAACAGAAATACGAAATTCCACGGCGCGGGCGCAATTGCATAAAAAAACAGCGCCGCCTGAGCCGCGCCCACAAGCAGCAGCAGCGTGCGCGCGCGCCTTTCCGGGCGCATCTCTGCAATTATGCGTATGCCCAGAAACTTCGACAGCATGTAGCCGAATACCTGAGCCGTTACGAGCACCGATTTGTAGCTGAAGTTCCAGAACGTCAGATCTTCGTATGCGGCGGCGGTGAACGGTTTGCGAAAACCGTACATGCAGAAATACGCGCCGAACGCCGCAGTGACGGCCCATACCGAGAGTCGCCACTGATTCGTAAACCGGGCGCCGGTTTTGTCGGGTTGCGGGGATTCGTTCATGCAGTTATAGGGAGCCGGAACGGGCGAGAGCGGGGTTAGGGCCGGATGAGCGATTCCAGCAATTCGCGGAAGCTTTCCAGTCCGGGCGTAGCGAGATCCGGGACCTTGCCCGCATCGTCATAAAGCCGCACGCGTATTGCGGCGTTGCTGTAAGGATCAGTTTCAAAGTCGAGGGCTTCGCCTTCGGTCATGACGCCGCCCTGCAATTGCAGACTCAGGCGCGAAGCGTCGGAAAGGCCGTTGAAATAGGCGGTCCGCCGCAGACAAAGGTAGCGCTTTGCCTGCACGTGCAGGCGAATGGGTTCGACGATTTCCGCAGGAAACCATTGCGTAAGGCGCTGTGCGCCGAGTTCTTCGTGGCGCGCATCGAGGCCGCGTTCGGCGATGTCTTCGCCGAGATCGTGAAGCAGGTGGCCGTAATCGTGAAGCAGGCAGGCGGCGACTATTTCGCGGGGTTCGGCTGCGCGCGAAGCGAACATCGCGCATTGCAGCGCGTGTTGCAGTTCGGTTACGCCCTCGCCGTAACTTTGCGCCCCGCGCTCGTCGAATCGCCGGAATATCTCATCGACTATTTCGGTCATAGGGGAGCCAATTTACAGCAGAACGACGAAAAGCGGGAGTGCGGGCGCGCCTACTCCTTGTCGGCAAGGGAGGAAAGAGAGATAACGGAACATACGAAATGAAACGAAAATTACGGAAAAGTTGAATATTTCCGTTTGTTCCGTCTTATTTCGTTTGTTCCGTTATCTCTCTTTTATGTCCCGAAGTCGTGAGGAGTTATTGAAGCGAAATCCGCTCGCCAAATATGCGCTGCTCTCGCCGCCATTTTGCGTTGTCGTTCATTGAGTAACTCGGGTGTCCAATCCTGGGGCGCGAGATCGATGATGCCCCGAGTCAGATTGTAGTTGCTGCCGGCGTAGATCCGGAGTTTCTCCGGATATTCAACATTTCCTGCTTGTCGGTTCAGTGAAGGTTCCAGCAAGGTCAGATTACCGATTCGATACACTGATGTTTCCCAGTGTTGGCGAGGGAATGATGTCTCCCATGCCGTGGTCGGGTTTTCCGGAAGAATGTGCTCAATGCTGCCTGGATCGGTATCCGGATCACACGAACGGTTTGAACGGTCTGATTCCAATTTTGCAAGGATGTATTTTGCCAGCTTCTTGCGCTGCCCTGCCGTTTCAATCGAAAGTCTCGAAAAATCCTGTTTGAATTTCTCATCCTCGACGTAGATGCCTTTGATTTGCTCGAAGACATCTCTCGCCGTTCGTGCGATGCCATCTAGCACTGCTTTCGCAGCGTGGTGATAGACGGGTTCCAGCGAATTGGTGTTGAGGCCGCTGACGACTGTGTAACGGAATGAGATGATGCTTACCAGTTTGAGAACCCGGGCGAACTCCGCCTTCGGAAATCGCTCCCAGACGGCGAAGAGCAACGGCGTCATCTGTTTGACGCGAAAAAGATTCAAATCGCGAATGTGCGGCCTGCAATCGGGCGTTTCGATCCAGTAGCCGTGATTGGGATCGCCAAGGGCTGAAAAGAGATCGGCGCGATTATCCAACTCGTTCATCAAGACGAATACCTGCTCCGGCGCCTTTACGCGCTCACGCACCAGTTTGAACAGTCTTTGACTGCGAATCTTGGGTTGGTCACAAAGCAGGTGATAACGGAGAAATTCCGGGAAGCGCTCCTGAGCTACCGTGGAAAGCAATGATCGCCAGCGTCGATGCAATGCTTCGAGGTCGGATTCCACCTTGACCCGAGAGAGGAGATAGTTTTTCAGAAGGTCGGTGGCCGACAACTCGATCCCGCGCGCATTGAGGGTTTCAAAGACTGTATATGCGTTCAGTTCATCATCCACAGTGATGAGAATGAATAGAAGCTGTCGTGCCACGGTTTCAGAAATGAGCGATGCCAACGCCTTGCCGTCGGCATCGAAATCCGCTACTTCATCCAGACGCCCCGAGAAGTACCGGAAACATTCCCAGAGCAAACGATTCGACTTCGGCATGCCTCTTGGATTGCGCGGCGAATGCAACTGAACCAGGTAGTCCTGGTAAAAAGCGTCGTCTGTATCGTTAAGGAACAACTTGCTGCTCTCGACCAGGGACGCGGGGTCTTTTTCGCCGATGATCAGATTGCGCAAGCTGGAGGCTCTTTCGCGGTTCGCCTCAGGTTCCACGCCGCGATCCGCGATTTTTACCAGTTTGGCAATCACAGCCAGAGCGAGGATGCTCAAGGTCGCTAACCGCTGCTGCCCGTCAATGATCATGAATTCCCGATCGCTCAACTCTTCGACAACTAATGCGCCCATGTAATGGCGGTCATCGGACTTATCACGCAATTCCAGGATGTCATTCCAGAGATCTTCCCATTGCTCTTCCTCCCAGGAATAATCACGCTGGTATTTCGGAACCCGGTAGATCCTTCCATTGCCGATCAGTCCCTGAAAGTTGGGGGTTTGAGTGTTCAGCAGGTTGCTCTTTGCCATCGCCAAACTCCTTCCTTACGTCCCGGAACAGATGATACAGAAGTTTTCTGCAGATGAGCGCTCGCCGGCTGGATTGGAGGCGATTGTGTTTTTATTCGAGGTGGTCGTCCTGGGCATCGATGTATTCCGGTCCTTTGAGATGTAGCCGGCTGCGGAGCAACGCCCACGCAAGGATTATCGCTTCGGCGCGGGTGCAGAAGTGATTCAGAACATCCTTGTGGATGTAGATCGAAATCTTCACCTTGGCGGTTTTGGCATTGTAATCCGGATGCATTTTCTTGAAACCCCCGCGAATGAATTTGTGGCGCCCCGGTTTAAGAAGCGTTTCTTCGTCGAGTCCTTTTGCCGGGCTCGACTGGTACTCTGCTTCGGTGACATCAACATATCCCTGTTTTGCTCGCCTCTTCGAGTTGATCCGTTTTTCAGCCTTCATGATAGGTGATCAACCCACACATCATTCTTCCCTCAACACCGCCAGGTTCCTCTCCGATACTTCTACTTCCACTGCCAACCGCTTCCTTATTTCTGCAAGCAGGCTTCTTCCCCGCCCGTACTCCAACAGCGGAACCAACACGCACCGCCTCCTGCTCACCCATAACTCCAATGCGAAGTATCCTCTGACGCCGCTTACCTGCGCTCGCTTCACATCGTCCCACCGGATGAGGCGCGGCTTCAGCAGGGTCCGCCTGTGGATACCTTCCTCGGTGAATCTCAGCCGGAACTGTAATAGCAGGTAGGAAAGCATGAAGCCTGAGAATAAGAGCAGGAGCAAGACTACGAAAACAGTCTCGGCAAGGAAGTTCGGGTCTGTGATCGGTGAGAACTCCAATCGAGATTTGGTTTCGGTGATCAGTACAAATGTGAAGAAGGAGAAGACCAGCAAAATGAGGGCCAGTCGGAGGAATGGAGTACGGGGTTTAAAATCCATGTCTTCAAGTCTGGTTCTGCTCGTCTGCATATGCCCTGTAGCAAGCTAACCAGGAATCTGGCTGCTATCGCTTAAGCGATGAGGTCAAATTCGATCTGAGAGGCTGAGTAAACGGGTGAGTAAAATCAGCTTCTTTCAAACAGCGGTTCTCGATCACTTCAGAGCGAATCCAGGACCTCTCCGGTTCGCTGAATGCCGCAACGCTTTCTGCTTTTCTCGATTTCCGCAGCTATCTCATCCATCGTCAGATTCTCAAACATTTCCCGGCGTTCTTCTGTATAGTTTCCATAGCCGGTCGTAAATTGATTGATGAATCGGATCGTATTGACGATTCCGATGTGCTTGCACAGCAGGCTTACGGCCTCGTGCGTGATCTCGACAAGTGGTTTCACTTCGACTGTCATTTTTCCATCTCCCCAATCTCCCCGATCAATTCTATCGGCGAAACTATCCTGACTCCCGCTTCGGCCAGCACTACGGCTTTCTTCGATAACTTGTCGTCGCACGTGCAAAAGAAATCGGCCCCAGCCTTTTCGGCCGATGCCAGATGCAGGGCGTCAAGGGCCATCAGTCCCGCAATCTCTCTACTTTCGTTCGCTGTCTGGATTTTGACGGGCGTTTGAGGTTTGCCGCTACCTGCTTTGCCACGGCAGCGATAAATTCCGAATCATTGACCAAGACGGCAGCCTGCGAATGCTGTTGCGAGGTTCCGGCCACGAGGTCTCTTTCCATCACTTCGCGCAACACGTAATTGATCTGCGTCTGATACGGCGCGGCGCTCGCTTGCTCGGCGCGAGCGCGGAAATGGTTCAGGACATCCTTGTCGATGCAAATCGAAATCTTCACTTTGGCAGTCTTTGGATCGTAATCCGGATGCATCTGCTTGAAACCGCCGCGAATGAATTTGTAGTGCCCCGGTTTAAGCAGAGTTTCTTCGTCGAGTCCATTCGCCAGACTCGACTGATAGTCCGCTTCGGTGACATCAAAATATCCCTGTTTTGCTCGCCGCTGCGTTTTGATCCGTTTTTCAGCCTTCATTATAAACTCACGTTACGCAGAAAGAAGTCTTGAGCAAAAGTTGACAAACTCCGTTGCGGAAAGTTTAGACTTACGGGTTTGAAGTCGGCCAAAACTTGACAATTGAGGTCAAACTCGGCTTAAAAATGGCCCAGAATCCGTTTTTATCAAGGCTGGGATCCAAGATATGGGGTCAAGCTTGAACAAACACAACCTATCTAAGTCCTTTGTTTACAAGTAAGCTACCCAAAACCGCGTTCAGTTTCAAACTTTCCGCAACGGAGGTTAACAAATGGACAAAACACTCTTCGACCTCTACACCGATTTCTTATTGAGTTCGTTTGGCCCAGTTACGGCAACCAATCTGTCGCGCCTTTTGGACGGTGCGATTAGCCATGATCAAATCACCCGGTTGTTGTCTGGAGAGCCGAAACGCTCCGTCCATTTGTGGCAAAAGGTCAAACCGTTGGTGCGGGCGGTCGAGAGTCCAGATGGCGTCATCGTCATTGATGACAGCATCAGCGAAAAACCTTATACCGACGAGAATGAATTGATCTGTTGGCATTGGGATCATTCCCAAAACCGCTCGGTCAAAGGAATCAATTTTCTGACCGCCTTTTACCAAGTGGGTGGAGTCGGCTTGCCGGTAGCTTTTGACTTGGTGACCAAAACGGAAACTTATCTCGACCCGAAAACCGGCAAGGAAAAGCGCCGCAGCGCGATCAGTAAGAATGAACGCTTTCGGATGTTGTTGCGCATCAGCGTGCAGAACGAAATCCAGTTTAGTTACGTGCTGACCGACCTCTGGTACGCCTCCGCCGAGAACATGGAATTCGTTGTGCGCACGTTGCAGAAGCATTTTGTTTTCCCCTTAAAGGAGAACCGCAAAGTTGCCTTGAGCGAAGCTGACCAAAAACAAGGTCGTTTTGTCGCAGTTGACACCCTCGATCTACCCGCAGGCCAGACCCGGCAAATTTGGTTGGAAGATGTGCCCTTCGCACTGCTGCTAACCAAAGAAGTTTTTACAAACAAAGACGGCTCGACCGGGGTGCGCTATCTGGTGACCGATGACTTGACGCTGACTTACGACCAAATCATCAAACTCTACAAAAGACGGTGGAGTGTTGAGGTCTATCACGAATCGCTCAAGCAGAATGCCTCGCTCGAAAAGTCGCCAACGCGAACCGAGACAACCCAGCGAAATCATTTCTTTGCCAGTCTCTGCGCCTACGTCAAGCTGGAAAGCTTGAAAATCAGGACAGGCCTGAACCATTTTGCTTTGAAGTCAAAGATCTATTTGGCAGCGATCAAGATTTCTTATCAGGAATTTGTCAAACTCGAACCTATTTCTCTCGGTGCGTAACGTGAGATAGTAATGCGCTCTTTCTATCGTCAGAGACTCGGAAATCTGATCAAGCTCAGACAGCAAGTAGGCCTTGTCAAAGGTGACCACCTCATCAGGGTTTCCATCAGATCGTAGTGCATCTGAAACATCGTTGGTGCGACGCTTGAGATTGAAGACGAAATTGCGTAGTTCTACTAATGATTCGATTGACCTGCAATGCGATAGAATCTCTACAAAAAGCGGTTTCCGAAAATGCAGAATTTCATCGGAATCCACCGAATCGACCCCCTCTTCGCCAAAAAGAAGCATGTTTCCGAAAGACTTCTGATCCATACGCAGCCTTACGAATAATTTGCTGATGTTCACTAAACGGACAGTCGAGCGGCACGATTGACCACGGGATTATAAATCGCTGAATCCATATTTTCGACATCCCAGATCGTTTGAGGCTCTCTTCGTACAAAGCTCTATATCTTGCGTTTCAATCTATTCTTGGGCATTCCATGGGCGCAAAACAAGAACGGCAGGCCCAAGAGCCTGCCGCGTGGATTCGTAAGTCATTGATCTATTGGGATGGACGTGAGGGGGATCGAACCCCTGACCTCCGCATTGCGAACGCGGCGCTCTCCCAGCTGAGCTACACGCCCCGAAAACAGGCGCGATCTTAGCCCTTCGCGCCGACCACTGTCAAGACACGCCCCATACGCCATCATTCAATCCGTGCGCCTGTCGTGCGCATACTGCCGTATGTATGGCATGATTTGCCGCATGAAGAAATTACGCGGCAGTCAACCGCCTGCGGCTTCGCTTTTCGGCGATATGTCGATTGCCGAAACGCGCGAACACAGCGAGGCGTTTGCTTCTCCGCCCGACGATACTCTCGACCGCATTCTCGCCGATTGTGAGGCCAGCCCGCGCTGCGGCGCGTGTCGCGGCGGAATGCCGCTTGTCTTCGGGATGGGCGCTGCGCCCGCAGATCTGATGCTCATAGGCGAGGGCGCCGGCGTCGACGACGCGCCCTCGGGCAAACCTTTTCAGGGACAGGCCGGCGTGCTGCTCATACGAATGATGGCCGCCATCGGAGTCGCCATACAGGAATGCTACGTCTGCAACGTCATCAAGTGCATACCGCCCGGAGAGCGCAAATTCACCGTCGAAGAAATCGAAGACTGCCGTCCCTACCTGCTGCGCCAGATCCTCGTCGTGCGCCCGCGCGTAATCATAGCCTTCGGCGCGCTCGCAGCGCAGACCCTGCTGCGCACGCAGCGCACCATATCCGACCTGCGCGGCAACCGCTACACGCTGCATCTCAACGACCGCCCGATCACCGTCGTTCCGACGTTCAACCCGGCCTACCTGCTGCGCATACCGGAAAAGAAACGCGAGGCGTGGGAGGATCTGAAGCTCGTCCGTAGCGTTCTCGGCGCGTGAAGCAATACGCAGAGAGATAACGGAACAAACGGAAAAAAGACGAAACAAACGAAAAACAAATCTGTTCCGTTTGTTTCGTCCTTTTTCCGTTTGTTCCGTTATCTCATTCCCTGCAGGCGCATCGAGGGCGCGATGCGGATGCCGGCCTTATCGAAGGCGTGTTTGATGCGGCGGCGCAGTTCGCGCGTAACTTCGAACTGGCGTCCGGGCGCGGTCTTTACCGTCATGCGCAGGAATGCGCTTGTATTGGTCAGCCGGTCGACGCCGAGCATTGCGGGTTCGTCGATGAGGTCCAGCGGGCGTTCTGTGCGCATCTCGCCCGCGGTATCGAGCATAAGCGTCATGGCGCGGTCGAGATCCTCCCGATAATCCACCTCAACGTCCACTACTGCGCGCGCCCAGTCGCGGGCCAGATTCGCCACGGTTGAAATCGTTCCGTTGGGAACTATGGTAAGCGCGCCGTCGATGCTGCGTATGAACGTAGCGCGCAGGGTAAGGTTTTCAACCGCGCCCGAAGTTTCCCCTATTCTTATGACGTCGCCTACGCGGTACTGATCCTCTATGAGTATGAGCAGTCCGGCGAAAAGATCCCGTATCAGGCTCTGCGCGCCGAAGCCTACGGCGATGCCCACAACGCCCGCGCTCGCAAGTATCGGCGTTATGTTCAGATTGAGTTGATGAAGGATTTCGAGCAGACCGATAAACAGGACTACGGACTGCGCCGCACGCCGCATGATTGCCGAGAGCGTCTGCAAGCGCCGCTGCGAAGAGGTATCGCCGCGCTGCGCCGAGCGGCGTTCTACGAGTTCAAATCCCGTCTTGACGAGTGCGCCGACGAAGCGCACCAGGAAGATCGTCACTGCGGCGATGATTATTGCGGTTATGCCGTGGCCGAGCAGCCATTCCAGCAGTTGTCCGTGTGCGTGCAGGAGCCGGTCGGTAGCCGAATCGAACTGGGTGCGCGTCTCGGGCAGAAGCTGCACGGTGTAGACGAAAAATATGAGCCAGATCGCCATGCGCAATCCGCGCGCGAGCCATTCGGCCAGCAGCGGATCGAGTGTGGGCGCTGTGTCCTCGCCAATATCGGTGCTCCGGCCCGCGGTCAGGCGACGTTCTATTCGGCTGCGCAGTCTGCCCACGAGCAGGTGAAACGCGAGCGCCACGCCGGCGCCGGCGAACAAAAACAGCAGGAGTTTCAGTGTTTCTCCACTCAAGTCGTCAAATGCTCCAAGCCTCCGGATGCAGCGGTGTGAACCGGCATCGGATGAAAAAATCGCTTTACCGTCCCGGGTGAAATCAGGATTATTTCACCGGCGTAAAGACGTTTGTTTCGTAGCTGAGGCCGAAGAGAATGCCGCTGCGGGGGCTGTGTTCGGAAAGTCCGCGAAGTCCGGCTACGTCCCATACCAGACCGCCCGCGCGAAAGCGCACGCCGAGGCGGGCCGCACCGTCCGATTCGGTGCCGAGCGGCGCGCGGCGGCGCGTGCTGCGCCGGCCCTGAACCTCGCCCACTACCGACAGGCCGTCGTTGACCTGATAACTGCCCGCCAGACCGTAGAGCAATACATCGTTTTGCGTATAGGGATCGGCCGGAGCCGTCAGTATGCCGAGGCCGATATTGCCGAACAGGTAGAAGCGATGGAAGTGTTTGGCGGCGGTGGTCACGGAAAAGAAGTTGATCTGATTAACGCCGATGCCGCGCGCCTGGTTGGAGTTGGGCATTTCGACGCCGAAGCGGAAGCCCAGGGCGGGAGCGCGGCGCGTTTCACGCCGCATCTTGATTTTTGCGGCGATGAAGAAATCGCCCGTATCGTGCGTCGAATTGGCGCCGTCGCTCAGGCGCAGGGGAACGGCCGAGGGCTTGAACTGGCGGTTGATACTGAGAAAATTCTGTATCACGCCGCCGCTCTGTATTTCCACGTTCGGCGCAAGGCCCATGCGCAGCATCACCGTGCCGATGCGCGACAAATCGCCGTTAAGGCCCGAAAGCGTGAGATCGCGGTCCTGTTGGAACTCGAATCCGAATTCGAGGCGCACCGAACCGGGCTTGACGATTTCTACATCTTCGGTCACAAGCGGGCGCTGCTGCGCACACACGGCGCCCGCAGCGGCGACAAATACACAAACAATCAGCAACAGTCGATGCATTATCTCACCCATACGGGTTAAATCACTCCACTAAAGAGAGATGACGGAACAAACGAAATGAAACGAAAATCACGGAAAAGTCACATATTTTCGTCTATTCCGTCTCATTTCGTTTGTTCCGTCATCTCTCTTGCTGTCTCACGCTTTGTACCAATTTCCCGCGGATCGGTTTAAGGCGCGGCATCGCGCACGACCCTGAAGCCTATATCGGATCGCGCGCGATCGGCTATGAAAAACTCGCGCACCGAAGCGCGCTGGGCCGTGGTCTTGCGCCCGAAAATCCCGCCGCGAATTACGCGAGCCTCGCCCTGCAGTCCCTGTTTTTTGACGCGCACCCCACGCGGAGGTCCCGTGGGATTGAGGCTTTCGCCTCGTTTGTAATACTCCGGATCATACCAGTCCGCGCACCACTCCCATATGCGGCCGATGGATGAAAACTCCGACCCTTTTGCGCTCACGGCGCGCTCCCATTCGGCTTCCGTAGGCAGGCGGTAGCGTTGTCCGGTCTGCTGCGACAGCCAGCGGCAGAAGGCTTCGGCGTCAATCCATCTTATGCCGGTTACGGGCGCCTCGTCCTGCCCTTCGGGGTAGCTTCTGCCCGACCAGGCAAGCGGCGGCGCGTAGCCGGCGGCATCGATAAAAGCCTTGTACAGGCGGTTGGTGACTTCGAGCGAGGAAATCTCGAAGCCTCGCAGAGTTACGGAGCGTGCAGGGCGCGCATCCTTTGCTCCGCGATCGTCGCCCATCCTGAAAGCGCCGGCCGGAATCCGTATCGTTTCGGGTTTGAGCGTGGGTTTCAGATTTACGACTACTGCGCGGCGCAGCCCGGCCGTGACCTGCACGGTTTCGCGCCATTCCTCGAAGCCGCTGCGCACCGCGCGCACTTCGTAGGATCCGGGGCTGAGGCCGTTTACAACCACGGGCGCTCCGGCGGAGCTCTTGAAACCCTGCGACTTGCCGTTGATAAGAAGATCGGTTCCCGCCTCGCTGATGAATACGGCCAGCCGGCCCGTAGTTTCCGTATTACGCATCGGTGCGGTGAATCCGCTTGCGGGCGCGGATACCTGCACCGAACCGCGCCAGGCGGCGAATCCCGCAGCGGTCACCGACAACTGGTGCGAGCCTGCCGGGATGCGGTCGATAATTAGGTCGCCTGCGCGATCGGCGGTGTGGCGCTGCCCGTCGATGTCGATTATAGCGCCCGGAGGCGCGCTGATGATCAGGCGCGCCGTGGCGGGCGCCGGCGAACCGACCGGTGCGGATCGTGAAGGTGCAGGCCGCGGCGTGGGGCGACGCGCAGGAGCCGGTTTCTTTTCGGTCGTCCCCGGCTTTTTCGGGGGAATGTCGCGCCCCGTAGGGTTCTGCGCCCGTACAAACACGGCGGAAAGTACAAAAAAGAGCAGGAAACATACGCTGCAGGCGGATATCACGGAAAGAACACTCACCCGTCTTTCTTTCCGCAGATTCCGTCCTATTCCGCGTGTTCCGTGGTCTGTTTTGCGTTGCATCATCTCATTGCACCGTGCTTACTGTGCGGATTTGACGCACCGGAAGCCCGTCTTGTCGTAGGCCCGGTCGGGCTGGACTATGCCGCGATAAGTCGCCGTGGCGCGGTTGCGCGGAACGTCCCAGGCGCCGCCGCGTATTACCTTCCCCGCCTCCAGAACACTGCGATCCGCAGCGTAACTGAGCGGATCGCTTGCAGTCCACTCCCAGACGTTCCCAATGAGGTCGAGCAGGCCTGCGGGGCTTGCGCCGTCCGGGAAACTTCCTACCGCGACGATGCGCCCGCGCCCGGCTTCGCGCGTGTTTGCGCGCGAGGCGCTCCACTCGCCGCTCCAGGGATAGAGACGATCATCGCCGCTGCGCGCAGCGTATTCCCATTCTTCTTCCGTAGGCAGCCGCTTGCCCGCCCATTCCGCGAACGCCGCGGCATCGGCCCACGCAACGTTTACGACCGGAAAACTCGCCTCACCCGCCGGATACCGATTGCTGCGCCAATGCTGCGGCGCCGTGCGCCCGGTCTCGTCGATAAACTTCTGATACTGTTCGTTGGAAACCTCGGTCCTGTCCATAAAAAACGGAGCAACGGTTATTTCGCGCACCGGGCGTTCATACTCGTCGCCGTCTTCACGGCCCATACGGAATGAACCTCCGGGAAGGTAAACCATGCCTTCCGGTGCATCCGGTACACTGCTGCGCTCAGGCGTATCGGGCGGTGCGGGTGCGGGTTCGGGCTCGCCGCTGCCGACGGTTGTTTTCCATATGATGAGTGCAAATACGCCGGTAAGCACTATAAGGCCGAGCGCGATGACAAGCGTCTGGAGCGCAGCGCGGCGGTTGGCGGCGGCTGAAACCGACCTGGCATGTTGAAAATTCGGAACAGCGGGCGCCCGCTGATGCACGGGCGGATGCAGGTCGGGGCGTGGCGGCGAATCGTATGCAGGCGACTCTTCCGGCATCTGCGGCGCATTTGCCATGGGGGAAGTTTGCAGCGACCTGCCGATCGGGGTCGGGCCTGTCTGCGCCGCGACTTCGGCAGTTTCCGGGGAATCCGTCCCTGCCGTGCTGCGCCCGCTCCCGACGCCCGGTCCGGTACGCGCAACCGTTTCCGGCAAATTGATACGGGAATCGGGCGCAACCGCGCGCGCGCCGCCGGTTTCGATGAATTGCCCGATTTCCGAGGGATCGATTCTCTCCGTAGCCCGATGTGCGGCGTTATCCTGCCGGGGCGAGGCTCCGGCCGCGGGCCGCGCCACGACGGGAACTTCCAGGGTAAGCTGAAAAGCCTCGGCGTCTGTCTGGGCGCCCGGATCGGGAGCTTCAGTTGATGCTCTGGAAGAAACCGGTGCAGATGCGGGCGCATCATCCTGCGGTTCCGGCTGCGGTTCCGGGGCTAAACCGTTTCCAAGACCCGCGCCGCATATCTCGCAAAACTGCGCATAGGGCAGCGCCTCGGCCCCGCAGCGCGCGCAGCGCAATACATCGCCCGTGGCCTCCCTGACCATTGCGTCGAGGTCTATGACCGGATTGGTTTCCGGCACGTATACGTTTTCGGCGGCAATGGAATCGGCCGAAACCGCCTCCATAGTAACGGTAGGAACGGCCTGTTCGGGCGGTGCGGGCGCGGATTTGAACTGCAATGCATGCTCGCGGTCAGTGCCGCAGTCGCGGCAATACAGCCAGGCGCTGCGCCACGGCGTGCCGCATCCGACGCAGGCGCCGATCGTGGTATCCTCGCTGCGAACGCGGAGACGCGCGCCGCACTGCTGGCAGAAGTTCTCACCCGGAACCGCGCGCGCACCGCACCGCGTGCAGCACCGGCTCGGCGCCGCCTGATCCTCGGCGCGCTGCACAAGCCCCCGTCCGCACTGCTTGCAGTACTTCAACGGGTCGGAATACTCCATATGACACGCCGAGCAGTACATTAAAAAGTCCGTAAAAGGTCCGTAAGAGGTCCGTCCTGGAATCGCGAAGCCGCCGGGCCAGGCTTGCGCGCGACGCGCTCCCGGCGTCCCACAATCATAATGTCTGCCCTATCCCCCGCGCAAGCCAACACTTAATCCCCCCCTACGCCCACTACCCCCTCATGCCTCTCTCCCCACACCCGGATTTTCTCAATTTCCCCACATTTTTCTCTTGTATTCCCACCCCTTTTCAAGTATCATCCCGATGTTTCACGAACGCAACAATCACACCATCAATGCAACAAGCAATTTCAATCCGAGCGGGAACAGGGAAGGCGGGGAAGGCGTGCGGGCCGGGCCTGCAGTGGAAGCCGGGGAAGCCGGAAAGAATGCGGCCGGGAAAGACGCGGCCGGGAACAATGAGGGAAGACGTGCCTCAGGTAATCCGATTTGAGATCTACAGTGAAGATCCGGCGCGTGCGCTGAAGTTTTACGCGCGGGTATTTGCCTGCGGCGAGGCAGAGCAGTGGCGGATACCGGGAGTGGGGGAGGTGACGTGTGGTCTGGACGGGGAGGGGCGGTTATACGGATTGTTGCGGGAGTGGGAAAGCAGGCGGGAGAGGGAAAGCAGGGAAGATGTGCGCGCGGCAAGGTGTGCGGCGGCGCGCGCGTGATTGGTAGGGCGGCAAACAAGGCATAGCGTCGTTCCCGCTTTGGGGACGGCCCCGTAGAACCTCAGCCGAGGGGAGCTCTCACCCATCCGGACTGCCCGCGCCAGGATGGGTGAGGCTCGCGCCCTTTGTTTTTGTGCGGCGAGGGACTGCCGGGGCGCGTTAAGAGTGGCTGGAATTTTATTCAATATTCAGGGAGGGGGCAGTGATGATGAACTTGAACGTGGAGCAGGCGGTATTTCTTCGGGACATGCTTTTGCCGGCGATCGAGCAGGAGCGCGAAGCTACGCGGCGGGTGCTTGCGGCGGTGCCGGACGAGCGCAGCGACTACAGGCCGGATCCGAAGTCGCGCACGGCGCGCGATCTGGCCTGGCACATCGTGGCTACGGAGCTGGATTTCTTCAAAGGCATTGCGGATGGGGCGTTTGGCTCTACGGAGGAGGCGCCGAATCCAACCTCGTCGATTGCCGGGATGCTGGAACTTTATGATCGCGAGTTTTCCGCCGGCGCCGGGCGCGTGCGCGAGTTGACGGGCGAGCAGCTCGTTTCGCCCGTAAATTTCTTTGAAGTCTTCAATCTTCCGGCCGTGATGTATCTGACCTTTCTCAACAATCACACGATTCACCATCGCGGGCAGTTGACGGCCTACCTGCGCGCGATGGGTTCGCGCGTGCCCGCTGTGTACGGTCCGAGCGGCGACGAGATGTGGAGCGGCGGGAGCGAGAGCGAAGACTGCGCTGCGGCGTCATAAGAAAACCCGGGCGGCGGTCGGGCATCAGGTTTTTGTACTTCATCCGTCCCGTAGATCCGAACCGAACGATAACAGGAAGGAGCAACATATGAGTGAAACGAAAACGGCGCCGGCAGCGGCGCCCGCGCCGGGGACTTTCTGCTGGACCGATCTCGGAACGACCAATGCCGAGGGAGCAAAGCAGTTCTACAGTGCATTGTTTGACTGGGCGGTATTTGAAACGGGGGCGGGCGGGACGCCCTACTCGATGTTTCAGGTAGACGGCCGCGACGTGGGTGCGGTGTATGAGTTGAGCGAGGAGCAGCGTTCCCAGGGAGCGCCGCCGCACTGGCTGCCGTACGTTGCGGTAGAGAGCGCGGTGGAATCGGCGGCGCGCGCCGCTGCGCTTGGCGGGAAGCTGATTATGGACGCCTTCGACGTCGAGCAGCACGGGCGGATGGCGATCATAGAGGATCCGACGGGTGCGGTTTTCGCCGTATGGCAGCCGCTTGAGCACAAGGGTGCGGCGCACATCAACGCCGAGCGTGGTATGTGCTGGAACGAGCTGGCGACGCACGACCACGAGCGGGCGCGCGAGTTCTACACCGGGTTGTTCGACTGGGGCACGCAGACGATGGATGTGGACAAAACCGTTTACACTACATTCACGCGCGGCGACGGGGCGCCGGTCGCAGGGTTGTTGCAGATGACGGAGGAATGGGGGCAGGCGCCGGCGCACTGGATGACCTATTTCTCGGTCGCCGACTGCGATGCGGCGGCGGCGCGTGCAGCAGAACTTGGCGGCAACGTATGCGTGCCGCCTACTGACATTGCGCCCGTAGGCCGCTTCGCTGTTATAACGGATCCGCAGGGAGCAACCTTCTCGATCATCAAGCTCTGGAGCTGAAGAGATAACGGGACATACGGAATGAGACGAAAATTACGGAAAAGTTGAATATTTCCGTAGTTTTCGTCTTATTTCGTTTGTTCCGTTATCTCTCTTCCTGAGCGCCGAGTTCGCGCGCGATAAGATCGGCGATATCGTGCGCCCGGCGTTCGATAAAGGCCTGATCGGGGCCTTCGAGCATGACGCGCGCCAGGTTTTCCGTGCCCGAGTAGCGAACCAGAAGCCTGCCCCGGCCCTCCATTTCGCGATCCAGAGCCAGCATTGCATCCCGTATCGAAGTTACGGTTTCGATCGGAGGTTTGCGCGCTACGCGGACGTTCACGAGCACTTGCGGGTAGCGTGTAAAGCCCGACGCGAGCGCGCTTAGCGGGCTTCCGGAAGACGCAAGGACGCGCAGCAGTTCGAGCGCGGTAATGAGGCCGTCGCCCGCGAGGCTGATTTCGGGGAATATGATGTGGCCCGACTGTTCACCGCCCAGGCTGCCGCCGACGCGCAGGAGTTCTTCGAGCACATACTTGTCTCCTACCGAGGCGCGCGCCATCGATATGCCGCGTGAATCGAGCGCGGCTTCGAGGCCGAGGTTGCTCATCACCGTAGCGACGATGCGGTTGCCCGCGAGGCGTCCCCGCGCCTTGAAGGATTCAGCAAGTATGAACAGTTCGTAATCGCCGTCAAGCAGCCGCCCCGTTTCATCCACAAGCAGCAGCCGGTCCGCATCGCCGTCGAAGGCCAGGCCCAGTGCAGCGCCTTCTGCGACGACGCGCGCCTGCAAGTCTTCCGGATGAAGAGAACCGCAATCCAGGTTTATGTTGCGGCCGTCGGGCGCGGCATGGATTGCGACAACCTCGGCGCCGAGCGCCGAAAACAGTCTTGGGGCAACTTCATACGCCGCGCCTTCCGCGCAGTCGATGACCATTTTCAGTCCGCCGAGGTCGAGGCCCGCGCCCACTTCATCGCGCAGAAACTCAAGATAACGCTCCTTGAGCGAGTCGTCGCAATCCAGACCCTCGTCGATGAAGGGCGGGAATGCAGCGGCGCCCGCCGTAACGCGCCGCTCTATGGCTGATTCAAGTGCATCGTTCAGTTTGCGGCCCGAAGGCGAAAACACCTTGATGCCGTTGTCGGTATAGGGATTGTGCGACGCGGAAATGACTACGCCGGCGCTTGCGCCGAGCCACCGCGCAAGATAAGCGACGCCGGGCGTCGTGATTACGCCCGCAGATTTGACCGAAGCGCCCGAAGCGCGCGCGCCGCGTGCAAGCGCCCGCTCGATCCATACGCCCGATTCGCGCGTGTCGCGCCCGATCAGAATGCTCAGTTCACCCGCAGACGCATTGGCCGCCTTCATTTCGCAGCCCAACGCGTACCCGATGCGCTCTATGGTCGCAGCGTCGAGCGGATACCGCCCGGCAACCGCGCGAATGCCGTCTGTCCCGAATAGTTCACCCATATGTGCGCCGAAGTATACAGGAAACGGAAGAGAGATAACGGAACAAACGAAAATAGACGGAACAGACGGAATACTCAACTTTTCCCTCTGTTCCGTCTATTTTCGTTTGTTCCGTTATCTCTCTTTCAGGTCCGGATGTCGTGTGGTGCGTCTCAGTACTTCAGCAGCTTTGCAGCACATCCGAGAGCATATTTTTCAGGCTCTGGAGGTCGTAGGGCTTTTGGAGAAAGGCCGAGAGTCCGCGGCCGATGAATTGCTGCGTGGCCTCCTGTTCCGTATACCCGCTCGACAGTATCACGCGAGTATTGGGGCGGCGGCGGCGGATTTCGTTGAATGCGGCGAATCCGTTCATATTGGGCATCGAGAGGTCCAGAACCACGCCGTCGAATTCGTCGGCGCGGCGCTCGAAGATGGATACGGCTTCGCGCCCGTCCGAGGCCGTCACTACGTCGTAACCGAGATGTTCAATCATCGTGCGCCCGAGATCGCGCACCAGCTCTTCGTCATCTACGAGCAGCAACTTCGGACGCCGTCGCAGCGGCATCGGCTTCGGCAAATCCCCAACTTCAGGTTTCGGGCTTTCACCGGCGGGCAGCGGTTGCGCCGCACCGACGGGAAACAATACGCGAATCGTCGTGCCTGCGCCCGGTTCGCTGCCGACCATAATGGCGCCGCGGTGACCGCGCAGAATGCCCAGAACTGCGGGCAGGCCGAGGCCTCTGCCCGTGAATTTCGTAGAGAAAAACGGATCAAACATCTGTTGCCTGATTTCTTCGGGCATACCGCACCCTGTATCGGAAATGTCAATGTATACAAATTCGCCGGCGCGCGGCTTTTCTTCCACGCGGCTGAGGTTGAGGCATGCGTCGTCGCACACCGCAAGCCCCGTAGATATGGTAATGACGCCCGCCTGATCGCCGATGGCTTCGGAGGCGTTTGCGACGAGATTGAATATCACCTGTTCGAGTTGCCCGCGATCGCCCTCGATGCGCGGCAGATCGGGGTCAAGTTTGAAACTGAGCGCGGCCGACTTGGTTACGCTTGCGCCGATCAGCGAGGCGTGCTCCTCAATGAATCGGCTCAGGTCGATCTCCCCTATCACGAATCGACCCTTGCCCGAATAGGCGAGCATCTGCCGCGTAAGGGCTGCTGCGCGCGCGCCCGCATCTGCGGCAGCATCGAGCAATGCGCGCACCGACGCCCCTTCAGGCAGATCGAACTGCGCAAGCTCTATGTTGCCGAGTATTACAGTCAGCAGGTTGTTGAAGTCGTGCGCGACACCGCCGGCGAGTTGCCCGAGACTTTCAAGCTTTTGTTTCTGCAACAAACGCCGCTCCATCTCCAACCGGCGCTCTTCGGCCTGCCGTCGCTCGGTAATGTCGGTGTGCGTGCCGATCATGCGCAGCGCTCGCCCATCTTCGGCGCGGCTGACAACCTTGCCCCGGCCGAGAATCCATTTGTAGCTTCCGTCCTTGCACCGCACGCGGTACTCGCTGACATACACCGGAGTCCCGCCCGCAAGATGTTCATCCACTGCGGCGCGAACACGCACGATGTCTTCGGGATGAATACGCTCGCTCCATTCATCGGGCGAGCGCCCGATTTCGTTTACCGCAAATCCGAGCAGTTCTTTCCACTTCGGCGAGTAGTAGGTTTCGTCGGCCTCAATGTTCCAGTCCCATACGCCGTAGCCTACGCCCTCGATGGCAAACTGCCACCTTGCCTCGCTTTCTGCCAGCAGGCGTTCGGCGCGCTTGCGTTCGGTTATGTCGTAGGCCGTTCCCTGCATCACGGCACGGCCGTCCGGCAGAACTACGACGCGGCTGATGTCGCGCACCCACCGTACCGAGCCGTCCCTGTGCAACAGGCGATACTCGGCGTCGTTGTAAGAACCGGGCTCGCCGAGGTTTGCCTGCCCCTTCTCGATTACCCCGGGCAGATCTTCGGGATGAATCAGATCGCTCCACGCGACACGCCCGCTCAGAAAATCCTCAATCGGCCAGCCGCTTATTTCCTCCATCGCTCCGTGCAGCAGCAGCGGCCGGAACGAATTCACCTCCGACTGATAGGCCGTGCCCTGAAAATTGTCCAGAAACAGCCGCAGCCGCTCCTCGCTCCTGCGCAGCGATTCCACCTCGTCGATGATCTCCTGCAGATGCAAAAGCAGACCGGATAGGGGGGCAGCATCGGGAATTCCCGCTTCAAAGAGTAATGATGCTTCGGCCTGCGGCTTCAGCCGCATCAGCTCGGCCTCGAGTGAAAGCAGACGCCGCCTCAGCGTATCTTCTTCCGCTGCAAAGGATCCGGTCTTCATCTGCCTCTCATTTACCACTCCTTCAGCCTCCTTTTCCTCTATCCAGATACATAAAGAAGCAAACCTCGTGCCCAGACCCGCAGAAATCGCCCGACAATCGCCTGATGACCATAAAGCGAACAAAATGAAAAGAAGTTAAGGTGATGGAATGGGTGGGGGAAAAATGCTGTAGAATACGCCGTCATGAAATCACCGCTACACCTGTTGCTTGTGTTGTGTCTGGCATCGGCTATAGCCGTTGTCGGGCAGAATCCGCCCACGGCCTTTCCGCTCGGCCCCGACTCGCTGCCGCAATCCGGCGTGCCGAAGGGCGAGGTGCAGAAGTTCACATTCGAGAATTCGAAGATCTTTCCCGGCACGGTGCGCGATTACTGGGTATACATTCCGGCGCAGTACCGGCCCGAGCAGCCCGCCTGCGTTTACGTCAACCAGGACGGCGTGCAGTATCAGGCGCCCACGGTTTTCGACAATCTGATACACAGGAAGGAAATGCCCGTCACGATCGGCGTATTCGTCATGCACGGGCGCGTAAGGGCCGCCAACCCCGATGCGGCGCTCGACCGCTTCAATCGCAGCTACGAGTACGACGGCCTCGGCCAGGACTACGCGCGTTTCCTGCTCGAAGAACTCCTGCCCGAGGTTGAGACCAAAAGAGCTTCGGACGGCCGCGCAATCAGGCTTTCCAGAAGCGGCAACGACCGTGCAATAGGCGGCGCATCCAGCGGCGCGATTGCCGCCTTCACTGCGGCCTGGGAGCGGCCCGACGCCTTCACGCGCGTATTCAGCGCCATCGGCACCTACGTCGGATTGAGGGGCGGCGACCGCTACCCGACTCTCATTCGCAAATACGAACCCAAACCAATACGCATTTTTCTGCAGGACGGCTCGAACGATCTGAACATATACGGCGGCGACTGGTGGATGGCGAATCAGACAATGGAGCGCGCGCTTGTATTCGCGGGTTATGAAGTGCAGCACGTATGGGGCGACGGCGGGCACAACGGGCAGCACGCGACCGCGCTGTTTCCGGATGCGATGCGATGGTTATGGAAGGACTGGCCGCGCCCGGTCGCGACGGGCCAATCCAAGAATGCAACGCTTGGCGCCATACTTCTGCCCGGAGAAGAATGGCAACTGGTTTCCGATGGTTACCGTTTCACCGAAGGCCCGGCCGTAAACCGGAAGGGCGAAGTATTTTTCACCGACGGCGCAAACAGCCGGACCTACAGGATTGGACTCGACGGCAAGGTTACGCTCTGGCATTCGGACACCAAACGCGGCGACGGACAGACGTTCGGACCCGACGGGCGGCTTTACGCCGCTGCCGTGGCTGAAGACAAAATCCTTGCCTACGACGCCGAGGGCAAAGCCTCGGTAATCGCCGAAGGCATTCGCGGCAACGATCTGGCGGCGGCGCACAACGGCAATCTGTATGTCACAAATCCGGGCGTCGGGAACGAGCCGGGGCGCGTATGGCTGATCAGGCCGAACGGAGAAAAAAGCGTCGTCGATACGGGGCTGCGCTTCCCGAACGGGATTGCGATGTCGCCGGATCAGACGCTGCTGTATGTGGGCGATTTCCGCTCGCACTGGGTCTACAGTTTTCAGATACAGCCTGATGGCACGCTCGCGCACAAGCAGCGATACTTCTGGCTGCACGTGCCGGACGCGGCCGACGACAGCGCCGCCGACGGCATGCGCGTGGACCGCGACGGGAGGCTTTACGTAGCGACGCGGCTCGGCATACAGGTATGCGATCAGGCGGGCCGCGTTCAGTGCATACTGCCGACGCCCAACGGGCGCATATCGAATCTGAGTTTCGGCGGCGAAAATTTCGACACGCTTTTTGCCACGTGCGGCGACAGGGTATACAAACGCAGGCTCAACGTGAAGGGTGCGCA
The DNA here is from genome assembly GCA_019639255.1 of Acidobacteriota bacterium. Taxonomy (GTDB): domain Bacteria; phylum Acidobacteriota; class Blastocatellia; order RBC074; family RBC074; genus JAHBSF01. Next base: position 32,581 of record JAHBSF010000030.1, on the reverse strand, counting down.
GTCCTGGGATGCGCCGAATAAACCCGCAGCGCCCCGGTTGTGAGTGAAGAGAACGCGGAATACGCGCAATGGAGCGAAAAAAACGGAAAAGATTAGTCAATAACTGCTGCTTTTTGTATTTTCCGCTCCATTGCGCGTATTCCGCGTTCTCTCTTCCCCCCAAAATGGTGTAGATTACCCGGAAAACGAAAAGGTGCATCCTGAGATGGCTACAAGCGGAAAGAATCTGTTGCGGCTGCTTATTATCCTTGCGCCGCTGGTGTATCTGGCCCTCGCGCCTTCGACTCCGCAGGCGCAGAGATCCCAGGTGCAGAGATCCCAGGTGCAGAGATCCAAAGACGCCCCCGTTGCAGAAGACCCGTTTGCCGTCAGATTGTTGCCGTTTCTGGAAGACAACTGCATCGCCTGTCACAATGCGCGCCGGAGTTCGGGAGAACTCAACCTTGAGCAGTACAAAACCGCGGCCGCGATCCACGAGCACAGGGAAACTTTCGAGCGCGTAGTTTACAGAATCCGCAGCGGCGAGATGCCGCCGAAGGGCGCGCCCCGGCCGGAAGAATCTGAAATGAAGGCCGTGCTGCAATGGATCGAGGGCGAATTTGCGCGAGCCGACCGGATGGCCAAACCCGATCCGGGCCGCGTCACTGCGCGCAGGCTCAACCGCGCCGAATACAACAACACCGTGCGCGACCTGCTCGGCGTGGATCTGGAGCCGGCCGAAGATTTTCCGCAGGACGATTCGGGCTACGGCTTCGACAACATAGGCGACGTGCTTTCGCTTTCGCCCGGATTGATGGAGAAATACCTCACTGCGGCCGAAAGAATCGCGCGCACTGCCCTTTTCGGGCCCGAACAGCTCAAGCCAACTTTGACGCGCCTGCCCGCGCCCGGCCGCCGCATAGTTCAGCGCAACGCGCCGCTGTTTGAATACGACGCAACGGGCCTGAGCCTGCCCAACGCGCGCCACGTCGTGCATCGTTTTCCCGCAGACGGCGAATACAACTTCCGGGCCTTTTTCGGCGGCGTACGCCCGCTCGGGTCCGAACCGCTTCAGGTAGCGTTCTGGATCGACGGCCGTCAGGTGGAAGTAAAACCGTTTGACCCCGAACACCTCGCTTCGTTTGCCGACGATCGTCAGGATCTGGGCGGACAGACGCTGGATTTCCGCGTAAGGGTTCCCGCCGGTAAACACTGGATCGCGGTTTCATTCCTGCGCCTCTACGACGGATTGCCGCCGAAATACGAGGGACCGAACCCGTCGAAGCGACCGCAGCGGCCCGCGCCCGAATTCCGGCCGCCGCCGAATCTGCCCCCGGAGCGATTGGCCGAGTTCAGACGCCGCTTCGAGGCGCGCATTGCTGAGGTAATTCCTGTAAACGATGCGCGCGTAGGGATGATCGAGGTCGGCGGACCGTACGGACAAAAACCGGGTCCGTCGCCCGAAAGCATCAAAAAGATCTACGTATGCGGCCACGCCGAGGACGATCACGCGCCCGGCTGCGCTCGGCGCATCGTAGCGAATCTTGCGCGGCGAGCTTACAGGCGTCCGGTCGCAAAAAGGGAAGTCGATCAACTGCTCGATCTGGTTGCAGCCGCGCAGCGCGACGGCGAATCGCTCTCGGAGAGTTTGAGCGTAGCGATACAGGCGATACTAGTTTCGCCGCATTTCCTTTTCCGCATCGAGGGCGCGGAAGCGCAGCGGCAACGCGCGGCTGCCCGGGTTGACGGCGTCGAACCGCTCGGTCAGTACGAACTTGCCTCGCGGTTGTCGTATTTTCTGTGGAGCAGCATGCCGGACGAGGAGTTGATGCGCGCCGCACAGCGCGGGCAGTTGCGGCTCCCGGCGGTGCTCGAAGCGCAGGTGCGGCGGATGCTGAAGGATGCGCGATCGAGCGCGCTTGTAGAAAATTTCGGCGGCCAATGGCTGGAGCTGAGAAGGCTCGAATCGGTCAAACCCGATCAGGAGCGTTTTCCGGAATTCGAGGAATACCTGCGCATGTCAATGCTGCGCGAAACGGAGCTTTTCTTCGAAGAGGTAGTGCGCAGCGATCGCAGCATTCTGGATTTCATCGACGCCGATTACACTTTTCTCAACGAGCGGCTGGCCAAGTTTTACCGCATTCCCGGCGTCGAGGGACCGCAGTTCCGCCGCGTAGCGCTCACAGCTTCCACAAACAGGGGCGGAGTGCTGACGCAGGCGAGCGTGCTTACGGTATCGTCGTATGCCACGCGCACATCTCCGGTATTGCGCGGCAAGTGGATTCTGGAAAACATACTGAACGCGCCCCCGCCCCCTCCCCCGCCGGGTGTGCCGAATCTGGATGAAGCCGCGGTGGGAACTTCTGCGTCTTTAAGGCAGCAGCTCGAAGAGCACAGGAAGAATCCGACCTGCGCCTCGTGCCATGCGCGAATGGATCCGCTCGGCTTCGGCCTTGAGAACTTCGACGCCATAGGCGCGTGGCGCACCGAGGACGGAAAGTTTCCGATAGATGCATCGGGCGTGCTGCCCGACGGCCGATCGTTTCGCGGCGCGACCGAATTAAAGACGATCCTGCGCGCCGATCGCGATGCGTTCGCCGAAGGATTGACCGAAAAGTTACTGACCTACGGACTCGGGCGCGGACTTGAAAGATATGACCGTATGACGGTAAAAAAGATTGCCGGGAATGCCGCAGCGCGCGATTACCGGTTTTCGTCGCTTGTGCTTGAGATAGTCAACAGCCTGCCGTTTCAAATGCGCAGGGGAGAAAAATCGTTATGATCATTACGCGAAAGCGTCTGTCGAGACGGACATTTCTGCTCGGAACCGGAGCGGCCGTAGCTCTGCCGATGCTCGACGCCATGACGCCTGCGCTTGCGCGCCCCTCGGACGCATCGGGTGCCGTGCGGCTCGCCTTCGTTTACGTCCCGAACGGGATCGTGATGAAGGACTGGACGCCCGCTTCGGCCGGACGCGGATTCGAGCTTCCGCGCATACTGAAACCGCTCGAAGCCTTTCGCGAAGATATGCTGGTGCTGTCGGGCCTCGATGACTACAACGGCAATGCGCTCGGCGACGGTCCCGGCGATCACGCGCGCGCCGGCGCATCCTTTCTAACCGGCGTGCATTGCAAGAAAACCGCCGGCGCCGACATACGCAACGGCGTATCGGCCGATCAGATCGCGGCCGAGCAGCTAGGGAAACAAACGCGCCTTGCCTCGCTCGAACTCGGGTGCGAGGATTCGCGCACCGTGGGCAACTGCGATTCGGGCTATAGCTGCGCATACACAAACAGCATATCGTGGCGCACGCCCACGACGCCGAATCCGCCCGAAACCAATCCGCGGCTCGTTTTCGAAAGGCTGTTCGGCGCCGAGAATCTGAACCTGGACCCCGAAACGCGCGCCCGCCGCGCCCGCTACCGCCGCAGCATACTGGATACGGTTCGCGAAGACACCGAGCGCCTTGTCTCCACGCTCGGCGCATCGGATCGGCGCAAGATCGACGAATATCTTTACGCCGTGCGCGATATCGAAACCAGAATCGCAGCCGCAGAAAAGGAAAACCGCGAAATCGATCCCGGCATAGAAAAACCGGCCGGCATACCGACTACTTTCGACGAATACCTGAAGCTCACCTACGATCTGCTTGTGCTCGCCTTTCAAACCGATCTCACGCGCATATCGACGCTGATGGTGGGGCGCGAAGGCAGCATGCGCGTATACCCCGAGATAGGCATTCCCGATCCGCATCATCCGCTGACGCATCATCGCAACATAGAGGACTGGATCGAGAAAGTGGCGCAGATAAACATTTATCACGCGCGGTCGTTCGGGTATTTCCTCGACAAACTGAAGTCGATCAAAGAGGGCGACTCGACGCTGCTCGACCGCTCGATGATCGTATACGGAAGCGGGCTGAGCGACGGCAACCGTCACACGCATTCGGATCTGCCGATACTGCTTGCGGGGCGCGGAGGCGGCAAGGCCTGGAAGCCGGGCCGGCACATAGTGTTTGGGAAGGGCACGCCGATTACGAATCTCTATATGACGCTGCTTGAACGTATTGGAGTCGAGCCCGAAAAGATCGGCGACAGCACGGGCAAGCTCGCGCTTTTGAGCGAGATCTGAGGAAAGAGCGATAACGGAACAAACGAAATGAAACGGAAAGAACGGAAAAGTTGAATGTTTCCGTAATTTTCGTTTCATTTCGTTTGTTCCGTTATCTTTCTTTCTTCCCGTGCCAATAGATATTTATCGTGCAGGAGAAGTAGCGAACCGATGAAACCGCTGGAATCCGGCTCCGGCCCCAAGCCGACCGAATCAACCGAAGCCTCCGAGTCATCGGAGCGGTCCAATTTCATCCGCGACATCATCATTGCAGACATCCAGGCGGGCAAGCACGGAGGGCGCGTGCAGACGCGGTTTCCGCCCGAGCCGAACGGTTATCTGCACATAGGCCACGCCAAGGCCATATGCCTGGACTTCGGGCTTGCGGCCGAGTTCGGCGGCAAGTGCAACCTTCGTTTCGACGACACCAATCCCTCGAAGGAAGAAACCGAATACGTCGAAGCCATAATGGAAGACGTCAGGTGGCTCGGCTTCGAGTGGGACGGACTGTTTTATGCTTCGGACTACTTCGGGCAGCTTTACGAATGGGCCGTGCAGCTCATAAGGGCCGACAAGGCCTACGTATGCGACCTGAGCGCCGACGAGATACGCCAGTATCGCGGCACGTTGACCGAACCGGGCCGCGAAAGTCCCTATCGCTATCGTTCGATCGAAGAGAATCTCGACCTGTTCGAGCGGATGAAGAAAGGGGAGTTTCCCGACGGCTCGCGCACCTTGCGCGCCAAAATCGACATGTCGTCGCCGAACCTGAACCTGCGCGATCCGGTCATGTACCGCATACTGCATATGCACCATCACCGCACGGGCGACGCGTGGTGCATTTATCCGATGTACGATTACGCGCACGGACAGTCGGATTCCCTGGAGCGCGTTACGCATTCGATCTGCACGCTCGAATTCGACAACAACCGGCCGCTCTACGACTGGTTCATCGAGCAGTTGTGCATATTCCCGTCCAGGCAGTACGAATTCGACCGGTTGAGCATCACCTATACGCTGCTGAGCAAACGCAAACTGCTGCGGCTGGTTCAGGAAGGCCATGTCACGGGCTGGGACGATCCGCGCATGCCGACGCTTTCCGGGATGCGGCGGCGCGGTTACACGCCCGAAGCGATCCGCAATTTCTGCGCCAACATCGGGGTTTCCAGAACCAATGGCATCACACAGCTTTCTCATCTGGAATACTTTCTGCGCGAGGATCTGAACCGCAGCGCGGCCAGAGTCATGGGCGTGCTGCGGCCGCTGCGCGTCGTCATCGACAACTATCCCGACGATCTGGTCGAAGAGATGGAGGCGATCAACAATCCCGAAGACGAAAGCGCCGGAACGCGTCGCGTCCCCTTCTCGAAGGTGCTTTACATCGAACGGGAGGATTTTCGCGAAGACCCGCCGAAGCAGTTCTTCCGCCTGGCGCCGGGCCGCGAAGTGCGCCTGCGCTACGGTTACCTGATTACCTGCCGAAGCGTGGTGAAGGACAAGGATGGAAACATCGTCGAGCTGCATTGCACCTACGACCCGGCTACGCGCGGCGGCAATACGCCCGACGGACGCAAGGTGAAATCGACTATCCACTGGGTATCGGCCGCACACGCGGTAGATGCGGAGGTACGTCTTTACGACAATCTTTTCACCAGGGAAGATCCGGACGAGGTCGAGGAAGGGCAGGACTTTACCGCGAATCTGAATCCGAACTCGCTAGAAGCGCTGACCCGGTGCAAGGTGGAACCGGGCCTGCGCGATGCGGTTGCGGGCGCGCGTTATCAGTTCGAGCGCATGGGGTATTTTTGCGTAGATGCGGATTCCTCGCCGGGCCGGCCGGTGTTCAACCGGACCATAGGGTTGCGCGATACCTGGGCGAAGATCGAGCAGCGCGGCAAAAAGTGAGTGATGTGCAACCTGCGAAAAAGCACGGTGCCGGCGGTAGTTACTCTGCTTCCCGTCGCCCTGCCGGGAAAGCGCGGAAGGACGGTCGCTTCCGGCGTGCTCTGTATACTCCTGCTTGCAGCCCAGACTACCCTCGGAAAAAAACATCTCGACATCGTCGTGCCGCGACTCGATGCCCGGGTCGCCCCTGCCGGTATTGCGTTTGCGCCCGCAGGCGAACTCTTCATCATACATCCCGACAAGCAACCGCATAACGCAACGACCGGGCTTTGGCTACGAGTCTTCGATGTTTCTACCGGGCGCGAAATTCGCAGTAATAAGCTGACGATTCCCGCTCGTAAGGTTGCGCGCGGCCGCTGTATGCTTCGCGTATCGGCAAACGGACGGTGGCTGCTCTACACAAACTGGCCGTATACGCTCTCAAAGGACGATCCCGGATTCATCACCATTTTCGACGCCGACACGTTGAACGTAATCAGTTCGCTCGACGAGCCCGGCGCCATCCCGGCCTACGCAAGAATATTCGGGTTCAACAGCAACAGCGAGTCGGTTATTCTCGACGCATCGGCAATGCAGGCATCGGAGCGTATCGGCGCATCGGTGCGCATCGTTCAACTCAACGTTCGAAATCTTGAAGAGATAGTAAGCGACGTTACTTACGCGAACCCTCAAGACGGCATGCTTGAAGGAGCGACTCCCGATGGCATGCCCTGGTTTTCGCGGAGTACATCCGTCGGTTATACGCTCGCTCCCGCTGAAGGCGACGCCGGCGTTCGGATCGAAATGACGGCCGAGAAGGGTTACGGTATTGGAGGAGTGCTCTTTCCCGACAATGCGGTCGTGGCAATCAGCCACGACCTGACGCCGAAAAATGACATTCTCATCAACATATATCGTCTTGAACCCGGCCAATCGCGCCATTTACGGAATCGGACCAGGAGCGACTGTCTGGTTTACGATGCCATTCTGTCGCCCGATAAATCTGCGGGCGCGGCGCTTTGCCAGGCATCCAGCACTTTTGAACTCACTTTCGGTAGGATAACGGCGAGAAAAGCCATCGTCTTCGATGCGAGTTCTCTGCGGGTTTTACAGACGGTCGGTATGTGGAAGCGCGGACATTCCCTTGATGCCGCCGTCTGGCACGGCAACGGAAGGGTTCGCCTTGCAACTTTCGACGGGCCGAACAGGATTAAAGTGCGCACGATTGAAACTCAGGGGAATCGCACCGGGCCGCGGAACTGAGCGAATCGCCGCAATCGGAAGGGTATGATCTTTTCCGTTTGTTTCGAATATTTCCGTAGTTTCCGTCTCATTTCGTCTGTTCCGTTATCTCTCTTTTTTGCCCCGATGTCGCGATGATGCAAACACTATCAGGTTCGAGCAGCGCGGCAAAAAGTGAGTGATGTGCAACGTGCGAAAAAGCACGGCGCCGGCGGCAGTTACTCTCCTTCCGGTCCACAGTAGATCTGTAGAAGATCAATCTACAACCGCCAGGCTTAGATGGAGAGTGTCAATTGCATGAGTGCTAACGCCCAACAGTTCACTTCGGATTTAAATTCCCCGGTCACTCATAATCTTTACATTGTAGGTATGTCTGGAGTATGTTTGTCGGTATGAAAGTGAAGACATCGATAACTATTTCAGAAGAAACGCTAAAAACGATCGATGAATACTCAGGTGAAAGGGTGTCACGATCAGAATTCATCGAAAAAGCGATTCAAGCCTATCTATCCCAATTGATAAAGAATGCTCGTGACGCCAAAGACCTGGAACTGATAAACCGGCACGCCAAAAGCCTTAATGAAGAGGCTGAAGATGTTCTTGAATATCAGGTGAATTTGTGAAAAGAGGCGAACTATACAGAGTAGCGAAACCGTCGTCAAGAGATCCTAAAAGATACAGGATGTTTGTCATAGTCAGTCGACAAATATTGATTGAATCCAAATTTTCAACTGTAATATGTGCTCCGGTTTATTCAAGGCATGATGGTCTGTCAACGCAAGTTTCTGTTGGGATTGAAGAGGGATTAAAACAGGATAGCAGTATACATTGTGATGAACTGGTAAGCTTGCCAAAATCATCTCTTACAAATTACATAGGTATCCTCTCAGCCAATAAAATCAGACAATTGAATCAGGCATTACGAATTGCCCTGGATACGCAAGATCAATAATTTACAACTGAACTTTTGCAAAATCAGATCAAAGGCAGATGATCCTTCGCCGACCGCGATGTGCACGCTTCCATCGGGACTGTTGTGCAACGGCGCATCCGCCCCATTGGATGTTCCGATTACCTATAAGCCCGATGCTGGATTGGTGTCCCACGCGCCGCCTCCGGTCTGTAACCCGGATCAGCGTCGTCGCCCGATTCGAGTGAGTAAAGAAACCGCGGAATGCACGGAAACAGAGACGCGGAACTCGCGGAAAGAAAGCCAGTGCGATTCTTTTTCCGCGAGTTCCGCGTCTTCATTTCTGTGTCTTTCCGCGTTCTGTTTTGTCTTAAAGTTCAAGGTTGCTGCGCAGCCTGGCGATATCGCGTTGGGGAGGTGCGCCGAAAAGTTTTTTGTAATCGCGGCTGAAGTATGAGGGGTCTTCATAACCCACACGGTACCCGGCGCTCGCCGCGTCCAGATCTTCGCCGAGCATCAGCCGGCGCGCTTCCTGAAGTCGTAATTGTTTCTGAAACTGTAAAGGGCTCATCGCGGTGACGGACTTGAAGTGATGATGGAAACCGGAAACGCTCATGCCGAGTTCATGCGCGAGATCATCGATTCTGAGCGACCGGTCAAAGTTTTCGTGCAGATGCCCGATGGCTCTGGAAATGCGGCGATTGTCTCCTCCCGACGCCAAAAGATGGCTGAGCCTCGCACCCTGCCCTCCCGCCAATAGCCGAAAAACGATCTCTCTGGTGATGAGCGGCGCGAGAATCCTGCGTTCAGCCGGCGCGTCGAGCAGACGGACCAATCTCAGAACCGCGTCAAGCAGATTGGCGTCCGACGGACTGACGTCTATCGCCTTCACGCTGGCATCGCTTTTTTTTGCCTCAATGCCGGACTCCATCATAACTGAGGCGACGACGGAAGAATCCAGATCCAGCCTGAGACCCAGATAAGGTCGTTCTTTCGACGCTTCCACGACCTCGAAGGTGATCGGCAAACCGACGGTGAAGATCAGGTAATGTCCGGGATCGTACCGGAATAATTCTTCGCCCAGAAGCGCCTGCTTGCGGCCCTGGGCGACAAAGCAGAAGGCAGGCTGGTAGACGGAATGTAGCGGCCCCATCGGTCCGGATGAACGAGCGAGGCGAAACCCGGGAAATGGATCCGATGACCCGTCTTCGGGAAGGGCGCGGGCGATTCGCTCAATGAGTTCTTCCCTGTTGATCTGCAATCTTTGCACTTCGCGTTTCGCTTCTCTATGGTTCATAAACTCACCCTATCCTCGTGGCTTCCGCCTGAAGTGCCGCCGACGGAGTGTTTGCAGGATTGTACAATCATTCGCGACGATTGTCTTACCGCCTCGATTGCCGGGCTTTTATAATCAAATTTGAACCATAGACTATAAGGGAGAAACGATGCGGAAGCGCAAGCTGGGAAATAGCGGCCTGGAAGTTTCGACTATCGGACTCGGCTGTATGGGGATGAGTTTTGGCTACGGTCCGGCGGCGGACAGGCGCGAGATGATCTCGCTGATCAGGAGTGCAAACCATTCGTCGCGCGCACGCCGTCCAGCCGGTCGCCGCACTCCAGAGCGAATACTCGCTGTGGTGGCGCGAACCGGAAGCGGAAATACTACCTACCCTCGAAGAACTCGGTATCGGTTTTGTTCCCTTCAGCCCGCTGGGGAAAGGCTTCCTGACGGGAAAAATTGACGAAAACACGACGTTCGACAGCGCTGATTTCCGCAACATCGTCCCGCGCTTCACGCCAGAGGCGCGTAAAGCGAATCAGGTTATCGTGGATTTAATTGGAAAGGTCGCAGAGCGAAAGCAGGCGACGCCCGCGCAAATCGCGCTGGCCTGGGTGATTGCCCAGAAGCCGTGGATCGCGCCGATTCCAGGCACCACGAAACTGCACCGACTGAAGGAGAACATTGGAGCCGTTGAGGTGGAACTGGCGCCTGACGACCTTCGCGAAATTGAAAACGCTACTTCGCAGATCACTGTGCAGGGGGCGCGGTACCCCGAAAATCTGCAGCGATTGGTCGGTCGTTGAGCGGCAAAAATGTGTTCTCTGGTTGCATTCCGATCTCCAGAGTACTCTACATACGCGTGACAAACGACCATCACATTCAAGTACAGGAGCACAGAAAATGTACATCAAAAGAAATGGCTCACAGCCTTCCCACGGTTTCGGTGTCACGTTAATGAAACTGGGTGCAGCCACTATCATATCGCTTTCGCTGCACGTTTCGGCGTCTTCTCAGACAACTGGCCAGACAAGGGGCCAGACAAAGGGCCAGACCAATCAGGCGGGAGCCGCTGCAAGGACTGACGCTGCTACGAGCACATCAACTCAGGATGCGCAGGCAATCAGTGTCATGCGGAGCAGTTCGCAACCGCCGGAGATGAGGCCAGCCGAAAACTTCACTGGTTCCTTAGGCGTCGAATCGTTCTTACCGCCGACTGAACCGTCACGCGTGGGTGGCGCTCGTGTCACTTTTGCGCCGGGCGCCCGAACGAATTGGCATACCCATCCGCTGGGTCAGACGCTCGTTGTGACGGCGGGCGTGGGTTGGGTGCAGCACTGGGGCGGCCCGACGCAGGAAATCAGACCCGGGGATGTTGTCCGTATTCCGCCCAACACAAAACACTGGCACGGAGCCTCGGCAAACGCCGCGATGACACACATCGCTGTGACCGAACAACTGCCCGACGGCAAACGGACCGAATGGATGGAGAAGGTCAGCGATGCCCAATACACCGCGCCGCCGCGTGCTACGCCTAATGCTGTATCCAATCAGCAACCGCGACCGTCGCAAAGAGCAATCGGAGACTTTTCGCCCAAGTTGGCGCAGATTACGGACGACGTACTTTATGGCGATGTCTGGGAACGTCCGCAGCTCTCGAAGCGTGACCGCAGTCTGGCGACGGTGGCTGCGCTGATCGCGATGAACCGCCCCGACCAGCTTCGCTCCCACTTTGCGCGAGCGCGAGACAATGGTCTGACACAAGAGGAGTTGATTGAGACCATTACGCACATGGCGTTTTACGCGGGCTGGCCTAACGCGGTGACCGCGATTGCCGTGGCCAGGGAAGTCTTTCAGCAGAAGTGACTCCTGTTTGGGGAAAAAAGAGAACGCGGAATTCGCGGAAAAGAACGGAAATCACGGAAAGACGGAACCTTTCAGCGTTTTCCGTCTGTTTTCCGCGACTTCCGCGTTCTCTTTTTTCCCTAAACCGAGCCAACATGATTCGCGGCATCACCACCACGAATGAAAATACAAGACTTGCGGCTTCTATTTTCATAAGAGAATTGCTGAAGGCAAAGGAGCTTTGAATAGAATTTTATGAGACTCAAAATACTTAAGCAGCGAAAAGTATTCACAATATTCTTGCTCATCTCAGTCGCCGCGAGCGCACAGACGGGCGGAAAGCGCGATCTCCCTCCGCTGCAAATCAAAGAGCAAGGTAGTTTCGCCGTCGGCGGAACGGTCATCAGCAATCCTGGTAAATTTGATCCCTATCAGCAGACGCCCGACGGACAAACATTTCACGGTGATCATGCTTACGTGTTTTATCAGATTCCGGTGAAAGCCCGACAGCTTCCTCTTGTGATGTGGCATGGCTTCGGGCAGTTCTCCAAGACCTGGGAGACCACCCCGGACGGACGCGAAGGCTATCAAAACATTTTCCTGCGCCGCGACTTCGGGGTCTATCTGATTGACCAGCCGCGGCGCGGTCGTGCAGGTCGCAGCACGCAGCCCGTTTCACTTACGCCCACGCCTGACGAGCAGGGATGGTTTGGGACTTTCCGCCTCGGTATCTGGCCTGATTTCTTCCCCGGCGTGCAGTTTTCGCGCGACCCGGAGGCTCTGAATCAGTACTTCCGCCAAATGACCCCAAGCATCGGCCCGATTGATGGCGAGGCGAATGTGAACGCCATAGCGGCGCTCTTCGACAAGATCGGACAAGGAATTCTCGTCACTCATTCTCACAGCGGCGGCTTCGGCTGGCGCACGGCCATAAAGAACCAAAACGTCCGCGCCATTGTCTCATATGAACCGGGCAGCGGTTTCGTCTTCCCGGAAGGCGAAGTGCCCACCCCGATCCCAAGTTCCGGTGGGGCGCTGGCAGCGGTTGGAATACCACTGGCGGAATTCACTTTGCTCACCAGGATTCCCATCGTCATCTATTACGGCGATTTCATCCCCAAAGAACCAATGGCAAATTCGGGGCAAGATGGATGGCGCGCACGTCTGGAGATGGCGCGGAAATGGCGCGATGCTGTCAACAAGCGCGGCGGCGATGTGACGGTCGTTCACTTGCCCGAAACCGGCATTCGCGGCAACACCCATTTTCCCTTCTCGGATCTGAACAATCTGCAAATCGCAGACTTGATGTCCACGTGGCTTAACAAGAAGGGGCTGGACAAATACCCGACGCGTTCGGGCAGGAGTAAAGGTTTATGACCATGACCAGAATCAATCGTCGCGCTTTTCTGCAAGTGACGGCATTGGCAGGCGGCGGCTTTATGTTGGGCCTGTATACAAAGGCCGGCACTGCATTGGCGCAAGGGCCGCCCAGAATGGCTCCCCTGGTTCCGGCGGATTTCATCCGCATTGATCCCAACGGCATCGTCACTCTCACCGCGAAAAATACGGAGATCGGACAAAACGTTCTCAATACGCTGCCGATGCTGATTGCCGAAGAACTGGATGTGGACTGGAAAGATGTCAAAATCATTCGCGCCGATGCGGACAACAAATACGGTCCGCAATTCACGGGCGGCAGTTCGGCAACGCCAATGAATTGGGAACCCATGCGGCAGGTTGGCGCAGCGGGCCGGCACATGCTGATTGCCGCAGCAGCAAACACGTGGGGCGTCACTGCATCAGAATGCTCGACTGCATCAGGTCGTGTGCATCACAAGGCATCCAATCGCTCGTCAGGCTACGGGGAACTGGCATCCAAAGCCGCGACCATGCCGGTACCGGATTTGCGATCCGTCAAGCTCAAGGATCCGAAAGATTACAAAATCATCGGCACATCCACGATCAGCGTCGAAACCAAAGACATTTTAACGGGCAAACCGATTTTCGGGATTGATGTAAGCGTGCCGGGGATGCTCTACGCCGTGTTTCAAAGAACCCCGGTGCTCGGCGGCAAAGCGGTGAGCGCCAATCTCGACGCCATCAAAGCGCTGAAAGGCGTAAAACATGCTTTCATCGTCGAAGGCCGACCGTTGCGCAATGATTACCCCAATTACCTGTTTGAAGACCCGGGCTTTGAATCCGGAGTTGCCATCGTCGCGGACAGTTGGTGGGCGGCAAAATCGGCGCGTGAAAAACTCGAAGTCAAATGGGACTTCGGCAAATGGGGCGCGCAGGACAGCGCCGAGAACGCCAAAAAAGCGCAAGAGCTTTCCCGACAATCCGCTGCGCGCACGCTGCGACAGGACGGCGATGTTGAGGCGATTTTCAAACACGATGACATCAAAATCATCGAAAGCTCTTACGTCATTCCCTTCATCGCGCATGGGACCATGGAGCCGCAAAATTGCACGGCCCATTACAAAGACGGCAAGCTCGAAATATGGGCGACCAGCCAGATACCGCAAACCGGACGCACGATGGTGGCTCGTTTGCTCGGTCTGCCGGAAAGTGATGTGACGGTTCATCTCCTGCGCGGCGGCGGCGGGTTCGGGCGGCGGGCGTATAACGATCTGATGCTGGATGCCGCGTGGATTTCCAAAACTGTTGGCGCGCCGGTCAAGTTAATCTGGTCGCGCGAAGACGACATCCAACACGATTATTATCGTTGCGGCGGGTTCCAATACTTGAAAGGCGCTGTGGACAAAGGCGGCAAGCTCGTTGCGTGGCACGATCACTTCGTCGGTTACGGTGAAGGGACTGCCTTCGCCCACGACGGCGGGTTTAATGCGAACGAATTCCCCGCGCGTTACGTGCCGAATTATCGAGTGCAGTCAACGGTGATGCCGCTCGGACTCAAAACCGGCGCCTTGCGTGCGCCGTATTCCAACTGCACTGCGTGGGTGATTCAATCGTTCATAGATGAACTCGCACACGCTGCGGGTAGAGACCCGGTGCAATTCCGTCTGGATTTGCTGACTACGACGCCGTTGCCATTGGCTGCGCGTGAGGCGGGATTAGATGCATCACGCATGATGGGGGTCATTAAACTGGCGGCAGAGAAATCGGGTTGGGGCAAACGCCAGTTGCCGAAAGGAACTGCGATGGGCGTCGCGTTCCATTTCAGCCATCGCGGCTATTTCGCCGAAGTTGCCGAAGTCGCTGTCGACTCCAACAAGAAAATCAAGGTCAACAAGGTCTGGGTCGCGGGCGACATTGGCAGCCACATTATCAATCCCAGTTCCGCCGAAGCGCAGGCGCAGGGTGCGGTTATAGATGGCCTGAGCGAAATGACGCAGGAAATCACGCTCAAAAACGGACGCGTTGTGCAATCGAATTACCACGAGCATCCGATGCTGAGAATGTCGCAAGCGCCGCCGCAAATCGAAGTCCATTTTCTGAAAACCAATAATCCGCCGACGGGTTTGGGTGAACCGGCTCTGCCGCCGATTTTGCCTGCCGTATGCAATGCAATTTTCACGGCGACGGGCGAACGTATCCGCACGATGCCGATCACGAAGCAGGGCTTCAGCTTCGCGTAAAAGAGAACGCGGAAGGCGCGGAAAGATGGGCAAATTTCCGCGTGTTCCGTTTATTCCGCGTGTTCCGTGTTCTCTCTTCATTGAAGGAGAAAACTCATGATCAGACTGAAAGTCAACGGCAAGAACCATCGGTTTAACGGCGACCCGAATATGCCGCTGCTCTGGTTTTTACGTGATGAAATCGACCTCAAAGGAACCAAATATGGTTGCGGTATGGGGCTGTGCGGAGCCTGTACCGTTCACGTCAACGGCAGACCCGCGCGCGCCTGTTTGACGCCGGTTTCCGCCGCCGCCAACGCCGCCGTCACGACCATCGAAGGCGTCTCTCCCGACGGCTCGCATCCGGTCCAGGTTGCCTGGGAAGAACTCGATGTCCCACAGTGCGGATATTGCCAGGCCGGACAGATCATGTCGGCTTGCGCCCTGCTCTCCAGTAAACCCAAACCGACCGATGCCGATATCGATACGGCGATGAACGGCAATCTGTGCCGCTGCGGCACGTACCTGCGCGTGCGCGCCGCCGTCCATAAAGCCGCCGAACTGACTGCTGCAAACAGGACCCGACCTGCGAAACCGGCCGCGAAAGCTTCGAGTGCAAGAACAACCCGCAACGGCGGCAACAAGTAAGGAGAGCGTCCATGAAGTTTTTATTTTCGTTTGTGCTGCTTTGCACCTTCGCGTTGCTGTCGATGACGGCGGGAAGTACCGCGCCCGAAGCCGAATGGCCGCAGTGGCGCGGCCCGCTGCGCAACGGGTTATCGAGTGAGACAGGATTGCTCAAGCAATGGCCCGAGAAAGGCCCCGCCGTTACCTGGTCGATCGCCAATCTCGGCGAGGGTTACGGCTCCCTGGCCATCAAAGGGAATCGCATTTACGTGCAGGGGACAAGCGGGACGGCGGGCGAGGCAAAGAGCGCGGTTTTCTCTCTGAACCGCACCGACGGCAACGTCATCTGGTCGATCACGCTCGGGCCGAAGGTCGATCAGGATAAAGGGAACGGGCCGCGCGGCACCCCGACGCTCGATGAAGACAGACTTTACGTCCTGACCGAGAACGGCGATCTGGCTTGTCTGCGCGAGCGCGACGGCTCGCTCGTTTGGGGCAAAAACATCCTCAAAGAGTTTGGCGGCAGCAACCCCAGATGGCTCATCAGCGAATCGCCGCTCATCGACGGCAATCGTTTGATCGTCTCGCCCGGCGGCCCCAACGCGGGCATCGTGGCGTTCGACAAAATGACCGGCGCGGAGATCTGGCGCTCGAAAGACCTGAGCGATCAGGCGGGTTATGCCTCCAACATCATCGCGGAGACAGGCGGCGTACGCAGCTACATCAACTTCACCGCCAACGCCGCGGTCGGCGTGCGCGCCACAGATGGCAAGCTGATGTGGCGCTATACAAACGTCGCCAACCGCGTCGCCAATTGCACGACGCCGGTATTTGCCGACAACAAAGTCTTCTTTTCCTCGGCCTATGATACGGGTGGAGCCTTGCTCAATCTGACGGCCGAGAACGGCGAGGTCAAAGCGCAGGAAGTTTACTTCACGCGCGATATGATGAACCATCACGGGGGAATGGTGCTGGTCAACGGTTATCTCTACGGTTTCTCGAATGCGATCCTGACCTGCATCGAATTCAACACGGGCAAAGTGATGTGGAAGGATCGCAGCGTCGGCAAGGGCTCGATCACCTACGCGGACGGGATGTTGTATCTGCTCGGCGAGAAACAGATGGTCGGGCTGGCCGAAGCCAATCCCAATGCCTATGTCGAGAAGGGGCGCTTCCCGATCAATGACCGCGGGTGGGATAGCTGGGCGCATCCGGTGGTGATAGGCGGCAAGCTTTATATCCGCAATCAGAATGAGCTGACGTGTTATGACGTGAAGGCGAAATAAGGAGGACTTATGCCGAAGACAAGTCTCAATCGTCGCACCTTTCTTCGCGCCACAGCGCTGGCGGGCGGCGGCTTTATGCTCGGCTTGTATCCCAAAGCCGCGGCGCTGGCGCAAGCCGGACGCGGGGCAGCGCCTGCATTGCTGCCGGCGAATTTCATCAGCATCGCGTCCAACGGGCTTGTCACGATTGCGTCGAAAAACCCTGAAACCGGTCAACACGCCCTCAATATGCTGCCGATGTTGATTGCGGAAGAGCTGGATGTGGACTGGAAGGATGTCAAGATCGTGCGCGCCGGCGTGGATAACAAATACGGCTCCCAGTTCACGGGCGGCAGCATCGCGACGCCCTCCAACTGGGAGCCGATGCGTCAGGTGGGCGGCGCCGCACGGCAAATGCTGATTGCCGCTGCCGCGCAAACCTGGGGTGTAGCGGCTATGGAATGCTCGACCGCTTCCGGTCGCGTCGTGCACCGGGCTACCAATCGTTCGTTGGGTTACGGTGAACTGGCGTCAACAGCCGCGACGATGCCCGTGCCGGATTTCAGATCGCTCAAACTCAAAGACCCGAAAGATTACAAAATCATCGGCACGACGACGAGGGATGTCGAAAACAAAGAGATCATCACCGGCAAACCGATCTTCGGCATCGATGTGACGCTGCCGGGAATGCTGTATGCGGTGTATCAAAAAACACCCGTCTTTGGCGGCAGGGCGGTGAACGCGAATCTGGATGCCGTCAAAGCGATGAAGGGCGTCCGGCAGGCCTTCATCGTCGATGGCAAGCCGCTCCCGAGCAATTTTCCGAATTACCTGAACGATGATCCGGGACTCGAAGCCGGTGTTGCCATCGTTGCCGACAGTTGGTGGGCGGCGCAATCCGCGCGCGCAAAACTGGAAGTGAAATGGGATGAAGGCAAATGGGGGACGCTCAACAGCGAGGACATCGCAAAAAAAGCTGGAGAACTTTCCAGACAAACTCCAGCGCGCACGTTGCGCAAAGACGGCGATGTCGAAGCCGTTTATAAACGCAGCGATGTCAAAGTGGTCGAGAGCCCCTACACCTTTCCGTTCATCGCCCATGCTCCGCTTGAGCCCCAAAACTGCACCGCACATTTCAAGGACGGCAAGCTTGAAATCTGGTCCACCACCCAGACGCCGCAGATCGGACGTACCATCCTGTCCCGAGTGTTCGGCATCCCTGAAAAAGACATCACCATTCACATGGTGCGGGGCGGGGGCGGCTTCGGCCGCAGGTTGTATAACGACTACATGTGCGAGGCGGCTTGGATATCCAAAACAGTCGGCGCACCCGTCAAACTGCTCTGGACGCGCGAAGACGATATGCAGCACGATTATTACCGTGCCGGCGGATTCCAGTATCTGAAGGGCGCCGTCGACAAGGACGGTAAACTCATCGCCTGGCAGGATCACTTCATCGGTTATGGTGAAGGTGAAACGTTCACGCATTCGGGCCAGATCGACGGCAACGAGTTCCCGTCGCGTTTTGTGCCGAATTTTCTCATGCAGTCAACGGTTATGCCGCTCGGATTGAAAACCGGAGCCTTGCGCGCGCCGCGCTCGAACGTCTATTCGTGGGTATTCCAGTCGTTTATTGATGAACTGGCGCACGCCGCGGGCAAAGACCCCTTGCAGTTCCGCCTGGAGTTGCTCGGCAATGCCCCGCCCAAAGGCACACAAGGCGTGATGGATGCCGAACGCATGATCGGTGTCGTCAAACTCGCAGCGGAAAAATCCGGCTGGGGCAGACGCACGTTGCCGAAAGGAACCGCCCTGGGCACCGGATTTCATTACAGCCATCGCGGATATTTTGCCGAAGTCGCCGAAGTCACGGTCAGCGCCGACAAAAAAATCAAGGTCAACAAGGTCTGGGTTGCCGGAGACATCGGCAGCCAGATAATCAACCCCGGCGCATCCGAAAACCTGACGCAGGGTGCGGTCATCGACGGCATAAGCGAAATGTTGCAGGAAATTTCCCTGAAAAATGGGCGCGTCGTGCAGTCGAACTTTCACGATCATCCGATGCTGAGGATGTCGCAGGCGCCGCCGGTCGAGGTACATTTCCTGAAATCCGACAACACCCCTACCGGACTCGGTGAACCGGCTTTGCCCCCGATCCTGCCGGCGATCGCGAACGCGATCTTCAGCGCTACGGGCGAACGCATTCGGACATTACCTATAACAAAGCATGGCTTCAGCTTCGCGTAGAAGAGAAACTGCGGAATACACTGAATGGTACGACGTGGAACGAGGCGGAAGATCTTCGCGATTTTCCGCCCTTTGTTTTTCGCAGCCGGAGACCCGTTCAAACTGCGCCGCCCGATGCCGTAGTCTGGGCCGAAACCGTCGTTCCGTCGCTAAAGTACACGGTGATTATGAAATGGGCGCCGGGATTGAACAGCCCTGCATTGTCCGAAACAAACAGCGTCAGGGAGGCGCCGTCGCCGACCGTGATGTGCACACTACCATCGGGACTGTTGTGCAACGGCGCATCCGCCCCATTGGATGTTCCGATTACCCATAAGCCCGATGCTGGATTGGTGTCCCACGCGCCGCCTCCGGTTCTGACAAGCAGCAGGCCGATGACGGTCCTCGCTCCGGTTCCAGGCTGAAATGCGAGGGTGAATACTCCGTCAGGAGTACCATCGCCCGAAAGCGCCGTCTTGCCGGGTCCGACCCGGTCGCGCAGTTGTCCGTTGAAGACCAGTATGGGGGCCGGAGGCGGCGTCGCCGTTATCGCAGTTGCGGCGAGCCGGCTTGCCCCGTCGGTAAAACGGATTGTAAGAGTGAATTGCGCCCCGGTAGCAAATAATCCGGCGTTGTCTGCAAGAAAAAGGGTCAGGTTGTTGCCGCCGGTGATGGAGACGCTGATGCTGCCGTTGGGATTGTTTCGTAATGGAGCGTCGGGATTGTCCGCAACTCCTGCAACCCATAACCCGCTCCCCGGGTCCGTGTCCCACGCGCCTGCACCCGTGCGTACAAGAAGAAGGCTCGTAATAGTTCGCAAAGGGAAACCGGCGGGAAAACTCACCGTAAAAACTCCATCCGGATCTCCATCCGGCGCAAGCGCGGTCTTGCCCCTTCCCACCCGGTCGCGCAAACGCCCGTTGAAGGTCAGCAAGGGCACGGCGGATGTTGTAGTCGATGCCGTAAGCGATAACCCATCCGCGAATCTTATAGTTATTGTAAACGCAACACCGATGCTGAATAGATCTACATTGTCAGAAACGAAGATGGTCAGACTCGATCCGTTATTGATTGGAGCGGTGAGGCTGCCGTTGGAATTGTTTCGTAATGGGGCGTCGAGATTGTCTGCAACTCCTGCTACCCATAACCCGTTGTCCGGGTCGGTGTCCCATGCGCCTGCGCCTGCGCGCACAAGTTGCACGGTTGTTATGGTGCGCGCGCCGATATCGGATGCGAAATTGACCGTAAATACTGCATCCGTGTCGCCGTCAGGTGCAAGTGCGGTCTTGCTCCTGCCTACGCGGTCGCGCAGCTTACCCAGATAGGTCAGTTGCGGTGCGGTGGGTACCACAACCGTGATTGTCGTCTGCGAACTGACGAAAGTTCCATCAGTGAAGCGCAGAAAAATAGTGAAATGTGCACCGTTCCCGAAAAGACCGGCATTGTCTGAAACAAAAATCGTCAGATTCGAGTTGCTGCCGATCACGATGCCGATGCTGCCGTTCGGATTGTTGCGCAGCGGTGCGTCGAGGTTATCGGCGACTCCTGCTACCCATAGCCCGTTAGTAGGGTCCGTATCCCAGGCGCCCGCGCCCGTGCGTACAATCTGTATGCTTGTAATGGTGCGTGGGGCAGTGTTTTGGGTAAACCCCACGGCAAAAACGCCATCTGCGTCGCCGTCGGCGGCAAGCCCCGTCTTGCTGCGCCCCACGCGATCGCGGATTTTTCCGAGATATGCAAATGAAGGCGGGCTGACCGCAGCGTCCTGAGTTATGGTTAGCGTATGCCCTGCTATGGTCAACGTGCCGACGCGAAGGCTCGCATTCGGGTTTGCCACTACCAGGTATCCCACAATCCCGTTGCCGACGCCGCCGGCTCCGGACGTGATGCTGATGAAGTTTGCTCCGCTTGTTGCACTCCAGCTACATCCGCCGGTTGTAGTTACTGAGATGGTTCCGGTTCCCCCGCCCGATGATACATTGACCATCAAGGGTGAAACGGAGTAGCTGCAACTTGATCCCGCCTGAGTAACCGTGAAGGTCTGCCCTGCGATACTCAGGGTTCCGGTGCGCCCGACGGTTCCGCTGTTGGCGCTCACACTGAAATTCACTACCCCGTTCCCGTTGCCGCTTGCGCCCGATGTGATTGCGACAAACCCGGCCTGGCTCGTCGCACTCCAGCCGCAACCGCCGCCAGCCGTCACCGTCACCGAACCGCTGCCGCCGTTTGCATTGAAACTCTGCGATGTCGGAGAAATCGTATAACTGCAAGCAGGACCGCTAATCGACAGCGTATATCCTCCGGTGGTGGAAGGTCGAAAAGAACCTGCCTGAATCCGGTAGGAGCCGGTTACCGGCAATGTGTAGAAGCCGCTGCCGGCGGGAATCCGGGAGTTAAGGCCGCCGCCGCCGTCGTCGTCTTCAGCCAGCGGCAACCCATTTGGTCCTATAAGCAGTAAAAAGGTATCGAAACTGCTCGAAGACATTGCTATAGCGATCTGCTGGCCCGCGAAGCCATTGAAACCATAGAGATCAGCATAGTAGTCTCCGCCGCTGGTAAAGGGAGAAAAACAGTCGCTAACCGACAACGATCCGTTTATCGACTGGCCCGGACTGATTGGTGTGATTGTGCAGGCTGAGCCTGTTCCATATTGTTTTACAGTGTGCCTTTCCTCGCCGATCCGTATCTCTCCCTGACGTGCCCGCGAGTTTCCATTCCCGACGACAGTGTAGTTGACCGTACCGTTGCCGCTGCCGCTTGCGCCCGATGTGATTGTGATGAATGCCGCATCCCTCGTTGCCTCCCAGTTGCACGAACCACCGGTTGAAACCGAAAACGACCCGCTTCCGCCTGCAGGAGCAAGGGTTCGCGAGTCGGGGGTAATCGTATAGCTGCAGGCATTGGAGCGCAGTTGATACGACCCCGTTTCGCCAGCCCGGAAGCTGGTTACTACCAGAAGATATTCACCGTCGCTCGGCAGCCGCGCGGTCAACAGAGAGTTCACGCCCGGGCCTGAGTCGTCGTCGAAAGCGAGGATTTCTCTTGTCACGGGCGCGAGCAGAAACAGCACGGGATCGAATGTGGATGAATCGAGTTCAGCCGTCAGTTGCTGGCCTGCCAGTCCGTTAAACGGTATTGAATCGCTCCGCCAGCCGACTCCGAACATCCTGGAATCAGGATCGCCCGAACTGAGCGTTCCGTTTATGATGAAGCTCACGCCGGGACGCACTACGGGGGGGCCCGGTATACCGTAATCGCCATGCTCGAGAAAAGATTCGATATCGTGATAGAAATTCGAGAATTTTCCGTAAAAAGCATTGCCGTCGCAGAACGGTTGTCCGTTCGAACCCACATCTCCGCAACTGGAGACACCAACCAGAAAGTCATTGTTGAAGAAGATACCCGATCCGCTCGATCCCGGCTCAACTGTCCCCGAATGCCAATCTATTATGTAGCCGTCCACGAGTCCGGACGCATTGCAAATTGCATCCGTATCTATGATTGTTCCCGTTGATCGGCGCAGATAGGCGCCGCGAGGGTGATGCAAACCGTAAACGTCGGTTCCAAACACCTTCGCTCCGGCATCCCACCCGGAGTGGTACGAAGCGTGAATCCTGGACCATATGCGCAGCAGCGTCTGATCCGATGATCGTTCGGTATTGAGGAGGTAAGCCCCCACTTCGGATGCAAGTCCGGGACTCGCCTGACCGCTGTTGCAAAAAGTACTCTGAAACTGCCACAGAGCTTCCACCGTCCGCGCTACTTCGGAGGTCGAGACACAATGATTGGCCGTCAGCAAATAGGCCGGAAAGTCCGCCGTACGGGTGTTGAGAATAGTCGCGCTGCAGAGAAATGAACCGTCTGGTTTAACGTAATTGATTCTTGCAACCGAGCCGTTGAGGGGATCATTGGTGCATTTGGCGTCGACGTGACAATCGAGGGTCTGATTCGGCGACCCCGGAAGATTGAGAAATGGATTGAGAAATGATTGATAATTGTGGACTAGTCCGGAAATTGCGAATCCTCCCTCGGCGCCCGTGAAATGATACTCGATGATCGCAATATCTCCGGGGATCGTCCCGGTCCAGAAATCCCCCTTCTTTTCCTTTCCCGCGCCCGGCAGTCCCGGCATATTTCCCTCATTGAGATACGGCCCGTGCACGGGGCTGTTATCCACGACGCTGTAGACGTAGACTTCGCCGCCCTCCGGCAGATCGAACTCTTCAAAATGAACGCGCATCTCCAGAGCTCCCGGCGATTGAATCGCCAGAATTCTGAGCCGACTCCCGTCGTCGTTGGCAACCAGGAATCCGCTTGTGCGGGAAACAATTTCCACTGCACGCGTCAGGCCGATTTGATTCGGAGACGCGGGCTTTGCATCGGCAGGCGCAATTGATGTCAATCGATGTGAAACCGGAATGGATCGCACATCGATCCCGTATCTCCTGCTCGGAAGATCGGCGGTCGACAGCTTGCGCTCGTCAACGGACCGTGCCTGCGTCTGTACGGACTTGCCGGGCAGCGATCGGGGCTGTGATTCCTGCATCTTCGCCCGACGCTCGGCTGCGCCCAGAAAGATTGCAATCAGTGCAAATGCCGGGAGCAGACGCCGAAATAATGTCGGCATCCAGTGCCGGCAGTTTGGCCTAGGTTCGGGTTGATTCATCTGATTCTCCCGGATTTTCGTTTATCCCGAGACACTCGCATTGCTGTAGATCTGTGGAGGCCGCAGATCTGCTTTTCCGCACCCGTGCAGACCGCATTGTACTCAAACGCAGATTCGACAATTGAAGGTTGGCCATACTGCAAGCCCGAAACTTATGCGGGCAGCAGGTGTTTCAATGATTCAAGGCACAGTCCGGCTGAATCGACGGCTGTTATCGACTTCGCAAAGGATGCTGTAGTTTGATCTGCGCCGTATTGAATGTTCGGGTTATTTATCAGCCGGCAACTTGGAGTCTTCGTCTATGTATGCCTTCAAGGCGGTGCCGGATTTGACTTCGACGTTCTTGCCTTTTTTTATCAATCCGATGGGGCCGAACAGCACCGCCAGTACGACCATGGTGCCTTCCTTACCCTCGCCCTCCTTACCCTTGTTGGCGCGAAGGCGTACGCGGGTTTCGCCGACCTTGAGATATTCCAGACGGACATTGAGTTCCCCGGCTTTTCCGAGCATCCCGGCCTTTTTCACGTGAGTGATTGAGCCAACTGCCTTCGAACCGGCTTTAGCCACCACAACATCATCGACCTTCAACGGTTCTTCCAGGAGGAAGTTCACACGATCGTCGACGGTTGCGGTCTTGGAGTTGAGATCTTCAGCAAACGTCAGATGCACCTCGGTGCCTTCCTTGAGTACATACGTCCAAGCTTTATTGCCTTCAGCCGTTGCAATCGCTGCCCACTGAAAGAGCGGCGACAGGACAAGGCCGAGTGTTACGAGCATCGGCAGAAAGCGTATACGGACGATCCGATTGACAATCACGGGATTCTCCTTATTTATCTGTGTTGAGGACTGGACCCAAATTCTGTATGCCGATCACACTCAAAGATGATCAGGAAACCGGCTGGAAAACGAAATTTCATACTAGTACGTTTCTTCTTGCTCTTTGCTGGCCGGCTTCGGGTGCAAGCGGCTGGCCCGACGCCGGAACCGCACGCTCTCGGCCCCAGGCCCGAATATTTTCAACGGCCTCAGGATTCGTCTTCGAGAGAGGAACTATATTTGTGAATACGGTTCGCCAATAAGCATCAGTTATCATCGAGTCACCCTTGAGAATGGCCTCTTTGGCGATCTCTGCTACGGCGGCGTCTATATCAACGCCGGCAAATCCATCAGAGATATCGACCAGTTCGCCAAGCATCGCCCCGGACAAATCCCTATGCATATACCGACGTGCGTAAAGAGTTATGATCTCCTGACGTTCGGAATGATCAGGAAGATCGACGAAAAACAATTCATCGAAACGACCTCGTCGGAACAATTCGGGCGGCAATTTGCCGATATCGTTGGCGGTTGCAACGACAAAGACCCTGGCACGCCCCTCCTGCAACCAGTACAGGAAGTGTCCAAGGAGCCGAGTTGAAGTGCCGCCATCATTGGAACCGGCGGCTCCGGCCAGTCCTTTTTCAATCTCATCGATCCAGAGAACGCACGGCGCCACACGATCCGCAGTGCTTAATGCTTCTTTCAACCGCCCTTCCGACTGACCAAGATACTGTCCGTGAATATTGGAAAGATCCAAGCGGTAAAGCGGCAACTTCCAACTTATTGCGATTGCTTTTGCGGAAAGCGACTTGCCGCAGCCGGGAACGCCTACCAGCAGAACCCCCCGAGGAGGACGAAGCCCTCGCTCCCTGAGATCCATTGTGAGCAACGGCCGTTGTTTCTCCAACCATGCCTGCAATCCTGCCAGACCTCCGACAACCACTTCCTTATCCGATGTTTTCACCCTTTCCAGCCCGGCTATGTCAGCGAAGATGCGATCCTTCACCCGACTCAACTCTATAAGATCAGATTTGAGTATCGATCCTTTGGCGAGGAATGTAGCTATTGCGTTTTCGGCCTCGATTCTCGTGACTCCGGCAAGTATGGTAGCGGCCTCGCTAATCTCCGGTTCCGCCCACTCGATCGGAACGGCTCCGCGGTAAGGAGAAAGACATTCCGCAACGATTGAACGCATCTCGTCTTCATTGGGAGCATCCAGAACAAGCGTCATCCCCTGACGCTGCAATCGCGGCCAAACGCTGGAAGTGGTTATAACGATGACCGTCCCGCCCCGTTCAGTAGCCGACGAGGCCAAATCCAGCAGTTGTCTGCTCAGCGGCGTGTCGCCTTCCAGATCCTGAACTTCGGTCAGGATGAAGGTAAGATTCTGCCGTTGCAGAATCTGCTGGCTTGCATAATCGAGCGCTCCTACGGCAGAGCGATCCTCATTGACTATTCTGTTGGTAGCGATATCGCGGATACCCTGAGACAGTGTGTGATAGTAAACCGGTATATTCAGTTCGGAGGCCAAGCTGCGGAAGAGTTCCAGCGCCCGGTCGCGTTCATCGGTGCGGAGCGATATGAATGGGATACGCGCCTTCAGATACAGGAGCATCATCTGGCGACAGGAAGCGAAATCAGGCATCGGTATTACATCCTCATAAAATAACGCGCCGACCTCGGACCGGTGGAGTTGAGTCTTCCGATGATGACGGGGTGGAGGGCAGCGGTTCTACTACAATCGTAAGAGAGTGATCCCGGATGATCTTCAGCAATCTGCCCTGATCCTGGCGAAATTCTTCTGCATGCCGCTCAAGAGATTTCTGTGTTTCGACCGTCCATCTGTTCAATTCCGATTCAAGATGGGCACGAACCTCCGGAGTAAGAGATGGAATACATACAAAGATTCGAAGCGGCAACAAACCTCGGCGCACCAGCAACATCGTGTTTGAGATGGCGAAGCTGTCGCCGCGTGCCCGATCCAATCCCGTTTGAAGCTGCTTCGACAACATCTGGAGTCGAGCATTCAGTGAATCGGCCACTTGCTGAACCCACCGTTCCGCAACCACATTAGTCCACTCAATGGTTCCGAGTTTTAAGGCCTCCAGAACTTCGTCATCTCCTGCGCGAAATCTGTCGAGTAACGGAAGCCACTCGGCGTAGGTACATGGTGGAGTCATTTTCATTTGTATTCCCAAATGCTCAAATCCTGTAATGATCCGGCCTGTCATTGCTGCGTTCCGCATTCGATGCAGAACATCGATACGGCATCCATACGGTTCCCGCAGTTGTTGCAGTACCTCTCGTTTGCAACCGGGGGCGGCGGAAGATTTGTCGCAGGCGGAGAGGCCGGCAACTTGCCCGACGCCGAACGCCTACGCACAAGCAGCGAGTGCTGAGGTACCAGATCCCACGATGGAAGTTGGCTGGCCAGCGGTGATTCATATTGCACCGACGGTTTCGGAGATGGGGTGGCAGAGTTGCCTAAATCACTGTTCTGATCAAGTAATGGGCGAATCGACATGATGCGTTTCTCCTTAGGACATAATCATACGAGCCTGGTCCGAACGTTTCAGTACAAATTGTGGGGAGCTCAAGGCCGACAGGAGTTCGATCACGCCGTCAGCCTTTTTATCCTCGCTTGCCGTCTCGCGACGAATATCTGTTAATTCCGCAAGTGCGGCCTTCAGAATCCTCGCGGCTTCGTCCTGTTCCCGTCCGAGATTCTCTCTTGTCTGTTGCCGCACATTATCGAGATTGCTGTACTGAAAATAGAAGTATGCGCTTGCTGCAGCCATAATCAGGAGCCCCACCAGGATCGCGCCTCCTCCCATAAGTAGGATAAAGAAACCCAGCAAGCCACCGATCAAAAGTGCAGCCCAGGCTGATCCGGGGATTGAAACTGCATTCACGGCTTCCTCGATGCGGACAGCATAATGCTGATTCAGATCATCGACCAAGTGCTGTTCGTCCAATCCGTCCCTGCTTTCGCCGGTCCAGGATCCGCAAACGATTACCGCTTTGGCCGGCACCTGTGCCCGATCGCGAGCAACCAGATCATTGAAGCCTGCAATGATCCATTGGCGTGAGCGCGATACCGCATAGCGTTGGGTCGCGCGTGTAGCTCCGTGGCGCTCAGGATACATCGCAGCATTGGTCAGCAGAGCGGCGAAGTTCGTCTGCTCATTGAGTGAGTCCGCTTCTGCCTGGTAACGCCTTTCGGCCTCCGACTTTTTATCTCTCGCGCGCCCAGGCAGCCTATCTGTTTCGATGATGATTTCATTGAATCGCTCCTTGCGTCGAAGCGGCAATTCTTCGTCGTCAAAATTTGTTACAAGCGAATCGAGCAACTCATCTACCGCGGTCTCAAGGTTGGGCGGCAAAATGATTTCACCCGAAAACATCTGCTCGAAGAAGGATTGGATGACTTGGTTCCGCCGCGCGGCAGCTAGGGATGCTTCGAGCGCAGGCCATGTAGGGCTGTATTTGCGCAAGGTTGGGTACTCGTCATCTCCCGGTTTTAACGTCATGACGCCCAAAGCTTCCGCCCATCTCCTGCGTTGTTCTTCAGGAAAACCAGCCTTCTCCTCAAGCTCGCCCAACCACGAATCTATGACGGCGGAACAAGCCGTGAGCGCCGCGCCGCCGAATACCCCATTGGCGAGGGCATCCAGCATTACTACAGCTTCGCGATCCATCGCATCAGGATTCTGAATCTGGAAATATCGAACAAGCCAGCGGCTGCAAGCCTCCATTCGCTTTGCTCGCCGACATACAAGGGAGAAAAAGAGCGATGATTTGGAATCATCTCGCCGGACAGCCTCAGCCAGCGCTTTTTCCGCCAGCGACTGGTTGTCGCATATCCAGGCGGAAAGTCCGACCAAGCTCGGTGCAAGCCAGTATCCCGGGCATGCCAGCATCAGTTCTTCGGCAGCGGTCCGAACCGTCTCTTCACGCACGATGGCGACATCTACCGCCTGGAGAATGCCTGTAGTATGCCGACGTACCTCGGCATAATGACTGAATCTTGTTTCAAGTTCCTGCCTTGTGAGCGTGAGTTCCTGCCGGGCTGTGCTGAGTTCGTTCGCCCACTCGTCCTTTTCGACGTACTCCTGAAACTCTTCGTAAAGCTGCTCTATGCGCTGCCTTGTATCCGCCTGCTCGCGGGCTACGCCCTCAACTCTGGCGCCTACAACATCTATCTGTCTGGCTACAATCTCAAGGTTGTTATTTACGGTGCTGATTGCGTTAACGATCGGGTTCAAGTTGATTGTTTCCGGCATCTCAGTTCCTTTCGGTCCTGTTTTACTTCTCGATTACTGCTACTGAACCATCGGGCGAAACAGCCCTCAGAGACTCGCGGTATATCTCTATGAATGCGTACGATGGATGAAGAGCCAGTGCACGACCGCACTCATATAGAGGGGGCATGGCCCGAAAGGTCTCGAAATGCTCGACAATTTCTCCGATCAGGTCGCAAATATGCACTTCATATGGCGCACCTAAATAGCATTTGCTGACGATGCCGATCGGACTGTGCTCGACGCCGAGATCCGGAAACTCATTTGAGATCGCATCAATCAGTACCTTCAGGGCTGCCCGATCGTGATGATGAGTTCCGGCATCCAGTCGTGTCATCACCTCAACATATGATCCAGATCGAACCTGACGAAGCCTTTGCTGCAATTGAGGGCTTCTGAGATTTCTCTGATGCGGGGCACTATGTGCCGATGTCGAAGTCTCGGCGTTGCCGTTTTGCGGCATCCCCAAAATAATTCTGGGCATAATATTCCTCCCGGATTCCAGTCCGGACGCTTCAGGAGTAGTCTGGAAGGCCCCAGTCAACGTCTCCTGAATGGAAAAGTCACCATCCTGTATGAGAGACGGGCAACACCCTTAACTGCATTGGCGGCAAGCGAACCCATCATTTCATTGGCCGCATCCTTACCCAGCAAAAGTAGGGCGACACGCCGGACAACCACAACCGCCACGACACCGGCGACCAAAATCATCAGCCAGAGAGGCAAAGACCAGAAAAATGATTGAATGAATGGAGAAACAAGCAGGATAGCGGCTGCTACAAACAGTCCACGCGTTGCCGCTCTTATTCCCATAAACCGGAAAATAACAGCCAGCCCGATAGCCGCCACACCCAGAATTTGCATTCCATCGGGAAGGAACGTGATGATACTATGCATCAGACATCCTTACTGCCCCCTCATAACTTGGCTTTGTTTCTTGGTCATTGTGTTATATGTGCAATTGGCAGGATCGTTCCCGGCGTAATGCATTCGAGTTCCCGGAAATTCCCAAACATCCATTGACCGCCCTGTCGAAATCCATTAGATTGATCAGCGGTTCGGGTTAACTACTTAATCGGCTTTCTTTCCCGAACCGGCATCACCCTGCGTCGGGTCGCGGTTCGCCTGTTTTATGCAGCCATTGTCATAGCCGAATCAGCCGTCGGTGTTATAGTCGTCGGCGACCGTGAAATTTTTCCCGCACGCGAAATTTTGTTTCAGCCAACTTCAGCACTTACTGGAACGACTACAGTCGGAGCTCGGAGCCATTACCGGAAGTATCCGTGACAGGTTCTATGTCTTCTCATCCGGAAGATCTGGAGCTTGCAGCGCGAATTGTCGGCGGAGATGAAGATGCCGCCGAAGAATTTGCGCGCGAGTACACGCCGCGTTTCAGACACCTGGCGCGACGCGCCGGCGTGCCGGGGCAGGACTGCGAAGACGTCGCACAGGAGGTATTCCTCGCAGCATTCGACCAGATGCAACGCGGTCTCTATAGGGGCGACAGTTCGCTCGGCGTATGGCTTAACTCGATTGTTCGCGGCAAGATTGCGGACTACTGGCGATCGCGCCCGCACGAAGTTTCCGAAACCGGGCTCAGACATATCGACGGCGATGAGCGGAAACCGGGTGAAGGCTTGGTTGACGGATATATAGCGAGGGTTGCGGATCCTGCGCTGGTGCTGAGCGTTCGCGAAGCATTGGAGGCAATGCCCACGATCTACCGCGCGATTTTGCTGCTTCAGCGCAGCGCCGGTTATACTCTGGCCGAGATCGCCCGAGCGCTGCATCTTTCCATCGGCCAGGTAAGCGGCCGTTTGTACACATCGGAAGAGATGTTTCGCCGGATACTGCAGGCAGGCAGATCGTATACAGGGAGCCATCTGCTGCAGGGCATCGAACGGTAGGAGAGGACTTTACGTGCCGCGGCGAGACGCCCTGAAAGAATGAAACTGGATGTGCGGGCGAGACGCCCGCGTACCCAAGGCTTTTCCGAGGAGCCGTGCCGGAACACAATTCGCTCACCGCTGTTCAGGATTGCCCCGATCCGGGGATCAGCAGAATGCTTACCGCCTACTGCTTCGGACGCGCAACGCGTGCGGAACGGGAAACGGTTGAAACTCATCTGCTCGAATGCCGGGCCTGCTGGAGTGAAACGCAGCGTCTGCTCGGCGCAATTCGCATACTTGAGACTGATCCGAGTATGCCCGGCACTCTCACGCCTTCAGACCTTGCCCACACCTTCGGCATCTCCGGACGCCTGGCGCGCGCCTTCGGCGGCCATATGATGCACGTTCTGCTCTGCAGCGTCATATACGCCGCGCTCTACGGTGTTGCAGTGCTGGTCGAAGTCGCATACCAGTTTGACAAATACGGCGAGACCGGAATGGCGATGGCCGCAGTGGCTTTTGTCTGGATATTCTTTACAACGCCGGCGGGATTGTGGGCGGACTGGCGGCTGACACGGCAGGGGAGCTCAAAAGGATGGGCGGCTTCGGCGGGAATACTGCTGGGGGCGGCTGCGGCGCTTTTCGCCATCGTCTCGCCCTATCTTCCGTCGGGGCCCGTGACGGAACTGAACTGGCAGGCGTATACGGCGCAGGCAGCATATCTGAAGGCGATTTCCTATTTCATGATCCTGCAGTCGATATTCCTGCTGCCTCCGTTTCATTTTGTGCTGGCGATGCAGCGCGAGTTGAAGGAAGGGCGTCACAGGCTTGCGCTGGGACTTTTGACGGGAGACAAATTAAGCGTCGCGCCGAGAGGATCGGTTTATCCGAGGTTCTGGGTATTGTCGATGCTGATCTTCATTACCGCCGGCATATCGGTTTTTCTGCATCACAATCTTATGGGCAACCTCAGGCCGAGTCCATACATGAACCTGTTCGCAAATCTGGTGCAAGCGCGGCTGATTCTCTATTTCCTGCTCGCTACAGTCTGTCTGGTCTGGTACTACCGAATGCTGAACGAACTCAAGCGAGAGTGCCTGATGGCCGAGTCGCCGCGAATTGCGAACCGTTCGAGCGAACGGCGATAAACCGGCATTTCAGATTACCTGAGCCGTCTCAGCGCTTGAACCTGATTACCTGAGGCGCAACCCTGCGGATTTCCAGAGGCGTATTGGCGGGCAAAATCACTTCGGGTTCAACCGAGTATACGCCGGCGGGCAATCCTGCGGTCCTGATTTCAACCCTTACATCTTCGGGCCGCAGCGCTTCTACAGCCGAGCGCGGGCCGAAGACATCTATGCTCACCGCCTGATCGAGCAGTCTTGCTCCGGCCGGAGGGTCGAGCCATTTAACCCTCAGATCGTGGAGCGTCCTGGATCTGCGCCGTTCGCCGATTTCTATGGAAAGGCGCAGCGGCCCGGGCGTGCGCACGCGCACCGAATGCTCCGGATGATCCACATCTACGGCCGTATCAAAGCTCGAAGTTCTTCCCGTAAGCTGCACGCTTTCGGTCGTCACGGCATTGACCTGGCTGATATGCGACTGCGGCCCCTCGATTTCCACTTCGGGCGGGTCGATCGAGACGCGGTAAATTTCGTAGCCGTCCGGAATCTCTCCCATCAATTCAGGATCTACGCGCACGCGCCGGCGCGTAGTCTGTTCGATACGCAATCTTATGGTGCCCGGATCTATTTGCAGCACCTCTATGCTGTCGGGCAATGAGACGTCCGAGGTCCTGAGTTGAATGACGCGATCGCCCGGGTCCTTGTTGCTGAGGTTTGCTACGACGGCTATCTGATTCGGCAGCAATCCGCGCACTACATCGCGCGGCCCGCGCAGCCTGACGCTCACGGTCTGGTTGATGTCGCCGCTGATTTCAAGACCCGAGGCGAGTCCGCGAT
>JAHBSF010000003.1 GCA_019639255.1 Acidobacteriota bacterium | reverse complement strand
GTATAGAAAGGATATTGTTGTGTTTGGGAGGAGAGAGTTTTTAGGGGGGATGGGAGTTTTCAGCGTATTGGGCATCGGTCGGAGTAAATTGGTAAATCCGGCGTTGCCATATCTCTTCAACGATCCGCGCCGGGTAATGGAGGGCGTTTACAAACAGGACACGAGCAAGGATTCCACCTGGCGCGGCGTGCTGGATTTCATAGACAAGAAGGGAACATCCAGAAAGAAATCATTTACATTTCGCAAGCTGGGATCCCTCGGCAACAGCAAAACACTTGTAAGATTTACCGAACCCGCCGAGGTGCGCGGAGTCGGTTTGCTGTCGATCAATCAGCAGGGGGCAAACGAACGGCAATGGATGTACACGCCGGCGATACAGCGCGTGCGCCGCATCGCACCGCAGGAGCGCGGCAGGCGATTCATCGGAACGGATTTTACGAATGAGGACATGGCCGAGCGGGTGCTTGAAGACTTCCAGTACAAAATGCTGTCGGAGAGCGATGTAATCGACGGACGCAAATGCTACAAGATCGAATCACGCCCTGTTTCTCCCGACCGGTCGCAGTACAAATATGTTAATTTGTGGGTGGCGCAGGACATTCCTTATTTATTGTCTGCGGAGTATTACAATCAGGACGGAGTGCGAGTAAGGGTATCGAGGGCGAGCCAGATCGAAAAAATCGCCGGTATCTGGATAGCGCGCAGGCTCGAAATGAGTACGCCTGGGGAAAATACCCGCACCATACTCGTTATCGATGAAGTTAAATTCAATACAGGATTGAAAGAAGACCTGTTTACGCTTCAGGCGCTTGAGAAGAGCGACGTTTGAAAGATGAGCACAAACGGAAATAGAGGGAAATTACGGAAATCATCAAACTTTCCGTAGTTTCCGTTTCATTTCGTTTGTTCCGTTATCTCTTCTCCACTTCTAAACCGATAATTGCTTTTGAAAGACTCAGTGTATTCAGCGGGGGGAAGATTGTTGATTTCGGATGTAGCGTTGGCAAGACGGCTCGAACGGATGGATACGCTCGGAGAGGTTTGGTATTGCCGAAAACATGCCGATTTGTATTCGGATGCCGGAGCGACGTATGAAGAAATAGCGGGCGGCGTCGCTGCATTTGCGGGTGTGGATTCTCCGATGACTCAGGGGTTCGGCCTCGGATTGAACGGCGAGGTGGCGTCTGAAGATCTTGACAGGTTCGAAGTATTTTTCCGCAGTCGCCGAGCGCCTATTAATATTGAGGTCTGTCCGCTTGCAGATGAGTCGCTTGTGCAGCAGTTAAGCGCGCGAGGTTACCGCGTTGTAGAGTTTTCAAATGTGCTGGTCAGGGAAATCGAGCCTGCACGGATGCCGGTGACCATAGACGGCGGAGTGCGGGTGCGCGAGGTGAAACCGGAAGAGTATTTCGTGTGGATCGAAGCCGTTGCGCGCGGATTTTCGGACAATCCGGATTTTCTGCCCGTTATGAGGGAGGCCGGAATGGTATTTTTCTATCAGGAAAACACCCGTAAATTTCTGGTCGACGTTGAGGGCATCGTTTCGGGCGGCGGCGCACTCTCGATTTACGACGGCATCGCTAATATCTTCGGGACGAGCACGATAAAATCCTTCCGCGGCAAAGGATCTCAATCAGCGCTCATACGCGCGTGCCTGGATGAGGCGGCCGAAGCCGGATGCACTCTGGCGATGGCTACCACGATGTGCGGCACAATTTCGCAGCGCAACTTTGAACGTCAGGGCTTTCACATAGCTTATACCCGGTGCAAGTTTGCGCGGGATTAGGCGAGATTCCACGGGCGAATATTTTATGACCATACGTTGCAGTAAGTTTCTGTTGTTCCTGTTCATATCGCATTTGGCTGTCATTGAAGCGCGCGGAGGAAATACGTACCAATTCTGGCCGGAAGATCCGAATGCGCAGTATGTAGTTTTTGCTGCGGGCGCATTGAGCGGCGAGGGGCGTGAATGGGAAGTGCCGATCGAGGCCAAAACGTTTCGGCTTCATTTCTGGGCGCGGATCGACGAATCGGTATCGCTCGAAATAATCGGCGCGGGAGGCAAGCCCCAGGCGCTTACCGAGCCGAACATCAGTGTTACAAACGGGCGCGACCGCAAGTCTATAGTTATTTTCGATCCGCGTCCGGGCGTATGGAAATTGAAGCTTTCGGGCAGCGGCTCCTTTACAATCGGAGTGACGACGCAAAGCGAATTGTACGTATGTTGTTTGAGCATCATCAATACCGGTGGTCCGATAGGGCACCCGTTGCCTCAGCAGGTGCCGCTCAGACCCGGAAATCAGGTAATGCAGGCCTCGCTCGCCGGATTTGAGATTCAGGCAATAGAGTTCCACCTTGTAGACGAAGATAATCGTATTCTCGGCCCGGTCAGATTGAGGCAGAATGATTTTTCAAATCCGTATCTGCTGATAATGCTCGTAGAGCCGCCATCACGTCCGTTCCGGCTGCGTGCGCAGGGGCGGGATCAGACCGGGTACAGGTTCCAACGATTATTCCTGCCCTTGTTTCAGCCTGCATCGGAAGAGGCCGCGCGGGAAAAACCATTGGAACAACCCCAAACGCAGACCGGTCAGCCGGCGCACAATCCGCTTCTGCTGGAACTTGAGCGAAGCGCCGAAGCCGGTCCCTATTCAATAGTGCGTGTCGGCGTACACGACCTGACCGATAATGTTCTTTTGTCGGAAAACGGTGCGCCGATCGGATTGAGGCTGAAATACACGCTCCGCTTTCCACGCGACGGCTACTACACGCCGATTCCGCAGGTTTATCCCGAACAGATTCGTACCGGATATACGGGAGCCCTCAGCATGAAGGTCCATCGCTTCGAGATAGCACCGTTGCCCGAAGGGCCGCAATCAGCCCCACAGTTGCGTTACCTCACCCGAGCATTTTACAAGGCGGGCCAGGAATACAGTTTCACCGTAGACCTGATACCAAATTACGTGCTGTTTAACGAGCAAACGCAAACCTTTTGTATAGCGATGCGAACGTTCAGCCATACGTCGCGCGATCGCTTCACGAGCGAAATCACGAATGAATCCAGGATGAGGTTCAGGATTGCAATCCAGGGTACTGAAATGGATGGGCGACAGCCGCAATTAACCGGGTTGAGTTATGTTCCCAATACCTGGTATTCAAGTTATATGAAGGGCGGCGCCGGCGAGTGCAGGTGAAGCTAAATTCACCCACACGACCCTTGCTCAAAAAAGAGGGATAACGGAACAAACGAAATAAGATGAAATTTGCGGAAATATTCAACTTTTCCGTAATTTTCGTCTTATTTCGTTTGTTCCGTTATCTCTCTTCAGCTTCAGGGGCGAAGTACGGCCTTTATGTCATCGCCCTCGGCATTCAGCATTCTCTCAAAAGCGGCGACTCCGTCCGAAAGCGGAAATTCCTTGATCCAGCTCGTTGCATCGATCCTGCCGTCTGCAATCAGATCGCGTGCGGTTTCAAGCTCCGGCATCGTAGCGGCATAGGAGCCGAATACGAAACGTTCGGCCAGCGTAATCTCGTGGGAATTAATCTCGATGCGGTTTTCGCACAACCCGAGCCACACCGCTACACCGCCGGGCCGCACAGCAGATACAGAGAGACTTTTCGTCGCGCCGCTCCCAACCGCATCGATGACGACATCCGCACCCTCGCCGTCGGTCAGATCCTTTACGGCTTCGACGAAATCCGCCTTACGTGAATTGACCGTGAGTGCGGCGCCAAGTCGCTGCGCTACCGCCAGGCGTTCTGGAATAAGATCGCCGACAATCGTATCTGCGCCGAGCAGGACCTGAACCGCCTGCTGCGCGAGCAGTCCGATAGGGCCCGCGCCCAGGATCGCTACACTGCGCGGGCGTCGCTCTGCGATCAGGTTTACCGCATGCACGCCGTTGACGAGCGGTTCGGTCATTGCTGCGGCCTGTGCAGGCATATGATCCGGCCAGTGAATGAGGGTTCTTTCGGGCGCCGCTACATACTCGGCATAAGCGCCGGGCAGGTGCATGCCGTAGGTGCGACGTTCGGCGCAGATGTGTATGTCGCCGCGCAAACATCGAACACAGTGTTGGCAGGAGTGAAGTGCGTGTGAAATAACGCGGTCGCCGATATTGAAGCGATCAACTCCGGGGCCTTTATCGACCACGGCGCCGCAGAATTCGTGGCCCAATACCAGCGGGGGCACCCTACGCGGGCTTTGCGTTTTGTAGGCTTCGAGTTCGCTGCCGCAGATGCCGCAGGCGTCTACTTTCAGCAGCACCTGGCCGGGGCCCGGGACCGGGTCCGGTTGCCGGGTGACGGTCAACTGATTGTAAGCAGGATAAAGAAGCGTCAGCAATGACCCGGCCTCCAGTTCTATAGCTCCACGCAGGGGGGTATTTCCTGATTGTTATCTGCGTGACGATGCTGCCGGCCGCCAGGATCGTTCGGCCAGCTTTGCGGAATTGGGCAGTTCCTGGATGGCTTTTTGCAACTGCAAATCCAGATCGTTGGTCATGCGCTGCATAAACTCAAAGCCGTAAGCGGCCCACAAAACTTCCTGGCGAATCGTTTTTCGCAACCAAACCGTCTCTGAGTCGATCTGGGCAGGCGTGACGCCGAAATCCGGGTTGTCAGCGAGGAATTTAACCGCGAATTGCCGGAAAGCTGCGATTACCTGATCGTCTATCCAGTACTGAGCGGGTTTGTCGCCGGGGCGGAAATTGATTCTGTCGACCTTGTATTTTTCAAGACCCGCTGCAGTTGCGTTTACCAACTCTCGCGTAAACATATAAACGACCGAGTAGAGCCGGGACTGGACGCCTGTAAACAGATCGGCATTTTCAATTTTTACATCGGGCTCGATTCCGCCGCCGCCGAATACGGTCCGGCCCAGATCCGTCTGCTTTTCCTCCGTACGCGGCGAAGCCCCGGCATTGGGATCGCCGTTCGGACGTCTGCGGGCGTAGTATTCAAAAAGCGAACCGCTGGAATAATCGCGCTGGATCAGGCGGCCGCTCGGCGTGTAGTAGCGTGCGATGGTAAGTGTAAGTCCCGATCCGTCCGAGAGCGGGAATATGTTCTGCACAAGGCCCTTGCCGAAACTGGATTCTCCGACAATCAGCCCGCGATCGTGATCCTGGATTGCTCCGGCCACTATCTCGGATGCTGATGCTGATTCGCGATTGATCAGCACTACGACTGGAATGTTTTCGGTCGCCCCGGTTTCAGCCACAATGTCGCGGTCGAAATTCTTGCCTTCGCGCCCTCGCACCGACACTATCACCTGACCGCGCTGGAGGAAGCGGTCTGCGACTCGAATCGCCTGATCGAGATAACCCCCGCGATTTCCCCGCAGGTCGAGAATGAAGGATCGCGCCCCCTTTTCGGTCAGATCGGCCATAATCGAGTTGAGTTCATTGCTCGTGGTCGAGTGAAAACCGCGCGAAAGATTTATATAGCCGACGTCGGGACGAACAAGGTAGAAGTTGGTGATCGAAGGAAGGGCTACGGAGTCCCGTTGAATGGGAACAGTAATGGGCGCCTGTGCGCCCGGGCGCTGCACCGTAACTTTTACCGTTGTGCCGCGTTCGCCGCGCAGTACGTTGCGAACTCGGTCGGACGACCATGTAGAAGTATCCTGCCCGTCTACTGCGATTATGTGGTCGCCGTATTTGAGACCCGCTCGCAATGCAGGGGTGCCTTCGAAAGTCTCCAGAATGTAGGTGCCGCGGTTGCGCGGAGCGATCTGCGCTCCTATGCCGAAGTAATGGCTTCGCTGTTCGGAATTCATTTCGGCGAAGGCTTTGCGGTCGAAATAATCCGAATGCGGATCAAGGACCTTGAGCATTCCCTGAATGCCGGCCTTTGTGAGAGCCTGGTAGTCGAGTTCTTCGACGTAATTGGCGCGCACAACCGACATCGCATTGCGAAAATCGCGCGACAGGCTGGCCCTCGTAACATTCTGGTTTGCGGCCGCGGGCTCAAACACAAAAGCTCCGCCCGACAAAAGCAACACAAGCGTGGTGAGGGCAAACAGTCTTGTTCGTTCCACGTTCAACTCCTCGCTCCTTCCTGCGCGATGTTTCGAAACAATTCGGGTTCCCGAAAAAACATCTTCAAGCGACCGGGCGCCAAAGGAAAGTTTCGAATTCTTTGGATATCCATAGTAACTTGCGGCGGCCGATAGTCAAGCAAACCCTGAGCAGGTTTTCGTGAAATTCTTTCGCGCCCCGGAAATGTGAATGATGGAGAATCCGTTTATGTACGTTTGGTTGCCCGGAATACCAAACCTCACTGCGTTGGGCGCCGGGTTTGTTTGAGGATATAATCCGGCGCGGTTGCAGATATGTCTGACTCTAAAAATTAAAGGGGCGATACGGATGGCGGACACACACCAGCAAACGATCCTGTGTATAACCAGTTACGAGAAGGGGCAGGAATTTATGCGCCAGTGCAAGCGCAACGGCTGGCGCGTTTTATTGCTTACGGTCGAAAAGCTCAACTCCGCCGCCTGGCCCAGAGAATCGCTCGATGACGTTTATTTCATGCCGGATCTGACCAATCGCCTGCAGGTAATAAATGCAGTGAGTTTCCTTGCCCGCTCCCAGCGGTTCGACCGGATTGTGGCTCTCGACGAGTTCGACATAGAGATGGTCGCTACGCTTCGCGAGCATCTGCGGATTCCGGGTATGGGCGAGACTACGAGCCGCTACTTTCGAGATAAACTGGCAATGCGGATGCAGGCGAGGGAGCACGGTATCGCCGTACCGGATTTTGTTCCGGTCATCAACCACCAACAGATTACTGAATACCTGGAACGCGTGCCTCCGCCCTGGGTGCTCAAGCCGCGTTCTTCGGCCTCTGCATTGGGTATCAAAAAGCTGTATTCGGCCGATGAAGTCTGGCGCGCTCTGGAAGAACTCGGCGACGAGCAGTCGTTCCGGGTGCTGGAGCATTTCGTGCCGGGAGACATATACCACGTCGATTCGATCGTATCGGAACGCGATGTGGTCTTTGCGGCAGTAAGCAAATACGGCCAACCGCCAATGACCGTTATGCACCACGGCGGGATATTTACCACGAGAATGCTGCCGCGCGAGTCGGCCGATGTTCAGGCTCTTGAGTCGTTGAATCGCGAACTCGCGCGTGCACTCGGGTTCGTGCGCGGTGTAACCCACGCCGAATTCATAAAGGGGCGCGAGAACGGCCGGTTTTACTTTCTGGAAACAGCCGCGCGGGTCGGAGGGGCAAACATAGCTGAGATGGTTGAAGCCGGTTCAGGCGTGAATCTATGGGCCGAATGGGCAGGAATCGAAACTTCCACGCCCGATCATCCCTACATTCTTCCGCCCGTCAAAAACGAATATTCCGGAATCATCATTTCGCTTGCACGGCAGGAGTGGACCGATACGTCTGCATACACCGATCCCGAGATCGTCTGGCGGATGAACAAGAGACACCACGCGGGGTTAATCGTCGCCTCGCCCGACCCCGAAAGGGTGCGCGCGCTGCTTGAATCCTATACCGAACGATTCTACGAAGACTTTTACGCGTCGGCCCCGCCGCCCGAGCGCCCCACGGATTGAGCGCGCAACATCGCTTGCTGACGGAAGAAGCGAGAAACACCGGAACAAACGGAACAATTTATTAGTGTGTCGAGTAAGTTCTTAGAGGATTTAAGCCGCGCAGCGGCGAAAGATCTTCCGCCCCTCCGGGGCTAACAGGATTTCTACACACCTACCTTACGCCCTGGGCTACAGATCTTTCGCCGCTGCGCGGCTGAAATCCTCTAAGAGCGTGTTTTGAAAGCCCCGAAGGGGCGAAAGATCTGTAGCCTGGTGCGTTAGCGCCAGGTCAAATCGAGAAACGCGGCCGAGCCCTGAAAGGGCGAAAGAACAATACAGCGGGGATCTTACGCCCTTTCAGGGCTGAAATTGATGTTGGCGTGATACCCAGGGCTTACGCCGCTGGGCTACAGATCTTTCGCCCCTTCGGGGCTTTCAAAACACGCTCTTAGTCGAACAAGATCCCCAGATCGGCAAAGCCCCGGTGCCGGCCTTTGTGAGACCCGAAGTGGTTACGCAGTGGTTATCACAGCCACACCTCATTTCTTGATCTTGATATGCTCTATCATCCATATGCAGGCCAGCTTCGTTGCCCCTAGCTCATTGTAGTACCGAT
Organism: Acidobacteriota bacterium; assembly: GCA_019639255.1. Classification (GTDB taxonomy): domain Bacteria; phylum Acidobacteriota; class Blastocatellia; order RBC074; family RBC074; genus JAHBSF01. Next base: position 125,198 of record JAHBSF010000003.1, on the reverse strand, counting down.
TCCGTAGCTCGCTTGATTTTATTGATGATAATTGCCGCGGGTTCATTCCAATACTCTCTGCGAACTCCTTCTGCGTTACTCCCTTAGCTTTCAATTCCTTCAATAATGTTTCAAGTGTATTTGCTTTGAGATATGTTTCAAGATCCTGGAGTGTACGAACCTGGCTCAGTTTCTTCTTCTTTATTGACTGGAAGCTGTTTGGGTTATCGAGATATGTAAAAGCCAGGGCGGCGCAGTGATGACAGAACCCTTCTTTACCAATGTAACAACTGCAGGCGGATTCCAGGGTTGCGCCTCGAGCATCTATGGAGACGGTGTAAACCCCGTGGTTGCCGTGGACTTTGGCTGTGATCATTTTGCCGATGCGAGAACGCTCAAAGAACGCACCGATGTAGCGCGTGGCCTTATCAGAAGGAGACCGGGACCATGCGGATTGAATTGCTGACGTGAGAATATCAACATCAGTTTGATCAGTTTGGCTCATATCAGGATCATAAAAGTAACTGAGGCAGCGTTTAAGGCAAGAGGCCAACGATGAAGCTCATCCGCACGGCGAGGCAGGCCGCGCCTCCTCAGAACATCTCCGCGTGGAGTATTCCCGACCCAAAAATAAAGATCGAAATAATCTGCACACAAATAGTACTTTTGGCTATGAATGTATCATTATTCGCGACTTGTGATACTTTAGTACCCTTGAGCGAATTAGAAACACGGAATACGCGGAAGAAACGGAAATCAAGGAAACGTCGCTCGTTTTTCCGGCAACTTCCGCGTGTTCGGTAGACTCTATTCCGCCTATTCCGCCTATTCCGTCCGTCCCGTTTTCTCTGTTCTCCGTCAATTTCCGGGCGACGGATTCAAAACGTCGCGATCGGGTTGAGCGGCGAGCCCGTAGCGCCGGCTATCGGCAGGGGCGCAGCCGTCAGCAGAAACGTCCAGCGTTTTCTCTGCGCTGCTGCTGCGCTCAGTTCCTCCAGGTCGCAGTTATCGAAGATATGCACCCCCATGGCATTGAGCGTCAAAAGGTGCACCGGATGCGATACGCCCTCGATGCCCGAGGGCAGCACATCGCTCGCAGCGTCGCTTCCCAGCAGAGCCGCGTCGCGCTCCTTTAACCAGCGGGCGCACGAGGCGTGCAATCCGGCCGTACCCTTCTCGGCATCCCATGGACCGCGAGCTGCGCGCCGCGCCCATCGCCCCGTATTGATGAATACGGCGTCGCCCGGACCTACCCTGATGCCCGCACGTTTTTCCCACGCTTCCAGATCTTCCGGATAAATCGCGATTGCGCCGTCCAGAAACTTCACGCCCTTGAGCGCCGCGATATCCATCAGCACGCCGCGCGTAAAGATGCCCTGTCTGAGATTTGTGATCGCAAGCTTCGCGGCTCCTCCGGCAGTGACTTCCTGCTGCGAAAAACCGTTGTACATCCTGCCCTGATAGAAGATATGGCACAGCGCGTCGATGTGCGTATGCTGATAGCCGTGAAAGAGCACGGAAAACGTATCGACGCTCCACTGACCTCTTCCGCTCTCACCCGTGAGGTTCATCGTGTGGTGATACGGGTTTGGATTGTCGGTTTCGGTATCCTTGTTGGATTCGCGCGCGAGTGAAATCGAAACGCCCTCCCTGACGAGAGCCGCAGCCTCGCGGCGTTTGGCGGGAGTAATCAGGTTGAGCGCGCCGAGTTGGTCTTCCTTGCCCCAGCGGCCCCAGTTGGAAAGCTCCTTCATCAGTCGGTCGATGTCTGCTTTTGTCATTTTTTGCTGAGCCTCTGCGGTCTTGTCGGCAATGTGGGCGAACAACAGCGCTGCTCCAAGTATTACGGACGCGAGTACACGGAAATATCTGCGATTCATGGGCTTCTCCCCATCGTATTGACGGTTTCGCTTTTCAGGGTGAATGCCGCCACTTTAGACCCGGATCGATCGTTTCGCAATAGACCGCGCCCGCAAACGGGAGCGCAAAGAGATCCGAACAAACCGTAAAGCGCAAAATGAACGAAAATAGTTGTTGAACTGGTGTAGGCGCAGCACTATACTGGCGCGCGTAAACAGCTATTGGGGGACGCATCATGCATACTACTTCTCTGCGATGGGCGTTGATGGTTATGGCATTTCCAGCCCTCGTGCTGGGGAATGCAGCGGCGAGCGAATTTCAGGAACAGAAAAGCGGGGTTATCCCGTATGGCAAGGGCCGGAAGGAGAATGTTCCGGATTACGTCGCCTACGAAGTATTGCTGCGCTCGCTCATCGAATTGCCGGAAACTTCCGAGGACGCCCGCGAGAGAGAGAAGCAGCGCGTAAAGGCGCACGTCAGGGAAACGGGTTTGAGCGAGGCGGGGGGGCAGGCGCTTTTGAGCGCGGCGAGCGAGTTTTCAGGCCGTATCTCGCCGCTCGATCGCGAGGCGCATCAGGCGAAGTGGCAGGTATGGCTCTCGCCGGAACGGGAGCGTTTCTCCATGCTTTCAGCCTTGCAGCGCGACAAGTTACGGGTGATGGATTCGGTAATCTATTCGTTGCAGGCGAAACTCGGCAACGAAGACGCAGTAAAGCTGATGCAGTACATTGAGACCTCCGTCAAACAAAAAATCATCGTGCTTGAACTCCCCGACACAATCCTCCTTACCGACAAATCGGAGATGCCGGCTTACGGCAAAGGGTACAGCTACTGTGAGACGGTGGCCGGTTATGATCGACTCGAGATGTACGGATGGTGCGCGGTTGTTGAAGATTACGACGTATCCGCGCTCGGCTACAGCGTAACGTGCAGCAACGCGGGGCCCGGCGGCAAACCCTCATCGTCGGCGAAAAGCGGGCAGCGTCCTGCGCCGTTCGGCGTCGTTACGGTAACGCCGATGTGTGTGGACGATGTTTGTTACGACGGGACGTTTACGACGAATTTGATCGTGATGAGCATCAGGATCGATCAGAATAGGGACAAAAAAGAGAGATGACGGAACAGACGAAAAAAGACGGAAACTACGAAAACATTCGACAATATTCTACATTTCCGTAATTCCCGTTACATTTCGTTTGTTCCGTCACCTCTTTACCGTCAATCGACCCAGTCGGCGATGAAGACGTTGGTATCGCCCTCTTTCGCAGCATGGCGATTGGACGCGAATACGAGTTTTTTCCCGTCGGGCGAAAACATCGGGAAACCGTCGAACGTCTCGTTGTAAGTCACGCGTTCAAGGCCCGTGCCGTCTATATTGACTATGTAGAGATCGAAGTTGCGCCCGCGCGAGTCGTCGATGTTCGACGAGAAAATGATCCTTTTGCCGTCGGGGAAGAAAAACGGGGCGAAATTCGCCTTGCCGTTGTTGGTAATGCGGCGCTTGTTGCCGCCGTTTTCGTCCATTATCCATATGTCGAGTTTGCTCGGACGTATAAGGTCGTCTTTGAGCAGGCCCAGATAATCGGCCTTTTCCTGTTCGGTCTGAGGGTGGTGCGCGCGGTAGACGATCCACTTTCCGTCGGCGCTCCAGAACGGGCCGCCGTCATAGCCGAGTTCGGTCGTAAGTTTGCGGACGTTGCGGCCGTTTCTGTCCATCCTGTAGATATCCAGATCGCCGTCGCGCAGGCTCGTAAATACGATGGTTCCATCGCCGCGAATGGTCGCTTCGGCGTCGTAGCGCGCGGTTTTGGTCAACTGCCTGATCCCGCTGCCGTCGAGATTTGCGCGGAATATGTCGAAGCCCGGATGCAGCGACCATACGTAGCCGCGCGACATGTCGGGTTTGGGCGGACACGGCTTGCCCGCCTTGAACGTCGACGCATAAACGATGCCCCTGTTGTCGGGCGTGAAATACGCGCACGTGGTCTTGCCCTCGCCGTTCGATAGACGTTTGACGTTCGATCCGTCGATGTTCATCGAGTAGATCTGATCGCAGCCGTCGCGCTCAGGAGCCCATTGAAAGATCAGCCTCTTGCCGTCGGGCGAAAAATACGCCTCGGCGTTCTCGCCCGAAAAAGTCAGTTGCCGGATGTTTGCAAGATGCCGTTCGCGTGCGTCGACCGGAACCGCTCCGGCCGGCGACTGCGGGGTTGCAGATTGCGTAAGATAATATGCGCCCGAAATTGAAACGAGCAGGAGCAGCAGCAGTATTCGCATTCGTTGTTGTGTCCTTTTGTGTCCTTTATTGGTATTTCAAGCGAGCCTCAATCGTAATCCAAACGCGGCCGAATTAGAATAGACCCGAGCGGACTACACGTACACGCAACCGACCGGAAATGCCTCCTTCCTTGCTCCCCATCCCTTCCCACCCTTCCGCACTTATTCTTTACTCCTGCAGGACACAATTCCGACAAAAAATACATCAACTTTCGTGACCATTGCATGGCGCAATAGGAGAGGCATGAAAATACTGGTTACCGGAGCTACGGGATTGATCGGGGGCGCGCTTTGCGGGCAGCTCAGCGACGAGGGGCACGAGGTTGCGACCGTATCGCGGCGAGCGCAATCATCCGGCCGATTTCCGGTAATTCGATGGGATCCGCTGGAAGGACCCGTCCCGGCCGCGGCCGTAGATGGCTGCGATGCAGTGATCCATCTTGCGGGCGAGCCGGTTGCGGGAGGCCGCTGGACGCCCGAAATCAAGCGTCGCATACGCGATTCGCGGGTCATCGGAACCCGTAACCTCATTGCGGGATTTCGCGCAACATCGCAGCCTCCGCGCATCCTGCTCAGCGCTTCAGCCGTGGGTTATTACGGCTCGCGCGGCGACGAAATTCTTGATGAAACCAGCAAACCCGGGGCCGGATTTCTTCCCGAAGTCAGCATAGAGTGGGAGCGCGAGGCGCAAGCGGCCGCCGAACTCGGAGTGCGGGTTGTACAGGTTCGCATCGGCGTAGTCCTGGCGCGCGAGGGCGGGGCGCTTCCGAAGATGCTTCCCGCATTCAGGCTGGGCATAGCGGGCAATCTGGGGGACGGCCGGCAGTGGTTTCCGTGGATACATCAGGCCGACGCAGTGGGCATCATACGCCACGCGCTTCTTAACGACGCCGTTCGCGGTCCGATTAACGCAGTAGCCCCGGACATCGTTACGAACGCCGAATTCACAAAGGCGCTTGGGCGCGCGTTGAAGCGGCCGACTTTTTTCTCGGCTCCGGCTTTTGCGCTGAGCCTGGTTTTAGGCGAGATGGCCGAGGTCGTGCTTGCAAGCCAGCGCGTACTTCCGCACGTAGCCGAAGCCACCGGATACAGGTTTCGATTTCCAGGGCTTGAAGAAGCATTGAAAGATTTGTTGTAGGGGCTATGAATCACTCCATACGACATTGTGACCAAAAAGAAAGATAACGGAACAAAAGAAAAAAGACGGAAACTGCGGAACTATTCAACTTTTCCGTATGTTCTGTCTTATTTCGTATGTTCCGTTATCTCTCTTTCTGTCTGGTGAATCCGGGTCATCCGATGAGTCTGGAACGATTGACGCAAGATCCGCGCGTTGCGGTTAGGCGACTGGGCGCTGCAAACGAGGGGCGCTGCGTGGTTTACTGGATGCAGCGCGCGCAGCGCGGTGTGGATAATCCCGCGCTCAATACTGCAATCGAGGCGGGCAACGCGATCGACCTGCCCGTAGCCGTTTTCTTCGGCCTGCACCCGCGTTATCCGAACTCGAATCTGCGACACTACGCTTTTCTGCTCGACGGGATCAACGAAACCCGTCGCCGCATCGAGGAGCGCAACTGTGCTTTCGTTTTCCGCCCCTGGCCCGAACACGATCTCATAGCATTTTGCGAGGAAGTACATGCTGCGCTCGTAGTCGGCGACGAGAACCCTATGCGCGAGCCGGAATCCTGGCGCCGCAGCGCATCCGAAAAGCTCCGCATTCCGTTCTGGACCGTCGATGCGGATGTGATAGTGCCCGCATCATCGTTTCCCGATGAAGAATACGCGGCCTACACGATACGCCCGAAAATCCACAGACTGCTGCCGGTTTTCCTTCACCCGCTTTCCAACCCGGAAGCGCGCCGCGGCTGGGATGAAAAGAACCGCCCGGCCGGCCGCGAGCTTGATCCGGAGCGGCTGCTCGATGAACTGCCGATCGACCGCACTGCATCGCCCGTAGCCGTGCGCGGCGGTACAACCGAGGCATTGCGGCGCCTCGATGATTTCATAAAAAATCGGCTTGCGAATTACGATACCGGGCGAAATCTGCCCGACCGTCAGGGTTCGAGCGAATTGTCCGCGTATCTGCATTTCGGGCACATTGGGCCGCACACGGTAGCCCTGGCCGTGCGCGATTCGCACGCTGCGCAGGCGGCGAAGGATGCATTTCTCGAACAGTTGATAGTGCGGCGCGAGCTTGCGGTGAACTTCGTTGCGCGAAATCCGGATTACGATACGCTTGCGGGTTGTCACGCCTGGGCGCGAAAGACTCTCGAAGAACACGCTTCAGACCCGCGCCCGCACCTTTACACCGAATCGCAACTCGAATCCGCTTCGACGGAGGATAGGCTGTGGAACGCCGCGCAGCGCGAGATGATGCTTTCGGGGCGCATGCACGGATACCTGCGTATGTACTGGGCCAAGAAGATTCTCGAATGGAGCGAATCGCCCGAAGCCGCGTTTGAAATCGCCGTGCGGCTCAACGACAAATACGAACTCGACGGGCGCGATCCGAACGGTTACGCGGGAATCGCCTGGTCGATCGGCGCAAAACACGACCGTCCGTGGGCGCCGCGGCGCCCGGTATTCGGCTCGATTCGCTATATGTCGGCGGCGGGATGCGCGCGCAAGTTCGATGTCAAGTCCTACATCGGCCGCGTAGACGCGATGGAGCAGGGGCGGTTGTGGTGAGGGGCGGAGGAAACGGGCGGTGGCCTTGCGTTGTAAATGGATTGAGTGGAGGATATGCGGCGACTATGAGCGTCTGGAGCGAAGAGTACTGGGGTTGCCTGGACCGCGCAACGGCGCGTGCGGCGCTGTCGGGCGCAGGCGAGGACGCCGCCTTCGACGCCGTTGTGAGAGAAGCGCGCAGGGTGCTTCGCACCTACAGCACGAGCTTCTTCATCGTCACCAGATTCCTGCCTCCGAAAAAACGCGCGCAGGTCGAAGCCATATACGCCGCCGTACGCTATCCCGATGAAATCGTAGATACGTTTCCGCTCGACGCACGCTCCCGCATTTCCCGGCTCGACGCCTGGCAGGAGGCGTATGAAGAGGCTCTTGCTTTGCCCTCGCTGCGGGCGATGCTCGAACGGGATCTTCCGGTATTCGTCTCCGCATTTGCCCGCGTAGTGCGAGACTGCGGGATTCCGCCCGAGCACTACAGATCGTTTCTCGATGCGATGCGGTGCGACGCGGCTCCGCGCCGTTATGAAACACTCGACGATCTGATCGAATCCTACATCTACGGCAGCGCAATAGTGGTCGGTTATTTTCTTGCTTATGTATACGGCGAGAACCGCAAGGGAGATTTCGAGCGTGCGCTTTGCAGCGCGCGCCGGCTCGGCATAGCCTTGCAGCTTACGAATTTCCTTCGCGATGTTGGCGAAGACGAGCGGCGCGGGCGTCTTTATCTGCCGCTCGATTATCTGCGCGCAGAAGGCATCAGCGACGTAACGGCATGCGATGCGGAGGCGCTCGGGCGTGTAGTCAGGCGTTTGTGCGCGGAGACGGAGAAGTTCTACGAACTCGCGCAGGCGGATCTGGATGCGTTTGCGCCCGACTCGCAGGTGGCGATCCGCGCGTGCATAGATGTTTACCGGCAGTTGAATGCAAGGATCGGGTTGGACGGGCGCGGCATAGGGCATCGCGAAACCGTGCCTATGCGCGAAAAATTCCGCGTCCTGCCGCCGAGCAAGTACTGGAGGCTGCCGCTGGCCTATCTGACGCAGAGGTGAGGAGTGCGGGGTATGAGCGCTTGGCTCCTGTAAGGGAAAAGAGAGATAACGGAACAAACGAAAATAGACGAAACAGACGGAAATATTCACCTTTTCCGTAATTTTCGTATCATTTCGTTTGTTCCGTTATCTCTCTTTTCCCCTAACTGAGAATTGCCGGCGCTGAACGATCATGGGGCAACCTGGAACAGTAATCATCGGCGGTGGACTTGGAGGTTTGAGCGCGGCGATTCATCTGCGTCTGGCCGGGCGCGATGTGACGATTTTTGAGGCCAACGATTGCGTGGGTGGGCGCGCAAACCGGATAGTTCGCGACGGATTCCGCTTCGATACGGGGCCTTCTTTGCTCAACTATCCGTGGGTTTTTCAGGATCTGTTTCGCGCCGCCGGGCGAAAGCTCGAAGATTACGTCACGCTGCTGCCCGTAGATCCGTCGATTACATTTCAATGGACCGACGGCGAGCGTTTTACGCTTTCGAGCAACGTTCAGAAACTGTTGGCCGAATGCGAGCGCCTCGAACCGGGATCGCGCCCCGCCGTGTTTGCGTTTCTGCGCGATGCGGCCATCAAGTACCGCGTATCTTTCGACAAACTCGTTTCGCGCAACGAAGACAATGTGCTGCGGTGGCTGGGCGCGCTCTCGCCGGGTGAAATCGCGAGGCTTTCCCTTTGGCGCTCGCTCGACGGCGAGTTGAAAAGATTCTTCAAAAATCACCGTATTCGCGAGGCTTTCGGCGCTTACGGGATGTATCTGGGCGGCTCGCCGTTTGAATTGCCGGGTCTTTTTTCGATCCTCGCTTACGGCGAACTCGCTTATGGGTTGTGGCTGCCGAAGGGCGGCGTTTACGGTCTGGTCGAGGGAATTGAAAAGCTCGCGCGCGAACTCGGCGTAAAGATTTGCACCGGGCAAAGAGTCAGGAGGATAATCCTTGACCGCAACCGCGCAACTGGTGTTGAACTCGCCGATGGCGAGGTTATGCATGCCGGGACGGTTGTTTCCAACGTAGACCTGCCGACCACGGATACCGAATTGATCGACGATGCGGGCATCATTGCGCGCACTCGGCGGAGTATTAAACATATACGGATGACGCCCGGAGTTCTGACGTTTTACTGGGGTATACGCGGGCCGGTTGCTGGCCTCGGTCATCACACGATTTTTCTGCCGGACGATTATCGCGGGGCTTTCGATGATCTGTTCGGAAACAAACGTATACCGCGCGAATTGCCGTTTTACGTCGCCGTGCCCTCGGCCACGGACCCCGATCTTGCGCCGCCCGGGGATACGGCGATGTTTGTGCTGGCGCCGACTCCGCTGCTGGGTGAACTCGGCCCCGTCGACTGGAGCAGGACTGCAGCCGAAATCAAGGGCGGAATAATCGAGCGTATGCAGTGCGACGGAGTTGATCTGGATACGGAGCGGATTGCGGTAGAAGAAGTATGGACGCCCGAAGACTGGCGCGAGAGGTTCGGATTGTATGACGGTTCGGCGTTCGGCGCGGCGCATACATTATTTCAGGTCGGTCCGTTTCGCGCGCGCAATTACTCGCGTGAAGTTTCGGGATTGTATTACGTGGGCGCGAGCACCACGCCGGGCACCGGGATGCCGATGGTTGTGCTCGGGGGCAAACTCGTAGCGGAGCGCATTACGGGCCGTGTACATCAAGCGTGACGGGGAAGAATCTTTCGCGAAGGACCTGCAATCGTGTCAACGATCGCATTTGGGATCGCATTTGGGATCGCATTTGGGATCGCATTTGGGATCGCATTTGGGATCGTATTTGGGATTGCACGGCTGGAGCGGGGACCATACGACGTTTGCTCCGCTCGTGCCGTTTTTGCCCGCGGACGCGCGGCTCTACAGCGCGGATCTGCCGGGTTACGGCGCATCGCCTCCGCCCGCACGTTGGGACGTTGAAACGCTTGCAGGAGAAATCGCTGCGCTTATAGATTCGCTGCCCGACGAATCGTTGACGGTGATCGGAAACTGCAGCGGGGCGATACTGGCGCTGCTGGCCGCGCCGAAGGTCGAGGCAAAAATCGAGCGAATGGTGCTTATCGATCCGTTCGCCTATGCGCCGTGGTATTTCCGTTTGTTCGTCGAACCGTGGTGGGGGCGGATGGCGTATTACACTGCGTTCGCAAATCCGGTTGGGCGCTGGATCGGCAATCTGTCGCTGCGCGGGCGCCGAACGGAGGAGACCGATCTTACGCGATCGTTTCGCAGTGTGGATCACGGAGTTTCATACCGATATTTGCGTTTGCTGACTTCGATAGATGGAATCGGCGGATTCGCGTGGTGGCGCAAGCCGGTCGATATTCTTTACGGCGAACGGACCTTCGGCGCGATCCGCGAATCGGTCGCGATGTGGAAGCAAATCTGGCCGCAGGCGCGAGCGTGGGAGCTGAAGGGCGCCGGTCATCTGCCCATACTCGAGGCTACCGCGCAGGTAGCGCAGATAGCTTTTGATATGAACCCGGAGTAACAGAACAACGGGAAGTCTGGGTACGCACGCGCCCTCGCGTGCTTTCATTCGCCGCCGAAAGCACGCGAGGGCGCGTGCGTACCCAGGCGGAGATGTCACGATGTTTTGTGGGTCGAATTAAGATAGGGGGCGCGTACTTGAAAGAACTACTCATAGATTTCATGACGCAACACCGACCTCTGCTTGAAGCGGCGCTCGCCGAAGCCATCCCGTCGTCGGATGATCCGCACGCGGGGAGGCTCGACCGGGCGCTTCACGATGCAGTATTCCCGGGCGGCAAGAGATGGCGTCCCATGCTTGCACTGATCGGCGCGCGTATAGTCGGCGGGAGTCTTGAAGCGGGACTGCCGGCGGCCTGCGCCGTGGAGTTTCTTCATACGAGTTCGATCGTTCTGGACGATCTGCCGTCGATGGACGACGCATCGATGAGGCGCGGCCGGCCCGCGCTGCACGTCATTTACGGCGAGAGTCTGGCGCTGCTTGCGGCTCTTGCATTGCTCAACGAATCCTACGCGCTGCTGCTGCGCGCGGCGGCGGCGGGAGGCGCTCCGGGCGCTGCCGAAAAACTTGTAGGCGAGGCTGCACATGCCATAGGCGTGCGCGGGATGATCGGCGGGCAGGCTTCCGATCTCATAGCCGCGCAGTGCGCAGATGCATTGCCGAGCCGAAGCTGGAAGACCAATACACTGCTGCGCCTGACTATGACCTGCGGCGCGATGGCGTGCGGTGCGGGTGAGCGCGAAACGATTGCGCTTGCACGGTTCGGCGAATGTCTCGGCACCGCATATCAGATATGCGATGACCTGCTCGATGAGCTTGCCGCAAGCGAGGCTACGGGGAAGCCTTCGGGTCAGGATGCTCGCCACGCGCGTCCGAGTTATGTGCGGGAACTCGGTATTGCCGAGGCTCACCGTTTCGCCGTCAACACGATCGAGGAAGGCAAGCGCGGTTTACACGAGCAGTTCGGGGACCGCGAAGAAGTCGCGCTGCTCGGCGCCGCCGCAGACCTTATTGCAACCGGCAGCGGGAGGCTGGAAATTAATCTCGCTTTCGCCGGATCGTAACCCGATGGATTCAGTCTCGGTCGTTTCGTTCGGCATACTCGTCACCGTATTGGCGCTCGTCGCGGTGACGGCTGCCAACGTGCTTTTCTGGCCGAAGGTAACGAAGGTTCCGGCGACGGAATCCGGCGTCGTCTCCATACTCATTCCCGCGCGGGACGAGGAATCCAACCTCGCCGACTGTCTTCGTTGCGCTCTCGATCAGGGTGAGACGGTTCTCGAAATTCTCCTCTACGACGATCATTCGCGCGACCGCACGCCTCAAATCCTCTCGGAGTTCACCCATATGGATGCACGCGTGCGCGCGGTTCCGGCGCGCCCACTCGAATCAGGATGGTGCGGCAAGAACTTCGCCTGCGCACAACTCGCCGAGGCGGCTGAGGGAGAGTTTCTGTTGTTCATAGACGCCGATGCGCGTCTTGAAAGCCGTGCGGTTGCGCGCATGGTTGCAGAGATGCGCGCACGGCGGTTGGCGATGTTGTCCTGCTGGCCGGGGCTGGAGATGGAAAGTTTCTGGGAGCGCGCGCTGATGCCCGTGCTCAACTTCGTGGTCTACACGATATTCCCTGCTCCGGCCTCGGTAATTTTCAATCATCATTCGCTGGCCGTAGCGCACGGTGCGTGCATTATGTTCACGCGCGAGAGTTACGAGCGGTTGGGCGGACACGGCGCGGTGCGCGGGGAGATCTTCGAAGATGTGCGCCTTGCACAGTTATGGCGCAGGCGGCGTGAACGCGCGCTGTGTCTGGACGGACAGGCCGCAGTGCGGGTGCGAATGTACAGATCGTTTGACGAAATACGGCGCGGCTTTGAAAAGAATTTTTTCCCGGCTTTTCGGCGCGAACCCGGTTTCTGGGCTTTCATCTCATTCCGGCTTGCGGTTTTTCTCGCGCCGTTTTTCTTTCTGGCGTGGCAGCCGCGATGGGAAGCGGCTGCAGCGGTTGCCGGAGTGATTTCGATGCGGCTGATGCTTGCGTTTTATTTCCGGCATCCGTTGTGGGCCGTGCTGCTGCATCCGGTGGCAGAGGTGATCGTTATTTTTATCGGGCTTTCATCGTGGCTGCGGTGCAGGAGCGGGCGCGGCGTAAGCTGGAAGGGAAGGGAGTACAGGAAGAGAGATAACGGAACAAACTAAATAAACGGAACAAACGAAAAGGTATGAACTTTTCCGTCTGTTCCGTCCATTTTCGTTTGTTCCGTTATCTCTCTTCCCCAGCGATGCGCGAACAGACCGTGGTCATCATCGGCGGCGGCCTCGGCGGCCTCGGCGCGGCCGTCAGGCTTGCAGCGCGCGGCCGCAGGGTGATCGTTTGCGAAAGCGGCGCTACTTTCGGCGGAAAAATGAATACGTTTGAGCATTCCGGTTTCCGTTTCGATACGGGTCCGTCGCTCATCACCATGCCCTGGGTATTTGAAGATCTCTTTTCCGCCGCAGGCAGCAGGCTCGCGGATCACCTCGAACTTGCGCCGATGCACCCGATTTCGGAATACGTTTATCCGGACGGTATGCGTTTCGATTATTCGTCCTCGCTCCCCGAATGGCTTTCGACGCTCGAGCGGTTCGGGCGCAGCGAGGCGGACGGCTTTCTGCGATTTATGGAACTCGGCGCGCGATTGTTCGCCGTGTCGCGAGAGACGTTCCTGAGATACAGACCGCGCGACTGGTGGCGCGCAGGAGAGATTGCCGGATTGCGCCGTATGCCGCTCAGATTCGGATGGGGCAATTATCACCGCACCGTCGAAGCGCACTTTCGCAGCCCGCACCTGCGGCAGCTTTACGACCGGTATCCGACCTACGTAGGCTCTTCACCCTATCAATCACCCGCTACGCTCGCCGTCATCCCGTACATCGAATACGCATTCGGCGGCTGGTATCCGCAGGGGGGGCTTTATCGCATTGTAGAAAGCCTTGTAGAACTTGCGCGCGTATTGAAGGTTGAACTGCGAGCCGGAGCGCGCGTTGCGTCGATTGATCGCGCGGGTGAGAGGGTATGCGGAGTCACGCTGGAGGATGGAGAAAAGATCAGGGCCGATGTAGTAGTGATGAACGGCGACGCGGGGGATGCACCGGGGTTGCTTGGCGAGGCTGGAGCGAAGAGTCTTGCGCCGAACGACAGATCCATGTCGGGGCTTGTTTTTCTGTTCGGCGTCGGACGTACGATGCCCGAACTGCGGCACCATACGATTTTCTTTTCGGAAGATTACCGCCGCGAATTCGATGAATTGTTCGTTGAGAGAAAATTCCCGAGCGATCCTACGGTGTATGTAAACGCGCCGAGTCGTACCGATCGTTCGGTCGTGCCCGGAGAGGGTGAAGCGTTGTTTGTGATGGCAAACGCTCCGGCCAACGACGGCGACGAATGGGATGAAGCGCAGATTGCCGAGGCGCGCAGTCGCGTGATGGCGACGCTTGCGCGCGGTGGAATGAAGGCTTTCGAAAACGATGTGGTTGTAGCCGATGTATGGACGCCGCGCCGTATCGGCGCGAAATATCTGATGCCGGGCGGGGCGATTTACGGCGCGCACTCGCACGGATGGCGAAAGGCTTTTCTGCGACCGCCGAACAAGGACCGGCGTGTGCGCGGGTTGTATTACGTCGGCGGCGGCACGCATCCCGGCGGCGGTGCGCCTACGGTGCTGATTTCGGCGCAAATCACGAGCGAACTGATCGAACGGTATGAAAAATCGTAAGGCAATGTTTGCCGCGCTTGTCGGGTTTTATCTGCTTATGTGGGGCGGCGGGGTTGTGTCCTATGTATTGCTGGGCGGCCCGCCTCAGGATGCGCGCTGGACGGCAGGGGCGTTTCTTTTCGTCGCCGGGGCGATCGTTGCAGTTACATCATCGCGGAAAGACCTGCGGCTGTTGGTCGCGGGTGCGCTCACAGGTTTTGCCTCGGAATTTGTGGGCGTGCATTTTGGTTTTCTTTTCAGTCCGTATCGTTATACGGACGTATTGCAGCCGCAGGCGTTGGGCGTGCCGTTGCCGATGATTGCGGCGTGGCTGGTGCTGCTCGGTTACGTGCGCGAAATGCTTCGGGCTTTGGGTTTGCCCGTCTGGGGGCGGATCTTTCTGGGCGCTTCGTGGATGACGGCGATAGACCTGATAATCGATCCGCTGGCGGCCAATCAACTCGGCTACTGGGTATGGGAGCAGGATGGTGTTTATTACGGTATTCCGTGGCGGAACTTTCTGGGATGGTTTGTCGTGAGCGCCGTGATTTTTTCCGTTATGGGGAGGCAACCGGAGCGCAATCTATGGGCGCGCAATGTGGGCCTGAGCATCATACTCTTTTTCACCGTGATCGCCTTTGCTTACAAGTTGTTGCTGGCCGGGATGGTCGGAGCGGTATTGTTTTTGATCGACCTGAATCAAACCGCACGACTTCGGGATAAAAGAGAGATAACGGAACAAACGAAATAAGACGGAACAGACGAAAATATTCACCTTTTCCGTGATTTTCGTTTTATTTCGTTTGTTTCGTTATCTCTCTTTACTGGTTTGCGAGGCGGACCGGAATGCGGCTGGCCTCCTTGCCGCGCTTCTCGTCTACGAACGAAAGCAGGATCATTCCAATCACGAAGAATGCGCCTATTGAAAGGATTGCCGGGCGCTGGCTGCCGGTCTGGTGTGAGATGACGCCGAACAGTATTGGCCCCACAAACGCTAGAGCTTTGCCGGCGATGCCGAGAAACCCGAAAAACTCGGCTGCGTTTTCCTTCGGCGTAAAGAGCGCCAGCAGGCTGCGCGTCACCGACTGGCAACTGCCCATGCCTATGCCCGCCATAGCCGCAACACCGTAAAACATTTCCTTTGAGGTCGAAAAATAAGCCAGCACTACGGCCCCGATCCATATCGTCAGAGAAATGAAAATCGTGCGTTTCTGCCCTATGCGGTCCGCGATGAATCCGAAACCGAAAGCGCCGGCAGCGGCCACTACGTTCATCGCAATGAACATGATCGCTACTTCTTCGGTCGTAAATCCGATCGTCGTCGTAGCGTAAAGCGCCGCGAAATAAATCACCGTCACCACGCCGTCGTTGTAGACGAGAAAGGCAATCAGCAGTTTGAACAGTTCGCGGTATTGCCTGATGCGCGACAGCGTGAGTCGAAGCTGCCGGAAGCCCAGGGTCAGGTAGTTGTCGCCGGGAGGAAGCTTTTGCGGAATGCTGCGGTCGCGCAGAAAGATCATCGTGGGGATTACGGCGATAGCGTAATAAACCGCCACGACTACGGGTATCAGGCGCGCTTCGGAGAGTTGTTCGGACGAGGGATTATCCACGATGCTGCGCGACAGCGGCAGGCACAGAAACGTGGCGACGAGGCCGCTTGCATAACCCATCGCCCACTTGAAGCCGGACAATCGTCCGGCGTTTGATTCATTGGAGATGCCGGGCAGGAAACTGTCGATGAAAACGCCGCCGCCCGCGAATCCGATGTTGGCTATGATGTAGAGGCCGAGGCCGAGTGCAACCATTCCGGGGCCTACGAACCACAGCGATGCCGTAAAGAAAATAATTATTCCGGCGCACAGGGCCAGAAACTTCTTTCGGCTGCCCGAATAATCGGCTATCGCGCCCAGTATCGGAGCCAGCAGCGCAACCGTCACTTCCGATACAGACGCCGCCAGTCCCCAGAGAAAGTCGGCGCGTTGCGGGTCGCCCACAACTATCTTGCTGAAATAGGGCGCGTAGAGCGCCGTGACGATTACGGTAGTGAATGCGGAATCGGCTACGTCGTACATGCACCAGCCGAAAATCTCGCGGCGCGTCACGGGCGAGGTGTCCTGGGTATTGGGCGCCGAGGGGGAAGGGGAAGCGCTGAGTTCTGAGTGCGAGGGGGAAGTGCTGAGTGCTGAGTGCTGAGTTCTGAGTTCCGGATTCTGCCCCGATTCGGCCGTATTCGGATTGTTCATTCGGATGGCTCTCCTGTCATACGAGCAACGTTTCTCTCCGACGCTCAGCACTCAGCACTCAGCACTCAGCACTTTCTTCTTCTTATCTCACTCCCATCAGCAGATCGATGATGAGTTGATCGAGGCGCTCGTAGGGGAGGCGTTTTTTTGCGAGTTCCCGGCGATCGAGCGGGAGGTTCTTGATCTGTTCGGCGCGTTCGGGAGTGAACTCAAGCGGGATTTGTTCAAAGCCCGGTTCGGTTGAACGGATTTCGGCGAGCAGCGCCTGAATATCCGGGTCGTCATTGAACTGGCGGGCCTTTTCCCTGTAGATCAGATATGTGCGCATGCAACCGGCTGCAAAGTCCCATACGCCTTCGGGATCTTCGCTGCGGTAGGCGTGGGCGTCGAAGTGGCGCGAGCCTTCGTAGCCGGATTCTTCGAGCAGTTTGACGAGGAAGAACATGTTCTTTATCGACTCGGAACCGAAGCGCAGATCCTGATCGAAGCGGCATCCCTTCTGGTCGTTCAGATCGATATGAAAAAGTTTGCCCGCCTCGATCGCCTGCGCGATTACGTGATAGAAATTCAGTCCCGCCATTTGCTCGTGGCCTACTTCGGGATTTACTCCAACCATGTCGGGATGATCGAGCGTCGGAATAAAGCCGAGGTACGCGCCCGTGGTGGGCAAATAAATATCGCCGCGCGGTTCGTTGGGTTTGGCTTCGAGCGCGAAGCGGTAGCCGTAGCCCTGCGAAATCGAGTACTCGCACAGGAAGTTGAGCGCCTCGCGGAACCACTTGAGCGCCTCGCGCGCGTCCTTAGCGCCGTCGACTTCCGCGCCCTCGCGCCCGCCCCAGAATACATAAACCTTTGCGCCGAACTCGGCGCCGAGGTCCATCGCCCGCATGGTTTTCTGCACGGCGTACATGCGCACGCGCGGATCGTTTGAGGTGTATGCCCCGTCCTTGAACGCCGGATCGGAGAAGAGATTGGTGGTGGCCATCGGGACGCACAGACCGTAGTCGTCGAGTGCGGTGCGGAACTCGGCAACTATTCGGTCGCGTTCAGTAGCGGAGGCGTCGATCGGAACGAGGTCGTTGTCGTGGAAGTTGACGCCGTAGGCGCCGAGTTCCGAGAGACGTTTGACGATCGTTACGGGTGAAAGCGGTTCGCGCGTAGGTTCGCCGAACGGATCGCGGCCCGGATTGCCTACGGTCCACAGGCCAAAGGTGAATTTGTGTTCCTTGCGCGGTTGCAGGCTGCTCATAGGGACTCCTTTATTGAGTGCTGGGTGCTGAGTACTGAGTGCTGAGAAGTAGAATGCCTCTGACTCGGCGCTCGGGACTCAGCATTTTTCTTCAGCGCTATACTTTGGTTGCGCCGCGTGATTGTAACTGAGACCGTTGACGGGGCAAAGAGGCGCTTGGCTAATTGCGATGAAAAGGTTATAGTGGCGGCTTGTTGCGCATTCCCCCACCTCACCAATCCTGTACGAGGAGCGATGCCCGTTCATTTCGGGCAGGGAAGAAACGGAAAAATGCAGACGGTATATTCGACGTTTTCAAAGTTGCGCGGACTTTTGTCTGCGCCGGATATTGCGATAGATCTCGGGACTGCCAACACGCGGCTTTACGCGCGCGGGCGCGGACTCATAGCGGATGAGCCTTCGCTCGTTGCGATAGACCGGGTGACGGGGGAAGTAGCGGCCGTGGGCGTGCGTGCGGCCGCGCTTGCCGACGAGGGGCGCCGCCGGCGTGTATCGCCGCTGCGCGCGGGCGTTGTGGCCGATCTGGATGCGACGGTATCGCTGCTCGAGCCGCTCATACATCGGGCGAGCCGGTTTGGGTGGGCGCGGCCGCGCGTGCTGGCGTGCATACCGACCGACGCCGGGCAGGAGGAGCAGGCTGCGCTCGAAAAAGCGGTGCGCGCCGCCGGCGCATCCGCCGTGGCGATTGTGCCCGAGCCGCTTGCTGCGGCCATAGGCGCCGGGATCGACGTTGCCTCGCGCCACGCGCATATGCTCGTGGATATAGGCGACGGTGTAACGGATATAGCCGTTATACGCGAAAGCGAGTTGATTGCGACCTCGGCCTTGCGCACGGCGTGCAGCGATCTTCACGAAGCCGTAAAACGCAGGGTCGTGCGGCAAAGCGGTGTGCTGCTGCTTGAGGGAGAGGCCGAAAGACTGACGCGCGAGATAGGCACCGCTCGCGGTTTGAACCTCGTCGGGGATTTTTCAGCCCAGGGCCGGCATCGCGTCAGCGGGCGCCCGATTGTGGTGCGCGTCGGGCGGCAGGAGGTAGCAACCAGCCTCGAACCGATTATAGGACGAATTGTCGAAGCGGTTGGCCGGGCGGTCAAGGCGCTGCCGCCGAAGACGGCAAGCGAGATTATCGAAAGCGGCATCTGTTTGACCGGAGGCGGCGCCCGCCTGCACGGTATGGCTGAGTTGATCGAGACTGAAACCGGGGTTACGGTGAAAACCGCGCCCGATCCGATGCGCGCCGTCATCAACGGCGCCCGGCAAATGCTCGATGTCGCCGCTCAAACCGACCTCTGGACAAACTGATCCGGACCGCGCGGAATAAGAGATAACGGAACAAACGAAAATATACGGAAATTACGGAAATCGCCAGACTTTCCGTATTTTTCGTCTATTTTTGTTTGTTCCGTTATCTCTAATCTTGTGTTCAGGCTTGCTGAGGGTCGGAATTGACAAACAGCCCGGCAAAAGTCTCACGCGCCCCCGCCGTCTCCTCACTGCGCCGCTTCAGCCATTCGGTTGTTACCTCGAAGGCGCTCCTCGCCGGGGTCTTCGGCGCCGGACGGCGGCTGCGCCCCCTGCGCGCCGGCGCAAGTTGTTCGGGCGACAATGTCTCTCGCTTTATAAGCTTGGCTTTCCTCTCCATTATGTTCTCCTTCTTCCCTGTACGCTGAAACGCCGTCAGTCGTATTTTGTTCGTTATTGTTTTTTTCTATCGCTGCTCCAGTAAATCGTCGCTTACTGACTCAGGCCTGTTTCCTTACTACCCTGAACGATTCTCCATATCCGGGCTTGCAGCATTTTTCACTTGCAGGCGCCGAACGAATTCAAGCGGTTGCGACCGCTGCGGTTCAGGGGACAGGCAATGCCTGTCATCCAGAGTGCGTGAGGAACGAGGCAAAGCGGCGAAGGCCTGGTGTTTCGATGAGTCGCGCCCGAACTCTCGGGGAGCGGGCGCAGCCTCAAGAAACGTCAGGACGAAAGTTCTGACTGTCGCCTTCGCCGCATCTCGGGGTCTGGTCTATCAACTCCGATCCGTCGTGTCGGATCCGTCAATGTTGATTCATCGATGTTGATTCATCGATGCTGATTCATCGATGCTGATTCAATCGATGTTGATTCACGAGTATCGACCAATGTCGAGTTTTCAACGTTGACTGAGCCGGTAGGCCTTTGCTTTTGACCGAGCCAGTTGGCTCTCTCTACGGCTGACCACTTTGGAGTTTCGTAGAGCGGGAGACGGGATTTGAACCCGCGACTTCAACCTTGGCAAGGTTGCACTCTACCACTGAGTTACTCCCGCTGACGGACTCCCTTTTTAGCCCAATTGCCGGGCGGTTGTCAACTGATCCTGCGCCGCTCACGACTGCCTGACAGGTTGCGGGAGCCGTCTCTTTCCGTAACGTTCAGGTCGCCCGTTCGGCTCCCGTCGCCTCCTTTGCGCAAACGCGCTTTCGTCGAAAAAGCCCCGGTGAAGTTCTATACGCACCTCGCGTCCCGCCGCGGCGACAATTCCCACAACATCATAACGATAGCTTATTCTATTGCCTTGTCTATTGCCTTGTCTATTGCCTTGTTCGCTGCGCCCCTGGTCATGCTCCTGTGCGCCGTAGTCCGGTTCCTCGCCATCCAGATGCAACAGCCTGCGGTACAGGCGGGCCGCACGAATGATGCGCCGCTGCTTGCGCCGGTTGACGGCGGCTGCGGGCGCGGCGAAGGCGTCGTCAGACCGCGTCTTGACCTCGACAAACGCGAGCGTGGGCGGATCGGTGGTTTCATCCCACGCGATTATGTCGATTTCGCCGGAAATCGTGCGCCCGTCGCGCCCGTGCCCTATGGGCGCGGTGAAATTGGTCGCGGCTATCCTGTATCCGCAGCCTTCAAGATAGGCGAGGGCGAGTTTTTCTCCCAGCGCGCCGAGCGCAATATGAGCCGAGGATCCGGCTCCCTCCTTCTCCCGATGGCCGCAGATCATCTGTTTGCCGCGTGTTATTCGATCCCTGAGTCTGAGTCCTGTTCCGATGCAGGCGCGTGCAAAAGACCTTGCCGCGGCGTATACTGCGGAACCGTCGATAATCGGTGTTCTCAATGCTGTAATCCTGGTTGTGCGATGGATTATTCCATCTCGGTGTTGCATATGAAAAATCCTTTCGGCCGAATGGCCGCACTCGCGTTGCCTGCAATCTCTTTAGTTGTAATTTGCGGGTACAATTCAGTTGCCGGTGCGCAAAATTTTTCCGGTTCGCCCCATTCGGGGTCGGGTTATACGCCGCAGCGCGTATACGACGCAGGTTCCAAACGCTTTACGGATTTCGAGACGATGCTTGCCGAACTTGCGCGGCTCGACGTTGTATTCGTGGGCGAACAGCACGACGATCCGAATACGCACAGGCTGGAGCGTGCGATTCTTGAAGGTCTGGCCCGGCGCCGCCCGAACCTGGTCGTTGCGATGGAGATGTTCGAGCGCGATGTGCAGGCCGCGATCGACGATTACCTCGCCGGCCGTACTTCGGAAGAAGAGTTCCTGAAATCATCGCGCCCCTGGCGCAACTACCCCGCCGATTACCGTCCCATCGTGGAATTTGCGCGCGCGCATAGCTGGCGCGTCGTGGCGGCAAACGCGCCCACTATGCTTTCGCGGCAGGTTGCGCGCGGAGGGCTTGCCGCGCTTGACGCGATGCCGGCGGAAGATCGCGCAAACCTCGCCCGCGAGTTCAGTTGCCCCCTCGACGATTACTACAAACGTTTTGCCGAAACCATGACCTCCCACCCCGGTCCAACCGCGCACGGAAGCGGGGGCGCCGGTGCATCGGGCGCAGAACAGAAAGCCGAACAGCAGGCGATCATAGAACGCTATTACCATGCGCAGTGCATAAAGGACGAAACCATGGCGGAATCCGTCGCCCGGCTCTATGACGACGCCCCGCAACCGCGTCCGCTTACGGTGCATTTCAACGGTGCATTCCACTCCGACTACAGGATGGGGGCGGCGGCTCGCACGCGGCAGCGTATGCCCAAAGCGGCGATCCGCGTGGTGACGATAGTTCCGGTCGACAACCTCGATGCCGTAAGACCGGACGAATATCGCAAGCGGGGAGATTACATAGTGTTCACGCTCAGACCATTCAAACCCGCAGCCGATCCGGCGCCGGGAAAGTGAGCCGGAGAGTCGGGAAGACAATATGATTACTTCATCGAAGTTCACCCGGGCGCTGCTTGTGCGGGCAGCATTGATCGCGGCGCTGTGCGTTCAATCCCTTGAGGTCCTGCAGGCGCAGCAACCCGCCGAGCCGCCTTCCCGGCAGGCAGGGCAGCAATCCGACCGACAGCCGGGGGGGCAGCGCCGCCCGGCCGCTGCGCTGCCCGCCTTGACCTTTGAAGAATACGAGCCGAAATCTACGCTCGTCGTGGAGGAGAATCCGCGGCCGCGAGCCTCTTTCCCGTTCGTAGACGTGCACAGTCACCACAACAGGCTTGAGCCCGAATACGTCGATAAGCTCATCTCCGAGATGGATTCGCTCAATCTGCGCGTGATGGTGAACCTGAGCGGCGGATCGGGCGATCGGCTCAAACAGGTCATCGCCGCATACAAGGGCCGTTATCCGGACCGGTTCGTCGTGTTCGCCAATCCGCGCTTCGACGATATAAACGAACCCGGGTATGGTGCGCGCGCCGCGGCGCGGCTGGAAGCCGACATAAAAAGCGGGGCGCAGGGGCTGAAGGTATTCAAGAATTTCGGAATGGATCTGAAGTACGCCGGCGGCGAGCGCGTAAAAGTTGACGATCCGAACTTCGATCCGCTATGGGCGAAATGCGCCGAACTGGGCGTTCCCGTGCTTATTCACATAGCCGAGCCGCCGCCGTTTTTCCAGCCCATCGACCGGTTCAACGAACGCTGGCTCGAACTCAACCAGTTCCCCGGCCGCGCCCGGCCGCCCGATCGCTACCCGCCGTTCGATACGCTGATGGAAGAGCGCGACCGTATGATTGCGAAGAATCCGAAAACCGTATTCATCCTCGCGCACCTCGGCTATCACGGCAGCGACCTCGCAAGACTCGGGCGGTTGTTTGACAGGTATCCCAATGCCTACGTAGACATCGCAGCCGTGCTTGCGGAACTCGGCCGCCAGCCCTATACGGCGCGCGACTTCCTTATCAAATACGGCGACCGCGTGCTGTTCGGCAAAGACATTTATGAACCGAGCGAATATACCTATTATTTTCGCGTCCTCGAAACCCGCGATGATTACATCGAATACTACCGCCGCCGCCACGCCTTCTGGCGAATGTACGGACTGCATCTGCCCGAAGACGTGCTGAAAAAGATTTACTCCGGGAACGCGATGCGGCTGATACCCGGGATGAAACAAGAGAGATAACGGAACAAACGAAAATAGACGAAAATTACGGAAAAGGTGAAAATTTCCGTTTGTTCCGTCTATTTCCGTTTGTTCCGTTATCTCTCTTTCCTGACTCCGCGCCCCGGTTTTACGCCGTCCAGGAGTTGGCCGTTCTGCACGACCGCAACGCCGTTGACGAGCACCCACCTGAAGCCTTCGGAGTACTGCGCCGGATTCTCGAACGTGGCGCGGTCGATTACGCCGGCGGCGTCAAACACCACGATATCCGCATCCGCGCCTGCTTTTATACGGCCCTTGTTTTTCATCGACGCGGCTACGCCGGAAAGGCGTTCGGCGGGCAGGTAGGACATTTTGCGTATGGCGTCGGCGAGCGACAGCGCGTTTTGTTCGCGCACGTAGCGGCCGAGCACGCGCGCGAAGCTGCCGGCCGAGCGCGGATGGCCCTTGCCGTCCCTCAATATGCCGTCGCTTGCGACCATGATTTGCGGGTTCGATACGGCGAGGCGTGCAATCGGTTCAGGGATCGAATGAGCGATCACCGACCCGCCCTCCCTGCGATATCGCGCAAAAGTTTCGGCAGTCAACCGTTCGCCCGTCGTTACCCATTGCAGGTCGCCGTAGGTGATGTTCATTTTTTCCTGCCAGCCTTCGGAAAAGATGGCGGAATCGATGCGAGTCATGGCCGCCGTGTAGGGATAGGATTCGGTAGTCACATCGAGTCCGTTGCGGCGCGCGCCCTCGATCATCCTGATGAGGGTTGCAGTCTGGCCGAGGCCGGTGCTCGTGACGTGAACGATGTGCAGCGAGGCGCCGGTTGATGCGGCGTTGGCGATTGCTTCCTGTGCAGCCTCTACGGCGCTGCCCGGTTCCACCTCGCCGTGCGAGCGCAGATGCGCATATACGGGTACGCGGCGCTCGGCGGCGAGGGTGAACAGATCGAGGATCTCGGGGCGCGTGGCTGCCGGGACGTATGCGATGCCGAAACCGATGCCGAGCGCGCCTTCGTCGAGTCCCTGCCCGATCAATCGTCCAAGTTCCGCGAGTTCATCGGCGGAGAGTTTTTTCGTGATTGCAGCATCGCGCGGCAGAAAATCCCCCGTATCGCCTGCGATTTTCATGCGCACCGGGATGTGCCCCACGGTAGCGCCGAAATTTACCAGCGCATTGCCCTCGCGTTCGCCGTACCATCTTGCAATCTCGCCCGCGCCCACTTCCATTTCGAGCGCCGTCGTGACGCCGTCCATCGCCTTGTAGCGGTAGTTTTCTTCGGTCTGACCGTGCGAATGAAGGTCGATGAAACCGGGAGCTACGACCAGACCCCGGGCTTCAATGACCGTGCGCCCTCGCAAGGGTGATTCGGAGATCGCCGCGATGCTGCCGCCGCGTATTCCGATCGAGCGCACGGCGTCGAGCCCCGATTCGGGGTCGATTACACGGCCGTCGTTGATTGCAACGTCGTATTCGGAAGAATCCGGCGCGCCGGAGCAGGCTGAAAAAACGAGCGCCGCGACCATTGTAAGCGCGGCGACGGAAAGCAGCGGTTTGAAGGGGCGAAGGCGTCGTGCGGTTTTCATATTTATTCCCGTCGATTGTTATTGCCCGGTGTTCCGGGATGAGTAATGTTCGTCTACGTAACGGTTCAGCAGCTCGATAAAATCGGGCACTATCGACGGGCCTTTGAGCGTAGTGTGGAGGCGGCCGTCGATATAAACGGGCGCGCGCGGCGCTTCGCCCGTGCCGGGCAGACTTATGCCGATGTTGGCGTGGCGCGACTCGCCCGGACCGTTTACCACGCATCCCATTACGGCCACCTGCATCTGCTCGACTCCGGGATAGTGATTGCGCCATACGGGCATCTGCCCGCGCAGGTAGCGCCCTATGTCGTCGGCCATCTCCTGAAAAAGCGTGCTGGTAGTGCGGCCGCAGCCCGGGCAGGCGGCCACCTGCGGAGTGAAGCTGCGTATGCCGAGCGATTGCAGTATCTGCTGTGCGACGATCACCTCTTCCGTCCGGTCGCCGTTGGGCATCGGCGTCAGGGAGACGCGAATGGTGTCGCCTATGCCTTCCTGTAGAAGCGGCGCAATCGCCGCGGTGCTTGCGACTATTCCCTTGACGCCCATTCCGGCTTCGGTCAATCCGAGGTGCAGGGCGTAATCGCAGCGGCGCGCAAGCGCGCGGTAAACGTCTATGAGATCCTGCACGCCCGACACCTTCGCGCTCAGTATTATGCGGTCGCGGCCGAGTCCGTAGCCCTCGGCGGTTTCGGCCGAATCGATGGCGCTGCGTATTATTGCCTCGAACATTACTTCGCGCGCCGGCAGCGGATCGGGGCGGGCGGCGTTTTCGTCCATAAGGCGCGTCAGCAGCGCCTGATCCAGCGAACCCCAGTTGACGCCTATGCGCACGGGTTTGCCGTGCTCGATTGCGACATCGATCAGGCGGCGGAAGTTTTCATCGTGGTGGCGGCCGGCGCCGACATTACCCGGATTTATCCGGTATTTATCCAGTGCGCGCGCGCAGTCCGGGAATTCGGCAAGCAGTATGTGGCCGTTGTAGTGGAAGTCGCCGATTATGGGCGTATTGTGTCCCGCTTCGCGCACGCGTGCGACGATTTCGGCGGTGCGCGCTGCGGCTTCCCTGGTGTTTACCGTAATGCGGACGAGTTCGGAACCGGCGCGCGCAAGCTCGATTATCTGTGCAGCCGTGGCTTCTGCGTCCGCCGTGTCGGTGTTTGTCATCGACTGCACTGCGACCGTATGCGCGCCGCCGATCCCAACACCCCCGACATTGACCCCTACGGATTTACGACGTGTGATTTCTGCCATATTCAATTAACCCGGTTAACCGGCCTGATTCACCCTGTATGAGCGCGAAGCCGGATTCTATCGCAGAAAACCGCCGCAGCGAAACAGAGCGGGAAAGTGTGTGCAATCGTCCCGAATCATTTCTGTATATTTCGTTTTTTTTCGTTTGTTCCGTCATCCGGTTTCGCCCGCGCGCAGAAAGCTCGTTACGGCGGCGACGAACAACTCTTCGCGCTCGAACATCGGCAGGTGTCCGCAATCGGGTATACGGGTAAGGCGCGCGTCGGGTACTGCATTGCGAAAGACCTCGGCGTGAGGGAAGGGGACCGTCGCGTCGTCGGCTCCCCATACGACGAGCGTGGGCGACTTTATGCGCGCAAGCCTCGCGTGCAGCTTGGGGTTGTGGATGCCTATGCGCGATGCGGTATTCATTGCCGTCAGTACTGCGTCTGTTTGCCGGGGGCGGGACGGGATAAGCATGTCGCCCAGAAACGACGCCGGGTTGAAAAACAGCAATTTTCTCAACCGGTCGGGATCGCCCAGCGCCTCAGCCGGGGCGATTGACGGCGTTAGCGGGAGGTCCAGACCGAAAGAGTCTGCAAGCACTAGGCGCTCGATTCGTTCGGGGTAACGGATGGCGAGTTCGGCTGCGATGCGGCCGCCCGACGAAGCGCCTATCAGATTGAACCGGTCGAGTCCGAGCGCAGCAAACAGATCAAGATGATGGAACAGAAGATCGTCCAGATCGTCGATGTATGCGTCTTCGGCGCCGTCGAGCCCGGGGGGAAGTATTGCGGTGACGGAGAAGCTGCGAGCAAGCCCCTGCAGGTACGGATACCATATTGCCTCGCCCAGTGGGGCCGCGAGCACAACCGTGGGCGCGCCGCTGCCTGCAGCGAGATACTGCGTGGGGCGTCCGGCAATTTCGGTCGAGCGCAACTGGCCGGAACTGTAAAGTTTGATGCGCGCCCGGTATTGCAGCAGGCGGAGCTTTTCCAGCATATGCATCCCGGTTTTATTCCTGTGTGTAATCGTTTGTGTCTGTGTGTTCCTTTTTAATGCCGCACAGAATAGTCCGACGCGCTGTCTTAATCAAACCACACGACATTGGGACGAAAAAGAGTGATAACGCAACATTCGAAATAAAACGAAAATTCCGTAAAACCTGAATATTTTCGCCTGTTTCGTGATTTTTCGTTTGTTCCGTTATCTCTCTTACCGTCTCACGCTTTGTACCAATCTCCAGTAGACCGGTTTAGGTGCAATGAGTCGCAGAAAAATCATATGCGCGGATCGGGAACTTTTTGCGCTGTTCCGGAATCAATTTGCACGTGGGTTCCCTCCTGAAAGCGCGTAAACGGCGTGTTGAAGGGGGACCGGCGGAGGGCGGATATCGAGTGTGAATTCGGGTCCGCATCCCGGCAAAAATGGCTTGACTTGGGTCCGACGGCGATAGTAGACTCCCGGCGTTGCTGACCCATCATCAGGTTGCATCCAAGGTCGTATCCAGATAGTCAGTTGATTGAACGGTAGTTGGCCTGTATTGGCGCTTCACTCCGGAGCGGGCGCGATTCATTCCCAGGAATTGCCCCTACCCCACCGGTTGGAGCGCAGGCTGCCGCAAGCGACATCAAGATCGACGCCAAGATCGACATCAAAAGCAACATCAAGTTCGGCAGGCTAGTGTTGTAACAGGGTTGTGTCAGGGTTGATCGGGTGGATGCGTGGGGCGGGGCGAAGCGGGGCGGATCGCCCCGGCAATAAAAGAGAACTCGCCAGGCAATAATTAGAGAACTCGTCAGGTAAATTATTTGTGTAATGACGGCATAGATCCGCGCCCCGAAAGCGGCGCGGACGCCTTGATGAGCCTGGCCCATCGGCAAGAAGTCAACGGAGGTTGATTACAGACATGTTTGATACTTTGGTCGAGTCGGCGGGGCACGGGAGGGACAATGCTCGAACGGGCATGTTCGTGTTTGTTACGAGCGTCGTTTACGTGGTTGCATTGCTTGCGATTGCGGTAGGAACGATTATCTGGTTCAATCCCGGCCTTACCGATGCGCTAGATGTTACGACGCTGGTTGCGCCGCCGCCGCCGCCGGCTGCGCCGCCTCCGGCGCCGGCACAGCCTCAGGTTGTGCAAAAAGTTATAGACACTCCAACAACATTCACGGCTCCGGTCAAACCCCCCGAGAAGATTCCGGATCCCTCGTCGGTGCAGTCGCGTCCGGTGGTATCGGCCGTAGCGAGTACGGGTGTGCCGGGCGGCGTGCCGGGCGGTGTAACGGGCGGCGTGCCGGGCGGCGTGCCGGGCGGCGCATCGTCGGGGCCTCCGCCTCCGCCTCCGCCTCCGCCTCCGGCGCCCACTCCGACGCCTACGCCTGTGCCCAGGGAAATCAAGGTTTCGGGCGGCGTATTGCAGGGCAGCGCCATTCGCAGGGTGCAGCCGCCATATCCGCCGATTGCCAAGGCGGCGCGCGCGCAGGGTGCTGTACAGGTGCAGGTTACGATTTCCGAAGACGGGCGGGTGATCGACGCTCAGGTAGTCAGCGGTCATCCGCTGCTCAGAGAAGCTGCGCTTCAGGCGGCGCGGCAGTGGGCCTTCAAGCCAACGGAACTCTCGGGCGTGCCGGTGAAGGTGCAGGGCGTCCTGACCTTCAACTTCACGTTGAATTAAATCCGGTTTCGGGCAGGCATCCGATTTCGGGCGCGGTCAGCGGAATCGGATGCCCGCTGCGGCTCATCGTTAATCTGCGAAAATCACGGCCGACTTTGCAGGAGCGGCGCGCCTTGCACCCTTTATCGATCAAGATAGACCAAAGTTTCCTGACCGAAGTTTCCTGACCATAGGTTCTTGAAACGACGCGCTGCGAAAGTGCGTCTTGTAGTGCGCCCGTCAAGAGAATCTGAATATTTCGGCAGGTCGGTGATAAACAGGCTATTCAATTCCGGTCAAATTCCGGTCAAAAAATACTGATCAAAACTGATCAATTCTGGAGGATCTCGACATCATGACGATAGTGCTTTCTCAACTGTACGCCGCGTCGACGTTTGCGCTGGCTTTTTTCAACGACGAGGGGGCGACGCTCGATTTCACCTTTATGGGAATGATTCGCAACCTCGGCGGCGTGGCGCTCGCGGTGCTGGTCGTTCTGCTGATTATGTCGATCTGGTCGATCGCGATCATGGTGGAGCGTTTTCTGACCTACAATGCGGCGAAGAACCAGTCGCGGGAATTCGCTCCGAAGGTTGCGCAGGCGCTCAAGCAGGCTAAGATCGAGGATGCGATCGGCATTTCCGAGAAGTATAAGAAGAGCCATCTGGCGATGGTGGTCAACGCGGGATTGCAGGAGTTCCGGGCGCATCAGCTTACAAGCGACATTCCGGGCGAAGAAATCGACGCCTCGAAGCGCGCCCTGCAGCGCGCCGAAGCCATCAAGGTTTCGGAGTTCAAGCGCGGATTGTCGGGGCTTGCAACCATAGGTTCGACGGCGCCGTTTGTGGGTCTGTTCGGAACCGTGTTCGGAATCATCAATGCATTCCAGGGCATGAAGAGCGCTGAAACGGCGGGTATCTCGGCGGTCGCGGGCGGAATCGCCGAGGCGCTGTTTGCCACGGCTTTCGGACTGCTCGTGGCGGTGCCGGCGGTGTGGCTGTTCAACTACTTCACAAGCAAGGTCGACAACTTCGTCGTAGAGATGGAAAACTCCTCGGCCGAGCTGATCGATTACTTCCTGAAGCAGCGCGCGAAGAAGTAGGGTAGCCCCTTTGATGCGGATCCTTTCGGGCGGGCGCCGCCGCCCGGTAGCTTGCAGTCGCCTGCGGTCATTATCGATCCGGGCGATTGAGGCGCCGGGGCGGCGGGTGCTTCGGCCCGGATACGGGGGCCGATAGGGGGAGCATTGCGAAGGAGGAGTCTCAAGTCATGGGTATGAATGTTGGCGGCGGCCCCGGAGAGTTGAATTCGGATATCAACGTGACTCCGATGGCCGACGTTATGCTTGTGTTGCTGATTATCTTTATGGTGATCACGCCATTGCTGCAATCGGGCGTCACGGTGAATCTGCCGAGGGGGGACAACCCCGAAGAGGATGCTGCGATACTTAAGGATTCGGCCGTAGTCGTCGCAATTCCGCTTCCCGGTCAGTACTACGTCGGGCGCGATCTGGTGCAGGGCAAGGATAGGTTGATCTCCGTAATCGAGTCGCGCATGCGGGCGCTCAAGCCGGGCGATCCGCACATCGTATATATCAAGGGCGACATCAACGTTCCGTACGGCGAGATCGTCACCGTGATAGATTCGATCCGCGAGGCGGGCTACGATTTGATCGGCCTCGTAGCCGACAAGAAGAAGGCAGGCGAGAACTAGCCTGGGCAAACGGAAAGGAAACAGACTGTCATGAGTATTGCCAAGGCCGTACCGAACATCAACGTAACGCCGTTGATCGACGTGCTGCTGGTGCTTTTGATCATCTTTATGGTGATCAGCCCCCAGAAGCCGCATCAGTTCGAGGCGAAGATTCCGGAGAAGCCTCCCGAGAATCAGGAAAACGTTCCGCCGGATCCGTTGAGCCTGCTGGTAACGGTTCCGCGCACGGGGGGCGGGTACAAGTTGAATACGCAGGAAGCGGCGACTCTGGAGGATTTGAACAAGCAGCTATTCGCCGCGCTCAACGGGCGTCCGGCGGATCGCAAGGCTGTGTTCATCAAAGCGCCGCGCACGATAAATTTCGGCGAGGTCGTCAAGGTCATCGATGTGGTGAAGGCGGCCGGCGGTTCGCCGATCGGACTTCAGATCGAGGCGCTCGATCAATAAGCGAGTGCGCCACGGGCGCGAGCGGAAGCAGGATTCGGTTCTGCTTCGCGGCTCTAAATCTGCCATCGGGAGACTTTCGGAAGATGAAGAGAATCAAACAGGTCGCCTATAGTGCGCTTGCGTTCTCGGCGATCATTGCGCTGTCGTCCGCATCCTCGGGATGCGGCTATGCGAAGATGGTCCTCGGCAAGGACAAGCTCAATCAGGGTGTGCTCTTATACAACCAGGGGCGGAACCGGGAGGCCAGGGAGCACTTCAAGGACGCCACCGATTATATGCCCGACAAAGCGGTCGCCTGGCTTTACTACGGCGCTGCGATGTCGAAGGATTACAAGGGACTCGGCGGCGAGCAGCGCGAGTCGGGCGCAAAGGAAACGCTCGCCGTATTCCAGAAGGCGCTCGAACTCTCGGAAGGCGACTGCAAGCTGAAAGACAGCGCTACGGCCTATATCGCCAGCATCTACGACGATCTGGGCCAGGAAGATCTCTGGCGCGAGTGGACCGTAAAGCGCGCCGAGGACGAATGCTCCTCAAAGGAACTCAAGGCGACGACCTTCCACGCCATAGCCGTCAAGTTCTGGCAGTGCGCCTACGACCAGACGACCCGCTACGCCGACAAGGCGCAGATGGCTACCGACGCTTTCCACTACCGCAATATGGACTATGAAGCCGCCCGCGCCGACAAGGTGCGCGTCGAAGAGTGCATAACCAGGGGAATGGAATTTGTCGAAAGAGCCCTGGCGGTGGATCCGGAGTACGCCGACGTGATGTTCTACAAGGGCCTGCTCTACCGCGAAAAACAGAAAATGACCAAGGTCGACGCCGATCGCAAGAAGTACGAAGCAGAGGCCAAACGCATAGCCGACGAGGCCTCGGCCCTGGTGAAGAAGAAACAGGAAGCCGCCGCTCAGCCCACGCCTCAGGGCAGTTGATCGGCGTTCGGGATCGATTTTTTCGGATACAGCCGGCGTTCGCAAATGCGGATGCCGGCTGTTGTCGTTCAGGAGCAGAGAGACAACGAAACAAACGAAATAAGACGGAACAGACGAAAATATTCGACTTTTCCGTCATTTCCGTTACATTTCGTTTGTTCCGTTATCTCTTGCTATAATGCCGCTGCATGATTCGCTTTGAAGACGTCGTCAGAACCGTAGAACGTTTCCATCCGGACGCCGATCTGGATCTGCTGCGGCGCGCATATATATTCTCGGCCAAGGAACACAAGGATCAGGTCAGGGCGTCGGGCGAGCCCTATCTCATCCACCCGCTTTCGGTCGCGCAGATTCTCGCCGATCTGAAACTCGACGCAGTCACCGTATGCACGGGGTTGTTGCACGATGTGGTCGAGGACACGCTGGTCACTCTGGACACGATACGCGACTACTTCGGGCCAGAGGTCGCGCATCTGGTAGACGGGGTGACGAAGATCTCGAACCTGGGCAAGCTGTCCAAGGAAGAGGCGCAGGCCGAAAACCTGCGCAAAATGGTATTGGCGATGGTGGACGACATCCGCGTAGTGCTCGTCAAACTCGCCGACCGTCTTCACAACATGCGCACGCTTCAATTCCTGCGTCCCGAAAAGCGGCAGCGCATTGCGCGCGAGACGCTGGATGTTTACGCGCCGATTGCGCATCGCCTCGGCATGGGCAAGGTGCGCGTGGAACTCGAAGACCTCGCCTTTATGTATCTCGAACCGGACGAGTATGGGAAGCTGAGGCGGGCCGTAGAGCAGCGCAGAGCCTCTACCGACCATTTTCTGGACGAGGTGCGCAGCAAGATTACGCAATACCTGACCGACGAAGGCATCCCCATAATCCGCATCGAGGGGCGAATCAAGCGGCTCTACAGCATATATCTCAAGCTCAAGCGCCAGAGGATTACTCTCAACCAGGTTTATGATCTTGCGGCCGTGCGTATCATTACAAACGATGTGCGCGACTGTTATGCGGCTCTTGGAGTGATCCACAAACACTGGCATCCGGTTCCGGGCAGGATAAAGGATTTCATCGCCTCGCCGCGCGAGAACCTGTACCAGTCGCTGCATACTTCGGTTGTAGGCGACGAGGGCCAGCCCTTTGAAGTGCAGATCCGGACCGAGGAGATGCACCGGATTGCCGAAGAGGGTATTGCCGCGCACTGGAAATACAAGGAAGGCAAGGGCTCCGATACGAGCGAGGATGAGACTTTTCGCTGGCTGCGCCGTCTGGTTGAATGGCAGCAGGATCTGTCGGATGCGCGCGAATTCGTCGATACGCTGAAGCTGGATCTGTACCCGAAAGAGGTATACGCATTCACGCCCAAGGGAAAGGTGATAGAACTGCCGCGCGGCGCCACGCCCATAGATTTCGCTTATGCGATTCACACCGAGGTCGGGCATCAATGTACGGGAGCGAAGGTCAACGGGCGGATAGTGCCGTTGAAGTATCAGTTGCGCAACAGCGAAGTGGTGGAGATTATGACCTCGCCCGGACATCATCCGAGCCGCGACTGGCTGAACTTCGTCGTTACTTCGCGTGCGCGCAACAAGATCAAGCACTGGATAACCGAGCAGCAGCGTTCGCAATCGATCGAAATCGGGCGCAAGCTGTTTGAGAAGGAAGCCGCGCGCTTCGGACTCAAGACCAAAAAAATTCTCGACCACGAGCAGATGGCGCGCGCCCTGTCCGACAACGGCCTGCCGAAGGTCGACGATATGTTTGCCGCAATCGGCTACGGCAAACTCCAGCCCCGCACCATCGTCGCGCGCTTCGTTTCGGCCGAAAAGCTCGCGGAAATAGAGCAGGGCAAGACCTCGCGGCTGCAACAGGTCGGCCAGGCGGTCAAGCGGGCGCTGCGCCTGGGCGAAGACCGCGTGCTGGTCAAGGGCATCGATGATGTGCTTGTTTATCGCGCGCCGTGCTGCAACCCGATCCGCGGCGAAGAAGTCATAGGCTACATCACGCGGGGCAAGGGCGTAGGAGTTCACGCCAGGCGGTGCAAGAACGTGGCTAATCTTATGGTGAACCGCGAGCGAATTATAGACGTGGACTGGGCTGGAGCCGACAGTGCGCCGACGGCTTACGCCGTCAGCATCGCCGTTACGGTCGAGGATCGTCAGGGGATGCTTGCCGCGCTGACCAACGCCATTGCGAACATAAATACGAACATTCGCGACGCGCGCACCGACAGTTCAAAGAGCGCCAATGCGCGCACGATCGAGGTGACGGTCGACATTACGGACATCAAACACCTCGAACGGGTCTTCAGCGCGGTCAAGGGCGTCGATGGAGTACTCGATGTCGAACGCCTCGCAAGCCCGCTTGCGAATGCTTCGGCGCGCAACTGACCGGCTGATTCGCTCAATCAATCGGCAAAGGCTTCAATCCGATGGACAAGATTTCGGCGCTGCGGCGAACGCCGCTGTTCGGCGATCTGGACGATGCCGTGCTGGAGGTGCTTGCCGAACGCGCCGCAGCGCGCCATCTCTCGAGGGGCGAAATACTGTTTGTCGCCGGCGAACAGGCGCAGGGATTATTCGTAATCGTGAGCGGCGCGCTGCGCGCCTATCGCGAAGGACTCGACGGACGCGAACAGGTCATTCACGTCGAGCGCGCTGGCGCTACGATAGCCGAGCTTCCGGTCTTTGACGAGAAGCCATATCCTTCTACCGTCGCCGCGGAAGAAGACGCCGATGTATTGTTTCTGGACAAACACCACGTCCAGCGCCTGTGTCTGGAACATCCGCAAATAGCGCTTGCGGCCGTACGACTGCTCGCCGGAAGGTTGCGGCGCTGCGCTGCGCTTGTCGAGGCGCTTTCGCTGCACGAAGTGGATGAAAGGCTTGCGCGCTGGCTGCTCATTGAAGCGCGTGCGCGGGGCAAACGCACATCGGACGGATTGAGGGTGACCCTTGCGCCCACCAATCAGCAGATTGCTGCGCGAATCGGCACGGTGCGCGAGGTAGTCTCCCGCGCGCTTGCAAGACTTCAAGCCAACGGATTGCTTCAGGTAGAGGGAAGAACCGTGACTATCGCCGATGAAAAGGCGATCGAGGCGTTTGCGGGAATGTAGGAAATACGCTGGATTATCCGACGAACTGGAGAATTAATGAGCCGCAGCAGATACTTGCAGGGGCATCGCATAGCCCCTACGCCGATCACTTCGAATACAACGATCGTCGAACTGATCGAGAACAATTTTCAATCCTATAATGCAGCGCGGTTGCGCGAAGGATCGCAGCTTTTCGCCGAGAAGATGCTTGCCGACGAGGTGACGGTGGGGATGACGCTCACCGGAGCATTAACGCCCGCGGGCGTGGGCATATCGGCGGTAATCCCGCTGATCGAGGCGGGATTCGTGGACTGGATCATTTCGACGGGCGCGAATCTTTATCACGATGCGCATTTCGGCCTCGGCCTCGCCATGCATCGCGGCAACGCGCAGACGAGCGATGTCGTACTGCGCGAAGAGGGAGTCGTGCGCATCTACGATATCTTCTTCGACTACGACGTGCTGCTTTCTACCGACGCATTTTTCCGCGAGATCATAGACGCCCCCGAGTTCCAGCGCGAGATGTCTACGGCGGAGTTTCACTACCTTTGCGGCAAGTACGTAGCCGAGCGCGAGCGCGTGCTGGGTCTTGAGCGCCAATCTTTGCTCGCCGCCGCCTACCGTTGCGGCGTGCCGGTTTACACCTCGTCGCCGGGCGACAGCTCGATAGGGATGAACGTGGCGGCGAAGGAATTGCAGGGCAGCCGATTGCGTTTGAACCCCTCGGCCGATGTAAACGAGACGGCGTCGCTCGTGCTTGCGGCCAAGCGCGGGGGCGGCCGCTCGGCGATATTCATCTGCGGCGGCGGCAGCCCGAAAAACTTCGCGCTTCAGACCGAACCGCAGATACAGGAAGTTCTCGGCATCGAAGAAAAAGGCCACGATTATTTTCTTCAACTTACCGACGCCCGCCCGGATACGGGGGGGCTGTCCGGGGCGACGCCCGCAGAGGCGGTCAGTTGGGGAAAGATCGATCCCGATCAGTTGCCCGACGCCGTAGTCTGTTACGTAGACGCCACGGTTGCGCTGCCGCTGATTACGGCGTATGCGATGGCGAAGCGCGAAAAGCGGCCGCTGAGGCGGCTCTACGACCGGCGCGAAGAATTTATGAACCTGCTGCGCGAAGAGTACGAAAGATCGGTGCGGCGCTGACAGAGAACACGGAATACGCGGAAATGAACGGAAATCGCCGACACGGAATGTCTCCATCATTTCGCGATGTGACGGTAGGGGCGCTCCTGACCCGACTGGCCGAAACGATGCCCGACCGCGAAGCGCTCGTCTACAGCGATCGAAACCTCAGGTATACGTTCGCCGCGCTCGAGGCCGAAGCTCGTATCATTGCACGCGGCCTGGCAGCCGTGGGCGTGCGGCGCGGCGACCGCGCGGCGCTGTGGGCGACGAACGTACCCGAATGGATAGTCCTGCAATTTGCGCTCGCAAAAATCGGCGCGGTGCTCGTCACCGTAAACACATCTCTTCGCGCGCACGAAATAGACTACCTTTTGCGGCAAAGCGAATCCTCGACGGTAATAACGATTGCCGGATTCCGCGATGTCGATTACGTAGGAGCGCTGCGCGAAATCGGCGCCCTTGACGGCAATCTGCCCCATCTGCGCCGCGCCCTGTTCATCGGCGAAGATTGCCCCGAAGGTTTTATGTCCTACGCAGACCTTAAGGCGCGGGCCGAAGAAGTAAGTGACGCGGAGTTGTCGGCGCTTGAATCCGTCGTAGATCCGGATGATGTCATCAACATGCAGTACACATCCGGGACGACGGGGTTTCCGAAGGGCGTGATGCTGTCGAGCCGCAACATCGTCAACAACGGTTACTGGCTCGGGCGCGGACTCGGATATACGCCCGAGGATCGCCTGTGTCTGTGCGTGCCGCTGTTTCACTGTTTCGGCTGTGTAATCGGCGTGCTCGGCGCCTATACGCACGGAGCGTGCCTGTGTCCTATAGAATCGTTCGATGCTCGCAGGGTGCTGGAAACCGTGGAGCGCGAGCGTTGCACCTCGCTGTACGGCGTGCCGACGATGTTTCTCGCCGAGATGGAGGATGCGGAGTTTTTGCGCTTCGATCTGAGTTCGCTGCGCACGGGAGTGATGGCCGGGTCATTGTGTCCGGAAGCATTGATGCGCCGTGCGATCGACGAGATGAACCTGCGCGAGATGACGATCATTTACGGATTGACGGAAGCATCGCCCGGCATCACGCAGACCTCGCGCGACGATACGCTCGAACGGCGCACACAGACCGTAGGACGCGTTCTGCCCGAGATGGAAGTGAAAATTTGCGACCCCGCAACGCGTGAAACTCTGGGGGCAAATCAACCGGGCGAACTTTGCGTGCGCGGCTACAACGTGATGCTCGGCTACTACAACAACCCCGAAGCCACGCGCGCCGCAATCGACGAAGATGGCTGGCTGCGCACGGGAGATCAGGCGACGATGGACGAAGATGGCTACGTGCGGATCACGGGCCGGATAAAGGACATCATAATACGCGGAGGCGAAAACATCGCGCCGAAAGAGATCGAAGACCTGTTGCGCACGCACGATTCGGTCGCCGATGCTTATGTTTATGCGGTAACGAGCGAGTTTTTCGGCGAAGAAGTCGCCGTTTCGGTTCGCCTGAAACCGGGCGCTGCGGTCGCACAGGACGAGATGCGCGAGTACTGCCGCGCGCGGTTGGCGCGGTTCAAGGTTCCGCGCTACATACGTTTCGTCGCCGATTACCCTATGACGGCGTCGGGCAAGATACAGAAATTCAAACTCCGCGAATTGCACGAACGGGAGCTGAACGCAGAGGGGGGCGATGAGTGAAACGGTAACGCGGGATCAATTCACCTACTGGACCGAGATAGAGGTGCGCTGGGGCGATATGGACGCGCAGGGACACGTCAACAACGCGGTTTATTTCACATACTGCGAGATTGCCCGGGTCAAGCTGCTGGGCGAGCTGGGCGCGCGCGGACGGGCGGACGGGCCGCACGGGCCGGCGCTTGTCACCACGACGTGCGATTTCAGAAAGCAGGTCGTATATCCCGCGCGTCTCGACGTGGGGGTTTGCGTAGAAGAAGTTGGGCGGCGCAGTTTCCGAATGATATACGGGATTTTCTTTCACGGAACCGATGAGCTTGCGGCTGCGGCTTCGAGCGTAAACGCCTGGGTGGATTACGAAGCGGGTCGCGCCGTGCCGGTGCCCGACTGGTTGCGGGCGGACCTGGACCGCTACAGGGGGGAGAGATAACGAAACAAACGAAATAAACAGAACAAACGGAAATATTGGCAAGTTTCATAAGCAGCAGAAAGTAGATAACAGTTCGCACGAATTTTTCTGTCCTGCATTTTTCTGTAAAAACCTGCTGCCAAAGCGATTAACGGAAAGATGCCGGACAGAGAAATTGCCGCCTTGCTGACAAACTGTTAACTGGCAGATGAAACTTGCCGAAATATTCAACGTTTCCGTGATTTTCGTTTCATTTCGTTTGTTCCGTTATCTCTCTTCTAGCCTTGGGTGAGGTCTTCGAAGTCTTCGATGCTGGGCATTTCCGACAGGTCCCTGAGGCCGAACTGGATGAGAAATTCCTTCGATGTGCCGTACATCATCGGGCGGCCGACGGTTTCCTTGCGCCCTTTGGTGACGATGAGGCGTTTTTCGAGCAGCGTCTTGATTGCCGAAGTAGAGCTGACGCCCCGGATTTCAAGAATCTCGGGTACGGTAATGGGTTGTTTGTAAGCTACGACGGCGAGTGTTTCGAGCGCAGGCAGGGACAATCGCGCGGAGGGGCGCGTCTTCAGGTACTTGCGTACGAAGTCGTGGTATTGAGGGCGGGTTGAAAGCCTCCAGCCGCCTGCGAGTTCGCGTATTTCGAAACCGCTGCCGCGTTCGTCGTATTCGCGGGAGAGTTCCGTCAGGGTTTCGAGGACTTCGCGCTCGTCGATTTTCCCGAGCAGTTTTGCGAGCTGTTTGACCGGGAGGGGTTCTTCGGCGACAAACAGCAGCGCCTCGACCGCGGGTTTGCGTTCATCGCGCGAAGCCTGAATGTCTTCTTCGGCTTCATTGGATATCGCATCGCCGTTTTCGGTTTCTACTGCCGGAAACTCTTCGGCCAATCGATCGGCGCTTTCGAGTTCGTCGGCGAGTTCTTCCTCGCTCAGTCCGTATTCAGATGGTTCTTTCTCGTCGTTCATATTCGCGGTACAAGGCGTCATTGGTTCGCGATTGGTTCGCGCGGGCGCGCGAGGATTTCGCCGAACAGCCGTTCCTGAATGAGTGAAATCTCGGCTTCCTTTACGAGTTCGAGGAAGGCGAGGAATGTAAGTATCAGCTCGCGCCTGGAGCGCGCCAGCGCGAACACCTCGCGAACATTGATCTCGCCGCGCTCGCCTACAAGACGCCGGATCTGCTCCAGCTTCTCGCTCATCGTCGTTTCGTCGCGATGGATTTCCATCTCGGCCACAGACTTCTGCCGGTCGAGAATCTCGCGGAATACGCGCAGCAGATCAAACACCGTAGCAGTAACTTCCGGATTGTTTTCGTCCGTGTCTATAGAGCCGCGCGTATAGCAGGCGGCTTCGATTTCGCCGCGCGCATAAAGCATGTTGGCCGCGGATTTGAATTTTCTGTATTCGAGCAGTTGTGCGACGAGTTCGGCGCGCGGATCTTCATTGAGATCGGCGTCTCCTTCAGCCGCAGGTTCGGGCGGCAGGAGCATCTTCGACTTGATGTAGATCAACGTCGCCGCCATTACGAGAAAATCTCCGGCCACGGCGATGTCGAGTTCCTTCATCAGGCGCAGATGTTCGAGATATTGTTCCGTGATGCGTGAGATAGGGATGTCGTAGACATCGATTTCGTCTTTTCTGATGAGGTAGAGCAGCAGGTCGAGCGGTCCTTCGAAGACTTCAAGTCGTACCTTGTAATCTCCGCGACCGTCGCTGCTTTCGGCGGGTTCCTTTTGGGACATGGCTTTGCTTCAGGGCAAAAAAGAGAGATGACGGAACAAACGAAATAATACGGAAACTACGGAAATATCCAACAATTTTGAACCAATCTCCTGTGGATCGGTTTAAGGGTTACCAGTCGATTTGCATCGCACGGCGGACATCGCTCATAACGCGGCGGGCTTCTTCGCGCGCGCGTCGTGATCCTTCGAGCAATATGTTGCGTACTTCGTCCTGATGGTCGCGGTAATAGTTCAGCCTTTCGTGGATCGGGGCGAGGCGTTCTATGAGTGCATCGGCTAGCGCGCGTTTGCGGTCTACGCAGCCGATGCGCGCCGCGCGGCAATCATCGTCGAAACGGTCGGCGATTTCGGCCGGAACAAAGAGCCTGTGCATCTGGCAGACGTCGCAGGCCTCGGGATGTCCCGGATCGGTGCGTTTGATGCGGGTCCGGTCGGTGATCATCTGCCGCGTTTTCAGGCGGATGATGTCGGGGGAGTCCGAGAGTTCTATGGTGTTGTTGTAGCTCTTGGACATTTTGCGGCCGTCGGTGCCGGTGAGCGTCAGCACTTCGGTGTGCAGCGCTTCGGGCTCGGGGAATACGTCGCCGTAAAAATTGTTGAAGCGCCGCACGATTTCCCGCGTGAGTTCGATATGCGCGGCCTGATCCTTGCCTACGGGAACGTAGTTGGCGCGGTACATCGAGATGTCCGCGGCCTGAAGCACGGGGTAGCCGAGAAAAGCGTAGTTGCCTACGTCCTTGTCGGTGATGTTTTCGCGCTGCTCCTTGTATGTGGGCACGCGTTCGAGCCATCCGAGCGGAGTGACGGCGGAAAAGTACAAGTGCAGTTCGGCGTGTTCGGGCACGAGCGATTGCAGGAATATGGTGCAGCGCTCGGGGTCGAGACCGGCTGCAAGCCAGTCGGTGACCATCGCCATTGTGTTGGCCTTGATCAAGGATGTGTCGGCATAGTCCGAAGTGAGCGCGTGCCAGTCGGCGACGAAGAAAAAGCACTCGTAGTCGTTTTGCAGTCTTATCCAGTTTTTGAGTGCGCCCTCGTAGTTGCCGAGATGCAGTTTCCCCGTAGGGCGCATTCCGCTGACGATTCGTTTCATAGGAAAAGGAGTCAATGACAAAGTGCGAATGTAGCTGGTCGAATGTTTGTTACATTCGCAGCAGCATATCCTTTACAAGCAGTGCGGGGCGAATGATCATTCCGGTGACGCCGGTGAAAACAAGCAGCATCAGGATCATCCATCCGAAGCTCTCGAAGCGTTCATAAACTTCGGCTGCGCCGGCCGGCAGCAGATTGCGCAGAACGTGGCTGCCGTCGAGCGGCGGTATCGGGAGAAAATTAAAGATCATCAGCACGATATTGAGCGTGAGTCCGAGGTCGCACAGGGAGTATATGGGGCGCTGCAGATCTCCGAGGGCTGATGTGTCGATTATCGGGGTGACGAACAGGAATTTCGTCAGGGTGAAGAAGATGACTATGAGAACGGCGTTGCTGAGCGGGCCGGCGGCCGATACCCATATGTCGCCCATGCGCGGGTCGCTCATATTGCGTGTATTTACGGGCACGGGTTTGGCCCATCCGAAAAGCAGCGCGCCCGGGATGAGAAAACACATCAGCGGAAACAGTATGGTTCCGAATATGTCGATATGCGGCAGTGGATTAAGCGTCACGCGGCCGTTGTCGTAGCCGGTCGGATCGCCGAACTTGAGCGCCGTCCACGCGTGTGCGGCTTCGTGAAAAGAGAGCGAGAAAAGGAATACGGCGAAAAAAATCGGCAGAAAGGCAAGTCTTTCTTCTAACACTTAGACTCCTGTGCGGCGGAAGTAACTTATATCGAAAGGGCAAAGTAGCACGTGCTCGGAATGGCTGTCAATTCTGCGGTCTGAAGGCGTTTGACGCCGTATCCGCCTCGATTTCCGGGGCGGTTCGGGGCCGGGGCCAGGGGCGTGTGCGCACGGCTCGCCTGACGAGTTCGCGCGAATGTACGAGTTCGGCTCCGAGTTCGAGCGCCCGCTGATATGCGTCGCCCGTCAGGTCGTAATGCGGTATGGAGCCGAGTTGAAACCATTCGCGGCGCAGCCCCAGCAGCGCGGCAAAGCGGTGAAGTTCATCGAGAGAGATGTCGGATACCAGATGGCCGCAGCGGCGGTGCCGGTAGCGCCAGGGGCCGCGCGCGCCGTTATGAAACGAATCGAGGAGTATCGCCATATAGCCGGATTTGCGAAACCGAAGGGATTTTTTGCGTTTCCCGTTTATTTACGCGTATTTCGGGTTCTTTTTGCGGCGGTTCGAGTCGCTGGTTTTGCGTCTGAATTTGCGGCGGACCTCACTCTTTGCTTTGCCGGTGATTTGGCCGGTGCTTTCCGCGCAGGTCGTTTTTTCTCTGCCGATTCAGGTCCGCCGAGTTTGTTTTGCAGCCGTGCAAGGAAGGCGATGGTGCGTTGCAGTTCCTTTTCGAATTTTTCGTCGCCGAGTTTGCGACGGGATTTCTTTACAACTTTCTTGACCCGGCGCACCAGCGCCCGTTCTTTTTCGCGTGATTTGGGCATTCGTGAGCCTCCTGATGCGCCGTAGTATAACGCAATCGGCGCCGGGCAGGAAAAGGAAGAAGCGTGAGGCAGGAGAGATAACGGAACAAACGAAATGAAACGAAAAGCACGGAAAAGTTAATATTTCCGTCTGTTCCGTCAATTTTCGTTTGTTCCGTTATCTCTCCTGCCGTCTCGCGCTTCTTCCTCGGCAGTTGACGCTCGCCGCCGCCGCCCTCTATGATCTTCCTGTTGCCCGCAGACAAGAAAAATCCGAGGAGCTTGTAACCGATGTCGGAAGCACGAATCGCTCTCTTCCGGAAGATGCTGGAGGCGGAACCGCAGAATACGGCCGTCCGTTTCGGGTTGGCCAATGAACTTCTCAAGCTGGAGATGTGGAGCGATGCCGCCGCCGAACTGCAACTGTATCTCAGTCAGACCGACGATCAGGGTGCGGCCTGGGGACGGTTGGCGCAGGCTCTCGAACATCTGCACCGCAACGACGAGGCGCGCTCAGCGTATGAACGCGGCATTGCTGCCGCGCACCGTCACGGCCATCCCGGACTGGCCGCGGATTTCGAGGCGGCGCTTGCCGAGATGCTCTGAGGTTCCTGTAGAATCCGACAAGAGCGACTGAGCGTTGCCCGGTCCGTTTTCCCTCTATTCTCTCGCCCCCGATTTCGCGTAGTTTCGTTTACGGTTTCACTCATGGTTCGCCGTCTTACTCGTCGCAGGATAATTATCGGTTCGCTCGTTACCGTAGCGCTGTTGGGCGCAGCAGCCCTCATCGCCCTCATCGCCGTGCGCATGGGCTATATCGACCGCCTGATCGTCAGCAGCCTCAAATCGACGCTTGCGGACTACGGCGTGCGCGCCGAACTCGATTCGCTCCACGCAACGATACGGGGATTGAGCGTAGAGGCTCGCGGAGTGCGCTTATACACCGAGGGCGCCGCCGAACCCTTCGCAACGGTCGAGCGCGCGACGCTTGCAGTGGATTTGCGCGATGTACTCGGTTGGAGCGGGCCGACCGAAATCAATCTGCGCGACTGCGCGATCGAGGGATTGCGCGCGCGTTATGAAATCGACGCCGAAGGCCGCTCGAACCTCGCCGGTTTACGCCTTCCCGAAAGCCGGTCGCAGCAATACTCATACAAATACAACGCCGCAACCCTTACGCTGCGCGACGCGGAATTCGTCTACCTCGACCGTCTGCATAAACTCGACGCAACGGCGCGCAACATAAGCGTGGACGTCTCTCCATCCGACAACGAACGGATGAAACTCGCCGCCTCCTCG
This sequence comes from Acidobacteriota bacterium, assembly GCA_019639255.1. Classification (GTDB taxonomy): domain Bacteria; phylum Acidobacteriota; class Blastocatellia; order RBC074; family RBC074; genus JAHBSF01. The sequence continues at coordinate 81,840 of JAHBSF010000003.1, read as the reverse complement.
CGCGCGAGTCATTTCGTTTACGACGGACGAAAGTCGGAAAACCTCGACATAGACCTTCTTGCGCAGGTAGACGAAACCGGCGCGCGCATCGAATCGCTGAAGATAAACGGCCCGCTCGTTGCTGCAGAGCTTAGCGGAACACTCAGGGATTGGCGCGAGTTCGGTTACGAACTCGATGCAAGTGCGGATGTTCGTCTGCGCGATCTCGGCGCGCTGATTGATCCGGGGCTCAGGCTGGGCGGCGCGCTTCGCATAGACGGAAAAGTGGAAGGCGCGGGGCTGGATTACCGCGCAACCGGGAGGCTTCGCGGCGACGGACTTCTGGTCAGGGGCGTGCGGCTTGACGGATTAGTACTTAACGCAGCAGGCGCGGGAAGGGGAAGAGAGGCGAAGGCGCGAACCGATCTTGCAATCCGTATGCTCGAAGCGGCGGGTTTTCGCGTCAACCGGTTTTCGGCCGTGGGAGATTTTACGGGAGGCGAAAGCAATTTCTCGTGGCTGGGGACGCTGCGGGCCGGGAGTTTTACGGGCGCCGGATCGAGCGGCGAAAACCTGCGAATCGAGCGCGCGCGTTTGAACGGCCCCATTGCCGACCCCACGCGTACACGTCTGAGCGGCGTGCTGCACCTTGAGTCGCTTATGACGGCGGATGTGCCGGTGGGAGATATCAGCGGCGAACTCGTAGCAACGATCGACGAGGTGGAGATACCGGCTTTTTCCGGGACCGTCTTCGGCGGCGAAGCCCGCGGCAGCGCGCGCCTTCGGCTCGACGGGCGCGGTGCATCGGAATTCATCGCCGACCTCTCCGGGCTTGATCTGGATCAAACGCTTGCCGCGGCTGCCGGCCGAAGGCTGCCTCTGCGCGGAACTACCGAGGGCGCCGTAAATCTGCGCTGGATGGGAAACGATATAATCGGAACTACCGAAGGCGCAATCAACCTCCGGTTTTCCGGCGATACGACCGCCGGGGCTTCGGGACTGCCGGTAAACGGAATCCTGAACGTGATCGCTACAGGGGGAGCGTTTCGTCTGGACAATACCGTAGTGCGAACCGGCGCAAGCGAGTTGAGGGCAAACGGGACGGTTGATTGGAACGGCGCAAGCGATCTCGATGTAGTTTTGACTGCGAGGGATGCGGCGCAATTGCAGGGGCTTGTAGTTGAGTTCGCCGATGCTGCAGGAACCGATGCCGCGCGTGAATTGGTTGCGACATTGAAAGATTCGGAAATCGAGCTGCGCCGCGCGCTGCGTTTCCAGGGGCGTGTTACCGGGCCGATTGAGGATGTGCAGGTCAACGGGCGATTTGCTCTGGATTCGCTTAGCGTCGGCAAAGAGGACTTGGGGCAGCTTGCGGGAGATCTCTTCTATTGCAGGCAATCCGCCAGAATTGACAACGGGAGGTTGCGGCAGGCCCGGGGTGGAAGGGCCGATTTTACGGTTGAATATCCGTTTGTTGTCGAAAACAGCGTGTGGTTGCGTGCGCAATTCGCCGACCTTTCGGTAAGACCGCTTGTGAACATCTTTGCGGACCTGCCGGTTGACGGGCTTGCGACGGGGAAGGCGGATCTTGCGGGGCTGCCCCGAGAGATGCGCGGGACTGCCGAAGTTGTTTTGGCGGAGGCCGGATATGACGGGCGGGATGTGGATGAAGCGCGCGCGCGGCTGCGGTTTGACGGTTCGCGAATAAATGCGGAGGAACTGCGCGCAAGGATCGGGCAGGGGGTAATCACGGGCGCCGGATGGTACGAAACGCAAACGAAGGGGTACAGCGTTGACTTGCGCGGCGAGGTTGGAGAGATCGCCGAACTCATAGATGCAGACCGTTCATTGCCGTTTGATCTGACGGGGAGTGCAGAGATCCTGATCGAAGCGGCGAGCGCGGGATTTCGTCGCGAGCGTGCAGGCGTCCATCGCGTATTCGACAACGTATCGGCGCGTATTGCGAGCAATGATCTCAAATACAACGGCGAAGCGCTCGGTCGCGCCGGATTCACTGTTTCGGGGCGCGACAGTCGAATGCAATTTGAGTTGAACGCCGAGTTGCTCGGGCGGAACTATGCAGGGGAAGGAACAATAGATTTCACTCAGTACGATGCCCCGGTGCGGGCCCGCGTGGTGTTGGGAGATGTGGCTATGGCGCCGGTATTGGATCTTGTAACCGGGCGGCGTTTTTCCACTACGGGGACGGTTGCGGGCGAGGTACGCGCTTCGGGCAGTCTGTTTGGAGACTCGAATCCGCTGCAGCTCGAAGCCGAATTGAGCAAACTTGCGTTTGAGTCGAGAGAAGCGCCGATTGCTGCGCAGCCGCCGGTGCTCCTCAGGTTTCAGGGACAGCAACTCGATCTCGGCAGGATACGATTGTCCGGGCCGGAGACGAATCTGGAACTTGCCGGAGTAATAGGCTTCGAGGGCGACGGCAGGCTGTCGCTTACCGCCAACGGGGATCTCAATCTCAGGATTGCACAGAATTTCGTCAAGGATGTTGCGGCGGACGGGATCGTAAGAGTGCAGATGGCTGCGGGCGGATCTTTTCAGAAGCCGCGATTGAGCGGATCGGCTACGCTCGAAGGCGGATCGGTGCGGCGCCGCGACTTTCCGCTGAACCTGAGCAGGGCGAACGGGAGGCTGCTGTTTACCGCGGATCAGGCGCAGATCGCCTCGCTGACTGCCGAAGTCGGCGGTGGAAGATTGAGCATAACGGGCGGCGCGGCGCTTGCGGGGTTTGCTCCTGACCGCTGGCGATTGCAGGCGCGGGCAAGCAATGTGCGGCTGGATTATCCGCGCGACGTGCGTTCGACCGTAGACGGCGATTTCACCCTGCAGGGTAATCGTCGTTTGCAGGTTTTGTCGGGAGCCGCAACGGTGCGTCGCGCGGAATATCTGGCGGAGACGGATCTTTTCGATTTCATCGAGCGCGTGCTGAGCGAGGTCGGCGTAGGGGGTGGACAGGATCTGACCGCTGCTGCGGGCTGGCCGCCTACGCAACTCGATTTGCGCGTGGTCGCGAACGATTCGATCATCATCAACAACAGATCTCTCGACGTGGTGGCAGGCGCGGATCTGCGGCTGATAGGCTCGCTCGACGATCCTCAGATCAAGGGGCGTCTCACGATCAGCCGCGGGTTGATCGACGATCTGTTTCGCGAGCGTTACAGGATTACAAGCGGCGTTATAGAATTTTCCGGAATCAGCGAACGGCCGCCCCGGCTGAGCGTCGAGGCCGAAACGGTCATCAGCGGTTACAGGCTGAGCGTGCTGATTGCAGGGCCGTTCGACAATCTGCGCATCACGCCGCGTTCGGAGCCGCCGCTGCCTCAATCGGATGTCATAACGCTGATGACCACGGGGCAGTTGCCGCGCGACGGGCTGAGCGCCGACAGCCCTACGCAGGCATTGGCGCAGACGCAGGCGCAGAACCTCTCTACGCTGCTTGCACAACCGCTTTCGAGTCGCATCGGGAGCAACGTCACGGGACGGCTTTTCGGTCTCAACCGTTTTGCGATAGATCCGCTCGTGACGGGGCGCGGCACCGATCCGACCGCGCGCATTACGGTAGGGCGGAGGGTGACGAAGGATCTGTCGATCACCTATTCGACCAATCTTGCTTCGAACCAGGATCAGGTGATCCTTATCGAATACCGCGCAAGCGACCGCCTTTCGTTCGTCGCTTCGCGCGCACAGGACGGCGCCTTCGGTCTGGATGTCCGGTTGCGAAAACGCTTCTGATAGCCTGGGGGAATTTTCGGTTTGGGGAGAAGAAAAGAATACGGAATAAACGGAATAAACAGAACAAACGGAAATCATCAGAATTTCCGTTTGTTCTGTTTATTCCGTTTATTCCGTATTCTTTTCCCTGTAGTTGTGTTGATTGCTGGTGTTTACCGGGCGCCGGCGCAGGATCTGGAAAGCTATTTCGGCCGGACAATCTCGGAAGTGAAGATAGTCATCGAGGGAGCGTCGCCGGGCACAAGCGGCGAAGAGTATAGGGCGCTGCTGCTGCTGCGCGAAGGAAACGTTTATTCTGCGGCGCAGGCGCGAGGGTCGCTTCTGAATCTGCTGGGTTCGGGACGTGTAGCCAACGGGCGGATAGAGGCGCAGGCGGGCGCGGGCAACACGGTCGTCATTACCGTTGTAGTAGCCCCCCAACTGCGCGTGGGCGAGGTGCGTTTTCGCGGCGTCGATGAGGTGAGAATCACGGACCTGAGATCGCGGCTTGCGGATCTCGAGCGCGGCGCTCCTTACTCGGAAACCAGCATGCTGCGCGGCGCCGAGCAGATATACGAAATATATCGCGATCTCGGCTACTATCAGGTAAGCATAGAACCTCAACTCGAAGCCGATCCCGCCCGCGCTACGGCCGACATCACGTACCGGGTCACTCTCGGGCCGATTGCCGCAATCGGTGTGGTTGATTTCGAGGGACAGTCGAGGATTCCGCTCGACGAATTGCGCGCCGAGATGCGCAGTCTTGCAGGTGAGCCGTTTTCGCGCGTGCAGCTCAACGAGGATCTGCGGCGTATATTCGATCTTCACCTCGAAGCCGGGTATCTGGCCGCGCGCGTAGGGCCCGCCGATGTCGCATACAACGACGCAGAAAACCGCATCATCATCCGGATACCGATTCATTCGGGCGGCGTTTATACGGTGCGGGTCGAGGGCGTCGAGATAAAGTTCGACAAGCTGCGCGAGGTGCTGCCGATGCTGCGCGAAGGAGGCGTGGAGGCGACCGATCTGGATGACGGCGCACAGCGATTGCGCGAGTATTTGCAGGAAGAAGGGTACTTCTTCGCCGAAGTTGAACCACCCGCGGCGCCAGATCCGCAGGCCGAGAGCGCGGAGCTTGTATTTCGCGTCGACCCGCAGCAGCGTTATCGCATTGCCGCCATTCTCATCGAGGGATCGGATTATCTCAGCTACGACGATGTCGCCGGAGATTTGCGTTCAAAAACCGAGAGTTTCTTCCCGATTCCGCTGTTTTCGCGATACACGCGCGGAATCACGAGCGAGCAGTCACTACAGCGCGATGCGGACCTCATCGTAGCGCGGTTGCGCGACAGGGGATTTCGCCAGGCGCGCGTCGCCGCGATCAACCGTGCAGTCAATCCCGAAAACGACAAACTGTCGATCATTTTCGAAGTCGCAGAAGGCAGGCGATCCTTTATCGGCGAAATAGCATTCGCCGGCAATGCATTGAGAACCGCGGATGAATTGACGGCGCTTATTAAACTGAGTCCCGGTGATCCGGCGGCAGTTACTGAAATACGGACCGAAGGCAACAAAATACTCGAAGAGTATTTCCGCCGCGGATACGCTCTGGCCGAGGTCAGATCGCGCATCGTGGAACTCGGCGACGATCGCGTGCGGGTGATTTATGACATTCGCGAAGGGCCGCTCGTTTACGTCAACCGCACATTCGTGAATGAAACCGGCACGCGCCGGCGCACGCGGTCGGGACGCATAAACAAATTTCTGCGTTTTGCTCCAGGCGAACTGATGAGCAACGACGGCCTGATTCGCACCGAGCAGGATCTTTATGCGCTTGGCGCGTTTCGTCGTGTAGTGGTTCGCAGCGAAGCATTGGGACCCGAGGAGGAAACCGGCGAAATCCGCCGCAATGTTTACGTCGATCTCGACGAAGGGCGTTCGCGCAATCTGATATACGGCGCGGGCTATCAGTCGGATGAGGGCGCGCGCGGCATTCTCGAAGTATCCGATCCGAACATATTCGGAAGATTGACCACTGCAAGCGTGCGGATGCGCGTCAGCCAGCGCAACATACTCGGACAGCTTTCCTACACCGATCCGCGCCCGTTTAACTTCAATACGCCCGGACTCGCGGCGCTGCTGCTGCAACGCGAGAACCGGCCCGCGTTCAATTCGCGGCGCGCAACCGTGCTGCTTCAGGTAGAGCGGCGCATAAGCGATCGGGCAATCATGCTTTATCGCTACAACTACGAAGATGTGCGCGTCACCAATCCCGAAGAAGTAACCGACCGCAGGGATGCGCCCGTGCGGTTGTCGCGTCTTTCCACATCTTTTGCTTTCGACGGACGCGATAACCCGTTCGACGCTTCGCAAGGACGTTTCCATACGTTCGATGTTTCCGTAGCGCTGCGCGGACTCGGCGGCAACGAACAGTTCGTACGCGTATTCACCGAGAACCAGTATTACCGGACTCTGGGCGCAAGCGCAGGGACGGTGCTTGCAGCGAACTTCAGGCTCGGCATTGCGCGCAGATTCGGGCGCCCTACGGGTGAAGCGAGGAACGAACTGGATGACGCGCTGCTCCCGATTACCGAAAGATTCTTCAGCGGCGGATCGACTACGTTGCGCGGATACGATTTCGAACAGGCCGGACCGCGCGATGCGGGCAGTCGCCCGCGCGGCGGCAACGGACTGGTAATCATCAACGCCGAATTGCGGCGCAATGTATACCGCCAACTCGCGCTCGTAGGTTTCTATGACACGGGCAACATATTCATCACCGCCGGGCGAATGCGATTCGGCGACTTCACGCATACGGTCGGTTTGGGATTGAGGGTGAAGACTCCGCTGGGGCCGATTCGCATCGACTTTGCATATCTTGCGAGCAGTCCGCGCACCGGCGTATTTCTGCCGCCCGATATTGCATCCACGGTGCGTTTGCCGCGCGCGCAGGTTCATCTCAGCTTCGGTCAGGCGTTCTGACGCCGTGGAAGACACACCGCGGAAGACGCAGAAAGAAGACGCAGAAGTCGCGAAAAGGCATAATTTATTTCGTTTGTTCCGTTCTTTCCGCTTGTTCTGTTATTCTCTCTTCCAATACCGATGCAATGGAGGCTCCCGATGCCCGTTACGCGCCGTCGATTCATTCAAACGACGATGAGCAGTTCCGTTCTGGCGCTCTCCTCGTTCGATCCCCGAGTGCTTTGGGCCGAAGCGCGCCAGACGGATCGCTCCGGGTCGCCGTTTTCCGCCGCGCAGCGCGAAACCCTTGTTGCCGCCGCAGATGAAATCATTCCGGCGGGCGACGCACAGCCCTCGGCGGGCGATGTAGGCGCCATCGACTACATCGAAGTCCTGTGCGGCAAAGCCGCGGAAATAGCCGATTCCGTACGGCGCGCAGCCGATCGCATAGAAGCAATCTCTACAACGCGATTCAAGCGGCCATTCGCCCTAGTTGCACCGGCCGGACGATTGCGCATTCTTCAAACATTCGAGCGCGAATCGCTGCGCGCCGGCGCCGGCGAGGGGCTTTACGGTTCATCGGGCGCAAACCTGTTCGGATTGCTGCGCGATCTTGTATACGAAGCCTACTATACGAATCCGAAATCCTGGCCCGCGCTCGGCTACGAGTTCCATCCGACGCATCGTCGCGGCCCGGATATGAAGCCATTCGACGAAACGGTTCTCGCCCGCATGAAGCGCCAGCCGAAATCCTGGCGGGAGGTGAAGTGATGCCGCAGGATCGCGCCGATGTGCTGGTGATAGGTTCGGGGGCAGCCGGCGCCGCCGTAGCCAAGCGGTTGAGCGATTACGGTGCGCGCGTGGTGTGTCTCGAACAGGGAGACTGGGTAGAACCGACGAGTTACGCTTCGACGCGCCCCGACTGGGAAGTGCAGCTCAAACGCGGCCCCTGGAATTTCAACCCGAACATACGCCGCCTGCCCGAAGATTATCCCGTAACGGCGGGCGGCAAACATCCTCCCGAAGTGTTGATGTTCAACGCCGTCGGCGGCAGCACAATACACTGGACCGGACACTTCCCACGTTTTCGCCCTTCGGATTTTCGCGTGCGCACGCTCGACGGCGTAGCCGACGACTGGCCGATCAGCTACGAGGATCTCGAACCCTACTACGACGCCAACGACCTCGAAATGGGCATTTCCGGTCTTGCCGGAGATCCGGGAAATCCGCCGCGCAGGGAACGTCCCACGCCGCCGCTTCCGCTCGGCGTGCTCGGCGAAAAGATGGGCCGCGCATTCGACAAACTTGGATGGCACTGGTGGGTAGCAGATCAGGGGATCATCTCACGCGCGCACGACGGCAGGCCGGGCTGTACGCTTCACGGCAAATGCATGTTCGGCTGCCCGATAGGCGCAAAGGCGAGCACCGATGTCACCTACTGGCCGAAAGCGCTGCAAAAAGGCGCGGTGCTGAAAACCCGCGCCCGCGTTCGCGAGATACTTGTCGATGATGCGGGACGTGCGCGCGGCGCGCTTTATTACGACCGCGATGGGCGGCTGCACGAAGAACTCGCGCGCGTCGTAGTCATATGCTGCAACGGCATTGGCACGCCGCGCCTGCTGCTCAACTCGAAATCAGCGCTCTTTCCGCAGGGTCTGGCCAATTCGTCCGGCCTTGTGGGCAAGAATTTCATGCTGCACCCGTTCAGGATGATCGAGGGCGTATTCGACGAGCGCATCGACGGATGGTACGGGCCGTTCGGCGTGCCGTCCTACAGCCAGCAGTTTTACGAAACGGATCTGAAACGAGGATTCGTGCGCGGCTACACGTTTCAGATCGAACGCTCTTTCGGCCCATTGCATCAGGCTTGGGGCGGATTTGCCGGAAAACCTGCGCCGTGGGGAAGAGGGCATCACCGGGCGATGAAGCGCCGCTTCGGTCACGTGATACGGTTGACGCTGCTCGGCGAGGATCTGCCCGATGAAAACAACCGCGTCGAACTCGATCCCGATGTCTCAGACGGCAACGGGATTGCCGCTGCGCGCGTTATTTATTCATACAGCGATAACAGCCTGCGCATGCACGAACACGCACGGCGCAGGGCGACCGAGGCTTTGAAGGTTGCGGGCGCTTTCGAGATACTCGACAGCGGCGTCATACAGCCCGCATTTCACTTGCTTGGAACCGCGCGCATGGGCGACGATTCGCGTCGCAGCGTCGTCAACCGTTGGCATCAGACGCACGATGTAAAAAATCTTTTCATCGTAGACGGCAGCTCGTTTGTAACGAGCGCCGGAGTAAACCCGACTTCGACCATCGGCGCGCTCGCATTGCGGGCCGCCGACGGCATCTGGGAGCGAAGGCGGGAATGGCAGTGAAGAAGAAGTGCTGAGTGCAAACAGGAAATCAATAAGTTCATTCAGTACACGGTTGATTAAGTTCTTTGAGTTTTCAGCCGCGGAGCGGCGCAAGATCTGTAGCCCAGGGCGTAAGCCCTGGGTAGATGTTGAGAAGCGGCGCCAGCCCCGGAGGGGCGGAAGATCTTCCGCCCCTCCGGGGCTCTGACGTTTTTCGCCTGCTGACCTGGCGCTCACGCACCAGGCTACAGATCTTTCGCCGCTCCGCGGCTGAAAACCCTCAAAGAACTTTGTTTACAGAGTATTCAGTACTTTGTTTACAGAGTATTTAATTCCGTTTGTTCCGTTATCTCTCTTTCCTCCTAAACCGGGACGAGAACTCAATTCAATTCCATCAATCAGAGGACCACTACAGCATGCCTAATTACATCCTCGCCCTCGATCAGGGCACAACTTCTTCGCGCGCGATACTGTTTGATCGCGCGGGCCGCATAGTCCAAATCGCACAGCAGGAATTTCAGCAGATATATCCGCGTGCGGGCTGGGTAGAACACGATCCCGAGTCGATATGGCTGTCGCAACTCGCCTGCGCCCGTCAGGCGCTCGCTCAGGCCGAGATTCGCGCAGAAGACGTAGCAGCCATCGGCATAACCAATCAGAGAGAGACCACCATCCTTTGGGATCGCAGCAGCGATCAGGCCGTGTATAACGCCATCGTATGGCAGTGCAGGCGCACAGCGCCGCTTTGCGAGGAACTCAAGCACGAGGGCTTCGACAAAACCATACGGCGCAAAACCGGGCTCGTCACCGATGCATATTTTTCCGGCACAAAAGTCCGATGGATTCTCGATAACGTCAAAGGGGCAAGAAAGCGCGCCGAACGCGGTGAACTCGCCTTCGGCAACGTCGATACCTGGCTCATTCACCGCTTGAGCGGCGGACGCGCACACGTTACAGATCCGTCGAACGCCTCGCGCACTCTTCTTTACGATATTCGCCGGGGACGCTGGGACGCCGAAATACTCGATCACCTGCGCGTGCCCGAATCGCTTCTGCCCGAGGTCAAATCTTCATCCGAAGTTTACGCCGAAACCGAGCCCTCGCTTCTCGGCGCTCCGATTCCCATTGCGGGCGATGCCGGAGATCAGCAGGCGGCGCTTTTCGGTCAGGCCTGTTTCAAACCCGGAATGCTCAAGAATACATACGGCACGGGCTGCTTCCTGCTGATGAATACGGGCGAAAAGGCGACCGCTTCGCGCACGGGCCTGCTCACCACAGTAGGTTGGGAGCGGGACGGAAAGACCGAGTATGCGCTTGAAGGCAGCGTATTCATCGCGGGCGCCGCCGTACAATGGCTGCGAGACGGACTCGGGCTCATCGCGCAGGCCGCAGAAACCGAAGCGCTCGCAACTTCCGTAAGCGACAATCACGGCGTGTACTTCGTACCGGCCTTTGTCGGTCTCGGCGCGCCTTACTGGGATCAGAACGCACGCGGCGCAATTGTCGGATTGACGCGCGGTTCGACGCGCGCGCACCTTGCGCGTGCAGCGCTAGAAGCCATGGCCTATCAGACGCGCGATGTAGTCGAATGCATGCAGCGCGATTCGGGGATCAAGGTCAGGGAACTGCGCGTAGACGGCGGCGCTACAAAGAATGATTTTCTTTGTCAGTTCCAGGCCGATCTGCTCGGAGTTCCGGTCGTTCGTCCCGTAGTTACGGAAACGACTGCGCTCGGCGCGGCTTATCTGGCTGGACTTGCGGTCGGTTTCTGGAAAAACGCCCGCGAGATCGCTTCGCAGTGGCAGGTGGAAAAACGTTTCGAGCCGCGCATCAAGCGCAGCGAACGCGATCGTTTATACTCGGGCTGGCTCGAAGCCGTAGCGCGCGTCAGATCGAAATAATGTCCGACGCCGGGAAACGCTCATGAAATTCATCGGTATTCTGCTGTTGTTGGTACCGTTGCCGGCATTTCTTCCGGCCGATCCGGTCGTTTTTACCGACGTCACCGCATCGGCCGGCATTACCTTCGTCAACTCCGCTTCGGCCGAAAAGAAATACATCGTAGAAAGCATGGGCGGCGGCGCGGCTTTCTTCGATTTCGACCGGGACGGACAGCTCGATATTTACCTGACAAACTCCTATACGGTCGATGCCGCGCTTGCAAAAAAGCCGCGCCCGAAGGCCGCTCTTTACCGCAACCTCGGAAACGGAAAGTTTGAAGAAGTCGCTGCAAAAGCCGGCGTAGATGATCCGGGCTGGGCTATGGGCGTTTCAGTCGCGGATTTCGATAACGACGGATACGACGATCTTTACGTAACCTGCTTCGGTCCGAATCGCCTGTATCGAAATCGCGGCAACGGTACGTTCGAAGACGTGACTGAAAAAGCCGGAGTGGGCGATCCGCGGTTTTCTTCGGGCGCAGCCTGGGCCGATTACGATCGGGACGGCGATCTGGATCTGTTCGTCGCAAATTACGTCGATTTCAAACTCGACGATCTGCCGCAGTTTGGCAAGGGACAGCTTTGCCAGTATCGCGGGATTCCCGTGCAGTGCGGGCCCCGTGGATTGCCCGGCGCGGGCGATTCGCTTTACCGCAACAACGGAGACGGAACCTTTACAGACGTCAGTAAAGCCGCAGGAGTCGATGATCCATCCGGGTATTACGGACTCGGCCCCATTTGGACCGATTTCGACGACGACGGATGGCCGGACCTGCTCGTGGCAAACGACGCTACGCCGAATTACGCCTATCGAAACAATCACGACGGCACGTTTACCGAAATGGGACTCGTGCTCGGCTGGGCCGTGGATGAAAGCGGCACGGAACAGGGAAGCATGGGCGTATCCGTAGGGGATTACGATCGCGACGGATTGCTCGATCTCGTGGTCACCAATTTTTCGGATCAGTACAACACTCTGTATCGCAAGACGAAGGACGGCGGTTATATAGACGTTTCGCGCGCATCGAAAACCGCCGACGTGAGCATGCCCTACGTCGGCTGGGGAACGAAGTTCTTCGATTACGACAACGACGGCTGGCTGGATCTGCTGGTTGTAAACGGTCACGTTTATCCGCAGATCGAAGGTGCGTATCCGGGCGGGATGTATCGTCAGCGCAAACTTTTTTATCGCAACCTGCGCGACGGAACTTTCAGGGAAATAGCAGCCGAAGCCGGCGCGCCGCTTATGAACCCGCGTGCTTCGCGCGGCGCCGCGTTCGGCGATTACGATGAGGACGGCGATATAGATATTATCGTCAACGACCTGGACGGCCCCGCAATGCTCTTGCGCAACGACGGCGGAAACAAGGCCGGAAACTGGATCAGGCTGAAACTTGTAGGCGCCGTTTCCAATCGCAATGCCGTGGGCGCGCGAGTGACGCTTAAGGCCGGAGGACTCGTGCAGGTAGACGAAGTGCGTGCGGGCGACAGCTATCTGTCGCATTCCGACTGGCGGTTGCATTTCGGGCTGGGGACGGCGAAATCCGTGGATGAAATCGAAATTCGCTGGCCCACCGGCAAGGTTCAGAAACTGACGAAAGTCGCGCTTAATCGTGTGATGACGATAACGGAGGAAAAATAGATAACGGAACAAACGAAAATAAACGGAACAAACGAAAAAGATGACATGCTTTCGTTTATTCCGTTTATTTCCGTTTGTTCCGTTATCTCTCTTACCGCCCGCGCAGCAAGTGCATCGTCCGCTGCAGCGCCTCGACGAAGAAGTATTCGCCCCACATCACCGATTCGTCTACGCCGAGATCCTTGTGAATGTGGTAAACGCCGCCGCGCAGTATGCCTTCCCAGCCCTCGATGCTTTGGCCCAGATAATTCCTCGTCAGCGAATCCATCATCCGCAGCGCGCAATCACGATACGCAGTACGCCTCGCGCCGCCTGTGGACATATCCGCCAGATTCAGCAATCCGACCGCTGCTATGGCAGAGGCGCTTGTGTCCGCCTGAACGCGGCCGCCGTTTCCGGGTGCATCGAAATCCCACGGCGCAACGCCGTCATCGGGAATGTTCGAAAGCCAGTACTCGGCGTTATGTTCGGCGACTTCGAGATACACCGGATCGCGCCTCAGCTTGTAGCACGTGCCGAAACCATACAGCGACCAGGCCAGACCGCGCGACCAGCAACTGTCGCCGCGATAACCCTGCTGCGTCGTCTGCCGCAGAAACTCGCCCGTCGCGAGATCGAATATTCCCTCGTGCGATGTGCTGCCGTCGCCGCGCACAAGCGTCCGTCGCGTAGTCAGGCAGTGTTTGCGCGCAATATCGAGCAGCGCCGCGTCCCCGGTTTCCGTCGCTGCATAAAAGATGACGCCTACGTTCATCATAATGTCGATGAAGTTGGAATCCTCGCCGTGAAAAGATCGCAGGCAACCGGCTTTTTCGTTGAATCGCAGCGAAAGCACGCGCCCGGCGTGTATTACTACGTCCTTGAGCGACTGATCGGGCGCACCCTCGCGCACCGTAGCCTCGTACCAGCGTTTATATGTCCCGTGGTAGAAAATAAAACCGAGGTCGTGCACTTCGCGGTCGTCCTTGCGCGGTTCGAGCACGCGCGAATATTCCTCGGCCGAGGCGCGCCATCGCCGGTCGCCCGTTTCTTCGTAAAAGATCCACATCATTCCGGGCAGAAAGCCGTCGCACCAGTGCGTCCAGGCGGGTTTCGAGTGGCGCCATCGGCCGAGGTCGGTGTAGAGCGGATAGAACCCGGGATCGCGTTCGATGAGCGAGCTTACCTGTTTCTGCGCGAATGAAAATGCGTGTTCTACCTGTGCAAGCAAGGATTTTGTTTCGGACATAATGTGGATGTTACAGGCGGCGCAAATGAAAACCGCCGTCTACGTTTATAACTTCTCCGGTGGAAAACGGAAGGTTGCCGGAAGCAATGGCTGCAACCGCGCGGCCGACATCCTCGGGTAGCCCCCACCTCTTGATGGGCGTCAATCCGTCGGCTATGAGCCGGTCATACTTTTCCTTTACGCCCGAAGTCATTTCCGTAGCGATTACACCGGGGCGAATCTCGTATACATTGATGCCTTCGGAAGCAAGGCGCGCGGCGTACAGTTTGGTCATCATCGCAAGCCCTGCCTTGGCTACGCAGTAATCGCCGCGTTCGGGCGAAGCCGTATACGCCGATATCGAGGTGATGTTGACGATGGCGGGTTGATAGTCGTCATCTTTGGCTGAATTGCGCTGCTCGATCATCCAGCGTGCGGCGGCCTGAGTCAGAAAATACGGCCCCTTCAGATTTATTCCGATCAGCCGGTCGAAACTGCTTTCGCTCGCTTCTAGCAGATCTACGCGCGCCTCGGGCGCGACCCCCGCATTGTTTACAAGCAAATCGAGCCTTCCGAACCGTTCTAACATCGCCGCGAGCAACGCTTCTCGATCCGTTGCGGACGATACATCTCCCCGGTAGCAGGCGATGTGCGCTTCCCGGTCGCCGCTTGCAGCCATCGCTTCGGCCCGCGCCTGTTCGGCCGCCGCATCGTTCGATGCGTAATTGATCATAACGTCGAAGCCCGTACGCGCAAGTTCTATTGCAATAGCGCGCCCGATGCCGCGCGATGCTCCGGTGACGAGCGCAGTTTTCCGTATCTTCCGTTCCATTCCGTTTGTTCCGTTATCTCTACTTTACGGTTTCGGTGTGCGCGCGCGATCGTCTTCGAGTTGTTTGGCCTTCAATCTCTGCACTTCGGCGAACTCTCGCGCGGCGTCTTCACGGCGGCCGAGTTGCTGATATATGCGAGCGAGCAGGTATCGTCGTTCCGTATCGGTCGGATTCTGTTTGATCGCAAACTCAAGCGGCGCGACCGCTTCGGCTGCGCGGCCGCGTTTGAACAGCAGCTTGGCGTGCAGCGCCATCGCATCGGGAGACTCCGGAGCAAGTTTGAGTGCGGCGGAAAGATGGCGTTCGGCAGCGTCGAGATCGCCTGCGGATTCCTGAAGCAGCGCGACGTAGTAAAGCGTCAGAAAATCGCCGGGGCGCGCGGCCAGATCTTTTTCAAACGCTTCGAGAGCTTCGGGATTGCGCCCGAGTTGGTGATAGGCAAGGCCAATCGAATAGTGCAGCCTCGGCAGATTAGCATCGAGTCTGGCAGCGGATTCGAGTTCGGCAAGGGCTTTTTCGAACTCGCCTCCCGCAATCAGAGTCTGGCCGCGCAGCAGGTGCGCCGCAGCCACCCCCGCAGGAAACGCGCTGAGACGCTCGATCATCTGATCGGCTTCTTTTTGCCGCAGGCGAAGATGTGCAAGGCCGAGGCTGTAGAGCACCGACACTTCCCGGGGCGCGGCCTCCAGAGTCAATCCGAGTTGGACGATTGCGTCGCGGTCGCGCCCGATTTCTACGAGAGAGAGTCCGTACAACTGACGCGCTGCAACTACCTCGGGGCGCTGCTCCAGAAACCGCTTGAATGTTTCCGCAGCCTGACTGAAATCCCCCGCGCGGTAATGCGCGATTCCGAGGTTGAACAGTATCTCTACGCGCTGAGGCGCAAGCAGCAGGGCTTTGCTGTATGCGGCTACGGATTCATCGTGGCGGCCAAGGCGCGATAACGTCGCGCCGTAGTTGGCCAGAGCGTCGGTGTGCTCGGGCGCGTGTTCGAGCAGCGCGCGATAGGCATCCGCAGCCTCGGCAAATCGCCCCTGCTGCTGCAACTGCACGGCGCGGTTGAACTGCGCCGCCGCATCCGGCTGCTGCTGCAAGGGCAGGACAAACAGTATGTACGTTAGTAGTAGACAATACGACATCGGCTACTCCGACCCGTTCAACGATGTTCGTATTCTAAATTGAACTGCTCGACAATGGAACACAGGATAAAGAGGAACCACGGAATACGCGGAATACGCGGAATGTGCAGAAATGGCCATAAATTCCGTGATTTCTGTTGATTCCGTGTATTCCGCGGTCTGTTTTATTTCACCGCCATGGCGCGCAACTGGATTTCCATACTGCGCAGGCGTGCGGCGTCGGGCGCGGAAGGGTTGGCTTCGAGGTAGGCCCAGAGTTCGTCGGCGGCGTCCTTGAAACGGCCGTCGCGAGCGTAACAGTCGGCGAGGTATACGCGGGCGCGCAGGGCGACTTTCGGATCGAGTCGCAGCGCGTTTTCGAGCGACTTGCGCGCCTGGTCGAGGTTATCCAGCAAAAGATGCGTGTAGCCGAGCATCATCTGCGTTTGCGGATGATCGGGTTTGAGTGAGGCTGCGCGTTCAAAACGTACAACCGCTTCATCGGGACGCTTGAGTTCGAGCAGGCATACGCCTCCGCCGCGCAGCGCCGGCACATAATCATGGTTGATCTTCAATGCGCGATCGAAATCTTCGAGCGCCGGTTCGATTTCGCGCTCCTGCAAACGCAACTCTCCGCGTTCGGCCAGAGCCTGAAAATAAACGGGAAAATCGGCTATCGCCTGCTCGAAACGTTCGCGCGCCTGCAGGGGTTTCCCCTCGCGCTTCAGCTTTAACCCGTCTTCGTAGGCTTTTTTCGCCCGTTTCGGTACGTCCTGCGTGGCCTCCGCTACGTTGATTGTGCCGCCTTTGGGTTTGTCTTCCTCGACGGTTATTCGATAGCGAAGATACAGATGAATCTGAAGGCGGTTGGAAAACGATCGGCTGGTGTCGGCTTCGGTTGGATCGGTGAACTGTTTGTCGTCTTCCGGGTTTGTTACTGTAAGCTTGTAGCGCCCGCCCGGAATGCCGAAGAACTGGTAATTCCCCTGATCGTCGGTGAGCGTTTCCTGCTGAAGCCCGTTCATGCCTTCAAGCCGCACTCTTACGCGCACGGCGCGGTTGCCGTCGGGAAGGTTGACATTGCCGAAGATTGTGAAGGCGCGCTGTGCGTGCGCCCCGGCGGGCAGGGCAAGAAATAAAAGAAGAAGAGAGAACGCGAAACAAACGGAATTAACGGACCAAACGGAAAGTGGACTGTCTTTTCCGTTGTTGCCTTTCATTTCCGTGCGCTCCGCGTTCTCTCTCCCGCATAAGCGGTTTAGAAATAAATCTTCACCGCCAGTTGCAGCGTGCGGTTGGCGGAGACGAATCCCGGCTGACCGCTGTATTCGCCGAGTGCAAGACCGAGACGGCCGGCGCCCGGATTGAGCGTGCCGCCGCGGATGTTGCGCAGGGAGTTGAGACCGCCCTGTTGCACCGCGTTGTAGTTCGAGAAGTTGCCGAGCACTTCGAACGTCAAACCGGCGTTCAGGTTGTCGAATTGCGCGTGGTTGAAGACGTTGAACGTCTCGAGACGCAACTGGATGTAACGCGCGCTGTCGCCGCCGAGCGGGATGTTCTTGAACAACGACAGGTCGGTTACGTTGATGCCCGGCCGGCGAATGATCGAGCGAGGCTGCGGACCCGGATTAAGCGCGGGCATGCTGACCTTCGTGAAATCGAAGCCGTTAGTCTTCTCGATCGACGGCTGTATGTCGCCGGTGATGATCGGACGCGCCCCTTCGGTCCACGATCCGCTGACGCGCTGATTGACGTTGATGTTCGGGATGCCGAATCCGAGTTCGAGCGGCTGGCCCGACAGGAACTGCGTGATGCCGGTCAACTGCCAACCGTTGACCACGCCGCGAGCCAGCCAGTTGTTCGACTTCATCTTCGGCAGGTCGTACAGGTAGTTGATGACCATCGTGTGCTGGCGGTCGAAGCTCAGCAGCCTGTAGTCGAAGCAACGCGAGCATATCGGATTGATGAAGTTTCCTTCAACGTCCGACGCCGTGCCGAGCGCCTTCGACCAGGTGTAGGCCATGCCGAGGGTGAGTCCCTGTCTGTAGCGGCGCTGCGCCGTTACCTGCAGGGAGTGATAGTTGGCCGATCCACCGAAGGTCTTCATCTGGACCGTGCCGTAGCCGGGGAAGCGGCGCAGGAAGTCTGCCGGCAGCGCGTTTGCCCCCGTAAAGCTCAGTCCCCTGTCGCGGTATGCCTGCGGCAGGTTCGGCTCTTCATTCGGCACAACGCCTCCGGCGTAGCGAGACGGATCCTGCGCCGCACGGGTGAACGTCGCTCCGTACGGGATGAAGTTCAGGTTGATGTCTTCGGGCAGATGCCGCGACAGGGTTCCAACATAACCAACGCTAAGCACCGTATCGAATCCGATATCCTGCTGCAACTGGATGCTGTAGCTCTGGATGTTCGGAACGTGGCCCTCGAAATCGGCGCCGCGCACGTTGCTCGTGCCGAGTATGATCTGCCCGGTGCTCTGACCAACGGTCGCGAGGTTCCCGAAATTGAATACGGGCTGGAGCAGGAACGGCGGTTGCTCCGCGGCCGGGAATATCACGTTGTTGCCCGATACGCGGTCATAACCTATGCGGTAACCGCCGCGCAGTACGGTCTTGCCGTTGCCGAAAACATCGAAGGCAAAACCGAGAGCCGGGCCGTACTGAACGCCGCGGTTCCTGAATCCGCCGCGTTCAAATCCATCGGCTGCAGCGCGCATTCCGTTGAACGGATCGCCCGAACCCGGAACGATGCGCCCGATGAGAAATGCTGGCAAGAGCACCGACGGATTGGCCGGATCGAACGCCTGACCGTTGGTGGCGCGGTTGTAGAGGCGAACAGCCTGCGACGGATTGTAGGCGCTCGGATCGAAGAAGTTCGTCTGCGCGCGCGCGTCGAACTGCGGCTGGACCCAATTGAAGCGGAGTCCGTAGTCGAGCGTCAGCCGCTTGTTGACCTTCCAGTTGTCCTGCAGATACCACTCTACGTTCGTGGACCGGTACTGGCCCTGGTAGATGCCGCGGTTCGCCTGCTGGTAGGTGTTGAAGTTGCCGAGCAGCGCGTTTGCATACGGGTGTCCGGCGTTGTTCGGGTCGGCCGGGTTGTTGTTGAAGTTGATCGACAGCGAGTTGCCGGCGGCCTGATCCTTGCGGCTGCGCTGAATGTAAATGCCGCCCTTCATCGTGTGATTGCCGGTAACCTTGCTGATGTTGTCGTAGAAATCAAACGTCGTGTTCGAGTTCTTGTACGGGAACTGGCTGTAGCCGGTCGGGCCCGCAAAGTTCTGGTTCGGCGTGCCGCCGAACGTGATGTTGGCGAACTGCGACGCAGGATACGGGAACGGGGTCTGGAAGTTGAGCCCGATTCCGGCCAGCGTCGCTGCGTTCGGATCCGACGGATCGAGCGTCAGGTTGTTCTGGCTCGCGCCGAAGATGAACTCGTTGGTCAGCGTCGAGGAAAGCGTCGATGTGACGTTGAGCACGCTGTTCCACGCCGGCGCCTGCCTGAAGATCAGATTGTCGATCGGAATCTGATTGTTGCCGCCCGTCCAGCCGAGACCGTAGGGCAGGATCTGCTGATCGGCGTCGCGCGTGTAGCGCACGTACATGCGCGTGCTGTCCGTCATATTGTAATCAAGACGGATGCTGTATTCGCGGCGCGGATATCCGGCGCTCGCCTGCGAGTTGTGATTGAACTGCGCGGCGTTCGGGCTCGATGCGAGCGCGAAGTTTTCAAACCGGTTCAGATACCTCAAAAGGTTGACGCCGTTTTGCGTCAACCGCGCCTGAGGTATGCGGTTGCCGGGGAAGGGCTGTCCCGTAGTCGGATCGATGAGGGTAATTGCGCCGCCGTTGCCGTCGCGCGTCTGACTGAAATCTCCCGCTACTTCAAGCGCCGTAGGTACGCGAGACTGCCGCACGGCCGAGGGCAGCAACTGTTCCTGCCATTCACGCGAGAAGAAGAAGAAGAGTTTCTCCCTGAGTTTTTCGCTGGAAAGCGGGCCGAAGACCGACGGGAGATATACGGGGCCGCCTACGTTGAAGCCCTGATAGTTGTAGCGATACAGATTGCGCTGATTGCGCTCCACGCCGTTTGCAAAGCGTCCGTTCGCCTTGTTGAAATAGGAGTTGGCGTTGAACTGCTCGTGACGGTGGAAGTAATAACCCGTGCCGTGGAATTCGCTCGTACCGCCCTTGGTGACGATCTTGATGTCGCCGCCCGCCGAACGTCCGTATTCTGCCTGATAGTTCGAAGTCAGGATCTTGAACTCGGCGATATTGTCGAGCACAAGCGCGATGTGCTGCGTGCCGTTCGAACCCGTGTCGACGTTTGTGGCTCCGTCGATGGTGAGGTTGTGCTGGTTGGCACGCGTTCCGTTGATGTTGAATCCGCCCAGTCCGCCGGGGCCTGCGGTCTGCGCGTTGACGAAGCTCACCACGCCCGGCGTCAGTTTGACGAGGTCGAGGTAATTGCGCCCGTTCAGAGCAAGACCCTGCACCTGCTGTCCGGTGATGATCGTGCTCTGCTCGCCGCTTTCGGTCTTGATCAGCATCTGCGCGGCGCTCGCCGTCACTTCAACTATTTCACCGATCTCGCCGATGTCGAGCCGGATGATGCCGGTCGACGCGCGATCCGCGACGTTGATTACAACGCCGGATTTGACCGTTCTCTTGAACCCGGTTGCTTCGACCGCCACCTGATAAGTGCCGGGCTGAAGTACGGGAAACGAAAATGTGCCGTCTGAACTGGTCGATGCGTCTATCGAGATATTTCTGGTCGGATCCGATACCGTCACCTTCGCACCTGCGACGGCATTACCCTGCGGATCCTGCACCACGCCGCTTAGACTCGCACTGATTTGACCATATGCGACAGCGGCCAGGAGCAGAACCAACAGCAGGGATGAAGTGATCCGCTTGAAGGGAGATACAAACGTCATGATCTTCTCCGTGCTGAGAGGCGTACGCCCGGTTTATAACAATACCGCCCAAATGCCGGACTCCCGCCTTTCAATAACACCCGTAGGGCGCTACCGAATACAACAAGCCCAGAAGTCAAGCAGCTTCGAACAGCTTTCGTAATTCCTTATGTCCGAGGTAATTTTTCGACCCAGCAAGGCTGATCTGAAGTGGTTCCGTACCCGTCTATTAGTATCTCTATTACGGTCTTTTCTTTTCTTTACTGATGCCGTCCAGACTGATGCCGTCTGGTGCGCTTGGCCCGGCACTGTCGAGAGCTTCGACCGTCGCTAGCCTTTGCCTGTCGGGGTGATCGGTATCGTCAGCCGTATTGGATTATCCAATTGCTGATGTTGACTGTCAAGGAATTTTCACCGAATCCCGGGCGGCTTAAACCAGGATCGAAGTTGCATTCACGAAATGCCTCATTTTGCAGGCGTTATTATCGCGTAAGGCGGGTCGATTTAACGGTTTGTTAACCTGTACATAACGGGCTTCAATTGCGGAATGAGCCGCTGGACACGGGGGAAGGAGAGATGACGGAACAAACGAAATGAGACGGAACAAACGGAAAGTTTGACCATTTCCGCTTGTTCCGTCTCATTTCGTTTATTCCGTCATCTCTCTTATTTGGGCGCGGATTTCGGTTTCGCGCAACTGTGCGTTTCGCAGCAGTTGATCCTGGCGCCGGATCTTGTGTTCGGCGCGCGCAAGCGCTTCGCGCAGCAATCGCACCTCGGCTTCAAGGTGTGCGGCCGCAGCTTCGAGATGCGCGATTTGCCCCGCAGCGCGCGCAAGCATTGCTTCCGCGGGACGCTCGAACGCGGCAATATTCGACGTATCGCGTCTGTCGGCCTGAACTGCCTGCGGATGATTGGAATCTATTGAGTGAAGCGCAGCGCCCATATAAACCCTCCTTAGCCTGAACGTCTTCTCCGGTTGCGCTTGCAGAATTGCTGTTCCGCAGCGCGTCAATAAATGAGTGCCGGTACGTTTAAGCCGAGCCGTATAAATATTGCCGCGGATCGTTCGCTCGGCGTTCGATCTCGCTTATGGGCAACGCTTCCTGATAGGCGCCGATAGCTGGGGCGGCAGAGGTCAATTTCGGCGCAGGGCTATGGTTTCAATACATATTCGGGGGCGCTTCGGTTCAACTTTGCTTATCGTCTTCGCTTACAGACATTATGTCTTGACAATATATCCTGACAATATGTCGTGACATTTGTCCATTTCTGTTGAACGCATCCGGATAATAGCACGAGCGGAGCCTTCAGAGAAAGAGGGGATGGCGAACGAGCGGTTTATCGCGGATTGGTTAACGGGCTGCGTGTGCTTTCGTTTGGTCGAATATTCGTCGTGCTGTTAAGATATGCGCCCACGAATACAAAAGGAGAGTAATTTTATTAATGTCAGCTCACAAGCTTGACGGTGTTCTGGTCGCCGAAACAATCAAGTCGCAGGTGGCCGGGAGAGTACGCGAACTTGGCGATTCCGGTATAAGGCCCGGTCTTGCTGCCGTACTGGTGGGTGACAATCCGGCCTCGCGTGTATACGTCGGCAGCAAGGTAAAAACCTGCGAGGCGCTCGGCCTGCATTCGGAGAAGTACGAACTGCCGGCTTCAACAACCACCGAAGAACTGCTTTTACTCATTGCCCGCCTCAACGCCGATGACGCCATCGACGGCATATTGATACAACTGCCGTTGCCCGCGCATATCGAAGCGCGCCGCGTGCTCGAATCGGTCGATCCCGGCAAGGATGTCGACGGTTTTCACGCGCAGAGCATCGGCCGTCTGGTTCAGGGCGAAGATACTCTGGTTGCCTGCACGCCGGCCGGCGTAATCGAACTTCTCGATCATTACAGTATTACTGTTGCCGGCGCGCACGCCGTCGTCGTAGGGCGCAGCGACATAGTCGGCAAGCCGATGGCGCTGCTTCTGCTTCACCGGCACGCGACCGTGACCATTTGTCATTCGCGCACGCAAAACCTCGCTGAAATCACGCGCAGTGCAGACATTCTGGTTGCCGCCATCGGCCGTACCGCGATGATTACGGGGGATATGGTCAAACACGGTGCGGTAGTGGTCGATGTGGGCATGAACAATGTAACGACAACCGAAGAAGCGGCGAGGATCTTTCCGGCCGCGGAACTCCAATCCAGGCTTGCGGTGATTGCGCGGCGCGGCGCTACGCTTGCAGGAGACGTCGAACAGCGCAGCGTAATCGATCGCGCCGGATGGTTGACGCCCGTGCCGGGCGGCGTCGGTCCGCTTACGATCGCGATGCTGATGAAAAACACGCTGCGCGCCTGCGAGATGCGGCGAGATCTGTCGGGAAGGAGTAGAGAGATAACGGAATAAACGAAATGAGACGAAACATACATAAGCGATCCGATGGTTTCCGTGTGTTCCGTCTCATTTCGTTTATTCCGTTATCTCTCCTGTCATGCTCAAGGTCGGACTGACGGGCGGCATCGCTACGGGCAAATCCTACGTGCTTTCGGTGCTCGCCGAACTCGGATGCGAAACGAGCGACGCCGACCGTTTGGCGCACGCCGCGATTGCTTCGGGCCGTCCCGCATACGACGAAATCCTCGCCGCGTTCGGCCGCGACATACTTTCCGAAGGCGGAGAGATCGACCGCCTGAAACTAGGTCGCGTGGTTTTTGCCGATGCTCAGGCGCGTGCGCGTTTGAACGCCATAGTCCATCCGCGCGTATACGAGGCGCAGCAGCAATGGTTCGATGAACTTGCTGCGCGCAATCCATCTGCGATCGCCGTAGTAGATGCCGCGCTTATGATCGAGACCGGATCTTACCGGCGTTTCGATATCATCGTGGTTGTATACTGCCGGCCTGCATTACAGATCGAACGCCTGATGTCGCGATCGGGTTTGACGCGCGAAGCGGCCGAGGCGCGAATAAATGCGCAAATGCCGTCGGAAGAAAAACTCAAGTACGCCGATTATTCGATTGATACCTCGGAAGGTTTTGAAAGTACGCGCCGCCGCGTAGTCGAACTATACGAAATACTCGTCGCTCGCACCCGCACCGGCGACAAGGAGGAGAAGGCTGGATGAAGATTTACGATGTGACCGTGGCGCTTGCGAACGATTCGCCCGTGTATCCCGGCGACCCGAATATAGAGATTCGCAGAACCTCTACTCTGGAAGCCGGAGACGTCGCCAACGTTTCGCATCTGAGTTGCAGTTCGCACGTAGGCACGCACGTCGATCCGCCGTCTCACTTCATTGCGGGAGCGCGTCCGCTTGACGAGTTGCCGCTCGATGTTCTCATAGGTCCGGCTCGCGTAGTGGATGTCGGCGAAGTGGACTCGATTGATTCAGCGGTGCTTCACGGATGTGATCTGAGCGGTGCGACGCGCGTGCTTTTCAAGACGCGCAATTCGCGTCTGTGGAGCGGTCCGCACGAGTTCGACCGCTCGTTTGTGCATCTGGAAGCGGACGCTGCCGGGGACCTCGTCGCGGCGGGCGTGCGGTTGGTCGGCATCGATTATCTCTCGATAGAAAAGTTCAACTTCGACGAGCCGAGGACGCATCTCGCACTGCTTTCAAACGATGTAATAATCGTCGAGGGGCTTGACCTGCGCGCCGTCGAGCCGGGCGATTACGAACTGATATGCCTGCCGCTCAAGATCCGCGACGGCGATGGCGGGCCGGCGCGCGTCGTGCTGCGGGAACTCTCCTGAAAGAATCCCTTATCCCGATTTTCAGAAAGGAAAATTACCCTTATGTCTACTGTACCTGCACATCTGGCTTCTTTAATTCAGAACTGGAACCGCGTTCACAAACAGAGCGTGCGGTTGATGGCGGGGGCGCCGAGCGATCAGTTCGAGTGGAAGACCTGCGATTCGGCGATGACCCTCGGCGCACTGATGAACCACATTTACCAGGCTGAAGCAGGGCTGGTGAATGCCGCGATTACGGGACAGTTCTCGGGCGAAGGGGCGCCCCCCGCGACCGCTACGGATGAACTGATCGAAGCGTTCGAGAAATCGCACGCCGAACTTCTTGATCGCGTGGCCGCGCTTACCCCCGAACAACTCGCCGAACAGATCGAACCTTTCGGCGAAAAAGTCGGAAAGATGACGCGCGCCGATATCCTGCACATCACGCTCGAACACGAGGTTCATCATCGGGGACAGCTTTATGTCTATCTGCGGATGCTGGGCGTAGCGGTTCCGCCGCTTTACGGCGGGGTTTGAACCGGACAGATGCACTTGGCGAAAGAAGGGATAGCGGAACGAACGGAAATATTCTGAACATACGCAAGGGAATAATCTTCCCCGTTTATTCAGTTTATTCCGTTTGTTTCGTTATCTCTCTTCCATTTCCCAACGCCGTGCTGCGGTTGGAGAGTGTTTGGGGGCGTCCTATGATGAAACGCTGGGATGCGGGAGCTTACGATCAGAAACATTCCTTCGTCTTTCAATACGGCGAGGGCGTATTCGCGCTTCTTGCGCCGAAGGCGGGCGAGCGGATTCTGGATGTCGGATGCGGAACCGGCCATCTGACGAAGCAGATTGCAGATGCGGGCGCGAGCGTTGTGGGTCTGGACGCTTCGGCTGATATGATCGAACGCGCGCGGGCAAGTTATCCCGGCATCGAATTCATCCTGGGCGATGCAGCCGATTTCGAGTTCGATGAACCGTTCGATGCCGTGTTTTCAAACGCGGCTCTGCACTGGGTCGAGCGGGCCGAGGATGCCGTCATCTGTATGTCGCGGGCGTTGCGTCAGGGCGGGCGCTTCGTGATTGAAATGGGCGGCAAGGGAAATATAGAACGCATAGCCGTAGCGCTCGACTCGGCGATTGAAGATCTGCTCGGCCGCCGGGTCAGCGCGAGAAATTATTTCCCGGGCATAAGCGAATATTCGACATTGCTCGAACGCCACGGTCTGGAAGTGCGCGCCGCGCACCTGTTTGACCGGCTCACCGAACTCGAAGAGGGCGAAGCGGGTTTGCGCAGATGGATCGAGATGTTTCGCGGCCATCTGTTCGACGGAGTCGATCCGGATAACAAGGAAGCTGTGCTCGAACGCGTAGAACGTGAGTTGCGGGAGTCGCTTTTTCTGGACGGAAACTGGTATGCCGACTACAGACGGCTGCGCATTACCGCAATCAAAATAGCGGATTGATGCTGCACGGTCTGATTCCGAGTTTGATGCCTGTATGGACGCCTATCACGAACGCGTGTATGCATTGGTGCTGCGGATACCGCGCGGGCGCGTAATGACCTATGGCTCGGTCGCTGCGGCGCTCGGTGCGCCTTACGACGCGCGCAAGATCGGCAACATAATGAGCGTAACGCCCTCGGACAGCCGGTCGATCCCGTGGCATCGGGTAATCAACGCGCAGGGCGGAGTATCGACTACGGGCCGAACCTCTCCGCCTGATCTTCAACTCCGTTTGCTGGAAGCCGAGGGCTTGGTGTTCAACGAAAAAGGTTGTTGCAGTCTGCGGGTGTATGCGTGGGCGCCCGACGACGGTGAAGATGCGGGAGGCGAACTTCAACAGGGGAGCCTTTTCTGATCCAGGTCTGAAAAAAAAACATAAACACGTAATACGCTGAAGAAACGGAAATCACGGAACAGGTGATCGGTTTTCAGCTACTTTCGTGTGTTCTGCGTATTCTGTGGTTTGTTCTTTTTTCAAACCGGGAATTTTGGGTGTTTCTTATTGGGAGCGAGGTGGATGAAGCTTTTTCGCACAAAACAGGGAATAGTGATCGAGGATGGCAATCTTTATTATCCGTTGCCGGAAACCGGGTGGGACGATCTGTTCAACCGTCCGAGCCTGGAAGGGTCGCTTACGAGCATGACGCGCAGGCTTGAACCGATTACCGGTTTCTCGCTTGTCGATGAGGTGCTGGCGCCGATCGGCGAGCAGGAGGTATGGGCCGCGGGAGTAACTTATTACCGCAGCCGCGAAGCCCGCATCGAGGAATCGCGCGACGCGGGCGGGGGCGATTTCTACGACCGCGTTTACGCCGCAGCCCGGCCCGAACTGTTTTTCAAGGCCACACCGCACCGGGTATCAGGCGCGGGACAGGATGTACGCATCAGGCGCGATGCGGCGTGGAATGTGCCGGAACCGGAACTCGCGCTTGCGGTCAACTCTTCGGGAAGGATTATCGGTTTTACGATAGGCAACGACATGAGCTCGCGCGACATCGAGGGCGAAAATCCGCTCTATCTGCCGCAGGCGAAGGTTTATGACGGCTGCTGCGGCCTCGGCCCCGGCGTTTTGATTTCGAGCCTCATGCCCGCCGAAGATACCGAGATACGTCTGGAAATCGAGCGCGACGGCGCGGTTGCATTTTTGGGTTCGACGTACCTGCGCGAACTCAAGCGCCGGCCTGAAGAACTCGTCGAATATCTGTTCCGCGACAACAGCTTTCCTCGCGGTTGTTTTCTGCTTACGGGCACGGGCATAGTTCCGCCCGACGAATTCACGTTGATGGCGAATGACGAAATTCGCATCACAATCGATCCGATAGGTACGCTTGTCAACAGAGTCGCGGCTTTGTGAGCAGAGCGCTGCTCCCGTTAAAGAGAAAAGAGATAACGGAACAAACGAAATGAAACGAAAATTACGGAATGGTTGAATATTTTCGAGGAAACGACCGATATGAATCTGCACGGAGAAAATTTCATCGGAGCGCGCCGGGCGTCATCGAGCAAACGCACATTCAATGCATACGCGCCGGCTGCGGGACGCGCGCTCGATCCCGTATTTTTTGAAGCCTCCGCAGAAGAAGTGGACGCGGCGTGCGGGCTTGCGGGCGAGGCGTTTTTCGAATACCGACGCATGGACGCTTTTTCGCGCGCCGGTTTTCTTGAAAGGATCGCAGACGAAATCGAAGCGCTCGGCGACCTGTTGATAAAGCGCGCCAGTATGGAAACCGCGCTTCCCGAGGCTCGGCTCCTGGGCGAACGAGGTCGCACTACGGGGCAGTTGAGAATGTTCGCCGCGCTGCTCGGCGAGGGTTCGTGGGTCGGCGCACGCATAGACCGCGCGATCCCCGACCGGCAGCCCGTTCCAAAGCCGGACCTTCGACGCCTGCTGATTGCTCTGGGGCCCGTTGCGGTATTCGGCGCAAGCAATTTCCCCTTTGCATATTCGGTTGCGGGCGGGGATACGGCGTCGGCGCTCGCCGCCGGTTGCCCCGTAGTTGTAAAGGCGCATCCTGCGCATCCGGGCGCGTCGGAACTCGTAGCCGAAGCGATACGCCGTGCAGTCGAATCAACCGGAATGCCCGAAGGGGTGTTTTCTATGGTGCACGGTGTGGGTCACGAAGTGGGCAGGGCGTTGGTCCGGCATTCTGCAATACGGGCCGTCGGATTTACGGGGTCGCTGCGCGGCGGCAGAGCGCTTTTTGACGCCGCCGCAACGCGTCCTGATCCGATTCCGGTGTACGCCGAGATGGGCAGCTCCAACCCTGTCTTTCTGCTGCCGGGCGCGCTTGCCGAGCGCGGAGATCAGATCGCTGCGGGCCTTCACGCTTCGGTGACTTTGGGCGTGGGGCAGTTCTGCACCTGCCCCGGTCTGGTCATCGGAATTGCGGATGAATCGCTCGGCGGTTTCCAGGCAAAGCTGACCGAAATGATTGCGGGAACGCCGCCCGGCGTGATGCTTTCGCCGGGACTGCTCGGAAATTACCAATCGGGAGTCGAGCGGCGCGAATCGATCTCAAACGTTGCGAAAGCGGCGACTGCTGCTACGCCCGATACCGCAAGGACAGAAGCCGGCGCCGTAGTGTTCGCTACCGACGCCGAAACATTTTTCCGTCACGAAGAATTGAACGAAGAAATCTTCGGACCGGCGACGATGGTTGTAGCATGCGCCTCCGGTGAAGAGATGGAGCGCGTTGCGGAATCGCTCGAAGGGCATCTGACCGCAACCGTACACGGCAACGACGAAGATCTGCGCAACTACTCGCGGCTCATCGAGCGGCTGGCAGAGAAGGCAGGACGTTTGATATTCAACGGCTATCCGACTGGCGTAGAAGTGTGCCCGTCGATGCAGCACGGCGGGCCGTATCCGGCTACGACGGATTCGCGCACGAGTTCCGTAGGTTCGGCGGCGATCGAGAGGTTTGCGCGGCCCGTGTGTTATCAGAATTTCCCGGATCATGCGCTTCCCGTGGAATTGCGCGATGCAAATACGTGCGGCATTTGGCGGCTCGTGGATGGAGAACTGACGAAGGATGACGTGTAACGGCGAGGCATGGAAAGTTTAGACATAAAAGAAAACGCGGAATTCGCCGAAAACACCGAGACCTCGCATTGGCGCCCGCTCGATCCGCGCGTCGTGCCGTTGTGGAGGCTCGGGTACCTGATTGGTTTGTGCGTAGTGCTGCTGATGCTGTTGCCGTTTGCGACGATGATGTGGCTGCGCGGCGGGGTGTATTCCTACCTGTACCCGGTTGCGTGGCTCGCGCTTGCCGCGTGCGCGCTGTGGTTTTGCCGGTGGCGGCCGAATCGCGTGTATCGCGCGTGGGCGTATCGCATCGACGGGCGGGTGCTGGAAACGCGCAGCGGCGTATGGTTTCGTTTGGTAAGGTTGTTGCCGCTCAATCGCCTGCAGCACGTGGATTTGCAGCGCGGTCCGCTCGAACGTATGTTCGGGCTTGCCTCGCTTGTGCTTTACACGGCCGGCACGAGTTCGGCAAGCATCACCGTTCCAGGGCTCGATCACGAAGAGGCTGCAAGGCTGCGCGATCATCTGATCGCCATCGGAGGCGATGATGCCGTCTGATCCAACCCCGTCTGATCCAACCTCGTCCGATCGGATTGCTTCTGATCCAATCGATTCTGATCCAATCGATCCTGATAAAACTCCATTCGAGCCGTCGATCGATAAGGTACAGTCCGCGCCCGGCCCCGTTGCTGCGGGACATCTTCACCCGCTTGCACTGGTTTTTGATGTTTTCAGACTGGTGCGGGGTTTTTTATTACCCGCGATACCTTTGCTGCTTTTCAGCCGGCGGTCATCGTGGGGAATAATGTTGATGCTGCTGGCTGTGTTTGCGCTCGGGCGCGCAGTGGTGCGTTATGTATCGTTTACTTACCGCGTCGAGGGCGGCGAACTCATCACGCGCGAGGGGCTCATAGGGCGCACCGAACGCCACATAAGGTTTGAGCGCATACAGGAGGTGCGCATCGAACAGAGCCTGATGCATCGCATCTTCGGCGTAGTGGAAGCCAAAGTAGAGACGGGGAGCGGCGGCGGGCCTGAAGCGACATTCACGGTTATGGCGCGGCGCGATGCCGAAGCCCTGAGAGCGGCGGTGCGGGGCCGACAGACTGCGACGCTGCACGAAGCCTCCGCCGGTTTTTCGCCCGATGCCGCTTCGTCAGTCTCGCAAGCGACTGATCGGTCGGAGCGCGAGGTTTTGCGGAAGCTGAGTCTGCGCGATCTGGTGCTCGGCGGATTGACTTCGAATCATCTGGTATCGGTTTTCGTCTTCATCGGCGCGCTTTGGGCGCTGCTTGACGACCTGTTGCCGGAGGACGTTTATCAAAGGCTGGATGAAGCGATTCGGCTCGTCGCCGGCCGCGCGGCGGGCCAGGGCTTGCGCACGGCGGTCATCATCGCCGTAGTATCTTTTTCCGCAATACTGGCAACCGGCATGGTGCTGTCGGTGCTCGGTTCGATTCTGCTTTTTTACGACTTTACGCTTGCGCGGCGCGGCGAAGATCTCGAGCGCAGCTACGGATTGCTGACGCGCCGTTCAAGCACACTGCCGCGCCGTCGCATTCAAACGCTTGCAATCGAAGAGGGATGGTTGCGGCGTCTTGCAGGTCTTGCATCGGTTCGCGTGGAAACCGTCAGCAGCCGCAGCGAGGACAATGCCGAACAGCGCGAGGGGCGCGATCTGCTGCTGCCCGTTGTGCCGCGCACGTTGGTCGAGGATATCATCCCGGCGGTCTTTCCCGATGTAGATCAAAGCGCATGGCGGCGCGTTTCGCCGCTTGCGGTGCGGCGCGGCCTCAAGAAAGTCGCCATAGTCGCGCTGCTTATATCGATTGCAATTTTTGTCGCCACAAAAAGCTGGGCCGCGTTCGCTGCGCTGCTGCTGACTGCGTTTGCGTATCCCGTATTGAAGCGGCAGTACGAGCATCTGGGGTATTCGCGGGGTGAGCGGTATTTTCATGCGCGCCGGGGCTGGCTCGGCAGGCTGCGGCAGATAGTGCCTGTGCGAAAGGTGCAGGCTGTCGAAATCCGGCAATCCCCCTTTGATCGCAGATTGGGACTTGCCACGGTTGCCGTCGATACGGCGGGGCAATCGGCGGCGCGCGGCGGCCCCTATGTCCGTCATCTGCCGCAATCCGAAGCCGAAGCGCTTGCCAAAGATCTCGCGCATCAGGCGGCCGCGACCGTATACAGAGTCTGAAGAGAGATAACGGAACAAACGAAAATAAACTGAACAGACGGAAAGAGTATAACCATTGCCTTCTTTCCGTTTATTCAGTTTATTTTCGTTTGTTCGGTTATCTCTCCTCACCCCGCCGGGGCGATGTTCGGGTTCAGGCGAAACAGATTGATGGGGTCGAATTTTTTCTTCAATTCGCTGAGCCGGTCGTAGTTGGCGCCGAAGGCCGCGCGCACTCCGGCTTCGCCCTGATCGGTCAGGTAGTTCATATACATTCTTCCGCCCGACAGCGGCGCAAGCGCGCCGTTGAGGCTCCGGACCCAGGCGGTGGGCGCTTCGGCCTGCGTCTCACCGGGTTCGAATGCGGATGAGCGGTAGCTGTAACCGCGCCGCCGCAGGCTGAAGGCAAGGTTGTTTTCGGAAGGGCGCAGTACGGCGCCGTGCATGTAATGATCGAGCGCAAACGACCACGCTTCTGAGGGCGGTCGTTCGCAGTGCGCGATGATGCGGTCGATGGCTTCGTCGTCAAACTGCGCGAGAAACCCCGATTGTCCATAGCCCGAAAAACCGGGCGATAGATGGCGTATGAGCGTCGAAACGTCGCCGAGGCCCTGCGCTTCCAGATAGGGCATCGGCCGTATGGTGTCCGATGTCGGTCGCAGAAACGTTCGCAGCGGGCGCAGCGTTTTTTCGGCCTTTCCGAGATCTCCGCCGCAGCATACGTTGATGACGACGATCGGACTTTGCGCATCCGGGGCGTACTGAAGTATGCGACTGCCGATTTCGACGAGCGCGTCGAGTTCATCGGGCGCCGTTTCCATAAAACCGCGCAGGAAACGAAGCACTTCCTTTGCGTCGGAGATACGGTAGCGGAGCATCCCCGAAAGCACGCGTCCTGCGGGATGAAGCCGAAACTCGAATTCCGATGCGATGCCGAAATTTCCGCCGCCCCCGCGCACGGCCCAGAACAGTTCCCGGTTTTCTTCGGAACTGGCGCGCAGCACCGAGCCGTCTGCGGTGACGACCCGGGCCGAAAGCAGATTGTCGCAAAGAGATCCGTGTTGCCCCATAAGGCGACCGAGTCCGCCGCCGAGCGTTAGTCCGGATATGCCTACAGAGGGGCATTCGCCGAGCACTGTGGCCAGTTTGTGCGCAGCCGTCGTTTCATCTACAGCGCCGACCGTTGAGCCCGCCTGCGCGCGAACCGTGCGCTTTTTCGGATCCACGTCGATGGCGCGCATCCCTGATAGATTCACCAGGATTCCGCCGTCGCACGTTGCGTTGCGCGTATGTCCGCCGCCGCGAACTGCAAGCAGCAGTTGGCGGTCGCGCGCAAACTTGACCGTAGTTGCGATGTCTTCGACATCGGCGCACCTCACGACGAGGCCGGGCCGTTTGGGCATCCTGCCGGTCCAGAGACGGCACGCAGCTTCGTAGCCCTGATCATCGGGCATCAACGCCCTGCCGCGCAGAAGGCCCGTAAACCGGCGCACCTCGGCCGGATCGAGTTCGGCTACGGTTTTCAGGTTTTCAGCCGCATGAATCGCCGGAGCAGCGAAGAGATTTTTCTGCGTGACGGAAAACGCAGCGGCTGCAAGCGCGCTGCGCGTAAGAAATGCTCTGCGATTTATTTGATCATTCATAATGCAGATTCATTGTACACAACCCGGCGGCCATGAAAAAACGAAGACCGGCCGCGGGATACACCGGAAAATACGGAAAAAGCCGAATGACGGTTTCGTTTCCGTGAATTCCGTCTTTTTTCGCGTATTCCGCCGCCTCTGTTCTTGACCCCGGGTGAGCGCCGCAGCACCATGAGAGGCGTCCAATTACATCGGAGGAAAAAGCGTGAGGCGAAATCTCCATTTGACCGCGTTTGTGCTGGCGGCGGCGCTTGCAGGCTTCGTATATGCAGCGCGATCAATCAGCGCCGAACAAGCCGGCGGACCGGCCGCGGATCGGCCCATCGATTTCAGCCGGGAGATTCGGCCCATACTCTCGGACAACTGTTTTACCTGCCACGGGCCGGACGAACAGAACCGAATGGCGCGCCTGCGGCTCGATACGCGCGACGGCGCATTCGCAAAAGCCGGGATACTCGTTGCCGGCGACCCGGCGGCAAGCCGCCTTTACGCGCGCATAAGCGCATCCGATCCGGCGCTTCGTATGCCTCCCGCAGATTCGGGGCACGCGCTGACACCTGCGCAGATTGAACTGATTCGCAAATGGATCGTGCAGGGCGCCCGGTGGAGCACGCACTGGGCATATGAAACGCCGAAACGTCACGTACCTCCCGAAGTCCGCGATTCATCCTGGGTGCGTCAACCTGTAGACCGCTTCATACTTGCACGGCTCGAGCGCGAAGGACTCAGGCCGTCGCCCGAAGCCGACAAGGTTACACTGTTGCGCCGCGCGACCCTCGATCTTACGGGCCTGCCTCCCACGCCCGCCGAAATCGATGCGTTTCTCGCCGATGCTTCGCCCGATGCATACGAACGGCGCGTAGATCAACTGCTCGTCTCGAAGCATTACGGCGAACGAATGGCGATGATGTGGCTCGATCCGGCGCGGTATGCGGATACGCACGGCTATCACATAGACAGCCACCGCGACATGTGGCCGTGGCGCGACTGGCTGATACGCGCCTTCAACAACAATCTCCCATACGACAGATTCACCATCGAACAGCTCGCAGGCGATATGCTGCCCGGCGCCACGCTCGATCAAAAAATCGCCTCCGGGTTCAATCGCAACCACATGATCAATTACGAAGGTGGAGCCATACCGGAAGAGTATCTGACCGAGTATGTAGTCGATCGCGTAGAAGCTACCGCTACGACCTGGATGGGGATGACGATGGGATGCGCGCGGTGTCATACGCACAAGTACGACCCGATAACGCACCGCGAGTTTTATCAGTTCTTTGCTTTTTTCAACAACGTGCCCGAACTGGGTCTGGACGGTAAAACCGGAAACGCCAGACCGATGCTTCAGCTTCCGACCGAAGAACAAAAGGCCAGGCGCGACGCACTCAAAAGCCTCATAGGGGCAAACGAAAAGAAACTTTCGGATACGGAAGTCGCACCCTTTCAGGAAACGTGGGAGAAACCCCTCACGGGCCGAATTGCGCAGTCGCCGCGCGAAGGACTGGTTGCTCATTACGATTTCGACGGCGGTTTTGCGGATCTTTCAGGGCGTTACCGCCACGGGCGCACGGTGCGCGGCGATCCGTCATTCAGTACGGGGGCGGTGGGCCGCGCCGTATTCTTCGACGGAGATTCGCAGGCGGCGTTTGACGATCCCGGCATATTCGACCGCGATTCGCGTTTTTCAATCGCATTCTGGATTCGCGGAGGCAGCAACCATCCCGTTACGGTGTTGCAGAAAACCGCCGATGCAGCTTCAAGGCGCGGATGGGAGTTCACACTCGAGGATCGCCAGCTCATAGGCATTCAGCGATGGTCGCAGCACCTGATATTTCGCGCCGTATCGAACTGGCCCGAAGGCGCGTTGGTCATCAGAACCGAACATAGGCTGCCGATAGGGCAGTGGCATCACGTAGCGCTTGTTTCGGACGGCGCAGGGCGCGCTTCCGGGTTTGCTCTTTACATCAACGGCCAGAAACAGAAAGCCGAAATCCTGCGCGACAATCTTGCAGGATCGATTCAAAACAACGCGCCGATTACTGTCGGGAATGCCGCGCTCGGCCGCGCCTACAAGGGCGGAATCGACGACCTCAGGTTTTACAACCGCGCGCTTGAAGCCGCGGAAATCGAACAACTCGCCGTACATTTCCCGGTCGAGATGATCTTGTCGGGCGTATTCGGCAAGCGGAGCAGGGAAGAGACAACCCGCGTGCGCGAATATTTTCTGGAGCGTGCGGCGCCGGATTCCCTGCGCACCGCTGCATCCGAGCTCAAGCGACTCAAGCGCGAGCAGGAAGCGCTCGAGCGCGAGATACTGAACGTAATGGTTATGGCGGAGACCGTAGAGAGCGGAAAATCGAAGCCGCGCGAGACCTGGGTGCTCGGGCGCGGCGATTACCGCAATCCCATAGAGAAGGTGACGGCCGATGTTCCGGCCGTGCTGCCGCCGATGCCGAATGATGCGCCGCGCAACCGGTTGACGCTTGCGCGGTGGCTTGTAGAACCGGGGCATCCGTTGACTGCGCGCGTAGCGGTCAACCGTTTCTGGGCCATGCTGTTCGGCGCGGGAATAGTAAAAACCGTCGAGGATTTCGGTTCGCAGGGCGAGCCTCCGGTGCATCCCGAACTGCTCGATTATCTTGCAACGGAGTTCGTGGCGAGCGGTTGGGACGTAAAAGGGATGCTGCGGATGATTGTGACTTCAGCCGCTTATCGTCAATCGTCGAAAGCTGCACACGAACTGATGGAAAAAGATCCTGAAAACCGGCTGATTGCGCGCGGACCGCGGCATCGCTTGCAGGCCGAATCGATACGCGATGTTGCATTGGCCGCGAGCGGGCTGCTCAACCGCGACATAGGCGGGCCGAGCGTGTTTCCGTATCAGCCGCCGGGGTTGTGGGAAGAGCTTGCTTTCGGCGACGGATTTTCGGCGCAGGAGTATCAACAGAGCAGCGGCGCGGAACTTTATCGCCGCAGCATGTACACGTTCTGGAAACGCACTTCGCCGCCGGCGACTATGGCGATTTTCGATGCGCCGGATCGCGAGAAATGCACCGCGCGGCGGCCCGTTACGAATACTCCGCTGCAGGCGCTTGCGCTGCTCAACGATCCAACGTTTGTCGAAGCGGCCCGGGCGCTCGCCTCGCGCGCACTGCTCGAAGCGGGACGCGATGCGAATGCAAGGCTGCAATACGCCTTCAGGCTTGCCACGGCGCGGCATCCCTCAACGGCGGAAATCAATGTGTTGAAATCGCTGCTTGAAAAAGAACTCAGGAAGTATCGGCGCGACCGGGAATCGGCGCAAAAGCTGCTTAAGGTGGGTGAGTCCGTTGCGGATGAGCGGCTCGATGCTGCTGAGCTTGCGGCGTGGAGCGTCGTGGCGAGCGCGATTCTCAATCTCGATGAGACGATCACGAAAGAATGAGGAAAGACCGCGGAACACGCGGAAGAGTACTGAATAAACGGAAAAGAAATTGACCGGAAAGAACAGATCGGGAAAGAAGCGATTATGGAGCTTGGGCGAGAACTTGAACTGCATTTGACGCGGCGGCAACTGTTCGGTCGAATGAGCCGCGGCATTGGGGCTGCGGCGCTTGCGTCGCTGTTGAAAGGCGATCTTTTTGCAGCGCAGGATGCGGCGCGCGATGCGAAAACGGGCGGGCTTGCAGGATTGCCGCATTTTGCGCCTAAAGCAAAGCGCCTGATTTTTCTGCATCAATCGGGCGGGCCGTCGCAACTGGATCTGTTCGATTACAAGCCTGAATTGCGCAAACACGCCGGGATCGACCTGCCCGATTCGGTGCGCATGGGGCAGCGAATAACGGGGATGACTTCGGGGCAATCGTCATTCCCGGTCACACCCTCGATTTTCAGGTTTTCTCAACACGGACAGTCGGGAGCGTGGGTGAGCGAGTTGTTGCCGCATACAGCGGAAATCGTCGATGATCTCACGATCATAAAAACGATGCATACCGACGCGATCAACCACGATCCGGCGATTACCTTCATACAGACGGGATTCCAGCAGCCGGGCCGCCCCAGCATGGGCGCGTGGGTCAGCTACGGTCTCGGCAGCGAGAATCAGAACCTTCCGGCATTCGTCGTGCTTTTGTCGCAGGCGCAGGCGCTCAACACCGATCAGCCGCTGTTTTCGCGCCTGTGGTCGAACGGGTTTCTGCCGTCGAGCCATCAGGGCGTGCGCTTCCGTTCGGGCAGCGATCCGGTGCTGTTTTTGCAGGACCCGCCC
Organism: Acidobacteriota bacterium; assembly: GCA_019639255.1. Classification (GTDB taxonomy): domain Bacteria; phylum Acidobacteriota; class Blastocatellia; order RBC074; family RBC074; genus JAHBSF01. Next base: position 44,838 of record JAHBSF010000003.1, on the reverse strand, counting down.
GGAATGGACCGTCGCACGCGGCGCGATATGCTCGACGCCGTGAGCAAACTTAACCGGATGAAAGCGGAAGCATACGGCGATCCGGAAATCGAAACCAGGATTGCGCAATACGAGATGGCGTATCGTATGCAGACATCGGTTCCCGATCTGATGGATCTGTCAAAGGAGCCGGATAGTGTATTCGAGATGTACGGGCCGGATGCGCGCAAACCGGGCACTTATGCCGCAAACTGTCTGCTCGCGCGCCGGCTTGCAGAGCGCGATGTGCGTTTCATACAGCTCTATCACCGCGGCTGGGACCAGCACAACGATCTGCCGCGCGACCTTGCGCTGCAATGCCGGGGAACCGACCAGCCAACGGCCGCGCTCGTTAAAGATCTCAAGCAGCGCGGATTGCTCGACGACACGCTCGTAGTGTGGGGCGGAGAATTCGGACGCACGGTTTACTGTCAGGGCAAACTCACCGACAACAACTACGGCCGCGATCATCACCCGCGCAACTTCGCCATGTGGCTTGCGGGCGGCGGCGTCAGGCGCGGAACCGTGACAGGAGAAACCGACGACTTCAGCTACAACACGGTTTCAGACCCCGTATCGGTTTTCGATCTTCAGGCTACGCTCCTGCATCTTCTCGGCGTAGATCACAAGCGGCTGACCTACAAGTTTCAGGGCCGCCACTTCAGATTGACCGATGTGCACGGGGATCTCGTAGAAAAAATCCTTGCTTAAGCGGCAAGAGAGATAACGGAACAAACGAAATGAGACGGAAAAGACGGAAAGATTCAACCTTTCCGTAATTTCCGTCTCATTTCGTCCGTTCCGTTGTTTCTCTTAAAAATCTACCCGCAATCCGAACTGCACGCGTCGCGGTCCCGCGAAATCGCCGCGCGCGGGGTTGCCCGTCAACTGGCTTGAAATGACGCCGAAAGCGGCGGGCGAAAGCAGCGACAACGACGGGTCATTAAATACAGTATGGTTGAATATGTTGAAGAAATCGGCCGAGAAAGTGACCTGCACTCGCTCGCCGATGCCTGTAGATTTGCCGATTGACATATCCAGGTTCCAGAATCCGAGCCCGCGCAGGCTGCCACGCTGCGACCGCTTATCCTGGCTGATAAGGAAGTGCCGCAGATTGTTGTAAACCGCTTCCGGATTGGCGAACAGGTTCAGCCCCGCTCCTCCGGTTGCTGCGTTGCCGTTCGTAGCGACGCCGCCCGATCCTACGATCCCGTTGTTTACGCCGCTTCGGGACTTGACGCTGCCGATGCCGGGCACGCTTTCCGTGGTCGATCCGAAAATCGCAGCCGATCCGAAAATATCTCCGCCCTGCGAAACGGATACCGGAAGCCCGGTACGTGCAATGTATATGAACGATGTATACCAGCCGCCCAGCAGTTTGTTCGAACGTGCAAACGGCAGGTCGTACGAACCGTAGAGTTTGAATACGTGTCGCACATCTGCAAGCGATGAGGCGTAATCGAACGACGGATCGTAGGGATTGGTCCATGCGGCGCCGTTTGCGTCGGCGGAGTTGCTTGCCGTATCGAGTCCGTGCGACCAGGTCCAGTTGGCGTTGAAGGATAATCCGCGGGCGAGTCGTTTGCTGAAGGTCGTAAAGAATGCATTGTAATTCGACCAACTACCGGAAGTTTGCCACGACATGCGATCGAACTGCTGGTTGTTTATATTCGGACGACCGAGCGCGGTCAGACGCGGGTCGAGAGTATTTACTACAAGCGCGCCGACCTGACCGGCTATGAAATTGCTTGCGGCGGCCGCGGCGATTGCACGCGTCTGATTCGCCCCGAAAAGATTTTCAAACCATGGTTGCGGCGCCACCTGCGCGGGGACTACGCCGCGCCGCAGTTCAGCAGCAACTGCGTCAAAAGCCTGAGCGAAGGTCTGGCTGGAAGCCCCGCTCGGATCGCGCAGATTTACCGGCACTGCATTGATATTGAACGTTGCGGGCAAGCGTCGTCCGTAGCGTCCGATCCAGCCCATTTCCATCACTATATCGCCGGGCAGTTCGCGCTGCAGCGTAAGATTGACTCCGTGGACGCGACCTACGGCGAAGTTCGGATCTATTGCGCGGGCCGCCGTTACGCCGAATGCCTGGTTTGCAGTCCTGCTTTGTGGAATGAATGGTATGGGTACTGTTGCCGCCGGCTGAGGCACTGAGGGTAATCCGTCCACACCGATGCGGAACGGGGATGAAGCGGGTACACAACCCGGCCCCGGCGTGCCCTGTCGCTCGCACGTCGGCGAGATGATGCTCGCCGAACTGTTCAGAATTTCGTTGCTGGAAATCTGGCTCGTTATGGTGACTGTTGCGAGTACGCGGTCGAACAACAGGCTGTAGCCTCCGCGCAGAACGGATTTTCTGTCGCCGAACAGCCGTCCCAACACGCCGTCTGAAAATGACGGATTCCACGATGCGCCTGCGCGCGGCCCGATTTCAAATACGCGGTCGTACATGCCGCGGCCGAGACGTTCGCGCGGCGTATAGGCTATCTGCGGGTTGAATACGGCTCCGCGCTCGGCGGCTTCGGCCTTGCGCGCCAGTACTTCTCGCGGATTTATCAATGCTCCGCTCGTTGCATCCGTAATGAAATATTCGCGGTCGTTTCTATCCGCCCACGGCGTTTCTATAAGTATGTTTGCGCCGTAGTTGATCGTCAGCGAACGGTTGACGCGCCAGGTATCCATGCCGCGCAGTTCGGTATGCCAGGACAACGAATCGTTGCTTGCGAAAAGCTCGCCTGTAGGCCGGCCCGACCCGTCGCGAATTACTAGCATCTGTGTGTTGTCCCATATGCCGAGGAGTGTGCCGTACAGCGTATTCCACCGGGCTACATCGCCCGAGCGCAGGCAGTTGGTCTGCGAGGTTCCGGAGCAGGTCGGGGGGCGCTGAGCGGCCGGGATGATGACGAACCCTCCGGTGCGGATGTTTGCAATGGGTGAAGTGCTCAGCGGCAATCTGTCGGGACGCGAGTTGAAGAAATTTCGCCGCTCCGTGCTGAAGCCGAACTGTACGATGTGATTGCCGTTTACCCAGGTTGCGTTGTCGATTATGGTGTAGTGGCGCTGTCGGGTGGTTTGGGGCCGCGCGCGATTGGCCGGCGGATCGCCCGGATCGTCCAGGAGCGTTGCTCCGAGATCGAGCGGCACACCGGCCGCAGCAAGCTGCACGCGCGGCAACGCTGCTGTGGTGCCGAAATCCTGCCTGTTCCAGCCCACCCGCAGTTCGTTGCTGAAAGTCGCGGTAATCTGCCCCGTCAGCGACATCGTAACGTGGCGCGGATCGCGCGGAGATCCTTCGAGCGGAAGCAAACCCGCACCGCCCGTTACATTTCGGTCGATCTCAAGCTGACCCGATGTAGTCGATCTCTGCCGTTGATAAATAAATGATCCTGCAAAACGCCAGTTGTCCGAAAAGTTGTGATCCAGCCTCGCAATCGCGGTTTCGGCCGTGCTCGATGCATCTACGGGCGCGCGCAATCCGACTATGTTTAATTCGTCTCCAAGCGTGGGATCGTTGCCCGCAGGGTACAGACGCAGGTAATCGCGTATCAGGGGACTGATGCCTATACCGCGCGGATCGCAGGCGAGCGTACGCGCCGGGCCGCAGAGTTGCGAAGTCGCCAGGTTGTAGCTGACTATGTTGTTGGCTCCGTCCCGGAAGCGGAGTATTCCCTGGCTGAATTCCTGGGTCGGGACAAGACGCACTGCATCGGCGCTGCGCGGAAAACGCCTGCCTTCAAAAAAGCCGAAAAGAAACGTACGGTCGCGGATGATGGGGCCGCCCACGCGAAAGCCGTATCGGTTGTCTTTCAGTTCGGGATTGGCCTGACCCTGCCGGTTCCGCGTCCATGAGTTGGCGTTGAGATTGTCGTTCTGGTGATAGCCGTAAACTGCGCCGTGGATTTCGTTGGTACCGCGCCGGGTGGCGAAGGTAAAGGCTCCGCCGCTCGATGTAGCTCCTGTTATGGCGTTGGGATTAGCGGTCGTGCTGCGAAACTCCTCGATCGCATCTACGGGAAGATCCAGACTCGACATGCCGCGCGACGCGGAAGTGAACCGCTCTGTTGCGTCTATGCCGTCGAGCACAATGCTGTTCTGATCCCCGCGGATGCCGCCCACCGCGCCGCCGCGCCCGTAATACTGCCCGCTTGTGCCCGTGGCCGGAAGCGTCGCTACCTGGAGGTGAGCCAGTTCCAGCGCATTTCGCTGCGAGGTCGGAAGCCGCAGTATTTCGCGCCCGCCGAGAGTATCGCCTATCGAGGAATCTATGGTTTGCAACTCGGCCCGCGCTCCGGACTTGACCTCTACGGTTTGCCCCAGTTCTCCCACTTCGAGCACCAGATCTCCGAGCGCGGATCGGCCCACAACAACCTTCAATTCAAGCGTCGTCTTTCGGAATCCCGCAACGGCGACGGTAATGCGGTAATCGCCGGGAGGCAGGTTGGGAAACGAGTACTGCCCGCTTTCATTGCTTACGGCGCGATTTGAAATATTGGTGCCGAGTCCGAGAAGTTCTACCTGGGCATTGACGATTACGCCGCCCGTCGCCTCGGTGATCGTCCCGACAATGGCGCCTGAACTCGCCGATTGTCCCCGGACAATCGATGGAACGGCGATGATAAACAAATATGCTATCAGCACGATTGCCGGCAACCGTTTCATACTTTGCCTCCCTATATTCCTGTGTCCGACGCCGTGTGGATGCGTAGGTGCGAGCGCGCGTATCTTATTCGCGACGCGCCGATGAAGTCCTAATGAAGTTCTCAACGACTTCTCAACGACTTCTCAACGACCGGAGCCGCGTCTTGTGCGTTCCGGCTGTTTCTGCGGGTTGCGCATCGTGTTTTGCGGAGATCCGGCGCGCCCGTCTCCCGACGGATCGGCAGCGCCGTAATAGACCCCTTCGGCCGGATCGTACTGTACGGCCTGTACAAGCCCGAGGTGCTGCGCTGCATCTCTCTGTCGCCGTTCAACAGTAAATCCGCGCGCCGCCAGTGCATCGACCGTTTCTGCGGGCATCCAGTCGTGTACGCGCAGCAGCAGGTTTGTGCAATGAATACGAGGAGCTGAAATCGCGCGTTCAAGGGGCATTCCACGGTCGATGATGTTGCTTATTACCTGCACTATTCCCACGGGGATGCGCTCGCTGCCCGCAGCTCCGACGGCAAGCGCTGCGCGGTTGTTTTTGAACACTATCGTCGGCGTCATCTCGGTATGATCTCGCTGCCTCGGCGTGGGCGAGGAGCGCATGTTGTAACTATGCGCATACAGAAAGCCGAGTTCTGCTGATGCCGCGCGGGAGCCGAACGACGGCCCTATGGATGTGGTAAATGCAACGGCGTTGCCTTCGCGGTCCATCACGGACAGGTGGGTTGTATCACCATCGTTCTGGTGCGAGCCGGGCGGCGAGTTATTCTGCTGCATGGCGCGTTTTATCATCTCGGCGCGTTCGGCGGCGAATTCCGGCGAGGAAATTCGCGACAGCGGCGCCCCGTCCGGCTTCGGCCGCAGCGTGCCCAACTGCTGCGGCCGGTCGGCGAGCGCCTGCGCAATGACGCGCGCCATTACCTCTGCCTGTTCAGCGGTCGGTTCCGCACCGCTCTGATCGAAGTGCGAGAGGATGTTGAGCATCTGAGCCAGCGTATTGCCCCACGCGCGCCCGCCCGCAGTAGCGATGCGATGGCCTCTGTAGTCAACCCATATGACGGGCGCGGGTTGCGTGCGATAGGCGTGCAGATCCGAAAGCTGCACGTAGCCTCCGGCGGCGCTCATATCCCGCACGATCGTTTTCGCAATCGAGCCGCGATAGATTTCCGCCGCGCCGCGAACTGCGATGCGGCGCAAAGTCGCTGCCAGTTGCGGCTGACGAAAGATTTCGCCTTCTTTCCACGCCGTGCCGTCGGGTTTGAGAAAGTGTCGCGCCGCACCCGGATCGTTTGCCAGAGCATCGCGCGTTCGCTCCCACGTAGCGGCAAGGCGCGGGGTAACCGCAAAGCCCTTCTCGGCCAGCTCTATGGCCGGAGCCAGGAGTTCCGGCCACTTCAGGCGTCCATAAAGCCTGCTCATTTCGGCTGTTGCCGCCAATGCTCCCGGAACGGGAACAACCCGAAATCCCTGTCGATCGTCATCTGCACCCGATAGCGGTCTGACGCCCGACGGGGCTTCGGTCGCCCCATCTATTGCAATGGTTCGCCCGTCGATAGAGTGCAGGAGTATCTGGGCGCGCCCGGCAATGCTCGTATTTGCCGGATCAACTACAGCAATGGCGAAATAGGCCGCGATTGCGGCGTCGATTGCATTGCCGCCCGCATCGAGGATGCGAATCGCGGCAGCGGTGGATTCCGGAGCGCCCGTGGCGGCCATCCCCTCCCGGCTTTGCGCAAATTGCGGGAGGGGTTGCGCCGGTTTCAGAGCCTGTGCCCTGGATACGCCCGAAGCAGTAAATGAAATGAGAAGGCCGTGAACGGAAATGGGAATGATCAGCAGCAGTGCTAAATCAAACCACAGCGAAATGGTACACACAACGGAGTCTGCAACTGGGTACGCACGCGCCCTCGCGTGCGTTCGGCGGCGAGTGAAAGCACGCGAGGGCGCGTGCGTACCCAGTGATGTGTCCCAATGTTTCGTGGTCTGATTTAGCGCGTATTTCACCGGCTTACCTCCGGGGCATTTTCCGGATTCGCTTCGATCCAGGCGGCGATCGTCTCTGCGCCTTCAACTACATTTGCGCAATAAAGCGAAAGAAAATCCGTACCCAATTCATTTTGAGGGGCTATTTCCGATGCGGCTTTCAGCGCGCTTGCGCCGTCGAAATCTACAAACGCCAGACGCGCCGTCAGTTCATTGGCGGGCCGGCCGAAATCCTCTCCGGGCAGCAGCGCCACGCCGGTTTCTTCGAGCAGCCTTGCGCACAATTCCCTTCCGGTCCTGATTCCTCGCGCCTCGAATCTTTCTCTGTGCTGCGAAAAATCCGGAAACATATAGAACCCGCCCTCCGGCGCCGCTACTTCTACACCGGCTTCGCGCAAGCGCGCACAGACCGATCTGCCGGCGGCGCGCAGAATTCTTCGCGCGTCGTTCAGGTATCGTTCGATTTCGGGGCCTGCCGCATACGCGCACAGAGCAGCGTATTGAACCGGAGCGCTTGCTGCGGAGTAGGTTTCGCTTGCTGCGCTGATGACGGCTTCGCGCAGCCGCCGCAGTTGAGGCGGAAAGACAAGCGCGCCGAGCCGCCACCCGCCCGCGCCGCACCACTTGCTTAGTCCGCTGCTGACGATTGTCGATTCGGGTAAAAAGCGAGCAAGCGATATGTGGTTTCCGGTGTGGTGCATCTCTGCATAAATTTCGTCGGATAGAACAACGAGTCCGTGTTTACGGGCGACTGAAGCAAGCGCAGCAAGGCCGTCGGCCGTTTCTGAAACGCCCGTTGGGTTATTCGGATAATTGATGATCAGCAGGCGTCCCGCACCCGGATTGCGGTCGATATAGCGGTCGAGATCCTCGGCCTGAAGCCGCCAGCCCCGATCGCTGCGGGTCTCTATCCAGTGAGCGCGCAATCCGAGCAGCCGCGCCTGCGGCCGGTACGATACCCAGCTCGGCGACGGCAGCAGGAGTTCGCCGCCGAATGCGAGTTGCGTCAGAAAGATCAGTTCCTTCGATCCCGGCCCTACTACGATATCTTCGGCGTCAATCGTTGTCTGAGGATGGGATCGGGTCTGATGAAAATCGGCAATCGCCCGGCGCAACTCCCCGAGTCCCGCGGTAGGAAGATAGTTGCGTTCAGCGGCGTTTGCCCGCAGCGCTTCTACAACTCTTGCCGGTATGGGGAAGGGAGACTGGCCGAAGCCGAAGCGGAAAATGCGGCGTCCTTCGGCCATCAGTTGAATGCTGCGCTCATTGAGTGCAAGCGTAGCAGACGTTTGGGCCCCTGCGAGGCGGGGGTTGAGATGTGGATGGGTTTTCGAATCAAAAGCCGGTGAATTTGCCATATCCGTCCGCATTTTCTCCATCATTCGGAACCCGGATGTCCTGATGGTTCTGTATCTGCCGTTATAAGCTTGACACACCAACGCCGTGCGCTGCATATGATACCCGGGGTCTCACCCCGGAGTCCTGAGCGACTTCTCAACGACTTCTCAATGACTTCTCAAGGATATTATGAGCGGTCAGGACAAATTGCGTTACGAGTTCGATTCATTTCAACTGGACCCGCGCGCGAGGGTTCTATTGCAGCGCGGGCGTGTGGTTCCGCTTGCGCCCAAGGTCTTCGAAATGCTGCTGGTGCTGGTCAGGAACTGCGGGCAGGTGCTCAGCAAGGATGATCTGCTCGACCGCGTATGGCCCGAATCGATAGTCGAAGAGAGCAATCTTACGCAAAGCGTGTATGCGCTTCGCAAGGCTTTGGGGGCGCGGCCCGACGGCGAATCCTACATCGAAACCATACCGCGGCGCGGATATCGCTTTGCCGCAACAGTTCGCGAGATCGAGCAGCGAGATGCAGGACTGGGTATACGTTCGCTCGGGGTATTGCCCTTCAGTTCGCTCGGCGCCGGAAGCGAGGAGTACCTCAGGCTCGGGGTGGCCAACGCCCTTATAACGCGTCTGAGCGGAATACAACAGATTACCGTGCGCCCCACGAGCCTGATGCTGAAGTACATCGACCGGCAGGACGATCTGATAATCATCGGCCGCGAACTGGGCGTCGACTCGCTGCTCGATGGAACTATAGAGCGCGCCGGCGATCGAATACGCGTCACGGTCCAACTTATAGGCGTCGCCGACGGCGCTCCGCTTTGGGCCGAACGCTTCGATGAGCAGTTCACCAATCTGCTTGAGGTGGAGGATTCGATCTCCGAGCAGGTGACGCGCGCCCTGAGAATCAAGCTGAGCGGCGAAGAGCACCGCCGGATGACGCGGCGGAGTACGGAAAACATCTCTGCATATCAGGCGTATCTCAAGGGACGCTACTTTTGCGAAAGACGCGCTGAAGACGGACTGCTCAAGGCCATAGGCTTTTTCGAGCAGGCGATCGCAATCGACGCGGATTTTGCGCTTGCTTACAGCGGTCTGGCCGACGCACACTTCCTGCTTGGAGTTTATCGCGCCCACCCGCCGCGCGAGGTGTTTCCCAAGGCGCAGGCTGCGGCGCATTACGCGCTCGCGCTGGATCCCTCGCTTGTAGAGGCCCGATCATTGCTTGCCTATATGCGCGCCTGCTACGACTGGGACTGGGCGGGAGCCGAGCGGGAATTCAAACAGGCGCTGGCGCTTAATCCGGATTATGCGTTGGCGCGCATATGGTATTCGGATTATCTGTCGGCAGTGGGCCGATTCGACGAAGCGCTCGAAGAAGTGCAGGCGGCGCTCGCACTGGACCCCCTCTCGCTTATCAATAATCTCAACCTTGCGCTCGCGCTTTATTTCGCACGCCAGTACGATCAGGCGATAGAACAGCTCGAGCGCACGCTCGAACTCGATCCGCACTTCGCCCTCGGACACTGGTCTCTCGGTCGCGCCTACAGGCAGCAGGGGCGATACGACGAAGCGATCGAGGAACTGCGGCACGCCGTTGCGCTATCAGGCCACAGCCCGCTGATGGTTGCAGCGCTCGGGCGGGCCTGCGCCGTTGCGGGCCGTGACGGCGAGGCCCGAAATATTCTCGATTCATTGCGGGAGATGGCCCTGCGCCGCTATGTATCGCCTTACGATATTGCGACGATACACGCGGGCCTCGGCGAACGCGACGAGTCTTTCGAATGGCTGGATCGGGCATTCGAGGAACGCTCGGGCCGATTGTTTTTTCTCAAAGTGGATCCTTATTGGGACGGGTTGCGCTACGAGCCGCAGTTCAAGCGTCTGATTGCACGCGTGGGTTTGACGGATGGGAGAGAGATGACGGAACAGACGAAATGAAACGAAAATCACGGAAAGAAACTGAATTGCATGTTCCTTTCCGTGATTTCGGTTTCATTTCGTGTGTTCCGCGGTTTCTCTTTCAGCTCAAGCCGAGAGTTTTTTTGCAATCGCAGCAACGTGGCGTCCCTGAAAGCGCGCCAGTTCCAGTTCGTTTTCGCTCGGCCGGCGGCTGCCGTCGCCGCCCGTGATGGTGGATGCGCCGTAGGGCGAGCCGCCCGTTATTTCATCGATTCGGGTCTGGCCCTGCGCCGAGTAGGGAAGACCGACTATCACCATCCCGTGGTGCAGCAATGTCACGTGCGAGGTGACGATCGTGGTTTCCTGCCCGCCGTGCTGCGTGGCGGAGGATGTGAAGAAACTTCCTACCTTGCCGATCAGCGCCCCCTTAGCCCAGAGCGCGCCCGTCCGGTCGAGAAAGCTGCGCATCTGCGCGCACATGTTTCCAAAACGCGTCGGCGCCCCGAAGATGATGGCGTCTGCTTCGGGCAATTGTTCGGCATTGATTACCGGGATATGCGCAAACACGGCGCGCGCCTTGTCCGCGCCCGTGCGCGCAAGCGATTCTTCCGAAGCAAGCTCCGGCACCTGAAACAGGCTTGCCTCGACTCCTTCGATTTCGCCTGCGCCCGCCGTAACGGCCTCGGCCATCTCATAGACGTGCCCGTACATGCTGTAAAAAACGACGTAAACCTTTGTCATCTCTCTCCTCCTTCAATTCAATTGCTGCCATCTTCAGGATTTCGTCTTTGCTCCAGCGTGGCCCAGTATACCCAGGCGATGAATACAAGTTGAAACGGCAGGCGTATATAGTAAGCCATGGGAGGCAGTTCCGGAAACAGATGCGGATTGAGCGCCATGTGCAGATTGGCCGGAAAGACCGCCGCCAGCAACGCGATCAGCCCCCAGCCGGCGAAGCGGGTGCAGCGCGGAATCAGCACCAGCAATCCGAGTAGAATTTCAAAGAACCCGCTCGCATAATTGAGCGCCTCGTGCCACGGCAGGTAAGGCGGCATAATCCTCAGGTAAAACTCCGGATTGCGGAAGTGGTTTATCCCGGCTGCGACGAAGAAGACCACCAGCAGGTATTTGAGAATTTTGCGCACTGTGTCCATTTAAATCCCTTCACACGACTTCGGGACATAAAAGAGAGATGACGGAACAAACGAAATGCAACGAAAATTACAGAAAACATTCAACCATTCCGTAATTTTCGTTTCATTTCGTTTGTTCCGTCATCTCTCGTCGAGCGCCCTGCGCACCGTGTCCAGTACTTGATGCGGGCGGCAGGGTTTCGGCAGAAAGTTCTGCCCCTCTTTCAACTTCAGTTCCCGACCTGCAAGCTCCGGGCTGTAGCCGCTGGTGAATATCACCTTCAGGTCCGGTTTCTGCTCCTGCAACTGCTCTGCTATCTGATGTCCGTTCATCCCCTCGGGCAGCACCAGATCGGTAAGAAGCAGCTTGATCGCTGCGTCGTGGCGTTTCCAGATTTCGAGCGCCTCGATGCCGTTTGATGCTCCGAGTATGTTGTAGCCGTGCTGCTCCAGAACGAGTTGCGTAAGTTTCCTGACCGCGGGGTCGTCTTCCACCAGCAGTATGGTTTCGGCGCCGCCGCGCGGCGGCTCCTGCACGATTTCTTCGCTTTGCGACTGATGCGCGGCTTCGCTTGCCGGGAGCAGTATCTCAAATTCGGTTCCACGGCCCGGTTTGCTCGATACCAGTATAGACCCACGGTGCTGCTTTACGATGCCGAATACCGTTGCGAGCCCGAGCCCCGTTCCCTTGCCCGGTTCTTTTGTAGTGAAAAACGGATCGAAGATGCGCGGCAGGTGTTCTTCCGGTATGCCGTATCCGGTGTCGCTTACGCGCAACCTGACGAATCGGCCCGGTGCAAGTTCGGATCTCGAGGGCGCGTCTGCTTCCGTTATTTCTACCGAGTCGGTTTCGATCAGAAACCGTCCACCCTGCGGCATAGCGTCCCTGGCGTTGACCGTCAGGTTTACGAGCACCTGATCGAGCATGCCCTCGTCGGCGTATACCATCAGCGGTCGTGTGCTGAGCCGCAATTGCATCGACGATGTTTCGCCGAGGATGCGCTGGAGCATCTTCGTCAAGGTTTCGATGACTTCATTCAGGTTCAGCAGGCGCGGCTGCATTACCTGCCGCCGGCCGAAGGCCAGAAGCTGCCTTGTAAGGTTCGCCGCGCGTTCGGCCGAGGCGATGAGATCCGCAAGCAGGTCTTTGACCTCGGGCGGCGCGTTTTTGTGTGCGGCGGCGAGTCCCGCCTGCATCATGATCGCGCCGAGTATGTTGTTGAAATCGTGGGCAACGCCGCCGGCCATCTGACCTATGGCTTCCATCTTCTGCGATTGGCGCAACTGTTCCTCGATCCTGCGCTGCTCGGTGATGTCCTCGGCTACACCGACAATCCGGTATACGCGACCGTCGCCGTTGCGGATCGGAACTGCGCGGTCGCGTATCCATCTCACCGCGCCGTCGGGGCGCAGGATTCGGTACTCTTCAAAGTAATCGCCTTCGTGCTGTTTTAACGCTGCCTGAGCCACCCGGTCGCGGTCGTCCGGATGTATCGCTTCGATCCAGGTAAACGAGGCTTCGTAGAGGCTATCGCAACTGCGACCCCAGATTTTTTCGTAACCCGGGCTTACGTAAAGTATCCGGTTTTTGTCCACATCGGTCATCCAGAATACTTCCTGGATGTTCTCGACTACCTGGCGAAACCGCTCCTCGCTCTGCTGCAGAGTTTCTTCGGCCTGTTTTCGTTCTGTGATCACCTGCGTGAACATAATCACGCCGCCTATTGCGCCGTCTACGATATGCCACGGGCGAATTTCCCACTGCAGCCATTCGAGCGTGCCGTCGGCTCGCAGAAACGGATCTTCGTCGCATTGCTCTACGGCTCCGGCAAGCGCGCGGCGGTGTATCTCTTTCCACCTATCAGGGATTTCGGGAAAAACCTCGTAATGCGATTTCCCGATGATGTTCTGCCCCTTTAGGTGGTAATCCGCGGTCCATCGATCGCTGGCCTCGATGTAGCGCAATTCTTTGTCGAACATCGCTACGGCGGCCGGAGTGTGTTTGATGAACTGCCGCAGCAGTGTTTCGCTTGTCACAAGCGATTGCACGGCCTGTCGCGCTTCGGTCAAACTCGCCGCCAGCAGCAGCGTCGCGATTCCCGAAACCCCCAGATACGCCTGGATCATCAACAGGCGTTCGGTAGGCGTCCGGCCGCCCAGAATGAACGGTCCGATATCGGCCAGTACTCCGCTGACCGCTATTACTCCGAGCACCGTCAGCGCACTCGATACGCCGCGCAACCCGAACCGCATCGCAGCCCATACCAGGAGCACAACAAGCATATATGGATGCGGAGAAAACGCCCCCGTGACCCCGCCCGTGCGATATCTCAACCATCCCGTCAAACACCACATCAGCGTAAACGCGGCAATCTCGATTGCGCGGCCCCATCGAAATCGCGACCGCGAGAACCTGAAATTCGCCCACGTCACGACAAACGGCGTAATCAGCAGGATTCCGAGTCCGTTCGATATCCACCATGTAATGTAAGCCGCCCCAAACGATGCCCCGCTCGACAGCACCGTCGTCGTCGCGCCCACGATCGCCGTGTATCCGTTGACCAACGTCGCCACTGCAATCAACACCAGCACTTCGCGCAGCCGCGTAAACCTTATTTGCGGTCCGCACAACCGGGTGAAGACGAAGATCCCAATAGTGAATTCGAGAACATCGGCCGAAAGAAAACCGAGGCTTGCCGGAACCGAACCCGTGGAAGAAAGATTCAACAGAAAATTAAGCGCCGCCACTATGACGATAATCGCGGGTCTGAGTTGACGCGGATTGATCAGCAGTACTGCAAGCACGAACCCGCTTGCCAGCCAGATCGCCGATATGTTTTCTACCGGATCGAGAAAAAGCTCGCTCAGTTTGTGCGCGACGATATACGCCAGAGCGATCGCCGTCAGTCGCAGCGCAAGCTTCCACCCGCCGATTTTTCCCTCATCGGTCGTCATTCCGTAGGTTCCATAGTCTCTTCCTTTTCTTCATACGAAGACGGCGCACGCAACTCCGACGTATCTACCGCTTTGGCGAATACCGGTTGTGCAGCATCGCGCATCGCCGAAATGTCTGAAGACGGTTCCAGCCTCCGGTACAGGTCGAGTTGCGCGGAGTAAAACGACAGCCGCGACCACCATCGCGCCCCTATTGCAAGCTGCCCCAGAACAACCGCCGCAAACACCGCAAAGGGCGTGTTCTGTTCCACTGCGCCTCTGATTCCAACAATCACACCGAACACGCACATTCCGACAACGGAGAGCAAAATATACAATCCGAATGTTCGCCTGAAGTGGCCGAATGAAAAGCGTGCGGCGCGAAATACTTCGGCGAACATCCGCGCGCGGTCGCCCAGGACTGCGCCTATGCGCGCGTAATCGAAGATCAGGTTTATTACCGAAAGCGCGAGGAGCAGTACTGCGGCCGCCGCCCATTGCCGAATCGCGCCGGGACGTTCTGCCGATGCGCGCGCGTCGGAGGCGTTTATCGGAATCAATGCGAGCAGGTAACCCGCAATCGCCAGCCCGTAGACCACCAGCGACAGGAGCCACAGTCGCAGGAATCGTGGAAAGTAGCGACCCGCTCCGGCCCAGAAGCGCGCGTGCGAGAATCGTCCGTCGGGATGGTTGAATACGCCGAGAATGCCCCCCGCAAACAGCACGTTTGCAATCAGGAAGAAAAACGCCATCACTCCGGTCAGTATCGCCGCCTGCGAAATCATCGAAAGCAGCGACGCTCCGGCAAGGCGCTCGTTGAACAGATCTATAAGCCAGATCGGATCAATCCGATCCGACATCATGCGATAAGGCGCGTGTGTTCCCGCGCTCGTTTGTGCGATCAGGATAAACAAGGGCGCCGCAACCGGCAGTGCAAAGAAAATGCTCGCCGCCGTCAACACAAGAAGCATTGCCCAACTTCGGCTTGCCTGCACCAGTCCGCGAGCGAAGGATTCGAACATGTTTGGTCGCTCCTCAGGAAAGCAGAAGAAAGTGCTGAGTGCTCTGTAAACAAAGTTTTTGAGTTTTTTCAGCCGCGGAGCGGCGAAAGAACTGTAGCCCAGGGCGGCGAGCCCTGGGTAGGTGTGGGAAAATCCCGTAAGCCCCGGAGGGGCGGAAGATCTTTCGCCCTTTCAGGGCTCGGACGTTTTTCGCCTCCTTACCTGGCGCTCACGCACCAGGCTACAGATCTTTCGCCGCTCCGCGGCTGAAAAACTCAAAAACTTTGTTTACAGAGCGCTCAGCACTTTCTTCTCCACCTCCTTGCTTAAATCAGACCACGAAACATTGGGACGCATTGCTGGGTACGCACGCGCCCTCGCGTGCTTGTATTCGCCGCCGAAAGCACGCTTTGGCGCGTGCGTACCCAGTTGCCGACTCCGTTGTATGTACCATTCTGCTGTGGATTGATTTAACTAAAGAAACTGAGCGCATGCAGAAACGTCTGCACCCAGAACATGGCGCCCGACGACCAGCGCACTGCCCCGCGCGCGCCCGTGGTTTCGGCCCTGCTGTTGTTTGTCATATTGGCGTCGAGCAGCACCTTGCGCTTAGGGTCGACCGCCGCCGAATGAACCTCGGCCGCGGTCGAAAACCGGAACCTCTTCCAGCGGTCTTCATACGCCCAGAAATCCGTCGTTACGCTTTCATCCTCGCCGTTTTCAATCCGGTACTCTATGCCTCGCTGCCCGATGGCCGAGGGAGTGATGGAAATCGTCTTGCCGTTTTTCATCACTATCCGGATCTCTACGGGAAACCACGCATCTCCGAGCCTGCGCACGTCTACCTCGGTCAGGTAGCGTTCGCTCTCCGGTCCTGCACCGCTGTTTTGTTCGGCCTTGACCTCGGTGCGCTGTCCGTTGCCGTCGAATACGCCGGCGGCCTGCCTTTCCGGTCTGCTTTTCGCCGCAGCCAGTTCATAATCGAGCGTTGCGGTTCCGTTAATGAACTGCGCAAAAAACCAGGTCAGATCCTGCCCGCTTACCTCGCCCGCAATGTCGAAGAAATCCTCCGCCGTGGGATGCCCGAAACGCCACTTCTGATGATATGTGCGCATAACGCGAGCAAATACATCCTCGCCGAGCCATCCTTCGAGCGTGCTCAGCACGAGCCCCGTTCTCGGATACGAATTCAGCCCGTAGCTCGTCGAGTCGTAATGCTTCCACGAAGGCGTCCGCAGCGAATCCAGAATCGGGCCCCGAAGCGTGAGTATGCGGTTTTCATACGGGCGCGGAATTTCTACCGGAAAGTAAAACCACGGCACGCCCCACATCGTAAAAGGCAGCACGCTTCCGCCGTAAACCTTGCCGAGTATTCTGGCGGTCGAGTAGGTATTGAAACCCTCGTCGAGCCACGCTTCCTCGAATTCGTTGGTCGCAACCAATCCGTACCAGTACTGATGACCGAACTCGTGGATGATTACTTCTTCGGGATTTTGATCCCGTCCGGCCCACCACCTCGTACCGGCCGTAATAAGCGTCGGATATTCCATTCCGCCCGCGCCTTCCGCGTTGTAGGGCGGATCTACGACCGTAAGCGTTTTGTAAGGATACGCCCCGTACCACAGTCCGAAATGTTTTATCGCCTCGAATGTCGCGCGAAAATGCCGATCCGTTTGTGAAACGTGCTCGGGTTGTATCAGCAATGTTACGGATACATCGCCGAGCGATAGATCCTCGAACGGGACATTGAGCTTGCGCGAGAGTTCTACAATCTCCTGCGGCGTGACCCATTCCTCGGCCCTGAATTCGCGCACGATCTTGATGAAGTTCGTATCGACGGTCCAGGCGAAATCGTGGACGCGGTCTTCAAAATAGTTGTAGGTAACGGAGCCGTCTTCGTTGGCGCGTTCTGATTTGAGAACGCCGGTAGCGCCGATTTTGTCCTTATAGACGGCCGGAAGGGTGAGCGTAACGTCGAAGGGGATGTAGTCGGCGTAAAACTCGGAATTGGCGTGAAACTGGTGGCAGTTCCATCCGGAATTGGCGCGCCGCCTTACTCCGGCCGTTTCCCATACGCCGATTTTGGGAAACCACTGCGCGACCATCGCAAACGAATTCCAGTAACCGGTGCGCGCAAATACGCGGGGCAATCGCGAGTTGAATTCGATGTCTACCGTAACAGAGTTTCCCGGTTTGAGCGGCGCGGGCAGCGGCACGCGGATTACGGTCTGATCGTCCGCGTTGTCGTCGTCCGGGTGGATGAATTCTATTCGGGAGGTAAGGTCTTCGCCTCCCGGTATCTGCATTTTTACAATATCGATCCAGCCCCACTCGCCCGACTCGAAGCGATCCCCGCGCAACCGCCCGCCCGATTCGCGGAAGAACGTACTCTTTTCGTTCTTGAACGCGTTGAGATAAAGATGAAACTGAAGCTCGGTTATGGTGTCGGGCGAGCCGTTATGCCAGGTCAGAAGTTCGCGCCCCTCGATAATCGACGGGCGGTTGCGTTCGTCGAGTTTGAGCCGCGCATCTATCCGGCAGTAGCTTAAATACTGGGTTGCGGACGCCGAAGGCGCCCAAAACGCGGAAGCAATGAGCAGCAGGACGACCGATAGTATTTTTTTCATGTCAGCGGTTCTCTGTACGAAGCAGGCGAACCACTTCATACCACAAATAGAGAATGCGGAACAGGAAGAGAGATAACGGAACAAACGAAATAAAACTAAAATTACGGGGAAAGTTGGATATTTTCGTTTATTCAGTCTTATTTCGTATGTTCCGTTATCTCTCTTCCTCTCTTGATGCCGTACACAGACGATAAGCCGCATCCAGAATCTGTTTGTCGGAGATAAGAACCAGATTGGCCGGAGGTCCGAGCGGTACATATGTATCTGCTGCGCGCACCGAACCCATACCGCCCCGGAAGCCGCCCTCGGCCAACGCCGCAATCACGGCGTCGGCAACGCCGCCGCCCGTGGCCCGGCATTCATCGGCCGCAAGCACCCGCCCGCATTCCTGGGCATGAATTCGCACCGCTTCAATCGGAAGCGGATTCAGCCACCGCAAATCCAGCACGCGGGCCTTTATTCCGTATTGCCCGTCGAGCATTCGAGCCGCACGCAGCGACAGGCGCAATCCGTTTGCGTAACTTACGATTAGCAGATCATTCGCCTCCGGATTATAGATGCCGACTTCTCCGGGAAGCAGCATCTCCTCAGGCGGCGGATAGTCGGCGAGCCACCGCCCGTCCCCGTCTTCGTACAGATCCTTCTCGTGATAAAGCGCTATGGGCTCCAGAAAACAGACTACGCGGTGGCAGCTTCGCGCAGCAGCCACGCAACCGCGCAGCAGTCGCGCGGCATCGTCTCCGCGCGACGGCGTTGCAATCAGCAATCCGGGAATATCGCGCAGCGCGCCTATGGAATTGTCGTTATGAAAATGCCCGCCGAACCCCTTCTGATAAGCAAGCCCGGCCACTCTGACAACCATCGGATTTACAAACTGTCCTGAAGAAAAAAACGAAAGCGAACACGCTTCGCCGCGAAGCTGGTCGAGCGCGTTGTGAAGATAGGCGAGGTACTGAATTTCCGGGATCGGCAGCAACCCCGCCATCGCCGCACCCTGCGCTACGCCGAGTATCGTCGTTTCATCGAGCAGAGTATCGAAGGCGCGCAATTTCCCGAACTTCTTCTGCAATCCGGCGGTGACGTAATAAACGCCTCCCTTTTTTCCCACATCCTCGCCGAATACGATTACTTCGGGAAACCGCAGCATCTCGTCTGCAAGAGCGGAATTCAGGTGCGCGCCCATCGTGCGTTTGGAGGGGGTTTGCGCGGCTTCGGGCAATACGGCGCCGAAATAACCCGAGCGCGCTTCGGGTGCAGCCTGAGTGCGGGCAACGTCGCGGCATCGCTCTTCGTCGTAGGGAGCAAGCGGGCGCATTACCTCTTCAAGGGTGGAGAGTTTTGCGCTGCGTCCCGCGAGATCCATTTGGGCGTCGATTCTCGCGCGTATGTCGTGCATCATTGCGAGGAGGTCTTCCGGCGCAACCGCGCCCGAATCGATCAATCGTCTCGCATTTGCAAGCAGCGGGTCGCGGGCTTCGGCCGCCTCGATTTCCTCGATCGTATGGTATGTAGTTTCGACATCGGTTCCCGCGTGTCCCCACAACCGCGTCGTATGGAGGTGCAGAAAAACGGGGCGGCGCCCCTCGCGGCAGACCTCGATTGCTTCGCGAGCGGTTTCCCATACATCGTCCATATCGCCGTCGGCTTCGTAGTATTCGAGATGCGGCAGGGAAGAGAACGAATCGCGAATCCAGTTGCGCGGCGTTTCCACCGAGATGCCGATGCCGTTGTCTTCGCACAGGAAAAGTATCGGGGCCTGTCCGCCCCTGCGCACCGTATAACGCGCAGCGTTGATTCCCGAAAGCGCGGTCGCGTGATTGGCCGATGCATCTCCGAAAGAGCAGCACACGATGGAATCGTCGGCCATATCCGCTGCGCGCCCGATCCTCCGCGCCTGACGCAGCGCAAAGGCGAAACCCGATGCTTTCGGCAGATGCGAGGCAATCGTGCTCGTCTGCGGCGGAACCCACAGCGCGCGACTGCCCCATACCTTGTGCCGCCCTTCGGCAATCGGGTCATCTTTTGCTGCTGCTAGCGACAACAGCACGTCGCGAATAGGGGTCGAACCCGGCAGCTTGCGCGCTCGCGCCATCATAAATGCTCCGGAGCGGTAATGCAGAAAACACGGATCGTCGAGGCGAAGCAAGTATCCGATCACTGCGTTCTGCTCGTGGCCGGCGCTTGCGATGGTGTGAAAGCCGAGGTTGCGTTTTTTGAGTTCGCGCGCCGCGACATCCAGCAATCGGCTGGTCAACTGGTCTTCAAAAATTTCGAGCGCCTGACGGCAAGTGAGCGCTGTGCCGGGGCCGAGCGGGGCGTCGGGTGCAAGACGAGGGGTTGCGGCGCGGTGCTCGGCGAGAAATCTTTCCAGACGCGACTGTACGATTTCGACTCGGGTGATGGTTTGCGACATTGAAGATATTGAAGAAGAATTGAAATGGAAATCCAGAGAGTTATACCAGAATATCGTCGGCCTTCAGTTTGAGTTTCGGAAGCGTGGGAGATATTACCCTGTCGCCGCGCAAACAGATGCGGATTTCCTGATATACGTCGCGGTTCGGGCGAGAGTGAACTTCTATGCGGTCCTCGATCAGATTTACGAGCCAGACTTCGGGGATGCCCGCGCGTGCATAAGCGGGAAGCTTGACGCGGCGATCGGCGTCCAGAGTTGCGTCGGCAACTTCTATTACGATCAGAATATCGGCCGGAGTAGGATGACCTCCGACATAGAAGTCGGATCGGCGGGTTAGCACTGTGATGTCGGGTTCCGGTTCCGAATGCTCGCTCAACTCTATAGGGCTCTGAACGCGGATAATTCCCTGTTTCCCAATATTACCCTGCAAAAACTCCGCCAGACGATCGACGCACGCCGCGTGTCTTGGGCCTATAGGCGCCATTTCAATCACCTCCCCGTCGAGCAGTTCGACCCGATCGTTTTCGGTCAGGATTCCGATCTCTATCAGACGGTGATACTCGGAAGTCGTAAATGGGCGCCTTGCCGGTTGTGTATTCATAGTCCCGCTCCTCGGAGAGAGTGTTCATCCGAAACAATAAAGCTTCCCGTCGTGCGCCCCGATCACTATGCGTCCCGCAGCGATGGCCGGAGATGCCGACAGCGCCGAACCCGCGGTAAACTCCCATACCTTGGCGCCGCTCATCAAATCGAAAACATAAAACCTGCCGTCGTTGGAGCCTATATAAACGCGCCCGCCCGCAACGACGGGCGAGGATTCCACTCGCGCGCGCGTCTGAAAAGTCCATACCGCTCGCCCCGTAGCGGCGTTCAGACAGTGGATGAACTTGTCGCGCCCGCCGAGCACGACCCGGCCCTGCGCAAACGCAGCAGAGGAATAATACGGAAACTGCCGCTGCGGATGCTGATAACGCCATAAGGACCGCCGCGTGCGCAGATTCAGCGCAACTACCTCGTTGCTGAAATTGCCGAAATAGGCCACTCCGCCCGCAATCGTGGGCGAACCGGCCGTATAACCTCCGGCGGGCATCTGCAGAACTTCTCTGCCGTCGCTAATGCGGATGCCGCGAAACACTTCATCGCAGCCGCCGAAATAAGCTACGCCGTCGACTACGCCCGGCGTGCCGTGCACATAATTGCCGGTCTTGAACTGCCACAGCAGTTTGCCGTCGCGCGCGCCGAAACAGTACAGGCTGCCGTCGTAAGACCCTATAAGGACGCGGTCGCCCACAACTACGGGCGAAGACCGGATCTCGCCGCCCGTCTTGTAGGACCAGATGCGTTTGCCGTCGCCCGCGTTGACTGCGTGAAAAGTGCCGCCGATGTCCCCGATGTATACAATCCCGCCCACTGCGGCCGGAGAGGATTCGCCGATTCCGTCGCTTGAGGTACGGTATTTCCATCGCGCCCTGCCGGTCGAGAGGTCTACGGCATGAAGATCGCCGGTCATCGAACCCACGTAAGCAACGCCGTCGACGATTGCAGCCGAGGATTCGACCGATTCTCCGGCTTCGTAGGTCCACAGCAGCTTCAACTGCGCCGGCGGCGCCGAAGCCGCCACACCCGACAACGAATGATTGCCGCGAAACTGCGGCCAAGTGTCGGCGGTCTGCGCAAAGCGATGCTCGCCGCCCGACAGCAGCAGAATTGAACATAATATGATCAGATACCGCAAAGAACGCACTCCCGGACCTCCTTAAAAGTGCTGAGCGGGGAGAAGAAGTGTTGAGTGCTGAGTGCTGAGTGCTGAGTGCAATTTGGAACTGAAGAACTTCAATTCAAAGTATCTGTAATTAAAGTTCCTGATTTCCTGTTTGCACTCAGCACTCAGCACTTCTTCAATCTCTCGCGCGGACCGAGCCGCTGATGGGTTTACGCGTGGTTTCGCCCGTATGCAGCACGGGCAGTCCCGAGTCTACTTCCTCGTGCAGACGCGGAATGATATGCGTGGAGACGACTTCGCCCACTCTGGCCCCGGCCGCTGCCCCGGCTTCTACCGCCGCGCGCACCGCGCCGACCTCGCCGCGCACAATAGCCGTTACGAGCCCGGCGTCTATGCGCTCATAACCTACGAGCCTGACGTTGGCCGCCTTGACCATCGCATCCGCCGCCTCGACCATCGCCACCATCCCGCGACATTCGACCATTCCCAATGCTTCTTCCATATACCATCCTTGTTCGCAATGTTTTGACCGCACTGCTCCGTCTATTTGCCCCGTCTAAGGGGCGCCCCAGCCTGCCCCCCCACATGTTGCTTCGCATCCACTCGCAGATCAAGCCCCTGAACTATGTGCGAACCTTGCAGCCGCGTCTTCGTATATCCACACGGTTATCGGAAAAATTTAACGGGGGATGCTATGAGAAAGATTGGATACAATGTGTGTGCAATCCTTGCATTAGTCAGCGTAGCGGCGAGCATTGCTGTGGGCGCGGGGGTGCAGGGCGGGAGTGAATCGCCGGCGCTGCGTCGGGCAAAGGAGCTTGCTTCTGTAATAAGCAAGGGGGACAGGGGCGCGGCCGAGGCGTACATAAAGGAAAACTATGCGCCGGATTTTATGCGCATACCGCTTGAGCAGCATCTCGCCTTCATACTGGCGCTGCACGACCGGACGCGCGGGCTGACGCTCGGGGGCGTACATTCAGAGGGCGCCAACGAGGTTACGCTCCGGATCAAGGCGGATCTTACGGGCGGATGGGAGGGGCTGCTTGTGCGCGTAGAGGCCGAAGCGCCGCACCGCATCGCGGGGATAGGGCAGCGCCGCGTAGACGCGCCTTCGGGCGAGGCGGCGGCGGCGAGGCTCACCGAGGCGCAGATGAGCGCCGAACTCGGAGCTTATCTCAAAAAGCTGGCCGACGCCGACGTATTTTCGGGCGCGGTGCTTCTGGCCAAGGGCGACAAGGTGATTTTCAAGGGAGCATACGGCGTTGCAAACAAGGACTTCAACGCGCCGAACAACATCGCCACGCGGTTCAATCTCGGCTCTATGAACAAGATGTTTACTTCGGTCGCGATCGTTCAGCTCGCCGAGCGCGGCGCTCTCTCGCTCGATGATCCGCTATCGAAGTTCGTAGAGTTCCCGAACAGGGAAGCAGCCGACAAGATACGCATCAAACATCTGCTGACGCATACATCGGGGCTCGGCAGCTATTTCAACCGCAAATTCGTCGAATCCTCGCGCGCCCGTTTCCGTACCGTGGACGATATGATGGAGCTTGCCAAAGACGAGACGCTTCAATTCGAACCCGGCGCGCGCTGGGCTTACAGCAATACGGGAATGCTCGTACTCGGCAAGGTTATAGAAAAGGCGTCGGGGCAGAATTATTTCGACTATATCCGTGAAAACATATACCGCCCTGCTGGTATGACCTCAAGCGGCAGCTTCGATCTCGACCGGGTGAATCCCAATCTCGCCGTAGGCTACGACAAACAGTTTACACAGCAGGGCGTTGTTTTTCAGAGCAACATATTCGAGCACGTAATCCGCGGCGGTCCGGCCGGCGGAGGATATTCTACCGTCGAGGATCTGCACCGCTTCGCACAGGCGCTGCTCGGCGGAAAACTCATTTCCGCCGAAGGAGTAAAACTCGCCCTTTCTCCCAAACCCGAACTGAATTCGCCCGGCTACGGCTACGGTTTTCAGGTAGAAATTGCAAATTCGATCGTGGGCCACGGCGGCGGATTCCCGGGCATCAGCTCAAACCTGGATATGTTTCTCAACGACGGGTATACGGCCGTGGTGCTTTCGAACTACGGCCGCGCAAGCACGCCGGTGCTTGAAAAAATCCGGCAGCAAATCCTTGCGAGTCGCCGGGTAGATAGATAACGCAACATTCGAAATAAGACGAAAATTACGGAAAAGTTCAATATTTCCGTAATTTTCGTCTTATTTCGTCTGTTTCGTTATCTATCTTTTTTGTCGCGAAGTCGTATGGAGTGATTTAGAACTTCAGTTTCAGGCCGAACTGCATCACGCGCGGCCCGCCGATTGTATTGAGTATCATGCCGAAATCGGTCGTATCCTGCAGATCGCTGCTTGGAAGCGCGAAGTTTACATTGTTGAAAATGTTGAACACGTCCCAGCGGAACTCAATGCCTACACGTTCCGTAATCGCGGTGCTCTTGGAAAAGCCCAGATCGAAGCGCTTCTGGTAAGGCCCGCGCAGCACGTTTCTTCCGAGCGATCCGACGGCGCGATTGTTCGGATAACCGCCGGCTGCGGTCTGCGGAGAACAAAGCACCGAGGTGTTGAAGTACCGTTCGGTTGGATCCGAAGCCTTTTCTCTGAGTTGATCTATGGTTCCGCAAAGGCTGGGTCTGCCGAAGCCCAGGCGGTAGAGACCGCCCGAGCCGGTTCGGAGGCTTGCATATTGCGATACGTTGCCGGTTTCGGGTTCGGCCGAGAAGATCGTAAACGGCGAGCCGGACTGAATCTGCGCAAATCCCGACATCTGCCATCCCTTGAGAAACGCCGAATCTCCGAGCGGCAGTTCGTAAACGAAGTTTGCGCTGAACCGCTGAGTGCGGTCGAAATCCGATACGGCGCGGTTAAGTCTGAGATTCCGCTGATCGCCCTGTACTACGAACCCGGCGTTCGGCACGTCGGGTTTACCCGATCCGGCGGTCGAACCCGGATCGCTGGAGATATAGTCCATCGACTTCGACCAGGTATAGAAGGCGTTGTATTGAAGGCCGCGCGAAAAGCGTTTGTTCACGCCCAACTGCAATCCGTGATAGATCGAATTGGACGATGAGGTCAGAAGCAGAGCCTCCGGCACGTTGAAGCCCAGTATCAAGCCGCGCGCTTCAAATCCTATAACGGCGCCTGCAGCGTTCGACAGGTTGTAGTCGATGAAGTTTCCGACCGCAGTATTCGGAAAACCGAATGCGATGCCGCGCCCGCGCTCGCGCTGCGCGCCTGCGTTGCGCAGCGGTCCGTTGAGTATGTTCACGTTGCCCGTGCGCTGGAACTCTCGCTGATATGCTGCATCGTAGGCGTCGTTGAAACGCTTGAAAATGTAATCGGGCGCGTTTGAATCGTTCAGGTCGAAGCCCTGATTGAAGGCCGTGGCTTCGAGCAGCTTCGTGCCCTTCGTGCCCACATAGCGCGCCTCAAACAAAAGATTCTTCATCATCTCGAACTGGAATCCGAGGTTCCACTGCTGCACGTAGGGCGTGCGCAGGTTGCGGTCTACGGCGCGGAATTCAAACGTTTCAGCCACGTTGCCGAGTGCGGGAAGGCCTGTAGCGAGGTCTATGGGATTGTTCGATCCGTCCGATTGCCGCGTTACGGGAGTGCCGTCGCGTATGACGTAGGTTCCGCCGCTCTGATACACGATGCGGTTCGGAAGATACCGGTTGAAGGGAAGGTTCGGATCCTGCTGAGAGAAGGCCGTAGCCATAGGCACATTGCGCGTGGGCGCGGTGACCTCGACTTCGCGCAGGAACGGATAGTTGCTGAAGATCGTGTTTATGAAGGCGGCGGACGGGCGGTCGAAGAATACGCCGTATCCGCCCCGTACTACCATTCGATCGTTCCTGAAAGGTGAGAATGCAAATCCGAAGCGCGGCGCGAAGTTGTTCAGATCCTGCCCGTTGAGCGTGTGTTTGTTGTCGGTTCTTTGAGTGACGGCGAGCGCTCCGTCGATGGCGTTAAAGCCGGTAATCTGAACGTTCGACGGCACGAGGAAGCTCGGCGTCGGATCTTCGGTGTTTCTCAATCCGGCGAAATCGAAGTTGCCGATCTGTCCGGCCTTTTCCGTAGGCCAGCCGAACCACTCCCACCTTATTCCCAGGTTCAGCGTAAGTCCGCGCGCTGCGTTGTAATCGGTTGCGATATAAGCGCCGAGATCCTGGAACCGGAAGCTCTTGTCGGTGATGCCGAACTGGGTATCGGCTTCGGTGGCGCGGCCTGCAAGAAACTGCGTAAAGTTTTCCCACTTCTCGAACTCTACGGCCTGTTCTTCGGGCAGGTTCGAGTCGTATATGTGGCGCTTGTATTCGGCGCCGAAGCGGAACGCGTTTGAGCCGCGCGTCCAGGTTACGTTGTCCGAAAGGCTGAAGGTCTGCTGGCGGCGGCGATTGAACGAATCGTTGGGTCCTCCGAAAGACAGGTTCGACAGGTTGTTGCGAAAGACGAAGTGTCCGAGCCGCTGCGTGCCCGGGCTGTTGTCGAAGAATGTCGCCGGATTCGGTATTCCCACCAGCGCGTTTGTGATGGCGAGAAACGGATCATCGAGACTGCGCGTGTTGTTGAGGAAAAAGTATCCGGCGCGCACTTCGTTGATGAGCGTCGGGCTGAAGGTATGTATGTCGGAAATCGCGACCGTGCGGTTGCGGTCGTTGCGCCGCAGCGTTACGGGCGAAGCCAGACTCGACGGGTCCGGGAACGGATCGAAGCCCGGAAAGTTGGCGAAAAACAACGTACCGCTCAATCGGTTGGATTCGACTATCTGATAGTCGAGTTTTGTTGTGAACTGATCCTGCTCGAATTTGGCCGGAAACACATTGCGCTGCCGTACGAGGGGATTGCCCCCGGTCCACGGATTGACGGTCGTATCCGTACCTACCCGGTCGGCTACGGACCGGGGCGCAGGGATAAAGAAGTCCCCCGTAGCCGGATTGCGCAGGTTGAGCAGCGCTACCGATATGGGTGAGATCTGCGCTTCGGTGAGCGCAAAATTGGGATTGAGTTGCCGGAAGGCGGCTGTGAGATTAGCCGGCGTGCGCTCGCCCTGTATCAGGCGCAGCGCTTCGGGCAGCACCGTGATGCTCGACGCCGTGGGCACAAAACCCGTGTTTGCGCGCGTGAACTGATAGCCGCCGAAGAAAAACAACTTGTCGGTAATAACCGGGCCGCCGATAGTAAATCCGCCCTCGTTGCGCCGTGCCTTGGGTTTTTCTATGCCGTCGCGGTTGAAGAAGTAATCGTTGGCGTTCAGTTTTTCGTGCTGCAGGTAGTGATAGAGCGAGCCGCTGAAGCGGTTGGAACCGCTGCGCGTAATGAGCTGAAAGTTGCCGCCGCCTGAGCGGCCCGTGGATGCGTCGTAAAGAGATGTCTGTAGCTTTACTTCCTGAAGCGTTTCGGGCGCGGGCGATATATTGTCGGAAAACGATCCCTCGTTTGTAGTCAGGTTCGTTGCATCGACGCCGTTGAATGTAAGACTCGTGCTTGTGGTGCGCGTGCCGTTTACGGACGGCGAAATGTTTCCCGTGCCGTTTGTCAGCACGGGCGGCAGGTCGGCGCTAACGCCCGCTTCGGCCGATAGAAGGTGCGTGAAGCTGCGGGTTGATGTCGGCACCTGTACGAGTTCCTGTCCGGTCAACTGGCGGAAGGTCGTGGCGGTCGTGGGAGTAACGAGCGGCGCCGTATCCGTGATGTTGACCTCGACCGTAACCTCGCCGACTTCGAGTTCGGTATCGAATACGCGCGGCACTGCAGCCTCTACTGCAACGCCCTCGCGCGTGGTTCTTTTGAATCCGGTCGCTTCTATCGCGACTTTATACACGCCTACCGGAAGGACGGGAATTATCCATCGTCCTTCGGAGTCTGTGGAAGCGGTGCGGCTGAGTCCGGCGCCGGTGTTCGTGGCGGTTACTTTTGCGCCGATGACGGCCGACCCGCCCTGATCCTTGATTTCTCCGCCCAGGCTTCCGGTAGGGCCGGATTGCGCGAGAGCACTGATGCACAGCGCGGCCGTCATTATGACCGCGCCGAACAGTCTGCGTGAGCGTTGCATCATCAGGTTATGGCAGTAGTATCGATAATTGATCTTCATGGATGAATCTCCCTGCGGGTAAATTGAGTTTCAGGCTAACGCCGATGCAAGGCGGGGAGTCTAGCAAGCAGGAATTAAGTCGCTCTCACGCTAGTCTTAAGTTCCGCTTAAGTTGATCTTCAATAAGTGTGAAGAGGCGGGGTGCGATTTGGGGCGGGCGGGGAGAACCTGATAGGCTGATTGTTGGTAGAAATCATACACGACATATGTTCGCGGAAACGGATGTCGCTGAATCGCCGCATGTGGAAGCCCTCTCCTTGCCGGGTTCATGGCGTAAGAGGGAAGAGAGACAACGCAACATTCGAAATGTAACGAAAATCACGGAAAAGTTGCATAATTCCGTGGTTTTCGTCTTATTTCGTCTGTTCCGTTATCTCTCTTTTTTGTCCGTATGTAGTGTAGTTTGATTTAATACCGCATTGCCTTGACCGCGGGATCGGACCAGGCTTCGATCGGAGCAAACGCATCGGTAAGCACTACGGCGGCGGTGCGCGAAACCTCCACGCGCGCGTTCCACACCGTGTCTACGTACTGGCGCACGTTTTCCGGAAACGGATAGGGAAACGGGGCTGGCGTTTCGGGCACATCGCCGGCGACGAGAAACATCGTCGAGACGTAATCGGCGCGGTCTGCGCCCACGAGTTTCCGATTCGGCGCAAAAGCAAGTGTGGGGCCGAATACTTCCTCCATCGTCGCAGCCACGGATGCTATTACACGAGCACCCGGCCCGGTGCTGCTGCCTACAATGTTGGCGACGACCACGCCGCCGGGTGCAAGTCTTTCGCGCAGGCTTACAAAGGCCTCTTTCGTCAGCAAATGAAACGGCGGTGAATCGCCGCTGAATGCATCGAGAATGATTACGTCGTAGCGGTCGTGCAGTTTCAGGGTTTCCGTGCGGGCGTCCCCGATTATTACCCTGACCGAATCCGGGAGTCCGAAATACCGCCGCGCCACGACCTCCGACATCGGATCGATTTCGATTACCGTAACATCGGTGCCCGTTTCAGCCAGACTGCGCGAGAAAACGCCCGCGCCGAGCCCCCAAACGAGCGCCGATTTCGGCGCTCCCTTCAGGGAACTAAGGCGCTGCAATCCGAAGGCGTAGAGCGCGCCCGAAAAAGAACCGCGCAGCGAGCCCTGCTGCACGCCGTTGAGAAACAGGTAGCGTGTTCCCTGATGGTCGCTCACGACGAGGTCGCCGTAGGCGGAGGGGACGCGTTCGGTTACGGAATAGGCTTCGCCCTTGTAGAAAACCTCGCGGTCGGCGGCTTCGCCCGCGATGCTAGTCGCCGTGATGGAGAGAGCCGCGGCCGCGGCGAGCAGCGCCGAGGATTGCCATTTCCTGCGCGTAATCAGGTACCAAAGCGGTACCATAGCAAGCCCCGCCGCCGTAAGCGCTATCGCCGTGTGCACGCTCAGATTCGGGATCAGTATTAGCGACACGGCGAGCGAACCGGCAACCGAGCCTATGGTCGACAGCGCATAAAGGTTGCCGACGCTTGTGCCGAGGTGCTGGTAATCGGCTGCGGCGCGCACCGCCATGGGCGATACCATGCCGAGCAGCAGCAGCGTGGGAAGAAAAAGCACCGTAGCGGCGATGAATGTTCCGCCGATCATCCCGGCGCCGTATGCGGCGCTGAGCACGGGTTTGGTCATCAGGTCCGAGATCAGCAGCGCTCCGGCGGCAATGGCCATAACGGTCGTCAGCACGGCGAGTCCGGGCCTGCGGTCGGCGATTCTTCCGCCCCAGGCGTAGCCTACGGCGAGTGCGGCGAGCGTCACGGTAATTATCGCGCTCCAGACGTGAAGCGTGGTTCCGAAGGTGGGCGCGAGTATGCGCGAGCCGAGTATCTCTACGATCATCACCGACGCGCCGCCGACGAATACTGCGGTGCGCAGCAGCAATCCGCTGCCGGATCCGGAGGCATTGTTCGGCGCAGCCGTTTCGCCCGGTTTATCGGTTTTTGCCTTTGTACTTCTGGTGCTGGTTGAGGGCACGAAATCAGTCCTCCAGTTAAATGATTTTCGGAAGGATAAGTCAATCCGCGCATATTTGCCATTGCCGTCGGGATTGCCTGGATGGGAGCGCGCGCCGAGAGCAGGGAAATGGAGCGCAAGGCGCTCAACCGATGCGCGCTTGACCTTGTCCTTCCGATGCTATGTAGTAGTGGGCGATGACAAACCATGAAGCGCTCGATATGCTGGCGATTGCGGCGCATCCGGATGATGTTGAACTGTCGGCGGGCGGAACGCTGATCAAGCTTGCGGCGATGGGGTACCGAACGGGCATTCTGGACCTCACGCGCGGCGAGGCCGGAACGCGCGGGACGCCCGAACTCCGCGCCGTGGAATCGCGCAGGGCTGCGGAAATCCTCGGCTGCGCGGTGCGCGAAACGCTGGACCTCGGCGATTCGCAAATATGGGTGGATGAATCCTCGCGCACGGCGCTCGTGCGCGCACTCAGGCGGCATCGCCCGCGCATAGTACTGACGCAGCACTGGGAGGATCCGCATCCGGATCACGCGCATACGTCGCAACTCGTACGCGAGGCGGCGCACATCTCAGGGCTTGCGAAATACGATGCCGATGCGGGGCTTGCGCGCCATCGTCCGAACTGTGTGGCTTATTTTCTGTTTCCTCGCAACCTGGCGCCGAGTTTTATCGTCGATATCAGCGAGCAATCGGCGCGCAAATGGGAGGCGATTGCGGCTCACGCCTCGCAGTTTCACGATCCGGGGAGCCGTGAGCCGGAATCGCGCGTCAGCACGCCGCAGTTTATGCGCGAGATCGAGGCGCGCGACCGCTATTTCGGCGCGCTCATAGGCGTCGAACACGGCGAGGCGTTTTATGTGCGCGAGGCTCTCAATGTCGCAGACCCGGTTGCGCTGCTGTCGGCGCGGATGAATATGTACTCGTGAGAGGGAAGGAAGAAGTGCTGAGTGCTGAGTCAGCAATTTCCGGTTTAGAAAGAAAGAGAGATAACGGAACAAACGAAAAAACACGGAACAGACAGAAATATCCAACTTTTTCGTAATTTTCGTCTTATTTCGTATGTTGCGTTATCTCTCTTTCATTGTCCTGATTTCTTTATGAACATCGGAATCACCTGTTTCCCCACTTACGGCGGAAGCGGCATCGTCGGATCGGAGCTTGGGCGCGAGCTTGCCGCGCGCGGCCACACCGTGCATTTCATCAGTTATGCGCTGCCTACGCGGTTGTGCGAACTCGGCGAGCGGATACGTTTTCACGAAGTCGAGATGTTCGATTATCCGCTGTTTGAATTCCCGCCCTACGATCTTGCTCTTGCCTCTAAGATAATCGAAGTCGCCGAAGCCGAGCGGCTCGACATCATGCACATGCACTACGCCATCCCGCACGCGACGGCCGCATACCTCGCGCGCGAGATGTACCGTCCGACCCGCTATCTGCCGTTTGTCACCACCCTGCACGGAACCGACATAACGCTTGTGGGTGCGCGCAGGAGTTTTCTTCCGATCACGCGGTTTTCGATTGCGGAATCCGATGCGGTTACTGCCGTGTCGCGCTTTCTTGCAGATGAGACGTGCAAAACCTTCGGGCAGTGCGGCGTGGAAGTGATCCCGAATTTCATCAACTCTTCGATGTACTGGCGGCGGCCGAACGAGGGGTTGCGCGAGACGCTGGCTCCGGGCGGCGAGATGCTGATTATGCATGTATCGAATTTCCGCCCGGTCAAGCGCATAGAGGACTGCATACACGCGCTGGCGCGGATACGCCGCAGCGTGCGGGCGCGCCTCGTGATGTGCGGCGACGGCCCGGCGCGCGATGCGGCCGAACGCCTCGCGCGCGAGTACGATCTGTCGGGCGACGTGCTGTTTATCGGGCAGGTCCCCAACATAGCTGATTATCTTTCGGTTGCGGATCTGCTGCTTGTCCCGAGCGAGACGGAATCTTTCGGGCTTGCCGCGCTCGAAGCGCTCGCCTGCGAAACCCCGGTGATCGCTACCCGCGTGGGAGGACTGCCGGATGTGGTGCGCGACGGGGAAAACGGGTATCTGGTGGAGGTCGGTGAAATAGACGCAATCGCCGAGCGGGCGGTGGAAATCCTGTCCGACGCCGATTTGCGCCGTGCACTCGGTGCGCGGGGCCGCGAGTGGGCCGTAGATCAGTTCAATACGGAACGCGTTATCCCGCAGTACATCGCGCTTTACGAAAAGGTATTGAGACGGCAAGAGAGATAACGGAACAAACAGAAATAGACGAAAACTACGGAAATCGCCGAACTTTCAGTTTGTTCCGTACATTTCCGTCTGTTCCGTTATTTCTCTTTCTGAGCTTCTCATTGCTGATTGCCTTGGGTAGACTTTAGTTGATGAAGACGCAGATACGAGCGGTCGTACTGACGGTCAGCGATTCGGCCTCGCGCGGCGAGCGGGTCGATGCATCGGGGCCGGCGGTAGCCGAACAGCTTGCATCGATCGGGGCCGAAATCGTGGCGGCGGAAATCATCGCCGATGAGCGCGGTGCGATAGCCGGACGGATATGCCACTTTGCTGACTCGGGACTGGCCGATCTCATAGTCACTACGGGGGGAACGGGATTTGCCCCGCGCGATGTAACGCCGGAGGCTACGCGCGACGCAATCGAGCGCGAAGCGCCCGGGCTCGCCGAACTGATGCGCGCCGAGAGTCTGAAAATAACTCCGCTCGCTGCGCTTTCTCGCGGCGTTTGCGGCGCACGCGGGCGGACGCTGATACTTAACCTGCCGGGCAGCGTGCGCGGCGCGCGCGAGAATCTTTCGGCGGTAGTTCGTCTGCTGCCGCATGCAATTTCACTCCTGACCGAAACTGGCTGAAAATCATCAGTGGCGTGATTGGCAAAGCTGCATCCGAATACCTTTATTTGCGCTTCGCAACCGCGATTCTGATTGCTGTATTTTTTTGCGAAGCGTTGATGCTCGCCCAATCGCGCCCGCGCCTGCGCCCGCTGCAGCGCAATTATTTTGCGGGCAAGTTCCTGATGCTGCCGCAGGACAGTCGCCCCGTATCGCTGCAGACCCCGCGGCTGCTTGCGCGCGTTGCGGATCACGATCTTGTGCTTCCGTCCGTAGACCTGCTGGGCGACGACGCACGCGGCCCCGATCTGGCGGGGCTCGCCGAGTGGCTGCTCGGCGCGGATTTCGCCGACCTGGACGGCCTCATACTTTCGCTCGATTCGCTTCCCGGCGAGCCGGTGCGCAAACTCGAACTTCTCGCACATCTCCGCGCGCGCAGCCTGCATCTGCCCGTTTACGGATTCACGGCGGACGATCGAACAGCAGTCGCAGTACTTGACGCATTGGATTCCGGCGCGCTCGATTACCTGCTCGTTGCGAGGGATGAGCCGGTTTCAAATGAAGGCGGTTCGTCGGATCCGCTCGATGCAAGGATTGCCGGGCGCGGGCTTGCCGAGCGCGCAGCGGTAATAATTGGGCGCGACGGCGGAGCGCAACTGCTCGTTGCACGCATGCTTTTGCAGCGTTTCGGACTCAAGCCGAAGATATGGCTCGGAGCTTCTGCTACGCCGCACGCCGCCCGCCTTGCGCCGCAGTTGACCGCGCAGGTTGCGGTCATAGACGGGCAGGCGTTGCCGGGCTCGCCGGAAGCCGCTGCAAAGGCGGATGTGCTGTTTTTCATTCAATCGCCCGGAACCGCGTCCGAGGGACGCACGGCGCTTGCCGATGCTGCGGCGCAGGCAAACGCGCGCGGTTTTCGCACCGCAGTGGCGGACCTTTCGGAAGATGAATCGAGCCGCAATGCGCTGTTTGCGGAACTGCGCAAGAAAAAATTGTTCGATCCCTTGCTCGGGTTTTCATCCGCATCCGCTGCGGGGGACGCATCCGCTCAGGCGCTGGCTCAGTCGATGGCCCGCCTCGTGACGATGAAATTCCTGCGCGACGATACCGACCGGCTCCAGCGCGCCGAACGCTCGCAGATAGAACTTACGCTTGTAAGGATGCTGCACGAATTCTCCTATCCGCGCACCGTATTGCCGAAGCTTGAATCGGCGCTGCGGGAATGGGGCGCGGATATGGAATCTCTGGGCGCTGCGCGCGACCGTGCCGAAGCGTTTGCTCGCGAAGAAACATCGCGCCAGGCCGAGGAACTCTTCAACGAACAGTTCCGGCGCAACGCACACGCCGTCACTCTCAGCACCGGGCAGCGCGCCTATTACGAGGCCCGCTCGTTCCAACGGCTTCAACTTCGTTTTACCTGGGGCACGGTCGAGGAACCGGAACTGCGCCTCGGGATATATTTGCCGCTGGTAAATATACTTTATCCGGAAAAACCCGCCGGCGCGCTGGAATGGGAACTGCTCGATTCGCGGCCCGTAGACGAACGCCTGGCGCGGCGCTTTGAGGTCGGAAACTGGAGCGCATATCCGGTCGACGTTCCGATGGTTCAGGTCGGCATCAACCTCAATCGCCGCGAAATACCTGCAGACGGCTACACCATACGCAGCCGCCGAAGATCGGGCAGCGTTCGTCGAATAGAGATCGGAGCATCGAGCGTGCGCGGAGCATTCAACGCCCTGGGACGGCTTGAACTTCTGGGCGCCGACGGCAGGTTGAACAAGGATTTTCAGATTACCGAAAATCCTGCGCTTGCTCAGCGCGGAATCCTGGAGCGCTTGTCGGATGAACCGTGGTCGCACCGCGACCGCCTGGACATGATCCGCTTTCTCGCCCGCGTGCGGATGAACCGCTATTACTATGCGCCGATAATCGATTCGCAGAGTCGTGACCGTGGAGCGTTTGGTGAACCGGAGTTGGACCGTTTGAAGGAACTGCTGCACGCGTGCGATGAGAGTTTCATTGATTTCGTTTACGCAATGCGCCCCGATCCCTCCTTCAGCTACGCCTCCGATGCGGATTTCAGCGCACTTGCGAGCCGACTCGATAACCTTGCCGCATCGGGCGTACATTACTTCATGCTTGCATTCGACGACGGGGAATCATCGCTTGATAATGCTGGGCTTGATAATGCTGGGCTTGATAATGCTGGAGATCGGGAAAAGTTCGGCGCTCTTGCTGCGGCGCAGGCTCACCTGGTTGGGCGCGTATACGAACATTTGAAGACGCGAATGCAGAGTTTTGAATTGTCGACTGCGCCCGGAGCATCGCTGTGGAGCGACGGCGGGTATATGCGGGAATTTAGTGCGGGGATTCCCGCCGACGTATTGATAATTGCTGCGCCCCGGGCGGAGATGAGATCTCCAACAGGCGCAGATGAAAACCGCGGGCACGCCGACTCATCCGGGCGGCGGTTTGTGATCCGCGAAAATTATCCTTCCAGCGCGGACCGGCGGCGGCGGCTTGATATGGGACCCAAACCGGTCGGCAACCCCAAAGATGTTGCCGGAGCCCTGGGTTTTGTAGCCGCTCCCATCAGTGTGATGCGCGCATCGATGCCCGCGCTTGCAACTGCGGCCGAGTACGCCTGGGACCCGCAACGATACGACGCGGCCGCCGCGCACGTGCGGGCGCTCAGAATGCTCTACGACGAACGCACGGCCGCCGGCGTCACTGCGTTTGCTGCAACTTACTCGGATCCTGTGTTCGAGACCTTGTCCCGGCCCGTGAAGGCACAGGTCGATTCGGCGGCAATCGAGAGGAAGTTGCGGGCTTTGGGCGATGCGATTGATTCCATAGGGATAGCGCGCGAATCGGGGTTGTTGCGGGGCGAGCTTGCCGCAGTTATTTCCGATATGCGCCGCACACTCGACCGTATCAGGAGAGATGACGGAACAAACGAAAAAGAACGAAACAAACGGAATTGAGACCGGTTTGGGCAGGTTTCGTTATCCATTCTTTTTCAAAAGAGGAAGCTGATTCAAAGGACGAAGCTGAATGTCACTCATGCTGACCGAGATAGCCGAGCAGCCCCGTGCGCTCGAACGGACGATACGGCGCGAGGGGCGGCGCATAGCGCAGTTTGCCGAAAAAATCAGGCAGCAGCGGTTGCGGCTCATAGTGCTTGTTGCGCGCGGAAGTTCTGACAATGCGGCGATGTTTGGGCGCTACCTGCTCGAAGTCGAAACCGGAATACCGGTATCGCTTGCCGCGCCGAGCGTGCACACGCTTTACCGCGCGCGGCTCGATCTGCGCGATGCGCTCGTAATCGGCATTTCGCAGTCGGGCGAGGGCGCGGATATCAACCTTGTGCTCGAAAACGCAAAAAAATGCGGCGCCTTGACCCTCGGCATTACAAATGAAGCCGGTTCGGCGATGACGAGGATCGCAGACGAAACCTTCCTGCTGCACGCCGGGCGCGAACGCAGCGTCGCTGCAACCAAAACCTACACCGGGCAACTGATGATACTTCATCTGCTCGCCCGCGCGCTCGGTCGCCGCCGGGCTGTCGCCGCAATCGAGCGCATACCGGAACTCGCCGCCGCCTCGCTTACCCTGCGACCGCAAATAGAGGAGATGGTCGAGCGTTATGCTTACGTCGATCATTGCGTAGTGGTCGGGCGCGGGCTGAATTACGCGAATGCCTATGAATTCGCAATCAAATTGATGGAGACGTGTTATGTAGTGGCGGAGCGGTTTTCTTCGGCGGATTTTCTGCACGGGCCGATCGCGATGGTGGAGCGCGGATTCCCGGCGTTTCTTTTCGCGCCGCCCGGTCCCTCGCTTACCGGGATGAAAGAACTGCT
Source organism: Acidobacteriota bacterium (assembly GCA_019639255.1). GTDB lineage: Bacteria > Acidobacteriota > Blastocatellia > RBC074 > RBC074 > JAHBSF01. The sequence continues at coordinate 8,324 of JAHBSF010000003.1, read as the reverse complement.
TGCGAAGCTAAACGCGCTCGGGGCCGAAACAGTCGTGATTTCCAGCGAGGCGGCGGCGCTCAGATCGGCGCATCGAGCCATACGCATCCCCGTGCGCATGCCCGAAGTTCTGACGCCGATCCCGTATATTATTCCCGCACAGATGTTCGCCGCATTGCTTGCCGAGGCGCGGGGGCTGAGTCCCGATCGCCCGCGTTCGCTGCAAAAGGTAACGCATACGGTTTAAGAGAGATGACGGAACAAACGAAATAAGACGAAAACTGCGAAAAAACTTCAACTATTCCGTAATTTTCGTTTCATTTCGTCTGTTCCGTCATCTCTCTTCAGCTTTCTTTGCCCGGTTGCGGGACGATGCGGAGGTAGGGTTTTAGCGCCGTCCATCCGCCGGGGAATTTCTCCTTCGCCTGTTCATCGGTGACTGCCGGGACGATGATGCAATCATCGCCCTGTTTCCAGTTGACGGGGGTTGCGACGCTGTATTTGGCGGTCAACTGAACAGAGTCCACGAGGCGCAGGATTTCGTCGAAGTTGCGTCCGGTGCTTGCAGGATAGGTGAGGGTCGCCTTGACCTTCTTGTCGGGGCCTATGACGAATACGGAGCGCACGGTAAAGGTTTCGCTCGCGTTCGGGTGAATCATGTCGTAGAGGTCGGCGACCTTGCGATCGTGATCGGCGATGACGGGGAAATTGAGCGCCTGTCCCTGGGTTTCTTCGATGTCCTTGGCCCAGGCGTGATGCGAATCGGTCGGATCCACGCTCAGACCGATGATCTTGACGCCGCGCTTGTCGAATTCGGGCTTCAGGCGCGCCGCTTCGCCGAGTTCGGTCGTGCAGACCGGAGTGAAGTCCTTCGGATGCGAAAACAGTACTCCCCAGCCCTCACCGAGCCAATTGTGGAAGCTTATCTGTCCTTCGGTAGTTTCTGCGGTGAAATCGGGAACTGTATCGCCTATACGCAAAGCCATGGTAGATCTCCTCAATAGAGTTGTACAGGTTGGTAAAGATCCGTCAGAGGCGAATATTTATACGACCTGCACACGAAATAATCAAGCACGCGTCCCGCCCCTCCCCGCGCCCGCCCGACCCCTTCCGGGAAACATACGAAAAGCACGAGAAAAACGGAGGCGCAAGCCTTTTTCCCGTCTTTCCCGTGCCTTGTCGTTTGTTGGTTCGACCGTTTTTCTCAGTCCTCGGCCTGCGCCTGACGACCGAGTTTGCTGTGATGCATTCCGTACAGGAAATAGATCGCAAGCCCGATTGCGAGCCACAAGCCGAGCCGAATCCACGTATCCATCGGCAGTCCCGCCATAAGGTATACGGCCGAGATTGCGCCGAGCGGCGCCGTCAGATACACGACCGGCGCCTTGAACGGACGTTCGATCTCGGGCTGTCTTATCCTCAGCACCAGCACCCCGATGCATACGACGGCGAAGGCAAACAGCGTCCCGATGCTCACGAGTTCGCCCACGATTCCGATGGGCAGCAATCCGGCGGCGATCATAACCACTACTCCCGTGATGATCGTCGTGCGGTAAGGAGTGCGGAAGCGCGGATGCACCTTCGATGCTCCGGCGGGCAGCAGCCCGTCTTTCGACATCGAGAAGAAAATGCGCGGCTGTCCAAGCAGCATTACCAGAATCACCGAACTCAGTCCGGCAATCGCGCCCAGCTTGATGGGTATCGCCAGCCACTTCATCCCGAGCGCGTCGATTCCAACGGCAATCGGATCCGGCACGTTCAGCTTGTCGTAAGGCACCACACCCGTCAAAACTATCGCCACCAGAATGTACAGGATCGTGCAGACAATCAGCGACCCCAGAATCCCGATGGGCATGTCCTTCTGCGGGTTTTTGGCTTCCTGCGCCGCAGTGGATACGGCGTCGAAACCGATATAGGCGAAAAACACTACGGCTGCTCCGCGCACCATGCCGGAGAACCCGAATATTCCGTATTCTCCCGTGCCCGGCGGGATGAATTTGCCTTCGGGATTGGCGCCGGTCACCCAGTTCGCCGTCGTGACGTACCCTATTCCCGCCACGATGAAGATCAGAACAATCGCCACCTTCACAACGACTATGATGTTATTGACGTTCGCCGATTCCTGCACGCCCACGACCAGCAGCCCCGTGACGATTGCTATGATGAGCATCGCCGGCAGGTTGATGAGCGTCCCGGTTTGCGTCCACGTATGCGTTACTGCGTCATAAGCAAGCGGAGCCGAGGCCAGACTTGCCGGAACCGTGATGCCTATGTCCCTGAGGAAGCTTACTACATAACCCGACCATCCGATTGCCACTGTAGTTGCGCCGAGCGAGTATTCCAGAATCAGGTCCCAGCCGATTATCCAGGCTATGAATTCGCCCATTGTCGCGTAGGCGTATGTATAGGCGCTTCCGGCTATCGGCACCGTCGACGCCATTTCTGCGTAACAAAGACCGGCGAATGCGCAGGCTACGCCGCCGAGTACGAACGATAGGGCTATGGACGGACCCGCGTATTGCGCGGCCGCCGATCCGGTCAGGACGAAGATCCCCGCGCCGATGATGGCGCCGATGCCGAGCGAGACGAGGTTCATCGCGGAAAGCGTGCGCTTCAGCGTATGCTCGCCGCTCACTGCAGCCTCGGCCTTGAGCGCAGCGATCGATTTCCTCACGAACAAATTTGCCATTCGGGCCTCCTAATACTTTGATCATGCTCCGGCGCCCGGCGCGATCCGGAAGGGGTTGAGGGGATCGACTGCCGTTGTTGTGCGTCGGACATTTATTTGCAGGCGGCGCTAACTCTAATCTCAACTCCCATATCGGTCAATGCCGATCGGGAAAGAGAATACGGAACAAACAGAATAGACGAAACAAACGGAAAGAAACTTTGCATATCTTTCAGTTTGTTTCGTCTATTCTGTTTGTTCCGTATTCTCTCTTCTGCGCCGCCACAGGTAGTAGACCGGAAAACCGGTCGCCACTATCACAAGCCCCGGCCACGTCACCCGCCACTGATAAATGAACAGCACGACGAGTATCACCGATGCACCGAGCATATAAAGCGCGGGCACGACCGGATAGCCGAAAGCGCGGTAGGGCCGTTCGGCGTCGGGTTGGGTTTTTCTCAACCGGAAGATTCCGGCGATCGTCAGGATATAAAAAATCAGCGCCGCCGAAATCACATACGTCAGCAGATTGCCGTAAAGATTGCCGTAAGCCGTGACCTGCCCCTCGGCGTCGACCGACCTTACAGTGCGCGGAAGCACCAGCACCGCACACCATACGCCCTGGATTACGAGCGCCCACGACGGCACGTGGAATTTGTTGAGATCGCCTACGGCGCGGAAAAACAGCCCGTCTCGCGCCATCGCGTAATACGCCCGCGCGCCCGTCAGTATCAATCCGTTGTTGCATCCGAAGGTAGATACCATGATAGCGACCGCCATAATCGCCGCGCCCGAACCCGGGAATATAACGTCGGCCGTAGCCGATGCTACGCGGTCGCTCGCCACTTCCTGAATCGACGTAATCGGCAGCGTTACGAGATAGGCGAGGTTTGCCAGCAGGTAAAGCGCCGTGACGAGCATCGTGCCGAGGGCCAGCGACAGCGGGAGGTTGCGTTTCGGATTTTTGACCTCGCCCGCCGTGAAGGTTACGTTATGCCAGGCGTCGGATGAAAACAGCGAATTCGTCTGCGCAACGCATACGGCGATGAACAGCCCGAACACCGTAGCTGCGGTCAATCCCTCGCCCACGTCCTGAAGCGAGCCGCGCACGGTCCAGAAATCGCCGAAGTTGGCGCTTACGGCGTCGCTCTGCCATCCGATCAGAAAGCCGAGGGCTATGAGGGCGATCAGCGCTCCCGTTTTTGCAACGGTAAAAATGTTTTGCACCAGCTTGCCGAGCCTCAATCCGCGCGTATTCATCCAGGTCAGCAGCGCGATCATAAGCACGCCTACAAGCTGCGCGGTTGAAAGCGAAACGGCGTAACCTGAACCCAGGCGTATCGGAGAGATTATGTAATTTTCTTCCGAAATCGTCGGCCAGAGTATGCCCAGATAGCGCGCGAATCCGACGGCTACGGCGGCGATCGTTCCGGTCTGTATGACGAGAAACAGCGTCCATCCGTAGAGGAATCCCCAGAGCGGCGAGAATGCTTCGCGAAGGTATACGTACTGTCCGCCGGCTTTGGGCATCATGGCTGCGAGTTCGCCGTAGCTGATTGCGGCCATCAGCGTCAGCAGCCCCGTGATGATCCACACGACGAGCAGCCAGCCGGGGGAACCCACCTGCCGCGCGATATCGGCAGAAACTATGAATATGCCGGACCCGATCATCGATCCCGCGACTATCATCGTGGAATCGAGCAGACCGAGGCCGCGCACGAATTTCTCTTCCTGTGCCATAGTCGACGCCGGTTGAGGCAGAGAAGACAGATAAGGGAACAGACGGAAAAGAACGGAACGGGCGAATCCTGTGATTCAATTCGTATATTTCGTTTATTTCCGTTTGTTCCGTTATCTGATTTCTTTACTCAACCCGTTCCTTTCGGGAGAGTGAGGATTGAAAAGCAAAACGGGCGGCTCGGAGAAAACGAGCCGCCCGGACATCGAGCCGTCATCTGTTGGCCGGTTGTTCCTGCGCCGGGGGCGAACCGAGCCAGCGCTCCCCGACCCTCATCAGATCGTTTATGATTACGAATCCCATCAAAAGCATTACGAGCACGAAACCTACCTGCTGGAAGCGCTCGCGCATATTCATAGTCAGGCTCAGCCCGAGCAGCCCGAGCAGCCCTTCTACAAGTATCAGCAGGATCACGCCGCCGTCGAGTATTGGAATCGGCAGCAGGTTGAATATGCCCAGATTGAGACTGAGCATTCCCATCAACTCGATCGTTCCGGCCCAGCCCGCCGATTCGTACGTATCCGAGGTTACCTGCGCGATGCCGATCGGCCCGGCCACGGCGTTGCGCATCGACCTCTGCCCTGAAACTACCTGGCCCAGAAATACCCCCGTCATGCGCAGGATTCGCCAGTTGTAGTCCCAGCCGTAACGCAGCGCCTCGCCGAGCGAGGATGTTTTGACGAACGTGGTCATCACGGGGAAGAATCCGAGCCTGAACTCGCCCGCCTGTTCGTCTTTTCTTGGCGTCGCCAGAATTTCGATCGGCTGACCGTCCCTTTCGACCTGCAGCGCAATCGGCTGTCCGTTGGTGCTTTGCAATGCTTCCTTGAACTGGTTCCACGCCGTAATGCCTTGGCCCGCGATTGTGAGAATCCTGTCGCCTTCCTTCAACCCGGCCTGCATCGCAGGAGAATTCGCCGATACGCGGCCTACCTTTACGGAATCCAGATACGGCTCGACTCCCACGACTCCGATTTTTTCCTTGTCTATCGTATCGGAGTGCAGGCGTACGACGGGCGTCAATACCACTCCGCCGCGTTCGATTCGCATAGGTATCTCTTCGTCGGGGCGCAGTCTCACGTCGAGAAAGAAATCTTCCCACGTCGGGTTGACATTGTTGCCGTAAGCCAGAATCCGGTCGCCGCGCTGTAGTCCTGCGACTTCGGCGGCCGTTCCGGGCCGCACCATGCCGATCATCATCTGCTGCGCACGGTAAATACTGTCCTGAAAACCTACGAGGATGGCGATGGTGGGAATAAGCAGCGCCGTGACGATGTTGAATACCGGTCCGGCTACCGCCACAAGCAGCCGCTTCCATTTCGGATGCGCGAGGAACTCGTCAATCGATCCCTCGCTTTTGCCCTGGATCATCTCCAGGTTTTCGCCGCGAAACTTGACGTATCCGCCGAGCGGGATGGCGCTCAGCCTGTAATCGGTTTCGCCTATGCGAAATCCTAACAGCCGCGGGCCGAAGCCCACAGAAAACGTTTCAACCGCAATACCCAGCATTTTGGCTACGATGAAGTGGCCGAACTCGTGTATGACCACCATCGCGCACAGTACAAGAACGAAAACGAGATATCCCACTGCCTCAGACTCCTCTCCGGCCCCGGCCGCCGCCGAACGCAGCGTTCAGTGTAGGGCAGGGGCGGCAGTGTGTCAAAAGAAGTGCTGAATGCGAGGGGGAGGAGGGGAGAATCGCTGACGGAAAGATTAAACTTTTCCGTAATTTTCGTTTCATTTCGTTTGTTCCGTAATCTCTCTTTGTTGCCCCGATGTCGTGTGGTTTGATTTAACCTGATCGCGCGCCCAGGCATCGGCGGCGAGCACAGCGTCGAGGGTCGAGGCCGGTTCGACGGTGTGGGCGTTGCACGCTGCGTTTATAAGGCGCGGTATGTCTCCAAAACGTATCTTGCCTTCGAGGAACGCTTCGACGGCCGCTTCGTTCGCCGCATTGAGCACGGCCGGCATCGTGCCGCCGGCGCGCAGCGCCCTGTACGCAAGATCCAGACACGGAAAACGCTCGGTGTCCGGCGCGTGGAATTCGAGTTTTCCAAGTTGTGCCAGATCGAGCGGGGGCAGCGCGGTCTGATATCGCGCCGGATAGGTAAGAGCGTACTGTATGGCGTGACGCATATCGGTTACGCCCATCTGCGCGATGATCGAGCCGTCGATCATCTCTATCATCGAATGCACGATCGACTGCGGATGCACGATCACGTCGATTTCATCGGCTGAAAAGTCAAACAGCCAGCGGGCCTCTATAACCTCCAGTCCCTTGTTCATCAACGTAGCGGAATCGATCGTGATCTTGTCGCCCATCCTCCAGGTCGGATGTTGCAGCGCCTGTTCGGGTGTAGCGCTCTCGATCGTTTCGCGGCGGGCGGTTCTGAAAGGTCCTCCGGAAGCCGTGAGGATCAGCCGCCGCACCTCGCGCCGCGCTTCGCCGCGCAGACACTGATGCAGCGCGTTGTGTTCGCTGTCGACCGGCAACAGCTCCGCCCCGGAACGTTCGGCCGCGCGCGTCATCAGTTCACCTGCAACCACGAGCGTTTCCTTGTTTGCAAGAGCGACGCGGCGGCCCGCTTCGAGCGCGTGATAAGTGGGCAGCAATCCCCTCGCTCCCACCACTGCGCCGATGACGATTTCCGCGCCCTCAACCGTAGCCACTTCGCTCAGGGCCTCCACGCCCGCGCCAATTTTCGGACGCCGCACAACGTCGCGCCTGCGCAGTTCAAACGAGAGGCGATCGGCCGCCACTTCATCCTGCACCGATACCAGGCGCGGTCGATGCCTTTCGATCTGTTCGGCCAGCAATGCTACGTTTCCGCCCGCTCCGAGCGCAGCCACGCCGAACGAACCGTTGAGCGCTTCAACGACGCGGAGCGTGTTTCGCCCGATCGATCCGGTGGAACCGAGTATCGCAATCTGTTTCATGACGGCGGCAGTCCTTGAACGCGCTGATTATCGAAGAAAATTCGAGTAATAGAAGTACAAGAGTGGAGCGTTGAAGAGCATGCTGTCAAGCCTGTCGAGCAGCCCGCCGTGTCCTGGAATCAGATGGCCCGCGTCTTTTGTCTGCGCGCCCCGCTTGAGCATCGATTCGCACAGATCACCCAGAATGCCCAGCGTTCCCATCACAATCGCGAGCGGAATCGCGTGCATCAACGGCAATTCGGGAAAAAACCAGTAATGCGCAGCAGCAGCAGCAGCAGCGTTTCCGAGCAGTCCTCCCGCTACACCCTCCCACGTCTTTCCGGGACTGATGCGCGGCGCAAGTTTATGACGGCCGAGCGTTCTGCCCGTGTAATACGCTCCCGTATCGCCCGCAAACACCACGACGAAAAACAGCGTCAGCAGTTTCGCCCCAAGCTGAGGTATCGGGTCTGAAATAACGCCGAGCGCGATGATGTATCCGCCGAGAAGCGCTACGTAGAGCACGCCGAAAACCGTCGCGGCGGCGCCGGCGAGCGTGGTCGGCAGATCGCGGTTTGAAGAAAGCTGGATGACAAGTTCCGCTATTACGAACGCGGCGATCAGTGCACCGATCCACTCGTGCCTGCCGGTGTAGAAAATGCCGAGCAGTGCTGCCGCGGCAATCGTGCCCTGCACGGCCCCGCTCGGCGATCCGGTCTTGCGCGTCAAGGCGTAGTATTCGTTGAGTCCGAGCAGAATGGCGAGCGCTGCAATGGCGGCAAACACCGCGGGCGGAGCAAGCCACACTGCGGCGAACAGAATGGGGAGCAGTACGATAGCGGTGAGGACTCGTGCCATAAAGGGAGGTGCAGAAGTGCAAGGGGGGAAGAAGAAAGTGCTGAGTGCTGAGTGCTGAGTGCTGAGAGAGTGTAAACAAAGTTCTTTGAGTTTTTCAGCCGCGAAGCGGCGAAAGATCTGTAGCCCAGGGCGGCGAGCCCTGGGTGAGTGTAGAGAAGCGGCGCG
>JAHBSF010000029.1 GCA_019639255.1 Acidobacteriota bacterium | reverse complement strand
GTTAATTCCGTGTATTCCGTGTATTCCGCGTATTCCGTGGTTTCTCCCCTTCACAATTATGGAATTCAAGATCACAGTTCTGCCCGGCGACGGCATCGGCGTCGAAGTGACGCGCGAGGCGGTCGCGGCGCTTGAAGCCGTCGGAACCCATTTCGGACACGAGTTTTCGTTTACCGAACAGTTGATAGGCGGCGCGGCGCTCGACGCACTCGGCGCGCCGCTGCCCGAAGAAACGCTCAAGGCGTGTCTTGCAAGCGACGCCGTATTTCTGGGCGCCGTGGGCGGCCCCGCTTACGACGCAAATCCTCCGGCGCTCAAACCCGAAACCGGATTGCTTGCGCTGCGCGCAGGGCTCGGCGTTTACGCCAATCTGCGCCCCGCATTCCTGTACGATTCGCTCGTAGACGCTTCGCCGATCAAGGCCGACATCATACGCGGTACCGATCTGGTTATCGTGCGCGAACTTGCCGGCGGGCTTTATTTCGGGCAACCGCGCGCAATCGAAGACGACCGCGGACTCAATACGCTTGTTTACACCGCGCCCGAAGTCGAGCGCGTGGCCCGCGTCGCGTTTGAACTCGCGCGCGGAAGACGCGGGAAAGTCACCTCTGTAGACAAGGCGAACGTGCTCGAAAGCTCGCAACTGTGGCGCAAGGTCGTCACACGCATCGCCGCGGATTACCCGGACGTGCAACTCGAACACGGCTACGTAGACAGTTGCGCTATGGCGCTCGTTACGCGCCCCCGCTCGTTCGACGTAATCGTTACGGAAAATCTTTTCGGCGACATACTCAGCGACGAGGCCGCCGTGCTCACCGGTTCGCTCGGCATGCTGCCGTCGGCGAGCCTCGGCGGAAGCGTAGACCTTTACGAACCCGTGCACGGCTCGGCCCCCGACATCGCCGGACAGGGCAAGGCCAATCCCATCGGCGCAATCGGCTCGGCGGCGATGCTGCTGCGCCACACTTGCAAGCTCGAAGCCGAAGCCCACGCCCTTGAACTGTCCATCCGCCGCACCCTCGACGAGGGCTACGGCACCCCAGACCTTTCCAGCGCCCCCATACAGGTCTCTACCTCCGCGCTCGGCGATCGCGTCCGCCGCCACCTGGCCGAAATCGCGCGAGGGCATTGAATGCATAAATGCAACTTATCATTCGATAAATATTATTAAGTGGATTGATTTGATGAAGATGTCCTATACTGCGCGGGCTGAAATTCCGGCGGGATGCGCGGAAGCGACAAAATCAGATCATTTGGGAATCCGCCGGGTCAACGGGCGGAGAACCGGTTGGAAAATCGGTTGGGAAATCGATTGGAGAATCGATGACTGCGATTCGGGTATACAACGTAGGGATTATCGGCTTGATTCCGGCGGTAGCTATCGGACCGCAACAGCTCGCCGTCTGGTCGGCCTGAAACCAACAGGCTGACGGGAATCGAAAGCCCCGGCGAGCAAAACAGGCTCGCCGGGGCTTTAATTTTGACAACCATCAAAAACCTGATCTGGGCAAAACTCGATTTGGAGGAAGTATGAAAATGCGTGGGGCGCGAATACTGGTCGAGGCTCTGCGGTGCGAGGGTGTAGAGCATATCTTCGGATATCCGGGGGGTGCGGTTCTGCACGTATACGATGAGATCAACCGGCACGAAGACCGCATCAAGCATTATCTGGTGCGGCACGAGCAGGGAGCATTGTTCGCCGCGGCCGGGTATGCGCAGGCGACGGGGAAAACGGGCGTGGCGCTGGTGACTTCGGGGCCCGGGGGAACCAACGCGGTAACGGGCATAGCGAACGCCTTCATGGATTCGATTCCGGTAGTGGTTTTTACCGGTCAGGTGCCCACGCATCTGATCGGCAACGATGCATTTCAGGAAGCGGATCTGACGGGCATCACGCGTTCGTGCACGAAGCACAATTATCTGGTCAAGCACGTAGAGGAACTGGCGCCCACGATCAAGGAAGCGTTTTACGTGGCGTCGAGCGGGCGGCCCGGCCCCGTACTCATCGACATGCCGAAGGATATGACGGCGCAGGAAGCCGAGTTCCGCTATCCTGAAACGATCAATATGCGCTCCTACAAACCGACCCTTCAGGGCCATCCCGGGCAGGTGCGGCGCGCGGTCGAACTGATGCTCAGGGCGCGGCGTCCGGTGCTTTACGTGGGCGGGGGCGCGATCGCCGCCGGAGCGCACGAAGAGGTTCGCAGGCTCGCAGAGAAGCTGAATCTGCCCACGACGTGCACGCTGATGGGACTCGGCACGTTTCCCGCAAGCCATCCCCTGAGCCTCGGCATGCTCGGCATGCACGGCGGCTACTGGACGAACATGGCCGTAGACAACAGCGACCTCCTCATCTCGATCGGAGCGCGCTTCGACGACCGCGTTACGGGCAAACTCGATCAGTTTGCGCGCGGCGCGCAGATCATACACGTAGACATCGATCCGTCGTGCATAAGCAAAAACGTCAAGGCGGATGTGCCCGTGGTTGGCGATGCGCGCGTAGTAGTGCAGCAGATGCTCGCCGAGGTTGAAAGGCAACTCGACGCGGGCGAGCGCATCGCGGACCGCACGGCCTGGTTTGAGCAGATACAGGAATGGAAGCGGCAGCATCCGTTTTTCTGTCACGATGAGGGCGAGGTCATCAAGCCGCAGCGCGTAATCGAGGAACTGCATCGTCTGACGGGCGGGCGCGCGATCGTTTCGGCCGACGTCGGACAGCATCAGATGTGGACCGCGCAGCTTTACGGATTCGAAAATCCGCGCCAGTGGCTGAATTCCGGAGGCCTCGGCGCGATGGGCTACGGATTCCCCGCCGCAATGGGCGCAGCCGTGGCCCGACCGGGCGAGCAGGTCGTGGCAGTTGTGGGCGACGGCGGATTCCAGATGAGCTTCAACGAACTTGCAACGATCGTCGAGTACGACATTCCGGTCAAGATACTCATCATCAACAACGGGTATCTGGGCATGGTGCGCCAGTGGCAGGAGCAGTTCTACGCGCGCAACTACTCGCACAGCAACATTCAGGTAGCGCCGGATTTCGTGAAGCTGGCCGAAGCCTACGGCGTCAGGGCGCTGAGGGCTACACAGGCCTCGGAGGTTTCGCGAGTGCTCGCCGAGGGACTCGAAGCGCGCGGACCCGTGCTGATGGAGATGCAGGTCAACCGCGAGGAAAACGTCTTTCCGATCGTTCCGGCCGGAGCCGCATTGAAGGAGATGATTCTCGGATAAAGGAAAAGAACAACCGCGGAATACGCAGAAGTCGCGGAATGGACGGAAAGAAGCTTATCCGTTCCGCGTCTTGCGCGTATTCCGCGGTTGATCTTCATCATTGACTATGAGACACACGATTTCACTTCTGGTCGAAGACGAATACGGGATGCTGCCGCGCATAGCCGGTCTTTTCAGCGCGCGCGGGTATTCAATAGATACGCTGTGCGTCGGACCCACGCTCGAAGAGGGCATTTCACGCATGACGCTTACCACGCACGGCAACGACAAGATAATCGAGCAGATCATCAAACAGTTGCGCAAGCTCGTCAAGGTAATCAAGGTCACCGATCTGACCGAACGAGCGCACGTAGAGCGCGAGATGGTGATGCTCACGGTCAATGCCGAGATGGGCGCGCACCGGCAGGAGGTCTTCAACCTCGTTGAGATCTTCCGCGCCAAGATAGTCGATGTCTCGCCCGACTCATTCATCGTCGAGATGACGGGCAACGCCGAGAAGGTGCAGGCGTTCATCGAACTGCTCAAACCCATCGGCATTCGCGAGATGGTGCGCACGGGCACCGTAGCGATGACGCGCGTCGCCGCAACCCGGCAGCAACCCAAAGGCAACGAAGAAACATTTTCACAGTTGACGCTGAACGAAAAGGTATAGGAGAAGTGCTGAGTGCTGAGTGCTGAGTGCTGAGTGCAAATAAGAACTGAAGAACTTCAATTCAAAGTATCTGTAATTAAAGTTCCTGATTTCCAAATTGCACTCAGCACTCAGCACTCAGCACTCAGCACTCTCAATAAAGGAGCACGCATGAATATTTACTACGACAAGGACGCCGATCTCCGCCATCTCGCAGGCAAACGCATCGCCGTAATCGGCTACGGCTCGCAGGGCTTCGGCCACTCGAACAACCTGAAGGACAGCGGATGCGATGTAGTGGTAGGGCTGCGGCCCGACAGCCCCTCGGTAGCCAAGGCGCAGTCGGTAGGTCTGGAAGTGCTGCCCGTAGCCGATGCAGCCGAGCGCGCGGACATCATCATGATGCTGACGCCCGACGAACTGACGCCGGGAATTTACAAACGCGAAATCGAACCGCACCTCAAGCCCGGCAAGTACCTCGCCGTCGCGCACGGTTTTTCGATCCACTTCAGGAAGATCGTTCCGCCCGAAGACGTCAACGTATTTATGGTCGCGCCCAAGGGACCGGGACATCTGGTGCGCCGCGAATACGAGCGCGGCGCCGGTGTGCCGTGCCTGATTGCCGTGGCGCAGAATCCGGGCGGCGATGCAAAGGAAGTCGCTCTCGCCTACGCAAGCGCCATCGGAGGCGCGCGCGCCGGAGTCATCGAAACAACGTTCAAGGAAGAGACCGAAACCGATCTGTTCGGCGAGCAGGCCGTATTGTGCGGCGGGCTGACGGCGCTGATTCAGGCCGGATACGAGACGCTGACCGAAGCCGGATACGCGCCCGAAATGGCGTATTTCGAGTGCCTGCACGAAATGAAGCTGATCGTGGATCTGCTGTATGAGGGCGGCATATCGAACATGCGCTACTCGATATCGAATACGGCCGAATACGGCGATCTGACGCGCGGCAAGCGCATCATCGGCCCCGAGGTCAAGGAGTCGATGAAGAAGATTCTCTCCGAAATCCAGTCGGGGCAGTTCGCCGACGAATGGATGGCCGAAGCCGAATCCGGCAAGCCGAATTTCACGCGGCTGGCCGAGGGCGAAAAGAAACATCAGATCGAGGATGTAGGCGAACGGCTGCGCGGACTTATGCCGTGGCTTGCGGCAAACAAACTCGTCGACAAGGCGAAAAATTGAGGAGAGATAACGAAACAAACGAAAATAGACGAAACAAACGAAAATACCGTTCCTGTTCCGTTTGTTTCGTCTATTTCCGTTTTGTTCCGTTATCTCTCTACTTCCCGGCGGTATTAACACCATGAAAGCATCTGCGGTAGAGATCTACGACACGACGTTGCGCGACGGCGCGCAGGGCGAGGGGCTGGCCTATACGGTCGAGGACAAGCTGAAGATTGCGCGCTGCCTCGACGAACTGGGCGTCGCCTATATCGAGGGGGGCTGGCCCGGAGCGAACCCCAAGGACGTGGAATTTTTCGAGCGTGCAAAATCGCTCGAATTCAAAACCGCGCAACTCGCCGCCTTCGGCAGCACGCGCAAGGCCAACGGCCTGGCAGCGGACGACGCAATCGTGCAGGGATTGCTTGCGGCCGAGACTCCGGTAGTGACGATTTTCGGCAAATCGTGGGACTTCCACGTAGATGTCGCGCTCAAGACCACGCTCGAAGAAAACCTCCGCATGATCGCCGATACCGTCGCGCACCTGAAATCCTGCGGACGCCGGGCGTTTTACGATGCAGAACACTTCTTCGACGGGTTTCGCGCCAACTCCGAATACGCGCTCGATACGCTCTCGTCGGCGCTGCGCGCCGGAGCCGAACGGATAATTCTTTGCGATACGAACGGGGGCGGGCTGCCGGAATTCATTTATGAAACGGTGGCGCTTGTAAGGAACCGCTTTCCCGGCGCGCAAGTGGGCATACACGCGCACAACGACAGCGAACTAGCGGTGGCGAATTCACTCGCCGCCGTAGAAGCGGGCGCGATGCAGGTGCAGGGCACGATGAACGGCTACGGTGAGCGCTGCGGCAACGCCAATCTCTGTTCGATCATCCCGAATCTCGAACTGAAGATGGACCGGCGCTCATTGCCCGAAGGCCGCTTGAGATTGCTGACGCATACGAGTCGTTACATCAACGAAGTGGCGAATCTGGTGCCGAACGAGCGGGCGGCGTTTGTAGGCCGCAGCGCGTTTGCGCACAAGGGCGGCGTTCACGTTTCGGCCGTTGCGCGCGCGAAGGAAACCTATGAGCATATACGTCCCGAAGCCGTAGGCAACGAAACGCGCGTGCTTGTAAGCGATCAGTCGGGCGTGAGCAATCTGAACTTCAAGGCGGCGGACCTCGGCGAGGATTTCGCCCAGAACAAGGAAGCGGCAAGAAAGCTGCTTGCGGAGTTGAAGCAGCTCGAACACGAGGGTTATCAGTTCGAGGACGCCGATGCATCGTTTCATCTGCGCGCGCTCGATGCGCTCGGCAAGCGGAAGCGGTTTTTCGAGCCCGTAGAGTACCGCATATGGATAGGATCGAGCGGCGATCCGGAAGCGGTTGTCAGACTGAAGATCGACGGAGAGGAATCTCATACGGCGAGTCTCGGCGTAGGACCGGCGCACGCGCTGGATCAGGCGCTGCGCAAGGCGCTCAGGCCGCATTATCCGGTAATCGAGGAGTTTCACCTGATCGACTTCAAGGTGAGGATTCTGGACGGAGAAAAGGCGACCGCGGCGCGTACGCGCGTGCACGTGGAGACGAGCGACGGCAACCGGTCGTGGAATACGGTGGGCGTCGGGGAAAACATCATCTCGGCAACGTGGCAGGCGATCATCGAGAGCATAGAATTCGGCTTGCAGGTGCGCGGAAGAGAGAACGCGGAAGGCGCGGAATAAGATGGCACCCGACCATATACCTGTAATTGATCCTCAAACACGCGACAGGGTAAACAAGTTGTTTCATCAAGGCTTGGACAGCAAGCTGTTGCGCCACCACAGTGCCCAAGCGATGAAGATGCTCAGGGAGGCATATGAGCTAACCCATCATCATGAGAGAACCCCGCGATTCGCCGACATATGGCCGGCATTGACGGCCTATCGATTGGCCCACTTGACCTTGCGCCGACCTGATCTTACATATGATGAGTTAATGGAGGTCGATGAATGGCTAATAGAAGCTTGTCGCCAACGCGTACTCGGCCCGTGGCCTTGCCTCTATCGTCTGGCAGTGATGCATAGACTCAAAGCAAATGACTTAATTGATGGGGCATTTGCTCATGCCCGCGAGCGGGTACTCCAGCATCTTGATGAAGAATCGGCCCAGTTGCAGTCCCACATCTTCAATGCGCTCGAACTCAGCGCCTATTTTCTCGGACAACCTTACCATTCTCTGGAAGGTATTGGCGAAATCGAGAATCGCAACAATCCTTATGCGGAGTTCGGTCCACCTGGTCAGAAATGGATGCTCGTTGGCCCGGATCCTTTGATCTCCAAAGTAAAATATCCGCGTGAGTTCGCCTTGCAAGAGCTTGGAGAACAAGGGGGCAATAAAGAGAATGACAAAAAGGTCGTTCT
Source organism: Acidobacteriota bacterium (assembly GCA_019639255.1). GTDB lineage: Bacteria > Acidobacteriota > Blastocatellia > RBC074 > RBC074 > JAHBSF01. The sequence continues at coordinate 53,047 of JAHBSF010000029.1, read as the reverse complement.
GTTCAAACTTCCGGAATCTTTACGCCATGAATGGAAGCTGACATCCCAGGCCGGTTATGAACCGGTACCGAACAGCCACACGGCTAAACTCCTGGCAGCCATTTTGCTTGTGAAAAGCCGCGCTGAGGCGCAGGATTTGATGGGGTTGGATAATCCGAACACATTCCGCTCTGCCATTAGTCGAGGAAAAAAGGATTTCGAGCGTCTCACTGGATATCCACTGGAAGACACACCCAATGGGTTGCCGAAGGTTCCGAGTCAGGTGGTCGTGTACGGGGCTGTTGACTGCAACGCTCTTGCAACGCCGAGGTAGGTATACTGTCCTCCAACGCCGGGACAGGCCCGGATATTCTGATAATCAGGGAGGGCAAGATGAAAGGACTATATTTTGGCTATGGATCGAATCTGAATCAGGAGGACTGGGAAGAACGCGGGTTCCGTGCCGGAGTCCTGCAACCGCTCTTTAGCGCATATCTGCCGGACTTCAGACTGAGTTTCTCGCTCCATTCAAGTGGGCGAAATGGCGGCGTCCTGTCCGTCACGCCGCGCCGGGGTTGCGTTGTGCCGGGAGTCGTTTTCGAGGTGCAGGATGGAGGATGGGAAACACTCGATCGAAAGGAAGGCAACAAATATCGGCGATTCACGGCGACGGTCCTGCGTGATGGCGTAGAAGAAGTTCAGGTCACAACCTACGAGGCGAAGCCCGATTACGAGCAACCCTTCGTCGAGCCAAATCCGGATTATCTGGCAGTCGTGCGCGAGGGGCTTGAGGCGCATCAACTCGATATTGGCCCACTCCTGGCTGCAACGGATAAAGAAATGAGCCGGTCCGCTGGTGAAATCACGGGATTGTTCGTTTATGGTACGCTAATGCGCGGTGAAAGCCGTCACCATTTGATTCGCCAAGCCAATCCCGGTTGCATCATTATGGCTGAAATCTGCGGGAAGCTCATCGACTTTGGCCAGTATCCGGGATTGTTGCTGCCCGATGATCGAGAAAAATACGTGCAGGGCGAATTCTGCCGATTCCCTTCCGTCGAGCAACTGCTGACAACGCTCGATGAGGTCGAAGGTTTTCGCGGTTACGGCCAATCCGGATCGCTTTATCGCCGCGTGCTGCGAGATGTCGGAGTTGGAGAAGGCAGAGTCAGGCAAGCATGGACGTATGCCTACGACAGCCCGAATGTAGATGCTCCAATCATTACCTCAGGCGACTGGCGCGAACATCGTGGATTACGGGACGAGATGTTCGAGAAACTGATCAAAGCCCACTGCGACGGTGAAAGCGAAGAAGCGATTGCGGGAAAACTGGCTCAGAGTGTGTGGGTGCAGTCGGAAGAAGATCTCGATCGATCGGTCCAAGATCTGCTGCCGCTGAAGACTGCTCTGGCGATGAGCCGGGTATCTGAACGGCGGCTGGCGCAAGTGTCGCAGAAGTGGGCGGCTGAGATTGACAGATCATTCTGAGCTGGGATAGTAAGGCTATGTCCGGCAATTTCACTAAAACGGGAATTGGCGGACAATAGAACTGACATGAAAGCGTGTCTTGAAAGCCCCGAAGGGGCGATGGATCTGTAGCCTGGGGCGCAAGCCCCAGGTAGCCGTCGCTTGTGCGTTCAAGCCCTGAAAGGGCGACAGATCAGATCTTCCGCCCCTGCTGGGGCTCAAAACAATGTTCGCCAAATACCCAGCGCTGGGCTACAGATCCATCGCCCCTTCGGGGCTTTCAAGACACGCTTTGAGGTATTTTATGCTGACCAGGGAGCAAGAAGAGTACCTGCTCACTCCGCCGCCGGGCAGCGCCGCAGAGCGGGCGAAAGAATTCGGCATCGATCTGACGTTGACAGTTGACCGTTTGCAGCGCACTCCCGAACAGCGGTTGATGGAGTTGCAATCTTTTGTCGAGCAGATTGAGGAAATGAGAGAATCCGTCCGCCGGAGCCGCCAACAAACCCCGTCATGATTCAGTTCAGGCCGATCGTCGATCGTCTGGTTTCCGCCGGTGCTGATTTCATAATCATCGGCGGAGTGGCGGCGAGCCTTCACGGCTCGAGCCAGGCAACATTCGACATTGATCTCTGTTACGCCCGGCGCCCTGACAATCTGGAGAAACTTGGGCGTATCCTGACTGAAATCCACGCTACGCTTCGGGGAGCGCCATCCGGCTTGCCCTTCAAACCAGATGCAGAAACGCTGCGACATGGGCTGAATTTCACCTTTGATACGGATCTCGGAAAGATCGATTTGCTGGGCGAAGTTGCTGGAATCGGCGCTTATGAACAGATAATTCGCGGAGCTGAAAAGGTCGATTTTTTTGGCTATCGCTGCGCGATCCTGTCCATCCCACAACTGATTTCCGCCAAGCGCGCATCCGGGCGACCGAAAGATCTGATCGTTCTACCCGAACTGGAAGCAATCCTGGAAAGCCAGCTACTGAATAACCCCGACAAGGAAGATAAATCAGTCACATGACATTCGATCCAAAACATCTCAGTCGCATCATCACCGACGGACGGGACCGCGCGCCGGCCCGCTCCATGCTCAAGGCCATCGGTTTCACGGACGAAGATCTGCGCAAACCCATAATCGGCGTCGCTCACATGTGGATCGAGACGATGCCCTGCAACTTCAATCACCGCGACCTTGCCGTAAAAGTTAAAGAAGGCATCCGCGCCGCCGGCGCTACGCCCATGGAATTCAATACCATTTCGATCTCCGACGGCGTGACTATGGGCACCGAGGGCATGAAAGCCTCGCTCGTCAGCCGCGAACTCATCGCCGATTCGATCGAACTCGTGGGGCGCGGGTATATGTTCGACGCCGTAGTCGCAATCGTCGGCTGCGACAAAACGATTCCCGGCGCGGCCATGGGACTCATCCGCCTCGATGTTCCCGGAATGATCCTCTACTGCGGATCGATTGCGCCGGGCCGCCACGCCGGGCGCGACCTGACGATTCAGGATGTATTCGAGGCCGTAGGCCAGCACGCCGCCGGACGCATCGGCGACGCCGAACTGCTCGCCATAGAAAACACCGCCTGCCCCGGCCCCGGCGCCTGCGGCGGTCAGTACACGGCCAATACCATGGCTATGGTCATGGAATTCATCGGTCTTGCCGCCCTGGGTTCGGGCAGCGTCTCGGCGACCGATCCGCACAAGGATCAGGTCGCATTCAATACGGGAAAGGCCGTAGTAGATCTGCTCAATCGCGGAACCCGGCCGAGCCGGATACTGACGCGCAAGGCGTTTGAAAACGCCATTGCCGGTGTAGCCGCCACGGGCGGTTCCACAAACGCCGTGCTGCATCTGCTGGCGATGGCGCGCGAGGCGGGCGTAGAACTTTCCATAGACGATTTCGACGCCATCAGCAGCCGCACGCCGATAATCGCCGATCTCAAACCCGGCGGGCGCTACACCGCAATCGACCTCGGCCGCGCCGGAGGCATAGGACTCGTCGCGCAGCGCATGCTCGAAGGCAATCTGCTCGACGGCTCTCAAACTACCGTCACCGGATTGACGATCGGCGAAGAATCCGCCCTGGCCGAAGAGACTCCCGGACAGGATGTCGTAGTCACGGCCGAAAATCCGCTCAAGACAAGCGGCGGACTCGTGATACTCAAGGGCAACCTCGCGCCGGAAGGGTGCGTGGTGAAGGTAGCCGGGTACGAGCGGAACCATCATCGCGGCCCGGCGCGCGTATTCGAGCGCGAAGAAGACGCAATGGCCGCCGTGACGAGCAAAAGCATAAACCCGGGCGATGTAGTCGTAATCCGCTACGAGGGGCCGAAGGGCGGCCCCGGCATGCGCGAGATGCTCGGCGTCACGGCGGCGATCGTGGGCGAAGGACTCGGCGAATCGGTCGCACTGCTCACCGACGGCCGCTTCAGCGGCGCAACCAAGGGATTGATGGCCGGACACGTCGCGCCCGAAGCCGCAGTGGGAGGCCCCATTGCCGCCGTACGCGAGGGCGATACGATCACCTTCAACATAGACAACCGCCGGCTCGACGTCGATCTCAGCGACGAAGAAATCCGGGCGCGCCTGACTGCATGGACGCAGCCCGAACCGCGCTACAAAACCGGCGTGTTTCATAAATATGCGGCGCTCGTATCCTCGGCCTCCGAGGGCGCCGTTACGCGGGCGGAATGAAGAGAGATAACGGAACAAACGAAAACAGACGAAACAGACGGAACGGAAAGGGTGGGTCTTTTCGTATGTTTCGTTATTTTTTGTTTGTTCCGTTGTCTCTCCCGGGTGGGCTGCGATGGATCGCGGTGAACTGCTGACGCGGGCGACGGTCTGGATTGTGCTTGCCGGGTATGCGCTCGGCGCCGCAGGCGTCGCGCTTGCACGAAACAATCATCGACTTCTTTCCGCACTGCGCTGGGCGTGGACCGTTGGATGTATCGCGCTCGTCGCACACATCCTCTGCGCCTATCACTACTACCACGACTGGAGCCAATCTTCGGCCTGGCTTGAAACCGCGCGGCAAACCGCAGAAGTCACCGGCGTGTACTGGGGCGGCGGAATTTATATCAACTATCTTTTCACTCTCGCATGGGCCGCCGATGCCGCGTGGTGGTGGCGCGGACACGATGCATACATCAACCGCCCGCGCGCCGCCGTAATCGCATTGCACGCTTTTCTGATCTTCATCGTCTTCAATGCGACGGTAGTATTCAAGACCGGAGTGCTGCGCTGGGTGGGGCTTGTGTTGTGCATCGGCTTGTTTGCAGTATGGACCCGCGCAATGCAGCGTCGCCGGAGGGGGGATTCGACATCGGGGATTCATCGCTGAATAGAATCAGAAGCGGCGCCGGGATGAACGCCATAGCGCGGTTTCCGGTTTATTACGGCTGGGTGAATATGCTCGTCGCGGCGATGGCGATGGTCGGGACGCTGCCGGGCCGTACGCAGGGGCTCGGGCTGATTACCGAACCGCTGATTGCCGAGCTGCAAATCCCGCGCGTGCTCTTTGCGCAGATCAATCTGTGGGCGACGCTCATAGGCGCGCTCGGCGCCGTCGGCATCGGCAGATTGATCGACCGCTTCGGCAGCCGGGTCGTGCTGACCGCGGTCGGCGCCGCACTCGGCGCCGTGGTGCTTGCGATGAGCGGAGTGCACGGCGTTGTTGCGCTGGCGGTTCTGATTACATTGACGCGCGGACTCGGGCAAAGCGCGCTTTCGGTCATCTCGCTGACGATCGTTGGGCAATGGTTCGTCAAAAGGTTGGGGCGGGCAATGGCGGTTTATGCCGTCGTGATGAGCGTCGGTTTTATGATTGCCTTTCCGCTTACGGGCGCAGTAGTGCTTTCGAGCGGCTGGCGCGCGGCGTGGGCCGGAATCGGGATGGCGTTGCTCGTGGTGCTCTTGCCGATGAGTTTGCTCTTTGTGCGCCGCTCGCCCGAATCCTGCGGCTTGCCGGCGGACGGCGTTCGCGACGCCTCAGCGTCGGAAACGATCACGGGCAGTACGCTCGGCGAGGCGATGCAAACACCCGCGTTCTGGATCTTCGGACTCGGGAGCGCGGTCTACGGATTGATCGCCTCCGGCATTTCGCTTTTCAACGAATCGATATTCGCCGAGCGCGGTTTTGACGCGGCGACATATCACCGATCGCTTGCAGTGACGGCATTGACGGCGCTCGTGGGCAATTTCCTCGGGGGCTGGCTTTCGACGCGCTGGTCGATGAACCGGTTGATGGCAGCGACCATGACGCTGCTGGCGGGGGCGCTCGCAGCGCTTCCGCACCTCTCGACGCAATTACACGTCGCAATATGGGCGGCGCTTATGGGAATGGCCGGCGGATCGGTGATGGTGGTCTTCTTTTCGTACTGGGGGCGTGCTTACGGCCGCGCACATCTCGGAAAAATTCAGGGCGCAGCACAGGCGCTTACAGTGGTTGCTTCCGCCATTGGGCCGCTGCTGCTTGCCGAAAGCGTCGCTCGAACCGGGTCGTACAGGATTATGTTTTATGGCATGGCGGCGGTCGTAGCGGTTCTCGGCCTGATGGCAGGAAGAGAGAACGCGGAATTCGCGGAAAGAAGACGCGGAATTCACGAAAAATGAACATTTATTCCGTGATTTCCGCGTCTTCCGCGTTCTCTGTTATCCTCGGAGCGGGCAACCAGAAGATGGGACGCATCATGCAGGAGATCGACGGCTCGCGGATCTATCCGTAACGGGTGATGGAAGTGAAACGACGCAACAATCGGGAAGAAGATTGCTGTTCTGTTCCGCACTGAAACCATCAATGTTGTCTGACTATTCGACCATGAACCGACATACTATGGCTTTGTTTTGCCTGTTGCTCTTTGCTCTGACGCCGGCGTTCAGAGGGCAGTATTTAGCGCAACCGGTTAACCGCCCGAATATCGTTCTCATCATCGCCGATGACCAGGCGTGGGATGACAGCGGCGCATACGGCAATAAAAAGATTCGCACCCCCAATATTGACCGACTCGCGCGTGAAGGTATGAAATTCAACCGGGCCTTCGTCGCTATTTCATCCTGCAGTCCGAGCCGCTCCAGCCTCATCACCGGCCGCTATCCGCACAGTACGGACGCCGAACAATTACACTGGCCGCTGCCTGCCGAACAGGTGACGTTTGTCGAAAAGCTCAAAGCCGCCGGGTATTGGACGGCGGCGTCGGGCAAATGGCATCTCGGCGATTATGTGCGCGATCGATTTGATCTGGTGGATGATCCGGGAGAGGCGGGGTTTCAAACCGACCCGCAGACCGGGAAGATGCTCGCCAAGGATGACAGCGGCGCGGCAGGCTGGTTGCCGACGCTACGGCAACGTCCGAAAGACAAGCCCTTCTTTTGCTGGTTCGCCGCCCTCGATCCGCATCGGGACTATGTCGAAAACAGCATCCCGAATCCGCATCGGCCGGCGGATGTTATCGTCCCGCCATATTTGCCCGACACGCCCGAAGTCCGCCGGGAACTCGCGCTCTATTACGATGAAATCGCGCGGCTCGATGGTCATATCGGGAGCGTCATGACCGAACTTGAACAACAGGGCGTAGCCGACAACACTCTGATTTTATTCATCAGCGACAACGGTCGCCCATTCCCCCGCGCAAAAACGACGCTTTATGACAGCGGCATCAAAACGCCTTTGATCGCCCGCTGGCCGAAAAAAATTCGGCGCGGCGCAGTCGCCAACGGACTGGTCAGCAGCGTTGATCTCGCGCCGACCATCCTGCAACTCTCGGGCCTCCCGATTCCTCCTACGGTGCAGGGCAAAAGCTTTGCGACGATGCTGACGAATCCGGGTGCAAAAACGCGTCAGGAGATTTACGCCGAAAAGAACTGGCACGATTACGAGGACCGCGCGCGCGCTGTGCGCACGGAACGTTTCAAATACATTCGCAATGATTACCCCGATCTGCCGCTGACGACTTCGGCGGATTCAGGGCGCAGTCCGACGATGGACGCGATTCGTCGCCTGCGCGATGCGGGCGGCCTGACGCCGGAGCAATCGCGTATTTTCCGGACGCCGCGCCCGACCGAAGAGCTCTACGATGTCATCGCCGATCCGCACGAATTCAAAAACCTGGCCGCTGACCCGCGTCACGCCGGGACGCTGGCGGCATTGCGCGAGAAGCTCAATCAATGGGGGCGCGAAACCAATGATGTCGTGCCGCCGCGCCGCACTCCCGATGAATTCGACCGCGAGACCGGACAGCCGCTGCCGAATCGCACGCGCCCAAGACCGGCCAAGAAAGAGATATTCAGTCCGACCGGGACGACCGGACGTTGAACCCGCATCCTCGACTTTACAGCCGGTCGAGGAAAAACTCGAACTGTTGGAATACGTCATCCTCGACCGGACGTTGAACCCGCATCCTCGACTTTACAGCGGTTTCGGGTTCAGTGTTCATTACTCTGCCAATTAAGTTCTTTGAGTTTTTCAGCCGCGAAGCGGCGAAAGAACTGTAGCCCAGGGCTGCGAGCCCTGGGTGAGTGTAGAGAAGCGGCGCCAGCCCCGGAGGGGCGGAAGATCTTTCGCCCCTCCGGGGCTCGGGCGTTTTGTTTTTGCTGACCTGGCGCTCACGCACCAGGCTACAGTTCTTTCGCCGCTCCGCGGCTGAAAAACTCAAAGAACTTAATTGGCAGAGTAATGAACACTGAACCCGAAACCGCTGTAAAGACGCGGAATTCACGGAAAGAAGACCCTTGCAGTCTGGTCTTCTTTCCGTGAATTCCGCGTCTTTAATTTCCGCGTCTTCCGCGTTCTCTTTCTTTCGTCTCCGATTCGTGCTGATCGATGATGGCTATCAGTTCACGCGCCCGCGCCGTCAGCCCCGGGCTGACATCACCCCTGACGAGCGATGTGAGCTTCGCGCGTTTGAAACCGCTCCTGCTGGAGCAGCGCGCGCCAGAAGATAATCGTATTCCGCCTCGCCCGGCGCAAGCGTCTGCGCCCGCCGCAACAGCGCCTCCGCCTCCCTCAGATTCTCGTTCGCAATGAGATTGACAAAGGCCAGCAGCCGGTGGGCTTCGGCATATTCAGGCGCCAGTTCGACGGCTTTTCGCAGTTCGCCGCGCATCAGCCGCACGGCTTCGGGCGGAAAGCTCGATACGGCATTTTCCGGCGAGGTGTATTCGCGGCTGACGGCCCACGCATAGTAGTAATGAATGAGCGGATCCGCCGCATCTGAATCTTTTGCCGAAGCCGAGGCGAGCAGTTTGCGCGCTTCTTCAAATCGCCGCTGCCGTGCACGCACCACGCCGAGCGAGGCGCGGGCGGCGGCCATATTTTCGTCGAGCGCGATGGCGCGCTTCAGATACGCTTCGGCTTCGTCGTAGCGTTCCGTATGCCGCAGCAGATCGCCCAGGTAATACTCGACCTCGGCCTCGGCAAGCTGCGCCGTCTGCATCCCGGCATCAACGCTCAGGCGTTCGCCAAGATGGACCGTTTCGTATACATAATTCCGCCGCGAGATGTAACCCTTCAGATGCTGTTCAAGCGTCGGCAGATCGATGTTGAACGCCTGCTTGAGGCTCGCTTCGACCGGCGTCCCGGCGGAGACGAGATCGACGAAGCGCACGAATGACTCGCGCCTCGCCCGCTCCCCGCCCTGCATGAAGTAATGCACGAGCGCCCAGGATTGGGCGTAGAAAACGCCCTTCTGGTCGCCTTCGTTGTAGTGCGGCGAGTTGAAATCGACGGCGAGAAATGTTTCGAGCGGCAGCAACGGACGCTCGCGCAGCGTGTAGACGTGACCCGGAATCGGCTTGCCGAGCAGGACGCGGCTGCCGTCGCCCGCGAGTTCGAATGTGCTGTAGTATTCGGCGAGCCCTTCGCCGAACCACAGGGGCACGCGCCGCGTGTTGTTTCTGATCAGGGCGTGAACGAATTCGTGATGGACGACGGTGTAAGGATCGCCGCCGGGCGCGTCGGCCGCAAGCGCGATGTAATTGAGATCGGACGCAGAGCGTATGAAACCCGTAACGACCATCGGCCGGCCGTCGAGAAGGGGCTTGAAGGGATGAAACGCCGCGTCGCTTCTGAAGATGACGACGCGCGTCGGCGCGGGCAGTTGCATTTGCGCGCGGGTGAAGAGCCGGGCGAAAGCGGCCTGAAACTGTTCGAGCTGCAGGGCGAAGCGCTGCAGCTCCCGTTCACCGATGTTGCCGATAAAAGTGAAATTGCGCGTCCTGACGCTCGTCCAGACATCTTTCGCCTCCGCGGTCGGAACGCCGGATGCACAGATCATCCATATGAACGCCGTCAGCAGCACGGATGCCGCGCAGAGTGAAAGCAAGCCGCATCGATACTTCATGATGCCGCCACGATAAAAGTCCCGCATTCCGATGTCAATTCCCTCAGCACTCAGCACTCAGCACTCAGCACTCAGCACTTTCTTCTTCTTCCCCGCACTCAGCGCTACTGCGGCGCAACCGGCCCGCCGGCCCGCACCGGTGCATCTACCCCGGCGGCGTATAACCCCGCCTGCACCCAGTCGGCCAGCGTGATGCGTCCATCGCCGAGCGTCGCTTTCGGCGCGCAATCGGCGCGCTGAAACTCGCTGCCCGGCGAGATCGGGTCAAGTCCGACCGCATAACGGCCTACCTGCACCCAATCGGCCAGCGTCACGCTTCCCGTATTGCTGCCGTCCGGGCGCGGCGCGACATCGGCTTCGTACCCATAACCCGGCGGCGTCGCGCTCTGGTAATAGGGATTGAATCCGGATTGAGCAAATACGTTCCAGGCCGTCGCGCCTACGTGCAGCCGCCGGAAGAGTTTGAATCCGAATCCCGTAGTCACCCCGTCGTGGCACGAAGCCGAAATACCCTGACCGTCGCCGTAGGGCTGGGATTGCTGTGCGCGCTGCAGCTCCTGCCTCAGACTTTCGGCCATCACCGTTTGATTCGCCCACGCATAGGCCGTCGCCATCTGGGCCGTACCCTCGAACCACACTCCGTCGCGATCGCTGTTGAAATCAAAGCCGCTGAATGCGTCGTGCATCAACCGATGATTGTTCTCGGCGCAGGCGAGTACTTCCGGATGTATCACGATCGTATCGGGCAGCGCCAGCACCGCCCACGCCTGCACGTCTACGGGCAACTGATCGGGCGAGGTGTTCCGAGTCTCGGGATTGGCGGTCCCGGCCAGATAGCAGGCGCGCGTTCCGTCCCACATCGCTTCTACAAATGCGCGCGCGTGCTGTGCTTCCGTATGCCAGATTGTTTCGCCCGTAGCGAGAAACATCGATGTGAAGGCTGCGTAAATATCGATATTATGTTCGCTGCCGGCGAATGTCCGTTTCAGCGGTGGAAGAGTCTCCACCTGACCGTACTCCAGACCGCCGGTGAATCCCTGATAAGTCCCGCTGCCCTGACGAAAATCCGGAGTTCTCAATAGATCTCCGATTCGCCGCGCCGTATTCAGATAACGAACATCCTGCATGCGCCGATGAGCGGCGAGGAGCGCAATCATCGCCCAGGCGTTGTTGCCCGCATCTATCGTCCGGCTTTCGCCGAGTTCGATGAATTCAAAACTCTGCGGCGTTTCGAGATAGTATCCGGCGACCGGCGCGGTTCCTGCCCGATTGTTCGGAGTCCAGCCGGGCGGAAGCGCAATGTCGCCCGCGCTGTATACGCTGCGCAACCGCCCGTCGTCAAAGCGGCGATCGTGCTCCGCAGCGTATACAAAGGCATCCGCGATCAGCCGCGCCCTCCGCAGACTGTCGGCGCTTCCTTCGGCAAGAAAAGCGAGCGCCGCGACCGCGTTGTCGTAAATGAAAGCAGCGCCGCGCAGCACAAGGTCGATATCGTCATCCGGGTTGGCGTCATTCGGGTTGGGTTGCAGCGGAAGAGTGGTGAAACTTCTCAGCAGACGCGGTTCATTGAGCCGCGCCTCGCGCCGCGCCGGCGAGAGTACGTATTCTATGTCGTCGATATGGAAGATTGCTCCGCCCGGATTCTGCGCTCCGTCAACTATCCAGCCGAATCCGCCCAGCACGTACCCGAGATTTTTGCCCGTCAGATCCAGTGAATACTGCTGCCAGGAGGTCGAAAGCATGAAAGCCTGTTTGACCACCTCGGTTGAATCCGGGAAGGGCGCTATTGGTGCGTTCGTATTCGGATCGCGTCCGATTCCGCCCATAAAGAACTCGACGAATTCGCCGCCCTGCTCGCCGCGCGCCCAGAAGCTCAAAGCCGCGGCGCCGGTGAGGTTGACGCCGGCATTCGGAAGCACGCCGAAATTGGGTTGCGGGGCAGCGGCGCCGTCCGGCAGCACGCCGTTGAGGTAGTAAAACCCGCCGAAGTTTACGCCGCCCGGAGTGAAAGTGCATCGGATCGCCGTCGCACCGGAGCGGGGGTTGAGAGTGCTTGAACCGAAGCTGGTTACGAGGGCGCTTTCATCGGGGATTTTGGCGAGGGAGTGAAAGTGATTGCCGGGCGAACCGACGTCGTCGTAAACGGGAAACCGGTCGTGGTATTGGTCCTGTATGCGGGCGAGGTATTCGATGCCGGCGGCATTAACCGATTGGCGATAGTTTGTTGAGTTGCCGGCGACTGCAGCTAAACAGATCCATACTACAGCTCCCAACAAAGCCGGAGCGGTCAGGCATAATGCCGGGAGTTTGCGGGTGCTGATCATTCCTGTTACTTACCCGATCGCAATATGGATCGAGCGCCAAATCAAACGCGGAACACACGGAACGCACGGAAGTCGCCGAAAAAGATCGCCTTCTCCCTGATTTCCTTTGTTTCCGCCGAATTGCCGGCACAGATCACAAAGGGCGCGGAAGCGGCGGCGGACCATCGTTTTCAGACTGCATTGCCGAATGCAATAGCCTTCGTTCCAAGGCTTCAATCCTGGCTCTCATTTCACGGTTCATCTCTTCCTGAAGCCGCAGCCGGTCCTGCAAGCCCTCGGCGAGCCGGCGCTGGTCGCTCAGTTGCGCCTCCTTCTCCTGTACGATCCGGTACAGCCCCTGAATCGCCGCCAGGGCGACGCCCTGCGCATCCACCGGGCAGATGTGCTTGTCGTCTTCCCCAACGGCGAACGTGGCCGCAAAATCCTGCGCCATCGGTCCGATATGGCGAATCGCGGCGTCATTCCATTTGTAATTCCACGTCTGAATAGGAAGTTCGGAGAGGCATTCAAGTATTTGCACCGGGTCGACAGCCTCAAATGCTTCTTTGGCGTCGCGGTCAGAGGGCACGGGAATGCAGGTGCAGACCCTGTTGCACGTACAGATCGTGCGCCCGGTTCGGCGGACGCCGCCGCCGCCGCTGTAAGTCGGAACCCGGTAGGTGCCGGGGACGCAATTGCAGGTGCATACGGCGCCGGGCGGAATCGGCGAACCGCAGGGCAGCGTGTAGGTGACGGTCCGCCCAGTCACCTGATCGTAGACGTTATAGGTGATGCCCTTGACCTCGGTAGTGTTGACCGCAGCGTCGAAGAGGAATCCGCGAAAACCCGGCTTTTCCAGATCCCACAGCGCGATCACGCCGGAATTGTAGCCGCAGGCCAGCGTTTTGCTGTCCGGAGTCACGACCATCACTTCGGCCGGCATACTTTGCCCGCGGAGTATGGCCAGCAATCGTCCCTCGTCCAACGACCATAGATTGATGTCGCCGTTGCCGGCCACTGAGAGCAGCAGGCCTCCGTTCGGCGTAAACAGCATCCTTCCGGCGTTGCCCGTGTAGCCCTGCTGCCGGGCGTCTTCGAGCGTCATCAGCAGGCGGCCTTCCGACGCCGACCAGATTCTGATGCTCTCCCGCGATGAACTCGTCGCCAGGAACCTGCCGTCCGGCGAAAAGGCCAACAGACCCGGCAAGGTTTCCAGCGCGCCGAGCAAACGCCCGCCCGGCAATTCCCAGAGCCGCGTCTCGTTATCCGCCGCGCTGGTGGCCAGCAGCCTGTTGTCGGGCGCGATGGCGCACGCTTGTACCTTCCCTCGGTGCCCGGCCAGTGTCAGTTGCAATTGCCCCGAAGGCAGCGACCATATTTTTACCGTCTGATCCTCGCGGTTGCTCGTGGTCGTAGCCAGCAGCGTCCCGTCCGATGATGGCGCCAGCACGACGAGTTCGCGTTTCGGGTCGGATATCTCCGACAGCACCCGACCTTCCGGCAGCGCCCGAACCATGACTGTGTTGAACGCGTCGGTCGAGATCAGCGTCAGGCTGTCGGCGCTCAGATACAGTTTGCGTACGCCGGCCTGATGACCTTCCAGTGCGGCAACCAGGCGGCCCTTGATCGCGGCCGCAGGCGGCGCCGGCCTGGCGGGCTGCGTCCTGGACTGTCCGGCCGGCTTCTTTGATGTCGCCGCCGGAGGGCGCTCCTCAGGCAGCGACCAGAGCCTGATCGCCTTGTCATTACCGGAAGTGATAAAAGTCCTGCCGTCGGGCGTCACGGCGACGGCAGTAGTCCCTTCCTTGTGATTTTCCAGCGTCGCGGTCAGCTTCCCGTCCGGCAGCGACCAGAGTTTGGTCGAGTCGGGGACCGCGCCGTAACCGATCCCCGCCGCAGAGACGAGCGTCTTTCCGTCGGCGGAGACGGCCAGCGAGGTAATGCCCGCAGCGTGCGCCTTGATCATCTTGTCGGGCGGCTTGCCGGGGTCAAGCGCCGGGTCCGAAAAATTACCGCGCAGGTTCGTCGGATTCAGGTTCCAGTTCGCCAGAGTGCCGCGGCTTTGGCCCGTCACGAGCGTCCGCTCCTTTGCCGAAAAAATGGCAGAGCGCACTTCTGTCTGGAACAATGACAACAACTGGCCTTCCGGCAACGACCACAACCGCGCGCCCGCGGAACCGCCCCAGGAAAGAAACATCCGCCCGTCCGGGGAGCAGGCGAGCCTGACGACGTTAACGCCGGTGTTCTCGATGCTTCGGAGCAGCCTGACTTCGGGCAGCGACCAGAAAGTGAAGTTGTTCTGGCCGGCGGTGATGAGGATTTTTCCGTCCGGAGTAAGCGTCGCGGCACTGACGCCGCGGTGCGATTCCATCGACGAGAGCAGGCGGCCGTCCGCCAGCGAACGCAGTTCGATATTGTTCAAACAAAGCGCAATGGACTCGCCGTCAGGGGTGATGGCGAAGGCAGCCGGAAATCTGCCCAGCGTCGTCAGCAAACGACCGTCCGGCGCCGACCAGAGTTTGAGGCCGACCTCCTGCCCGCCCGCCACGACCATCCGGCCGTTGGGCGTCAGGGCCAGCGACTGCACCGCACCGCGCAGACCCTCGATGGTGGTCAGCAACCTGCCTTCGGGCAGCGACCAGAACCTGATGGTTCTATCTTCACCGGCGGAAACGAGCAGTTTCCCATCTCCGGAGACGGCGATCGCCCGGATCTCGCCCGTGTGTGCATCGAGCACGCTTTGCAATTGGCCGGCCGGCAGCGACCATAACCGGAGCGCGTCGGCGCAGACGGTGATCAGCATTCGGCCATCGGGCGTGATGGCCAGGGTGTTCACGTCGCCGGGATGCGCCGGAAGCGTCTGCAGCCAGCGCCCCTCCGGGAACGCCCAGAACTTGACGGAGTTATCCCGCGACCCGGAGACGAGCAAACCGCCGTCCGGCGCAAGCGCCAGGGCGCTGATTTCGTTCACGTGCGCCGGCAACGGACTTTCCGGCTCCTTCAGCGCCTCCGGGGTTTGCTGGCCGGCAACCTGTATCTCGTCGCCGCCGCCCGCCCGCGCCGCCGAATCGAGCAGGAAAAGCGCGGCAGCCGTGCCGATTCCGACCCCGAGAACCCCACGCCGATTCATCTGCACGCCCGCAGGCATATGAGCAACCGGAACGATCTCCGGCGCTTCCTTTGTTCCATCTGCGTAGACGCGCGTCAGTTCGAATTGAGGTCTTTCGATCCTCATACGAAAACCTCCTTCCCTTTCGCAACCGCATGCTCATCAACCGGCCGCCCTTCGTGCCAGAACAGCCCGCCTGAAAGGGCGATTTTTTCGAGAATCTGATCCTTCGTCAGCTCCCGCGTGATGTGACAACGGTCCGATCCCTGAAACTCCCCTTCGCCATTGATGGTCAACGCCTTGTGAAAGCAGTCGCCCGCGCAGCTCCACCTCGCGAAACAGCCCCGGCAGAATTCGCGGTGCTCGACCGACAGCCCGCGCAGTTTGTTCAGCACGGGCAGGTTGAAACGATACTTGCCCGATTCCGGCTCGGGCGCGCCGTAGAAGAAGAACTTCGCCCAGGAGTTGTCCTCCGAAAAAACTTCATAGCAGGACGAGACGTTGCCGTCAGGCGAGAGGGCGAAGGTGTCCTGCGAGACGCCGCAGAAATGGTTCGTCAGCAGCCCGACGCGCGCGGCGGAATAGCTGATCGCGCGGTCGCGGGCGTGCGCGCGCGCCTGCGCCTCCCGATAAGCCGCGATGAACTCATCGGTCTCCGCCGAGGGCGCGCTCGCCCAGCGCCCAAGCTGGTAGGCCGGTTCGACCTGGATGCTTTCAACCCGAAAATTCGCGCAGATGAATTCGATCGAATCCGGCAGATGCGCGATCTGATCGCGCGTCACCGTCACCCTCAGGCCGTAGGGGAATCCCGCTTCATCGAACCGGCGGATCGTGTGCATGACGAGGTGGCTGGACCCCTGCCCGAGTACGGTCAGGCGGTGTTTGTCGTGCGCCGAAGGCAGGCCGTCAAACGAGATATTGACGCTGTGCAGATTGGCGATGATCCAGTCTATCTGCGCATCCCCGAGCACGCCGTTCGAGGCCGAAGCGCCCCGCACATCGATACCGAGCGCTGCGGCTTTCCCGCGCGCGTAATCGAAGGAGTCCACCAGTACGCGCCAGTTGACGGCCGGTTCCCCGCCGCCGTGATAAAGGACTTCAAACCCCTGAAGCCCTTTCTTCGCGGCGTTGCCGGCGACGAAATCAATGCCCCGCCGCGCAACCTCCAGCGGCATGTGTTTCGTCGGTGTGTCCCCCGCCGAAGCATAACAGTAGGTGCACCGCAGATTGCACGCGGTGGTCAGAAACAGGGTGACCGAGGTCGGCTCCGGATCGCCGTCGAACCCGGTGACGGGCGGCTGTGCGGGGGGCGCATCGAGGATTTCGATGCGCCGAAGCAGCTCCACCAGCGATCCGTCCGGATCCTCTGCCGGATCGAAACATCCCTCTTTGATATCGGCAAGCAGGTTCACGACGCGGCCGTTGGCGACGAAAGCGGCGCGGTGCAGCGGCGCGTAAACAAGGTACCTGTCGTCTTCCAAAGGTATGGTGAACAACTCGGCCAGGCCTTCCGGGGTCGGGGCGCTTATGAGCATGAAACGGCCTCCTGACTCTGACGGTCAGAACACTTTTCCAGTCCCTGAAGGGGCTGAAATGAATCAATCGCCGGCTGATGATGGCGAAGCATCGCAGAAACGCCGCCTTCAAATCAAGCGGATTTATCGACGGCAATTTCGGTTTGGGAAGAAACAGAGATGACGGAACATACGAAATGAAACGAAAATGACGGAAAAGTTGCATATTTCCGTATGTTCCGTATATTTTCGTTTGTTCCTGTATCTCTCTTTCTTTCTAAAACCAGAATCACTGGCAAAGGGAGAAATTCGCGAAATTTGAGAGGCATCGATGAAATCAGCGATCCCGGCCTTTACCCTCGCACTGTGTCTGCTGCTCGCCGTTCGCATTCCGGCGCGCGCCCAATCACAATCACTCGACGGCGCCTGGCAGTTCGCCCTCGATCGCGAAGGCCGCCTGACAATAGCCGATCTCCCGAACCTCCGCGACTGGCGCGAAATACGCGTTCCCCTGAGCTGGAACGCCCAGTTCGCCGATCTGCGCGATTATCGCGGCGTCGCCTGGTATCGAAAAGAGATCTCGATTCCGGCGTTAAAACCAGATCAGACGGCGCTCGTGCGCTTCGGCGCCGTAGATTATCTCGCCGAGGTATTCGTCAACGGTCGACCGGCCGGAAAACACGAGGGCGGATACCTCCCATTTACATTCGACATCGGATCACTCCTCAAAGCTGGAGCCAACGAAATCGTCGTGCGCGTAACCGATCCCGACAGCGACAAGACGCGCTGGGGCGATATGAACTTCGACGAAATTCCCCACGGCAAACAGAGTTGGTATGTGCATACCGGCGGCATATGGCAATCCGTCGCGCTCGAAATCAAACCCAAACTACATATCGCAAAGCTCAATGTAACTGCTCGCACAGACGGCCAAGTCGAGATTCACGTCATCTATAACGATCCATCCCGAACGCCGAAAGGAACCTGGGTCCGCATCACGGCCCCCGACGGAAAAACATTTGCGCGCAGCCAGGGCAAAGACCTCGGCGGCGTTCACGGCTTTACCATACGCATTCCGAATCCGAAACTCTGGGGCGTCGATCAGCCGAATCTATACATCGCCGAAGCCCGCCTCGGGAATCATCGTCTCGCAACCCGCTTCGGCTTCCGCTCCTTCGAAACACGCCACGGCAAGTTCTACCTCAACGGCGAACCCATATACCTCATCTCGGCTCTCGATCAGGATTTCTACCCCGAAGGCATATACACGCCCCCGTCTTATGCCTTCCTCCTGGATCAGATGAAAAAAGCCCGTGAAATGGGGCTGAATATGCTGCGCACGCACATAAAGATTCCGACTCCGGATTACCTGCGCGCAGCGGATGAAACGGGACTCCTGATCTGGTACGAGGTTCCGAGCTGGGACGACAACACGTGGACGCAGGCGGCGGCGCGGCGCGGCGAGCAGACTTTTCTCGACATGCTCGACCGCGACTGGAACCATCCCTCGATCGTCATAATGACCATCATCAACGAGGCGTGGGGCGTCGACGGCCTGAAAGAAGAACATACTCGCAGGTGGCTCAAGGAAGCATTCGCAAGACTCAAACCCGCAGCCGCGCGCGCCGGCAGGCTCGTAGTCGACAACAGCCCGTGCTGCCGGAATTTTCATATGCAGACTGATATCGCCGATTTCCATCAGTACTACTCGATCCCCGACCGTTCGCGCGACTGGGACAAATGGGTAGCCGAACTCGGCGCGCGGCCCGCGTGGCTGTGGAGCAGTCACGGCGATGCATCACACACGGGGAGCGAACCGATAGTTCTGTCGGAGTTCGGCAACTGGGGATTGCCCGAACTTCCGCGTGAACTGCCGTGGTGGTTCGGGCGCGACTTCGGCGGGCGCGAAATCACGCGGCCTGCGGGCGTTTTTGATCGCTTCCACGGCTTCAAATTCGATCGCTTCTTTTCCGGTTTCAACGATCTGGCGCGTGCAACTCAGCGCCATCAGTGGATCTCGCTCAAACACGAAATAGAAACCATACGCGCCGAAGCCGCCATCGAGGGATACACAATCACCGAATTCACAGATCTCAACTGGGAATGCAACGGGTTGCTCGACATTTACCGCAATAAAAAAGTGTACTCGGCGGATCTGGCCCGCCTTCAGGCGCCGGACGTAATCTTTGCGCGCATGGGCAAACACAATTTCACAAGCGGCGATGAAGTGGATCTGCCGCTTTACGTTTCGCGCTACGGCGCCTCGGCGGGCGAAACATTGACGGCCGTATTGACGCTCGACGGCGAAAAGATCGGGCAGACTGAAGCGCCGGCAGCAAGGCGAGGAACGGTCGTTAAACTGCCGGTCGTGAAATTTGCAGCGCCGAGGGTCGAAGCCGCGCGCGCCGTCCGCATAGAACTTGAATTGCGCAGCAGCAACAACAAAGTGATCGCGGGCAATTATACGGAGATTTTCGTATACCCGGAGCGCGTGCGCGAAAGCAGTTTGCTTGCACTCTCCGCCGGATTGTCCCGACTGGCCGAACCGTTGCGCGCCGCCGGATATCGGATTGCGACAACTCCCGCGCCTGCGGCATTACTACTCACCGACCGCCTCGATGCCGCTGCCGAAGCGCACCTGAAAGCGGGCGGGCGCGCACTGGTGCTGGCCGACCACAAGGATGCGCTTCCGGCCAACGGCAGGCTGAAGATGATTTCGCGGCGCGGTGGAGGCGGTTATGACGGCAACTGGGTGACGAATTTCAACTGGGTGAATGTCAATCGCGATCCTTTCAAGGCCGTGGCTTTCGACAAGCTGCTCGGCTTTGAATCGCTGGAAGTCGCACCCGAATTCATCATCGGTGGAATCCACGGCGCGGAATACGTAGACGTTTACGCCGGAATCTTTTACGGCTGGATCAATCAGAACGCGGCGCTTGCACTCGGAGCGCAGCGCGGCGCGGGACGATTGCTGATGACGACCCTGAGATTGTCCGATGCTTATGGTCGCGACGAGTATGCGAAGCGGCTGCTCGACGAAATGATCCGGTTCGCACGCGGCGAGGGATTTGCGCCGCAACTTCAATACTGATGAAGAGAGAAAGAGAGATAACGGAACAAACGAAATTAGACGGAATAGACGGAAATATTCAAAATATCCGACTTTTCCGTAATTTTCGTTTCATTTCGTTTGTTCCGTTATCTCTCTTTTTTGCCCTGATCGCGTGTGGTCTGATTTAATTTCCCCGTGTTCCGCGTTCTCTTTATTCGATGCACACCTGCACCGTATTAGCCGGTTGCCCATTAACGCTGATCACGATATTAACCACGCCTCTCCCGATCAACTCTCTCGGAACAGGCCCAAGATTGATCTGATCAAGACCGACAAACTGGCTGTGAGCTCCGGCAAACGATACCGGAATACCCACACCGCCGATCGTAGCGGTAATCGACGACAGCGAACCTATACCGCGCACGCCGGTGCCGTACAGAATCAGGAATACGGATTCGCTTGATGGACCGAGGCTGATGCACTTCGGTATGAATCGGTTCGCCCCGGGGTCAAACTGCGCCACATCCTCGAATATCTGCGCCCCGCCTGCGGTTACCCGCAATGCATTGGCCGAGGCGACGCCCATTCCGCTTGAATTTGCAGTAAACAATCCGAGCGCTACCGGCGCAATCTGGATCGTCCCGAACGAAACTCGCCCATCTCCGGAGGTGATGGCAACCATAGCTTCACCGGCGGAGGTTCCTTCGGGAATGATGTAGTTGACCTGCCCCGGAGAAACGAAAAACATCTGCGCCTGACGGGAAATCCCTGCACTGTCCCTGACCTGAATGAACGTTCCGAGAATCAGGAACGGCAGCGGAGATGTCACCGCCGACTGCTGCCCTACTGCCAGACCGGACCCAAAAGCCGCGACGATGGAGTTGGGCGTGAGCGGTCCGGCCTGAAAACTCGCCGCCGATACGGTGGTTGCCGGATTGGCGATGGTAAATACCAAAACGCTTGAAGCGCCGCCCCCGGGACCCGGATTGGTGACGGCGATACCGGCAGTGCCCGAAGCTGCGACATCGCTCGCCGCTACATTGATCGTCAGTCGCGTGTTATTAACAAAATTGACGGGCCGCTCCGCTCCGTTCCAGCTCACTCTCGATGTCGGGATGAAACCTGAGCCCTGAAGCGACATAGTGAACCCTGCGCTGCCTGCGACTCTTATTGCCGGATCAAGGCTTATGAGCACCGGGACCGGGTTTGTCGCCTGCCCTACGTTCAGCGTATAGGCGCGGCTGCCGATGCAGCCTGCATTGCTCTGCGCGGTGAGAGTGAAGCTCACCGTGCCCGTAGTTGTCGGCGCGCCGGTGATGGCCCCGGTTGCGGAATCAAGCGACAGTCCTGCGGGCAATGCGCCGGCGGTGACGATGAAGGTATAACTCCCGGCCGGTGACGCCGCAACGGATTGATTGTAGGGTACGCCCAAGCCTGCATCCGGCAGCGAAACCGGCGACACAGTGATCGTTGAACACGGCGCCGAAGGCCCCGGCAGGTACGCCATGCCGGTGAGCCGCCCCGTAGCTCCGACCGTGTCGGCCGGCTGCGTGTTGATCCTGTTGAGCGCACCCGTTGCAGCATCAAAGCTGAAAGTCGTCAGATTGCGCGTGTTGCCATTGGCCGCATACAGAAAAGTTCCTGCCTGATTCAACGCCAGCGGCAGGGGCGCAGATCCGCTCGTTGAGAAAGGCGAACCGGAGACTGCCGACAGCGTCGTGCCGCTGCCCGACCCGTTTATTCTGTAGACAGCGACTCGATTGCCGACCGCGTCCGAGACTGCATAATAACCGCCCGGATGCAACAGGCCGTCGAAGGTGGTTGCCACTCCTGAAGAAAATGGATTGCCGGAAACGGCGGTCGGGATACCGTTCGGGGTAGTGAAAACTCGAACCTGCAGATCGTTTCCGAGATACAGTCGTCCTTGTGCATCCATTGCGTAAGCAGCAGGGAAAGAGGCGTCGGAATTGAAAGGCGACCCCGTCAGGGCAGTCAACATACCCGTGGTCGCATTGACGCTGAAACCTGCAAAAGTAGTTCCGGAGTTTCCCCCCGTGTAGAGATAGTTTCCATCCCGGCTGAAGATGGAAGAGAACGGGCGCGCACTTCCGGTAGTGTACGGGCTGCCCGGGGCCGCTGTCGCTGTAGTTTGGGTGATTAGATAACTCGCCAATCGCCCCGGATTACCTCCATCGCCAACCACAAGCGGCGAACCGCTCGGATGGACAACCACAGTAGTCCAGCCGCCGCTACCGAGCATGATCGGACTGAATGGCAGCGCCGTTAACGCGCCAGTCGCCGGATTGATCGAATAGGCGCTGAGCGTTCCGGATCCAACGTTGATCGCATACAGGCGCAGGTTGGCTTCATCGATGGTCAGCATCTCACAGGGAACCAAATCCTCTCCGTTGCCGCCGGTCGATATGGGGAATCCGTCCAGTGATGTCAGAGCCCCGGTCATTTCGTTGACGGTGTATCCGTAAATCCGGTTTCCGCCTGCGCTGTCGTTCAGGACGTACAGTGGGCGATCCTGCACGCCAAGCACACGACTAATGATAATCGTGTAGCTGCGCGTTCCCTGACAGTCGTTGCCCGACGTTGCCGTCACTGTAAAGTTGAAGCTGCCTGTGGTGTTCGGAACGCCGGAAAGCTGCCCCGTAGAGGTGAGAGTTAATCCCCCGGGCAGACTGCCCGCAGTCACGGCAAAGCTGTATGGCGGCGTCCCGCCGCCGGCCGTCAGGATTTGGTTATAGGCAATCCCGGTCAATGAATTGGGCAGGACGGACGGGGACAAACTGATCGGCGGACACGTTATGACCAGGTCATACGACCTGGTTCCCACACAACCGTTGGCATCGGTCGCCCTGATCGTGAAATTATAGCTCCCGCCCTGCACGGGCACGCCCGACAGCACTCCGTTTGGCGACAGCATCAATCCCGCGGGCAATGCTCCCGCACTCACCGTGAATGTGTACGGCGCCGCTCCCCCGCTCCCCGTCACCGTCTGGTTATACGAGGTGTTGAGCCCGCCCACAGGCAGCGATGGCGTCAGCCCTATCACCGGACACAACGGCCCGTTGCAACCAGTCGCGCATTCATATCCCTCCGTCAACCTGATCCCGTCGATCCTCCATCCGGCGCCCCCGATAGAGAAGTCCGTTCTCATTCGCCACCGGAGTCTGATGCTCATCCCCGCCGCCGCCGCAGGCAGATTCACCGTCGTCGTGATGTAGCCCCCCGAACTGCCGCCCCACCTTGTGCCGTTGTTGTAGCCGCCCGCGACAAACGAGCCTCCGGCCGCAATGATGTCGGTGAAACCGCCCGCGCCGACCGCTATCTCAAGATTGCCCCCGTCGCAGCACGACTCCGTATCGTAACGATGCCTGAATGTCACTTGCGCTGTCGCACTCGTCACCGCGATGCCCGGCGAATCCAGACTTATGTCGGTAGAGGTGCTCGAATCCGCTACGAACGCGTTGTTCGGCGCGCTGTCGCTGAGCGTCGTCGAGGTCACCCACGCAGGAGACCCCGTCGATACCCACCCATCAGGCAACGCAGGCGCCGTCACGCTGTCGAAATCTTCCGAAAATATTACCCGCTCGCTCCCCAGCACGATGTTATACGTCACGGTCCCGAGACTCGTCGCGCCGTCCTGCAGGCTCAGCGTCGCCGTCAGCATTCCCCCGCACGTCCCCGAAGCCGTAAACGTGAACGGTCGCGCTGCGGCCGCTCCGCCCGCGGTCAGCACCCCGTAATTTTGCGGCCCGCTCGGCGAATTCACTCCGCCCGTGGCCTGCAATGTCGCGGTCAGGCTCGTGGTGTTTATGTTCCCCGTATTCCTCAAAGAGAAATTGACCGTCACCCTTTCACCCGGTTCAACCGCCCCGTTCGGCAGCGGGCAATTCTCCGCCGCTACCGATGATCCGGCTGCAGCGACCACAGGGATGACTATGACCAACGTGTAACTTCGCGCTCCCATACAACCGTTGGCATCGGTCGCCCTGATCGTGAAATTGTAGCTCCCTCCCTGCAGGGGCACGCCCGACAGCACTCCGTTTGGCGACAGCGTCAATCCCGCGGGCAACGCTCCCGCACTCACCGTGAATGTGTACGGCGCGGCTCCCCCGCTCCCCGTCACCGTCTGGTTATACGAGGTGTTGAGCCCGCCCACAGGCAGCGATGGCGTCAGCCCTATCACTGCACACAACGGCCCGTTGCAACCCGTCGCGCATTCATATCCCTCCGTCAACCTGATCCCGTCGATCCTCCATCCGGCGCCCCCGATAGAGAAGTCGGTTCTCATTCGCCACCGGAGTCTGATGCTCATCCCCGCCGCCGCCACAGGCAGATTCACCGTCGTCGTGATGTAGCCCCCCGAACTGCCGCCCCACCTTGTGCCGTTGTAGCCGCCCGCGACAAACGAGCCTCCGGCCGCAATGATGTCGGTGAAACCGCCCCCGCCGATCGCTATCTCAAGATTGCCCCCGTCGCAGCACGCCTCCGTATCGTAACGATGCCTGAATGTGAGTTGCGCCGTCGCACTCGTCACCGCAATGCCCGGCGAATCCAGACTTATATCGGTAATCGTGCTCGAATTCATTACGAACGCGTTGTTCGGCGCGCTGTCGCTGAGCGTCGTAGAGGTCACCCACGCAGGAGACCCCGTCGATACCCACCCATCAGGCAACGCAGGCGCCGTCACGCTGTCGAAATCTTCCGAAAATATTAACCTCTCGCTCCCCAGCACGATGTTATACGTCACGGCGCCGAGACTCGTCGCGCCGTCCTGCAGACTCAGCGTCGCCGTCAGCATTCCCCCGCACGTCCCCGAAGCCGTAAACGTGAACGGTCGCGCTGCGGCCGCTCCGCCAGCGGTAAGCACCCCGTAATTTTGCGGCCCGCTCGGCGAATTCACTCCGCCCGTGGCCTGCAATGTCGCGGTAAGGCTCGTGGTGTTTATGTTCCCCGTATTCCTCAGAGAGAAATTCACCGTCACCCTTTCGCCCGGCTCAACCGCCCCGTTCGGCAGCGGGCAATTCTCCGCCGCTACCGATGATCCGGCTGCAGTGGCGATCGCTCGCGCCAGAGCGAACGTCCCCGTCTGAACGTCGGCGCAATTCGGTTTGCTGATCGTAATCGGTCCATCCGGCGCGCCGTCAGGCGCTGTGAACGAGATACTGGTATTCCCGTTGACGGCGAATTGAGCAGCCAGATTGTTTGAAAATTTTACCGATGTAACGCCGGAAAATCCCGTGCCCGTGATCGTCACAGTTGAGCCGGCGGGCGCAATCGCCGGGTTGATGCCGGATACTGTTGGACAGGAGAAAGTTTGCGTCGGGACAGCCCTGATTCCGTAGTTACCCGGCAGCCCTATACTATCGATAATGGCAAAGCTGACGCCGTCGGTCGAGCGATAGGAGCGACCCCGCGACGGCGGTGTTTCATCAATGACGAAGGGCAGCACCCCCGGCGAATGGCTCAAGAGCATGCCGACGATGAAGTCTCCGGATTCGGTTGCGAGACCCGGAATCATATAGACATTGAACTGATCAAGCGCCTGTACGGTCACCGGCGTCGAGCGGAACGTGACGCCGTTGATGTTTGAACTGCCGCTCGGATTGATGCCGGCGATCACCGTCAGCGAATCGCCCACTCTTACTCCCGTATCGCTGGAAAAATAAATTGCCACGGCATTGATCGTCGCCGGATAACTCGCCGGGGTAAGGCGATTGACGCGATAGGAAGAACCGCCGAACGCCAGGCCGCTTGCGTTTTCGAAGGAGCCGTCATCGACTGACAGTACCGGGATTCCCGGTTGAGTGACGACCAGAGTGTGCCCGGCGATAAACAACGTGCCGCTGCGATCCAGACCCGTATTGGCCGCTGCCGAATAACCAACCGCGCCGTTGCCGCTCCCGCTGCCGCCGGAAGTAATCGACAGCCAGGGGACGTTGCTTCTCGCTTCCCACAAGCAGCCGCCGTCCGCCGTGATGTTTACAACTCCCGAACCTCCGCCCTGCACGATTGCCTGCGTCGTCGGAGTAATTGCGTAGTTGCAGACGTTGCCCGCAAGCATGTTGACCGCGGCGTCGAGTCGAATGCGCGGTTTTGAGACGCCGTTGCGCGAATCATTGATCGGCAGTCCCGTGTTCTGAAGCGTCTGCAGAATCTGGGCCACCGATGCACCGGGCAATTTGGATTTCATCACCGCCCAGGCGCCGGCAACGTGCGGTGCGGCCATCGACGTGCCCCGAAAATTGGAGAATCCGCCGCCCGGCACCGACGAATTGATCCATTCTCCCGGTGCGAGCAAATGAAGAAAGGATGCGCTGTTGGAAAAGCCCGATACGGTGTTGAGGGTCGAACCGTTGCTGCCGTCGGCGCTTGAACCGACGCTGATTGCGGTAGATATGCAGGCGGGGCTGCTCAGACCGCCATTGCTGCCGCTGTTGCCAGACGCCACTACAGTGGCGATTCCCAACGAACGCAGACTGTCGATCGCCGTTTTGAACGCCGGCTGCGAAGCATCGCAGTTACTCCCGAATCCGCCGCCGCCGAGGCTCAGATTGACGGCCGCAATGTTTCTGCCGGCGCTCAGTTGTTGAACTCGCTGCATGCCCAGCAGGATGTCCGAGTTAAAAGTAACCGTGCAGTCTGTCGAGCTCGTGCAGCCGTTGATGCGGGAGAAAACCTGGATCGCGATTATGCTGGCGTTGCGCGCGACGCCGGAAAAAGAGGTGGATTTACCCGCCGCAGTCCCCGCTACGTGCGTGCCGTGCTCGCACCCGGCAACGGCGCAGTTAACGCCCGATCCGGTTTCGGTAGATTGCGATACTCCGCCCGGGCACACCGATGAGGTTTGCGAGCCGTTGGTTGAGTAGCAGGCCTCCGCAACCACCTTTCCTTCCAGAAAAGGATGGGTCTTGCTTACTCCGGTGTCGAGAATGGCGACCGCCTGATTGTTTCCCTCATAACCGGCGGCCCAGGCCGCCGGTGCGCCGATGACTTCCGTGCTCTCGGCGAGCGTAGCGTGAAACAGGGCGTCCTCCTGCATCGCTGCAACTTCGGGCGCGTTGCGGAGTTGTTCGAGACCTTCGGCATTTATCTCGAAGGCAAGCAGCGGGAAAATCTCAAATGCTTTTAAGCTTCCGAAACTCCCGGCAGGCAACCGATTGAGCAGAGCAGTTGCGGTTCGCGCTATTTCGGAGCGCTGCGCGAGTGCGGCCGCCGCGCTCAGTCGCCCCTCGGTTTCAAAATCACCGCGCAGCACGACGATCACGCGCACAGCACCTTCGGCGCCGGCCTTCCGCGCCAGATCATCGATTGACTGATTGCCCATCAGCCGACGGTTCGAAATCTCGGATTCGACGGACTGGCTCTGCGCCGGCGCCATATATTTGGCGCCGGCGCTTTCAGACCGCCCCCCGGCTGCACCGACCGATGGCCGCAGATCCAGCGCGCCGAGCAACATGAGGATGGCGAGGAAACATCCGGGCGCCGCCGCCCCGCTCAGACCCGATCGCACAACGATACCCGCTCGCGGTGAGTTTCCAGATGAAGTGCGCGGTTGCCTCATGTTGCTCCTTGTCTCCTGTTGCAGCCTGCCGTGATCCGGTCGTGATCCGGAATGAGGCGGCATCAACCGTTTCCGAGAATTCGCCGTATTTCGCTGAGATTTTCCTTGAGCACGTAACCGCACGCGCCGGCACGCTGCGCCGCTTCCCGCATCCCTGCTTCGTTGCGTTCGGTTACGATAACTACTCTGGCTTCGGGCCAGGCCTGCGTGATCCGTCTGGTTGCCGTAATGCCGTCCACATCCGGCAGCTTTATGTCCATAAATACCCAGTCGGGACGACAGGCCGAATAGGCTGAGAACGCTTTTCCGCCGTCGCTGCACTCGACGACTTCGGTCGCCATATCCTGCACCATATTGATGATCAATCGGCGCATC
Source organism: Acidobacteriota bacterium (assembly GCA_019639255.1). Classification (GTDB taxonomy): domain Bacteria; phylum Acidobacteriota; class Blastocatellia; order RBC074; family RBC074; genus JAHBSF01. Next base: position 25,325 of record JAHBSF010000029.1, on the reverse strand, counting down.
GCGGCGTGGTCTTCGACAATCAGCAACCTGTGGGGCACAACGCGCCTTTCCAATTCATCGATGTTGCAAGACGCTGCATTATGCACTGTCTGCCTAGACGCGAGGATCCGTATATCTACCCTGTTTGCCCGGGTAGAACTACCCTTTTCAACAGGGTAGTTCTACTCCGGAACATGCAGCCGACGCGGCGCTAATCCAAACCACACGGCATTGGGGCAAAAAAGAGAGATAACGGAACAAACGAAATAAAACGAAAATTACGGAATAGGTGAATATTTCCGTGGTTTCCGTCTTATTTCGTTTGTTCCGTTATCTCTCTTTTTTGCCCCAATGCCGTGTGGTTTGGATCAGGTATGCGGTCAGAGTTCGGAACGATGCGCTACGGCGAACTGAAGCAAGGCGTGATGTCCGCGCAGGTTCAAACGCTGGCAGATCTGCTCGCGGTGGTGCTCGACCGTGCGCCGGCTTATGCAAAGTGCATCGGCTATCTCATCGTTTGTCTTGAATTCGGACAGCATCACAAGTATGCGGCGGTCGGTCGGGGAAAGCCCGTGCAGTATCGAGGAATCCTCGGCGGCGCGCTGCCTGCTCTGGTTGCGGTTGATGAGGAAAGTAGTCATCTCGGAACTAACGTAATACTCGCCTGCGGCGACCGCACGAATACTTTTCACCACTTCGATGTAGGCGGTGTCCTTCAGCAGATAGCCCTTTGCTCCGAGATCGAGCGCCCGGTTGAAGTGCGGTTCTTCATCGCATTGCGTCAGAAAGATGATTTTTGTAGGCAATCGCTCCTCGCGGACAGAGCGAGCCGCCTCGAAGCCGTCCATCGGTTTCATCTTCACGTCGAAAAGAGCTACGTGCGGACGCAATACGCGCAAGTATCTGAGTGCTTCGCTGCCGTCTTTTGCCTCGGCAACGATTCTGATCTGCGGATCGCTCTCGATTACCTGTTTCAGTCCTACGAGATAAATCGGGGCATTCTCGGCGATCACTATTTCAATTTCAGCCATTTTTTCCTGTCCTTCTTCGTGTGCGGCTGACGAGCAACGCCATCGATACGGTTGACTGCGATCCGTATGGTTACACCACTCTCCGGCGCGGCGTCGATGGACAACTCACCTCCAAGCAGGTGCACTCTCTTGGCGATGCCGGTAAGGCCGAAGCTGTGTGTAACGGCTCTGGGATCGAAGCCCCGCCCGTTGTCCGCGACCGTCAGATAAACGGCGCGCTCGTCGCAGGCTACCCTGATATGCGCCGACGAAGCTTCCGAGTGATGGATGATGTTGTTGACGCACTCCTGCGAAATGCGATACAGGCTGCTGACGGCTTCCGGCGCAAGCATGTCCCGAACATCCGCCAGATCGGTTGAGAAACTTATCCCTGAAGAAGCTGAAACCCTGTCGATCATCGTCGCAATCGTAGCAGACAGACCTTCCGAATCCAGGCGCTCGGGCCGCAGGTCGTATGCAATTCCGCGTGATTCGGCAAGCGCCTGAGTTGCGGTCTCGCGAATTTCGGCAAACTGCATTCGAACGGCATCAGGATCGCCGGCCGCCTGTTCGCCCATCAATGTACGATTCTTTATCACCAGCAGATTCTGATTCAGACCGTCGTGCAATTCAGAGGCGAAGCGCGCACGCTCGTGCTCCTGCGATTCGATCAATTGACGCGAAAATGCATCCTGCTCCATCTGACGCTTCCTTATACGCATGATGCGACGGCTATAAGCGCCTGCGCCCAGCATCCCCCCGCCCAGGCATATCAACGTCAAAAACCACCACGTTCTCCAGAACGGCGGTTTGACGACAATACGAAGACTTCGCCCTTCGGTGTTCCAGACCCCGTCGCTGTTGGCCGCCAGCACCGTGAACGTATACTCGCCCGGCGCAACGTGGTTGTAATAAGCCGTCCTGCGCCCTCCGGCTTCTACCCAGTCCTTATCCCACCCGTGCAACCTGTATCTGAATCTGATTTGCTCGTTCTTGATAAAACTGATTCCGGTGTAATCGATCTCCAGATAATCCTGCCCCGGCTCAAGCGTCAATCCGTTGCTGAAGTCCACATCGCCTTGATTGACTTGACACTCCTCGATTTCGACTCCCGGCGGCAGGGTGTTGATCGGAAACTTCGCCGGATCGATGATCGCGGCTCCGGCCATCGTCGGAAACCACAATCGCCCGTCGCGCATCTTCCATCCCGACGGCTGTCGCCCTCCGTTGCACTCGACACTCAGCATCCCGTCCTGCCTGCCGAAATACGTAGATGTAACTGAACGCACTCGGCCCTCGGCGAAATCGTTGAGCAGGGCCCTGCTGACGCGGTAGATACCGCGATTGCAACTGATCCAGAAATATCCGCGATCATCCTCGAGTATCCGAAAGACGCCGTTGTCGTACAGTCCTTCCTTCGTCGTGAATCGCGTCAGGCGTCCATCCTTGAACCGGGTCAGTCCGCCGTCGTAGCTCCCTATCCAGAGTGCGCCGTCCGAGTCTTCATACAAACACCGTATCTGCCCGCTCGCCAGACCGTAGGCCGGGGTATATGCAGTAAACCTGCCGTCGCGCCATATGGCCGCGCCTTCTTCGGCGCCGAACCAGAGTGCGCCGTCGCGGGTTTCAATAATGGCGTTGATGCGGTCGTGAGGCAGTCCGTCTTTGTTTGTGTATAACCGCCAGCCTCCGGCGTTGTATCTGAGGAGTCCCGTCGTAGTTCCGAACCAGAAATTGCCGGCGCCATCCTCCCATATCGCCCACGTTTCACCCAGTTCCGGAGGGCCGTAAATACGCTCTACAGTTCCGTTCTCAAACCTGCTTACTCCGCCGTCGGTTGCAATCCATATTCTCCCGGCGCGGTCTTCATACAGCGAAGTAACACGCCCGGACGCCATCGCCGGATGAGTTCCGGATTGGTACTGAATGATGGTACCGTTGTGGCGGCGAAAGACGCCGCCGCCCCACGATCCGAACCAGATATCACCGGTGCGATCTTCCATGATGGAGTAGATCAGGTTTGACCGAAGCCCGTCACGGAGGCCGAAGTTGGAAATGCGGGATTCACGAATGCGTGCGAGTCCGTTCACGGCGCCCAGCCACAGGGTTCCCTCACGATCCTCGTACAAGGTTGCGCCGAAACCCGCCAATGCCGGAAACTCCGTCAATCGACCGCCCCGCAGCAGTCGCCAGGAATCGTTTGTTATCCAGATATCGCCGCGCCGAGCACCCCAGTAGTGGCCGTGGATCGCTTTCGGGCGCATTCCGTCTTCTTCAGTAATAACCTTGAGGTCGCCGTCTGTTATCCGGATCAGCCCCGCCTCCGATATCATCCAGATCGTACCTGTATGATCGGGTTGCACGGATACGATTTTGAGAGTTGGCAGACCATCCTCGAGCGTCCAGGTCTGAAACCGGCCATTTATCAGCAGGTGTACCCCGTTATCATCGACCGACCACCAGTGCTGGCTGCGCACATCGGAAACCGTGATCCGGCCGGGGAGAAAATCTTTCGGACTATAAAGTTTACTCTCACCGGCCCGCCACCTCGCAATGACCGAACGGTCGGCGGTCAGCCATAAGTACCCGTCTGCGTCCTCGGAAATGCGGGTCACATCGGTTTCATCGGGCCAGTCCCTGATGCTGAATGATTCGAACGAACCGCGACGATACCGCATCAGCAGGCCGTCGCCGCCCCCTATCCACAGCGCCCCTTCACGATCTTCGTAGAGCGCATAGAGCCGCGTATGCATCATCTGCGGCGTATTGCCGCGATTGAAGATCCTGAATTTTGCTCCGTCAAAACGCCCCAATCCGCCGTTGGTGGCAAACCATATATAGCCGTCGCGGGTTTGCAGGATGGCGTTGATGTTATTCTGCGGCAATCCCTGATCGACCGTCAGATGATCGAACTCGATCTGGGCCGAGGCAGGTAGATTTCCGCCTATTGCCGTCAGCAGAATGAATGCCGACAGAAGTGCAAGGCTGCGGATTCTGAGTCCGGTTCCGTTCATCTGGTATGGTTACCGGCCGGGATATTAGCGCAGCTTTGCCGAAACTCTCAATTTATTCAACCGCGGAACACACGAAAAAAGACGGACGACGCGGAAAGACGCCTCTGCTTTCCGCGTAGTCCGTGCCCTTTTCTTCCCGAACAGGCGCTTGCCGCTCCATACCGGCGCGGTTATTATGACGCGACCATCCGGTCCATCCGAATAACCGAGAAGCATTGGGAAGAAGAAGAAAGTGCTGAGTGCTGAGTGCTGAGTGCTGAGTGCAAACAGGAAATCAGGAACTTTATTTACAGATACTCTGTACTGAAGTTCTTCAGTTCCAAATTGCACTCAGCACTCGGCACTTTCTTCTTCTTCCCGGGAGGCGGAAATGGCGCAACTGATATGGATCGACTACGCGGTGCTGGCCGCATACTTCCTGATCGTATTCGGGATAGGCTGGTATTTCGCGCGCAGGGAGCGCAACTCGACCGAGTATTTTCTGGCCGGGCGCGACGTGGCGTGGTGGGCCATAGGCGCGTCGCTGTTTTCATCCAACATCGGAAGCGAACATTTCATCGGGCTTGCAGGCTCGGGCGCCGCTACCGGAATGGCTGCGGGACACTTTGAATGGCTGGCATCCATTATCGTACTGATGCTGGGCTGGGTGTTTGTGCCTTTCTATCTGCGCTCGAACGTCTACACGATGCCCGAATTTCTCGAACGCCGCTACAGCGGCGCCTGCCGGACCTACCTTGCCAGCATCTCGCTCGTAGCCTATGTATTTACCAAAATTGCAGTGGCCATCTTCGCCGGAGCGATAGTACTGAAAACCGTGCTGGGCTGGGGCATGTGGCAAAGCTCGATTGCGCTGGTCATTGCAACCGGCGTCTACACCGTAGCCGGCGGACTTGCGGCCGTGATTTATACCGAAGTCATACAGACCGTGATACTCGTGGCGGGCGCGCTTGCGCTTGCCTTCATAGGGCTCGGCGAAGTGGGCGGATGGGAAGGGTTGCGCGCGCAGACGCCGGCTGATTTTTTTCACATGATGAAGCCGCCCTCGGACGGCAATTTTCCGTGGACGGGGATATTTTTCGGCGCACCGATACTCGGCATATGGTACTGGTGCACGGATCAAGTGATCGTGCAGCGAGTGCTTGCAGCGAAGGACATGGGGCATGCGCGCGCCGGAACGGTGCTGGCCGGATTCCTGAAAATTCTGCCGGTGTTTATGCTGATAGTGCCGGGGATGACGGCGCGTGCGCTTTTTCCCGAGGAGATGGAAGCGGATTCCAACTCCGCATTCCCCGTCATGGTCGTGCGATTGATGCCGCCCGGATTGCAGGGAGTGCTCATAGCGGCGATGCTTGCGGCGCTGATGTCGAGCCTGGCTTCGGTATTCAATTCGAGTTCGACCATCTTCACGATGGATTTTTACCGGAAATTCAAGCCCGCGGCTTCTGAGCGGGAGCTGGTTTTTACAGGCCGGCTGGCGACGGTGATTATGGTAGCGCTCGGGCTTGCGTGGATTCCGTTTATGGGGCGGATCAGTTCGCAGTTGTGGATCTATCTGCAAAGCGTGCAGGCTTACATATCGCCGCCGATTGCAGCCGTATTTCTGTTCGGCGTCTTCTGGCGGCGGATAAACGCCGTGGGCGCGATGGCTTCGCTGATTACCGGATTTCTGCTGGGAGCGGCAAGGTTCATCCTCGAGGTCGCATATGCCGGCGCGCGGCCCGAAGGTTTTTTAGGCTGGTATGTCGGGATGAATTTTCTGCACTTCGCCGTGCTGATGTTTGCCGTCTGCGTTGCCGTGCTCGTGGGAGCGAGTCTGGCTACACCCGCGCCCGAAGCGAGAAAAGTCGGTGGATTGACCTGGCAGACCGTAAGAGATGCGATCGAATACGAAGACGAAGCTACCGGCGCGCAGGCCGCAGCCTCGGCGACGGAAAATCCCGGAATGCGAAGCCTCAATCAGGCGTTCACCCTTCTGCTGATCGTGACCGTAGTTTCGCTGTGGATCTACTTTGCGTGAGGGAAGAACAGAGAGTACGAAACATACGGAAATAAACTGAACAAGCGAAAGATGCGCATCGAGAGTTTCAGGACGAATGTTTCGCGCGAACGCGCAGTGCGGATATTCAGGGAGCCGCTGCGCGTCTGGCGGCGCGGGCGATTACGCGCGGTACTCGATTTTTACATCCCGTTCCATCTCTTTCGCGTCGTGATGGCGTCGGGACGCAAACCGGCGACGATCCATCTGGCGTTGGACGCCGTAACCGGAAGTCTGGATCCGTATCAATTCGACGATGCGCCGGGCGAGGAATGCATAATAAAGATCGATACGCAACGGGCAGCGCCGGTGAATCTGGATGTCGAAACCCTGCGAACGCGGCTGGGCGAACGCGTCATGCGCATGGTATTTCTCAAAGGCTTTTTCAAGATCAGGAATTACGGATTTACCGCCGATGCGGTGGGTGAAATTTATCTGCCCTACTGGATCGGCGTTTATGAACGGGGCGGCGCAGTCGAACTGGAAGCGATCGACGCCGTGCGCGGGCGGTTTGAAGGCGCAAAGGTGCGCGAGATCGCCGACGAATGGTTTAGAACGGGAGCGAAATGATCGATCAAGCGGAATTGAGTGCGGAATTTGAAGCCCGATTCGGACGCCGTCCACGCATATTCTCCGCCCCGGGGCGAGTAAACCTCATCGGCGAACATACGGACTATAACGACGGACTCGTTTTGCCGATGGCCATAGACCGGCGCACATATGTTTGTGCAGCGCCGCGCGAGGATAACCGCATACGCGCCGTATCGAAGGCGTATCCCCATGCGGTGGAGTTTGAAATAGACGCGCATCTTCCCGTAATCGACGACTGGGGGAGTCTCGTGCGCGGAGTTGCGGCGCATTTTCTGCGCGAAGGACGCAGGATTACTGGTGCGGACCTGCTGATTGCAAGCGAAGTGCCGGTAGGCGCGGGGCTGAGTTCATCGGCGGCGTTCGGCATAGGCGTGGGCTACGCGCTGCTTTCCGTCGCCGGAGAGATGATAGATCCTGTGGATCTGGCCGAGACCATACAACGCGCCGAGCAGGAATACCGGGGCGCGCGCTGCGGCATTATGGATCAGTACATATCGTGCTTCGGCATTGCAGGCCACGCGCTGCTGATAGATTGCCGCAGTCTGGAATACCGCGCCGTTCCGATTCCGGCAGACCGCACGCGCATAGTCGTGTGCGATACGATGGTGCGGCACAATCTCGCGCTCGGCGAATACAACGCGCGGCGAGCCGAATGCGAATTCGGCGTGGAGTTGCTTGCTTCGCAGCGATCGGAAATCGCGTCGCTGCGCGATGCAACGATGTCCGATCTCGACGCGGCGCAGACGCTGCTGCCCGAGCACGTTTATCGCCGCTGCCGCCATGTAATCGCGGAAAACGAACGCACCGACACGGCCGCGCGCGCGCTCGAAGCGGGCAATCTGGAAATCTTCGGACAACTGATGTACGAATCGCACGCAAGCCTGAGGGATGATTACGAGGTCAGTTGCCGCGAACTGGATCTGCTGGTAGAGGCGGCGCGGGTCTGCAACGGCGTGTACGGCGCGAGGATGACGGGCGGCGGCTTCGGCGGTTCGGTTGTCGCAATGGTCGAGACTGCAAAAGTCGACGCATTCTCCGATTACCTGCGCAGCAGATATACGGTCGAATGCGGAGTAGAGCCGGAGATCAGGGTCTGCTCGGCCGACGGCGGCGTGAGGGGAGAGAGATAACGGAACAGACGAAAATAGACGAAACATACGGAAAGAAAACAATGGCATCATTCTTTCCGAACGTCTTTCCGAACGTCTTTCCGTCTGTTTCGTCTATTTTCGTCTGTTCCGTTATCTCTCTTCCCTCACACCGAGATGACTTCGATATCGGGATCGACTTCATCCTTCAGCATGTGTTCTATGGCGTAAAGCGTTCCGGCGAGCGAGCTCGGGCAACTGCCGCAGGCGCCCTGATACCGTATGAGCAGGCGTTTGCCTTCGAGTCCGACGATTTCGAGTCCTCCGCCGTCGCCCGCAAGACCGGGCCGCACCCGCGCGTCGAGCACTTCGTTTATGCGGTCGAGCAGCGGGTTATCGCCCGGCGTGTGCTGCGGGATCACGGGCGGCGGGATTTCGGCCGCAGCCGGCGCCTGACGTATGGGTTCGGCCAGCTTGCGCAGCATCTCTTCCCAACTGACATCATCGTCCTTGTTGATCGTGATGAAACGATCCATGTAAAAGACAGAGGTCACGTTCCCCACATCAAACAGCGCGCGGGCGAGCGGATCGACCGAAGCGGCTTCGGCGTCGGGAAACGAACGCGATGAGCCTACGGTCAGCGGTTCCTTGAGTATGAACTTGACGGCGTTCGGATTCGGCGTGTATTCGATATCTGCAATCTTCGGCATAATTCTCTCCTCTCCTGCATCCTTCGCCGCGCGAAGGGCAAGAAAAAGATTATACGTTCGTTTGACGCCGGTTGAAACCCGGGAAGCGAGAACGCAGCAAGGCGCGGAAATGAACTGAACTTATCTGCCATCGTAGTCCGTGGCGCAATCTTGACGATGTCGGGTACGGCACGTGTGCTTCACTTTGAGGATTACAGCGAATTTCGCTTAAGGGCTCGTCCGAAAACAAGCTGATCGTCTTGGCTCGATCTTGTCCACTTCGCGACTTTCGCGGCAACGCGTGCCACCTGTATTCATGGGCCTTTCTCACGCGAAGACGCGAAGCCACCTGCGAAGGTTAACGATCAGCTTATTTTCGGACGAGCCCTTAACAGTGAAGGTTTGAAAAAGATAGTGACCATCTACCAAAACCTCGGGAGAGCCAGTTTTTTGGGTGTAATTCAAAGTGCGACATACAATCCAGCAAGAACTTGACAAATCGGAGTCACTCAGCCGGCGAAGCCGGCTCAGGAGCGGCGACGTTGTGTCGCACTTTGAATCACACCCCAGTTTTTTGGGACCACTACACAAAATGGATTAAACCTGGCGCAGGTTTTATAATGCTGCCTTGTTCGATCTCTGCTGCGGCTATGAACATCGCCTCTCTACAGAAGGTTGCACTCGCCCTCGCTGAATCTCAAACCCTCGATTCAGTGCTGCAGATCATTGTGCGGAGCCTGGCAGCACAATCCGACGTGGCTTTGGCACGGGTTTGGTTAAAAAGGCCGGGCGACAGCTGCGCGATGTGCTCCCTGAAAAGTTCGTGTCCCGATCAGGACGTCTGTCTTCACCTCGCAGCCAGCGCCGGCAATACGCTGAACCCGGATCTCCAGGAACGAACCGCACCGAACAGTTGGACGCGGATCGACGGCGATTACAGGCGCATTCCTCTAAACGGACGGTTAGAAATTGGCCACATTGGCGGCACGGGTCGGCCAGCGCTGATTCAGTTTCAAAATGAAGCAGGAAAGAAAGAGTGGATTAATGAACGCGAGTGGGTGGAAGCGCAAAGGGTCTCCAGCTTCGCAGGCCAGCCGTTGGTCTTTAAGGGAGAGATCCTCGGAGTATTGGGGCTCTTTAACCGCGCTCATATCACGGATGAAGAATTTGCCTGGCTGCGAACGTTCGCAGATAGCGCCGCTCTCGCTATTGCAAACGCTCGGGCTTCAGAGAAAAACAGAGAGACGGTGGAGGATCTCCATCTGCAAATAGAAGTTTTGCAGAACATTCCCGCGACAGCCTGGACGGTTACTTCTAACGGCCAATTGGACTTTGTCAATCGCTTCTATCTTGATGTGATGGGGCAAACTCTCGATACATGTTCGATACCTTTTGATACCTGGAATGAGAGCGGGAGCGATCTGCCGCCTTTTCTCTCCAGCCTGCATCCCGACCATAAAGAACGCGTCCGAAAGATTTTCTGGGAAGGAATCCGATCCGGCCAGGGCTGGATGTTCGAGGCGCCGTTTTTACACCGCTCCGACGGAAAGTACCACTGGCATATCGATCGGGCGGTTCCGCTTCGCGACAAACAGGGTAATGTCATCAGATTCGTCGGAACCTGCGCAGACATCAATGACTTGAAGCAGGCGGAACGAAAGAATAAGACCCTGCTCGATATCAGCAACCTCATGGTCGCCAATCTGCTGGAACCGGCCCTGCTTACCTCCATCTGCGACGCGTTGCGCCAGACCGTACAATTTGACGCCGCAGGATTAGCGCTCTACCTGCCGGAAAAGGATGCGTTCCGGAGGCTGGCGATTTCCGGAGAACTCGTGCCGGATCTTTTTTTACGACCCGGACAGAAACTGGACCGGAAGGAGACCCGCATTGGGCTGGTTTTCGATCAGCGCCGTCCCGTAGTGGTACATGATCTGAAACAGGAAAAGACGTATACAGACGACCTGGTGTTGGCCGCCGCCGGAATGCGGTCCCGTTGTATCGTCCCCCTGATCAGCCAGGGTAACAGCATTGGAGTGCTGGGACTGTCCAGTAAAATCGTTGGTTTCTATGGCGAGGCGGACACGGAATTTATTGCCGAGGTCGCGAACCAAATCGCGCTGGCGGTCGAAAATATGAAGGCCTACGAAGAGATCGCGGATCTCAAGGCACGCCTCGAGCGGGAGAATACTTACTTTCAGGAGGAGATCCGCAAGGAGCACAATTTCGAGGAGATCATCGGAAACAGCCCGGAACTGTTAAAGCTTCTTGACAAAGTTCAATCCGCAGCTCCTACGGATGCCAACGTCTTGATCTTCGGTGAAACCGGCAGCGGGAAGGAACTGATCGCGCGCGCAATTCATGGTCGAAGTAACCGCAAAGGACGCCCTTTGGTCAAGGTCAACTGCGCCGCCATGCCCGCCGGTCTGGTCGAAAGTGAACTGTTTGGCCATGTAAAGGGCGCCTTCACAGGCGCATCCCAAAACCGCGTCGGGCGCTTCGAACTGGCGAATGGCGGGACATTGTTTCTCGACGAGATCGGCGAGATGCCGCTCGAGACTCAGGTGAAGCTGCTACGTGTTTTGCAGGAGCGGCAGTTCGAGCCGGTGGGCAGCAATCGAACGATCAAGGTCGATGTTCGGGTCATTGCCGCCACCAACCGCGATCTGAAAAAGGCTGTCCAGGCGGGACAGTTCCGCTCCGATCTTTACTACCGCCTGAACGTCATCCCGCTGCATGTGCCCACGCTGCGTGAGCGTCGATCCGACATTCCCGAAATGGCAATGTTCTTTCTCGAACAGTCGTCGAAACGAATCGGAAAGCCAGCACAAGCGGTTTCGCGGGACACCATGAAACTGTTGGTTGACTATCCGTGGCCGGGGAATATCCGCGAACTTCAAAACATCATTGAACGCGGCGTCGTTCTCTCGAAAGGTCCGGTTTTGAACCTCGGTCCGGATCTCCTGCCTGTAGAAGAAGAATCGGACAAACCGACGATGTCAGAACAGGCATCTACGTTTGAGTTTGATTCCAGCGCCTCTCTGGAAGACGTAGAGAGACAGCATATCCTGCAGGTGCTCAAGAAAACCGGCTGGTTAATCAGCGGACCCAATGGCGCAGCAGTGATCCTCAAGCTGCATCCCAATACACTTCGCAGCCGGATGAGTAAACTCGACATTCGACGCCCCGGGCACGACATTTCGTGAGCGACGCCTGAACGACCCGTCCGGTTCACGAAATAACGTCAATCCGCTCAAAATCCTCCATTCCTGAAGTCTCTCAAAACATCTGTGTTTTCAGATAGATCGCCGCTCCAAATCGGCTGCTCACCGAATTGGCCCGATGTTCGCATTATCAGATCAGATTTTGACCGGGTGTATGGAGAGTACCACGAGCGGAACTCTCCATACACCCGATCAAAATCTGATCTATATGAGCGGCACACCAAGATATGGAGTAAACGGTACGGTACGGGGAGCGGTAGCGACCTGGTCCTCTCTGATAGCGTGGCGCCTGAGACCACTAGGTCGCTACCGCTCCCCGTACCGTACCGTTTACTCCATATCTTGGTGTGCCGCTCATAAAGTAATCGAAACACACGGGCGCGAAGGCGAGATTTGGAAATACGAAAATACAAAAGGAGAGACATATATGAGCACAATCACAACGAAAGATGGGATGAAGATGTACTACAAGGACTGGGGCACCGGACAGCCGATCGTCTTCAGCCATGGGTGGCCGCTGACGGCAGATGCCTTTGAGGATCAGATGTTTTTCCTGGCCTCGAATGGCTACCGATGTATTGCCGTGGATCGAAGAGGTCATGGGCGCTCGGACCAGACCTGGCACGGCAACGATCTGGATACCTATGCCGACGATCTCGCCGAGATCGTCGAGAAGCTGGACCTGCGTGATGCGATTCAGATCGGCCATTCTACGGGAGGAGGTGTGGTCGCCCGCTATATCGGGCGTTACGGCACTGAACGCGTGGCAAAGGCCGTACTGATCAGTGCAATTACTCCGTTGATGGTAAAAACACCGACCAATCCCGGCGGCTTGCCGATAGAGGTATTCGAGGGCTTCCGAAAGAGCATTCAGGCCGACCGTTACCAGTTCTGGAAGGAGTTCGCCAGATCCTTTTATGGTTTAAATCGGCCGGGAGCGAAGATTTCCGAAGGCCTGGCCGACTCCTTTTGGTTCCAATGCAGCAGGGCCGGTTTCCCCGCATCATATCTGGGGATCAAGGCCTTTTCGGAGACCGATCTTACCGAAGACCTGAAGAAATTCGACGTCCCGACACTGATCGTGCACGGTGACGACGATCAGATCGTGCCCATCGCCAACACGGCGATGCTCTCGGCCCAACTCATCAAGAACGCCACCCTGAAGATCTACCCGGGGTTGCCGCATGGCATGTGTCAAACGCACAAGAACCTGATCAATGAGGATCTGCTCGAGTTCATACAGCAGGCTCAACAAAGCCCCATAACGACAGACTGAGTTCAAGACGGCGCGGCAGATCACAATCGATGCCCGAGCAACGTCAGCGCTCCCATTTCAGATGCCAATAGCGGGATTATACCTAGCGACAATGAAAGACCAATAATGGATAACAACAGACTAACGAAAGGTAACGTATGACAAACATAAAAATAATGTTGATTTTACTATGCCTCATGGCCGGTACAACGATGGCGCAGCAACCCCTGATCACGTCGCTTGTATCGAAAGATCTGGCGGGCCTTCCCGGCAAGGAAATTATAGCGATCACAGTCGAGTACGCGCCGGGTGGGTCGGACCCCATCCACCGGCACGATGCACAGGCGGTTGTTTACGTGTTGGAGGGATCCATCGTCATGGAGTTGAAGGGTGGAAAGCAGGTAACGCTGAAGCCAGGACAGACCTTTTATGAAGGCCCCGACGATGTTCATACCGTGGGCCGGAATGCCAGCAGTACCAAGCCGGCAAAATTCCTGGTGTTCATGGTCAAGGACAAGGGCGCTCCGATACTGGCGCCATTACAGTGACTGCCGGAATCAGCCGGAAAGAGACCGAATGAAAGTGGCTTCAACCCTATTACGGGTACATCCCGGAGATCAATCGTCCGGATTACGGAAGACAAACGAAAGCATGAGGAGGTCAGGAATGAAGAATGAAAGGTCAGGAATGAAGATCGTGGTCATTGGCGGTAGTGGACTCATCGGGTCAAAGCTGGTAACGAAGCTCAATGAGCACGGTCACCAGGCGGTGGCGGCATCACCCAATTCGGGCGTAGACGCCGTCACCGGCGAGGGGCTTGCCGAAGTCCTTGAGGGAGCCTCGGTGGTCGTTGATGTATCGAACGCTCCCTCGTGGGAAGACTCGGCGGTGATGAGGTTCTTCGAGACATCAACCCGTAACCTCCTCGCCTATGAAGCGGCCGCAGGCGTGGGGCATCACGTAGCGTTGTCAGTCGTCGGATCTGAGCGGATGCTCGAAAGCGGTTACTTCCGCGCAAAAATCGCTCAGGAGAATCTGATCCGGAATTCCTCAATCCCCTATTCAATTATCCGCGCCACGCAGTTCTTCGAATTCATCAAGGGCATCGCCGATTTTTCCACCATCGGCAACAAGGTAATACTCCCAACCGCGCTCATTCAGCCGATAGCGGCCGAGGATGTCGCCAGTGCAACAGGGCGAATCGCGATGGGCGCGCCAATCAATGGCATCGTTGAAATAGGGGGAGCCGAACAGTTTCATCTCGATGAACTCATCCGGCTGAGTCTGGCCGCACGCAAGGATCCGCGCGAGGTTGTCGCCGACCCGCAGGCGCGCTACTACGGCGTGAATCTGAGCGAGCGCACACTCGTTCCCGGCGATGACGTGCGTCTTGGCGAGATGCGATTCGAAGACTGGCTCAGGCGCTCCACAAGTTAGATCGGGGTACCGTCATTATTGATGCCCGAGCGACGTGAGCGCTCGCGGCGCCCGGGCATCAATAGTGGGGCTACGCCCAGGCGATAGAAGCCGGAGAATCAACATTCACGAGGAGGAGGTAGTAATGTTTGCGCCAGTGCCAACAGAAACAATCGGCATCAGGCAGTGCCCTGTCTGCGCCGCCGAACAGCTCGACCACGACAATTTCTGCCGTCGTTGCGGCGTCGACCAGGGCAGCAGCATAGACCTGGCAACCAGGGTTACCGGCAGCATCACCGGCGGCGTCACCGGGAATGCAGTCATCTCCGGTTGGGAGACCAGACCGTTATCCGGAAGCGGCACTCTGGGCAGGGCATATTCAAAACCGTTGATCAGGATCGTGACGCACGAGTTATCAGAACGGACCTCATCGATCCGCGCCAACCGCTGGGCAATACGTCTGGTCAGCGCCCTGGTTGCAGTGCCGCTCTGGATAATGATCGTCTTGCTATCGCCGCTGGACGCTTATGTGGCAGCAAAAGATCTTGCAAAGCAGGTTTGAATGCCAGGCCGTTCCGGAGGCTGGATGACGCTCTCCTGACAACAATCGACTTCCGTCCGCTGGCGACGATCTGCGGCCTGAAGCTCGAGTTGCGAACACTCGGCGCTCCCGGCCAGTACGTCTTCATTTCCGCGCTTTCCGCGTTCTCTCTTTTCATCTGGCGATACTCTCTCCGACCAGCGATAATGCGGGGCGAGGACCAAAGGCATGCGCGAAGACCGGATCATCGCCAATCAGCAGCGTATACTCGCCAATCAGGAGCAGATCAAACAGAGCCAGGAGAAGCTCGATCTGCTGCTTGCGACGCAGGAAACCATTCTCTCCAAACAGGAAGCTATCCGCCGCCTCGAAACGCAACTCTCGCAGATGCTCTCCGAGCAGGATCGCCAGGTCGAAGACCCCGAACCGCTCGGCGAGATGATCGGCGCAAGCCCCGCATTTCAGCACGCCATCAAGGGTGCGCTCCAGGTCGCCGAAACCGACACCACGGTGCTGCTGCGCGGCGAAACCGGCACGGGCAAGGAACTGCTCGCCCACGCCATTCACCGCCACAGCCCGCGCCGCAGACGCCCCTTCATAATCGTCAACTGCGCCGCGCTTCCGGCAACACTCGTCGAAAGCGAACTCTTCGGCTACGAAAAGGGCGCTTTTACCGGCGCCCAGCAGCGCAAGGCCGGACGCTTTGAACTCGCCGACGGCGGGACGATATTTCTGGATGAAATCGGCGAAGTACCGCTCGAAACGCAGGGCCGCTTCCTGCGCGTGCTCCAGACCGGCGTCATAGAACGCCTCGGCGGTACGCAAAGCATACGCGTCAAGGTCAGAATCATCGCGGCTACGAATCAACCGCTCGAACAACTCGTCAACGAACGCCGCTTCCGCGCGGATCTCTTTTACAGATTGAACGTATTCCCGATCACGCTGCCGCCGCTGCGCGATCGCAGCGAAGACATAGCGCTGCTCGTGCAATACTTCGCACGCAAGTTCGCCTCGCGCTTCAAACGCCCCATCCGCGCCGTCAGCGAGGCGTCGCTCACGGCGCTGTCGAATTATCACTTCCCCGGGAATATCCGCGAACTCGAACACATAGTCGAACGCGCCGTGCTCGCGTCGGACGGCGATACCCTGCGCCTCGAACTCCCCGAAGTCTATATAGAACCCGTCGTCCCCATAAACGCCCAGCTTCCCGCACACCTCAACGGCCTCCATAACCAGCACCCGCACCAGCAACGCTTCGTCACCCTATTCGAACAGGAACGCGACTATATCGAACGAGTCCTGCGCCATACCCGCGGCCGTATAGCCGGCGCGCGAGGCGCCGCCGCAATCCTCGGTCTTCCCTCATCTACCCTCCGCAGCCGTATCAAAAAACTCGGCATCAGCTTCCGAAACGAAGAAATCTGACCGCGATATATCACTGCAAGCCGTGATATATCGCGCAAAACGTTTAATATCGCGCCCCCGTCATTGAATGAGGGCGCGGGGAATGGGGCGGCAAAAGAATTATAACTCTTTCATATTGAATGGAATGAGGTATGGTCGGGGCATACGGGGAAGCGTGCGGCAGGGGAATTGCTGGCATGCAGGAAATTCGGAAAACCTCATTGGAAGCGGCTGGAAGGAGCAGAGTTTTATGTCTACCGAGGAAATAATTGCGAATCAGCAGTTGATACTGGCCAACCAGAAGCGTATCGAAGAGAACCAGGAGAAGCTGGACGTACTGCTTGCGCGGCAGGAGGCGATACTGGCCAACCAGGAGCGCATACAGGCGAATCAGGAACGGATACTGGCCAATCAGGTGGAGATTCTGTCGCTACTCTCTTCCTGATCAAACCAGATCACATTCAAGAGTAGAACATAGATAACGGAACAAACGGAATAACTCCGTCCCCTCACGCAGGAATCCGATCAGTCATGAAAAAGTGTTTTGTAGTCATCGCACTGCTTGCAGGGCTTGTTGCGCCGACGCAGGCGCAGCCCGCGGCGTCTATGCTTTCCGGGCGCGTCACCGACCCTGCGGGAGCGGTCATTGTCGGGGCGAGAGTAAAGGCGACGAACACGGCAACCGCCGCCGCGCGAGAGACGACGACCAACGGCGAGGGGTTGTATGCATTTGCGAATCTCGCGCCGGGCGAATACGAAGTCGAGATCCGGCAGGACGGCTTCAGGATGCTGCGCGTGCTCGGGCTTGTGCTCGGCGTGGGGCAGGTCGTCAACCGGGATTTTGCGCTCGAAGTCGGGCAGATCAGCGACGGACATGAGGATCTGGTCAGCCCGGCGCCGCTCGTCAATCTGAATTCCGCGGTAATAGACGGCGTCATTACGCCGCGCGCGATCGGCAATCTGCCGCTCAACGGGCGCAACTTCCTCGAACTCGCACTGCTTGTGCCCGGAAACGCGCCGGCGCCGAATTTCGATCCTACAAAATCCAACAGCGTCCTTATTTCCTCGGCCGGACAATTAGGGCGCGGGGGCAACGTGACCATCGACGGGACCGACAACAACGACGATGCCGTCGGAGGTCCGTTGCTCAACGTGACGCAGGAAGCCGTGCAGGAATTCCAGATCGCCACGAGCCGTTTTTCGGCCGAACTCGGTCGCTCGGCTTCCTCGGTCATAAACGTGGTCACGAAATCCGGGACCAACGAACTGCACGGATCGGGATCGTTTTTCTTCCGCGACGACGCATTGCAGGGGCTTCCGGCCACATTTGACAGTGCAAATCCCAAGCCATCGTTTGACCGCCAGCAGTATGCTTTCGGCGTCGGCGGCCCCGTAGTAAAAGACCGCGCTTTCTGGTTCGGCGCCTTTGAATACCGCAATCAGGACGGGGCCGTGCTTGTGGGCGAGCGCAACGTCGCGGCGCGCACAATCACGCGTACATTCGCCGCCGCGCCTCTGAGAGACGTGCTGGGGACGGGCCGCTTCGACTGGCTGGTATCGAACAGCAATCAGTTGAGCATTCGTTATTCGGGCGAAAAGGCCGAGGACACGGGCGCAAGCACGCTCGAGCGGCCCATAGGGTCCGCATCGCAGCGGCAGCAGAGCCGCAACCGCTACAACTCGGTGCTCGCAAATCTGACGAGCACCGCGTCGAATTCGGCGGTAAACAGCTTCAGCTTCAGCTTCAACCGTTTTCGCAACGACACGGCGCCGCTCTCCTCGGGCCCGCAACTGACGTTTCCGTCGCTACAGGACGGCGTTTCTTTCCGCGTGCCGCAGGGCACGACGATCAACCGCATACAGTTCTCCGACGTATTCTCAAAGCTCGCGGGCGCGCACGCGCTGCGTTTCGGCGGCGAGGTGCAGCGCGTAGACGCGGAGTTCAATCTCGGCGTATTCCAGCAGGGGCGCATAGAACTGGTGCAGGATTTTGCGGGCTTCGATCACAACGGCGACGGGCGCATAGACGACGGCGATCTTCTTTTCGCCGTCACGCTGCGCAGCGCAACGCCCGCGCGCGCGCTCGACCTGCCCGATTCCGACAACACGCATCTTGCGTTCTTCTTTCAGGACGACTGGCGTGTGCGGCCGCAGTTGACGCTCAATCTCGGATTACGCTACGAACTCGACACCGACGTAAAAAACGTCAGCCGATATAATGAAATCAATCCCATTCTGCGCCCGTTTCTGCGCGGCGACCGCAAGCGCGACCGGAACAATTTCGGGCCGCGCTTCGGCTTCAACTGGGCGACGCGCGACGGCCGCTTCAGCCTGCACGGGGGCTACGGGATTTATTACGACCGCGTAGTGCTCCAGATACAGTCGCTCGAACGCGGGTTGGACGGCCGCGCGCTTGCGATAGAGGTGCGCGCAGGAAACGCGCTGAGCGATCCGACGGGAGCGCCGATCTTCATCGACCCGGCTACCGGAAGATTCCGTCCCGGCGCGCCGACGCTTGCGAGTCCCTTCACCGGGTTTGTGCTGCCGGGCGCGGGAGCCACGGGCCTCAACATCATCGACAACGACTTGCAGAACCCGATGATCCAGCAGACGAACTTCGGGTTGCAGTGGGAATTTGCGCGCGATTACGTGCTGCGCGCAGATTACCTGCACGGCTTCGGAACGCACTTCATACTGGGAAGGACCATAGCCACGATATTCTCGCCCTCGGTGGGCGGACCCGACCGCGTGGTGAATCTCGAATCCTCGGCCAAAACAAAGTATGATGCGATGCTTCTGGGCCTCGAACGCAGGTTTGCGCGCGGCTCGCAGTTCCGCGTTTCGTACACGCTGTCGAAAGCATTCAATTTTGCGAACGACGACCAGATACCGTTTCTGAACGGTCCAGTAGATCCGCGCAACATAGGGCTGGAATACGGCCCGACGCCCAACGATCAGCGCCATCGTTTTACATTCTCCGGCGTATTTGAAATGCCGCTGGGTTTGCGCCTGTCTCCGATATGGACTATGGCCTCCGGCGTGCCGATGGACATACTGCTGCCCGACGCGAGTTCGCGCATACCCGTACTGCAACGCAACGCCGGAGGGCGATTGTTCAAAACCGGGGCGGATCTGAACCTGTTCATCAACGAAATCAATTCGCGCGGCGGAATCAACGGCGCGCCGTTGCCCACGGTGAGCGACGAGGCAAGGTTCAACGACGGATTCAATTCCTTCGACCTGAGGTTGTCGCGGGCGGTGAGACTCAACGAGAGGTTGTCGATCGAACCGATTGCGGAGGTCTTCAATCTTTTCAACATGACGAACATACTCGGCGTGTCGAACGTGAATTATTCGGGATTCACAAACGCGCTTACCCGCGACGACCCAAATCCGACCTCGCCCGGATATCTGAGGTCTTCGGGATTCGGGCGCGCGGTGACTACGGCGGGCGGCGTATTCGGCACGGGCGGACCGCGCGCGTTTCAGTTTGCGGTAAGAGTGGCCTTCTGAATGAGAAAAGAGAGATAACGGAACAAACGAAAATAAACAGAACAGACGGAAGAAATCGTACTTTCCGTTTGTTTCGTCTATTTTCGTTTGTTCCGTCATCTCTGCATTATGGTGCAATCCCCTACTACCGGAACAAACAGCGACATCGAGGTGCAGGCGCGCGCCTGGGCGGTAATCGGGGCGTCGGCCGTCGGCCTTTTTCTGCATTTCGGGTCGCTTCTCGTAAACACATTCGGAATCTTCATCAAGCCGCTCGGAGATAATTTCGGATGGTCGAGGGGCGAGGTGTCGCTGGCCTTTACGCTGGCCTCGCTTGCGGCGCTGGCGAGCATGCCGGTTGTGGGGCATCTGACCGACCGCATCGGCCCGAGAAGGCTGATACTGTTTTCGATGACGATGTTCGGCGCACTGTTCGCATCGCTTGCGCTGCTGTCGCTGCATCTGTGGCATCTGTATATTCTGTTTATCGTAATGGGACTGCTCGGTCCCGGAACTTCCGCCGTGCCTCACGCGAGCCTCATTGCGCGATGGTTCGACCGGCGGCGCGGACTTGCGATGGGTCTTGCGATGGGCGGCACGGGGCTTGGCGGCATAATCTGGCCGCCTGCGGCGCAGGCGCTCATCGATGCATTCGGATGGAGGTTGTCGTATGCGCTGCTGGGAGCGCTCGTGCTCGGCGGCGGCGTTGCGGTAATGTTGTTTTTCCTGAAGGAACCCGAACCCGGCGCAGCCGACGCGCAGAAACCTGCGACTGTACTTACCGGACTTAACCGGCGCGAAGCGCTCGGCGGCGAAACGTTCTGGATAATGATCGCCGCGTTTTTCATCGTCTCCGCAAGCGTGCAGGCGTGTCAGATACATCTGGCTCCGATGCTCAGCGATCGCGGAATGACTGCTGCAAGCGCAGCGGCAGTGGTATCGATTTTCGGCGCGGCGAGCCTGGCGGCCAGGGTATCGACCGGGTATCTGCTCGACCGTTTTTTTGCGCCGCGCGTGGCGATTTTCGGATTCATGGTAATCGTTCTGGGATTGCTGATGCTCCTGGCTGGAGCGAAGGATGCGGCAGCGTATGCGGCGGCGTTTCTGGTCGGATTGGGCTACGGTGCGGAGACGGCTACTGTGCCTTATCTCGTGAGCAGGTATTTCGGGCTGCGCTCGTTCGGCGAGCTTTACAGCTATCTGTTTCTGACCGTGCCGCTCGGCGGAGTGACGGGGCCGGCGCTGGCCGGGCTGGGATTCGACAGGACGGGTTCTTACACAGCGGCGCTCGCGATATGCGCCGCATCGACGCTGCTTGCTGGGGCGCTGCTGCTGAGGCTTAAAACTTATCCTGCGTTTGCAATATCGAACGAGGAGATGATTTGAGATGACGTGGATTCGCACGATCCCGCCCGAAGAGGCGGACGAGAAGCTGCGCCGCGCGCTGGAGCTTGCGCGCGCGCCTTATCCCGTAGAGTACTCGCATACGCGATCGCCCGGCGGCGACAGCATTGTGATGTCGCATACGCTGATTCCCGAAGCATTGCATCACATCTTCGCCGGATACGGCGAAATGCTCTCGCCGAATCTTCCGCTGCGCCGCGATCAGCACGAAATGATCGCGACGCTCGTTTCGGTGCAGAACCGGTGCTTTTACTGACTGGAATCCCACGCAGAGTTTCTGCGTATGGTGACGCTCGATGAAGAAATGGTAGCGCGATTGCGCGAGGATTACCGCACTGCACCCATAAGCGAACAGGACCGCGTCATGCTGGATTACGTCGTGCAGTTGACCAATGACGCAACTCGCCTCACGCCCGACGATCATGATAAATTGCGGGCCGTAGGTTTCGACGATACGGCTATCCTGCAAATCACGCTCATTGCGTCGTGGTTCAATTACATCAACCGCGTAGCGGACGCGCTCGGCGTCGGTCGGGGGAAGAAAGAAGACTGGCAATCAGGCAAATGAACAGAGAGTACACAACACGCGGAATTTACCGAATATGCAGGCTTCTTTCCGTTATTTCCGTTTATTCCGTTTGTTCCGTGGTCTCTCTTCTTGCTCTTTCCTGCGCGCGTCCTGCAGGTCTGCCTCAACCGGGCAGCAATCAATACCGCGAACTCGTTTCAGCATTCTACGTCGGACTCGCCGGCTTGCAGACCGGAGAGGATGTGCGCGCGCGGGAAAAACTGACGCGCGCTACGGAAATCGCTCCCGGTGAACCCGCAGCGTGGGCCAACCTCGGGCTGCTATCGGTGCGCCAGCAGGAATTCGACGCCGCGTATGAAATGGTCGAACGCGCGCGATCGCTTGCGCCCGCAGACAGTCGCATAGAATCGCTGCTCGGTTTGATCGAATCGCGGCGCGGCAAGCTCCCGGAAGCGATTGCGCATTTCGAAAAGGCCGTCTCGCTCGACGCCGGAAACCTTAAAGCGCTTTATGCGCTCGCGCAGGAAGTCGAACGCCAATCCGATGAAAACGCAGACCTGGGGGCTCAGCGCCGGTTGGAGCAAATTCTCGCTCTGGATTCCGACAACATCGCCGTGCTCGTAGATCTTGCAAGAATCGCTGCAAAACGCAACGACGTTGAAACGCTTAAAAAAGCCGCAGCAAAACTTCTTGAAAACTCCGGCGGTTGGCCGGAGGAAGCCAGACGGCAACTGGGAGTACTGCGCGAGACTTCCGATGCCGATGTGCGCGCCGCATCGACATCAATCGCTTATCTGCGCAATACGCTGCTGCGCGTGCCCGCCTACCGCAAGAGCCTCAACGACGTAAAAACGCCGCCCGAATTCATCAGCGATCCGTTTCTGAAATTCCTCAAGCTGCCCTCGCCGTCTTCATCTCCTGCCCCACACGACGGCGAATTGAGCTTTGAATCGCAGCCGCTCCCCGATGCTCCCGCAGGCAGATGGGAGTGGATCGGAGCCGTCCCATTGAACGACGAGGGAAGGCTCTCGCTGCTGCTTGCCAATCACAACGAACTGCAAATCGCCGGCGGAGCGAGATTGCCGTTTCCGGGAGCGATGGGAAGCCCGCCGCTCGGGCCCAACGCCGTGCTCGGCGTGGATCTGGACTACGATTTCAAAACCGATCTCGTGCTCGCCGGCGCGGCAGGAGTGCTCATATACAAGCAGGAAAACGCGGGGCGGTTTATCGACGTAACCGACAGGGCGAAGCTGCCCGCAAGCGTGACGCGCGCGGCGTATGTAGGCGCGTGGGCAATCGACATAGATCTGGACGGCGATCTCGACGTGCTCTTAGGCGCGGCCAATGGCGCTCCCGTAGTGCTGCGGAATAACGGCGACGGAACGTTCAACGATCTGCGTCCGTTTGCGGGCGTAACGGATCTGCGCGCGTTTGCTGCGGCCGATATCGACGGCGACGGCGATCCGGATGCGGCGCTGCTCGATGCTCGCGGCAACCTCAGCATTTTTCTCAACGAACGCCTCGGAGAATACAGACCGGGCAGTACCGCTCAGAATCTCTCCGGTATTCGCGCCATTGCGTCTGCGGACCTCGACCGCGACGGCATAGCCGATTTTGCGGCGCTTGACCGCAGCGGAAAACTGTTCACCGTATCCGAAGCGGGTGCGAGTGTAGAACTCGCCTCGGGAATCCCCGCGCCGAGCGAATCCGCCGATCCGTTGGTAATGTTTGTTGCGGATTTCGACAACAACGGCGGGCTGGATCTCATCGTTACCGCTGCGGGCGTTTATCTGAGCGACGAAAAAAACGCGTTTCGCGAAACGGTTGGCCCGCTCGATGCGCAACGCATTGCGATCATCGATATCAACGACGACGGGCGGCTGGATATGGTGGGGCTGCGCGACGGCGGAGTCGTGCAGTTCATCAATCGCGGAGCCAAAAATTATCACCATCAAAAGATCCGCACGCGCGCCGCAAAATCCACCGGCGATCAGCGCATAAATTCATTCGGCATCGGGGGCGAAATCGAGATTCGCGCCGGACTGCTTACGCAAAAGCAGATCATATCCTCGCCCGTGCTGCATTTCGGACTCGGCGATATGACCGAGGTCGATGTAGCGCGCATAGTATGGCCGAACGGATCGGTGCAGGCCGAGTTTGAACTCAGGGCCGATGAATCCATCCTTGCCGAACAGCGGCTGAAGGGCTCCTGCCCGATGCTGTTCGCCTGGGACGGCCGCCAGATCAGTTATGTAAAGGACGCCGCGCCGTGGTCGCCCGCGCTCGGGCTTCACATAAACGCGCAGGTAGTGGCCGGAATCTATCAGACGCAAGAATGGTTCCGCATTCGCGGCGATCAGCTTGCGCCGCGCGACGGTTATTACGATCTGCGCGTGACGGCGGAACTGTGGGAAACGTACTACCTCGACCATTATTCGCTTATGGTAGTCGATCATCCCGAGGGCAGCGAAGTTTTCGCCGACGAACGTTTTGCCGTGCCGCCGCCGCCGCTTCGCCTTTACGCTGCAAAAAAAACGCAGCCCTTTGAGCATGCAGTTGACGATCTCGGCGCCGACGTAACTCATCTGATACGGGATCTGGATGAAAAGTACCTCGATACGTTCGGCAAGGGACTTTACCAGGGCGTGACGCGCGATCACTGGGTGGAACTCGAACTGCCCGCAGATGCAGCCGAACGGATTTATCTGATCGGCGACGGATTCCTGCATCCGACCGACGGCTCGATCAATATCGCTTACGGGCAGACTTCCTTTCCGCCGCCGCAGGGATTGAGCATAGAGACGCCCGATGCTGCGGGCAACTGGAAGACCGCCCGATCGGGTCTGGGCTTTCCGGCCGGCAAACGCAAGACGATCGTGCTGGACCTCAACGGCATTTTTCGTCCCGGTGCGCAGCGAAGGCTGCGGCTGCGCACGAACATGGAAATATACTGGGATCGGCTCGAATGGGCCGAAGCGCTGCCCGATTCGACTTACAGAATACAGCGCGTCGAGCTTTCCGCCGCCGAATTGAGATACCGGGGATTTTCGCGCTTCACGCAGGCCGATGATTCCTCGCCCGAGCTGCCCGATTATAACGTGCTCGAATCGACCGCTCCGCGGTGGCGCGACCTCATCGGGTATTACACGCGGCACGGAGACGTAAGGGAGCTGCTTGAAAAAATCGACGACCGCATGGTGATCGTCAATGCGGGCGATGAAGTAAGGTTGCGCTTCCCCGCCCTGCCGCCGCCGCCCGAGGGATGGGTCAGGGATTACATATTCGTCGGCGACGGATGGATCAAGGACGGGGATCTGAATTCCACGTTCTCAAAAACCGTGCTGCCTTTGCCCTATCACGGAATGAAGGATTACACTACGGCCCCCCGAAAACTCGAAGACGATCCCGCATACAGGCGCCATCCCGAGGACTGGCAGCGATACCATACGCGATATGTGACGCCCGAGCGGTTCGTGCGCGCGCTGCGTGTAGAAAAGAAGGAAGAAAGATAACGGATATCTAAAGCGGTTTCGATTTTGGTGTTCAGTACTCTGATGAAAATAGAAGCTGCAAGTCTTGTATTTTCATTCGTGGTAGTGATGCCGCGAATCATGTTGGCTCTGTAAACAAAGTTTTTGAGTTTTTCAGCCGCGG
>JAHBSF010000028.1 GCA_019639255.1 Acidobacteriota bacterium | reverse complement strand
AGGGGTGGTTGAAAGCAGGCGTCATCGATCAGGATCAGTGGTTCCCGACCGAAAGCGGTACTATTCAAGGTAGCCCGCTCTCACCACTTCTGGCGAATATCGCCATGCACGGAATTGAAGAGGCTGTGGCGCAGAAATACACTCGTAACTCCAGACGAGGGTTTTATCTCCCAATTATCGTGAGATACGCCGACGATCTGGTCGCGGTGCACGACGACCTCAACATTATCCGAGAAGTGCAAGAGCTGATTGAGACGCAACTCAAACCTATGGGGCTACGTTTTAAACCCGAAAAGACTCGGATCACTCATACCCTGAAATCAGAGCATGGGATTCCGGGATTCGATTTCCTCGGATTCAACATCAGGCAATATCCGGTGGGAAAAACTCATAGCGGAAAGACCCATCAGGGGAAGCCGCTCGGGTTCAAGACGATCATCAAGCCCGCCAAATTGTCCATTCGCCGACAAGCGAGGAGATTACGAACCGAAATAGCCGACCGACGATACGCGGAACAACAAGTTCTGATTAAAGCCTTGATGCCCGCGATCGTCGGCTGGAGTCGGTACTATTCAACGGTGGTGAGCAAGAGAACGTTCAACTACCTGGATATGGTTCTCTTCTCAATCTTGCTGGCCTGGGCGTTCCGTCGCCATACGGGGAAACGCAAGGACTGGATCATCCGCAAATATTGGAGCCAAACTACAGGAAAGCTCTGGACTTTCCAGACTCCTGGGGGAAAGCAACAATTGCCCGGACACAGTCAGACTCCAATTCGGAGACACCTCAAGGTAATAGGTAATCGCAGTACCTACGACGGTAACTGGGTATATTGGAGCGCTCGATTAGGATGTCGCCCTGATGTTCCAGTAAGAGTGAGTAAACTCTTGCAGAAACAAAAGGGAACATGCTGGGAATGTGGATTGTATTTCCGAGATGGAGATTTGATGGAAGTGGATCACATTATCCCACGGGCATCAGGTGGGAAGGATGCCTTCCATAATTGGCAACTTCTCCATCGTCACTGCCACGATCGGAAAACGGCTGAAGACAAAACGGCCGCAGGTACGAATGACAATCGCCAAATGATTGAGGAGCCGTGTGACGCGAAAGGGTCAAGCACGGTTTTGAAGCCGAGCGGCGGGAGCGATCCCGTCGCTTAGGCAACGTGCGAGCGCTGAAGCTGGTGGTGCTGGGGCGGAAGAATTCGCTGTTCTATAAGACCGAGCACGGAGCGGCGATAGGCGATCTGCTGATGAGTCTGATCGAGAGTTGCGGGCTCAATGGCGTCAGCGCGTGGGATTATCTGTTGGCGGTGGCGAGCAACCCGGAATCGGTGCGTGGAGATCCGCAGGCGTGGCTGCCGTGGAATTACACGGCGCAGGAGTGTGAACGAAAAGTCGCTTGAGAGAGAGCTTGAAATCAGGTCAATCTGCGCCAGGGCTCGGAGAAACGGGCAGAAGTGGGGTCGCCGAGGTGTAGCAGGACCGTGAGTTGCTGAGAGCCGAGCGGATGCAGTGGAGTTGTAGCCGAGCGGGGCCACCAGCGGAGGCTGCCTTTGGAGAATCTCTTCAGGCACAGCCAGAACCCGGTGCCGTCGTAGGCGAACAGTTTGATCGCCGTACCCGAGCGGTTGCGGAAGACGAAGACCGTGCCCGAGAAGGGGTCCGAGTCGAGTCGGGCGCGGCAAAGTGCGGCGAGCGAGTCGATCCCCTTGCGGAAATCGACCGGCTCACACGCGAGAAGAATCCTGAATTGGGGCGCAAGTTGAACCATTGCGATTACGAGTGCAGGAAATCCGAGCACAGGCGCTTGAGAGCCGCGAGATCCAGCGTTGGAATTGTGACACTCAGGCGCGAGCCGTCGGTGCGTTCTACCTGAAGCCGGCAACTGGGGACCGGAGCGGGCGCCGAGGATGCGGTTTGCGGCAAGGCGGCATCGGGCGGCAAGGTGAAGAATTCTGTCTTCGGCTTTTTCCGGGACCGAGCCGGTTTGTTTGCCGTCCCCTTTTTCAACCTCCAGGGATCGATCTTCAGAATCCGTCGCACCAGTGAAGGCATATACAGGCGGCTCATTTCCAGCACCGCCTCGCGCAAATCACCAGGTATTGGTTGGCGATGATGTGTGCGGCCTGCGCGCCAGTCATCGAGCCGGGCTTTGAGTTCGAGCAGATCGGCGGGAATCGTCGTTTCGTCCATTTTCATACCTCCGAATCAGTATTGGGATTTTGCTATCGGAGGCGAGCATAGTTCGATGGAGAGGCGGGAGTCACGCCGGCTTACCGAAAGAGGTTCACACGGGCAAGCGGTTAATTGGCGCCTATCGGCAATGAGGACTCCGCGTCAAGCTGCCTCACCGAAGGGACACGAAATCCCAGAGGTAGTGCAAGCTGAGATGATCCGTGAACTGCGCCGCGGCCGATATGGTTTTCTGCTGACGATTCATATTCTCTTACTGTGTGCGGCCGGCAAGAACCCGAGTCAGATCGCCGAGTTTCTATTTTGCTCTCGATCGAGTGTCTATCGCGCAGTGAAAGCTTTTGGCGGCGGAGAACTGGACAAGGAATTATTCCCGGAACCAGTCGAGAACCAGGAGCGGTGCCTGGGAAGCCGCTTCCAACGGAGTCTGCGCTGGCTGGTGGAACAATCGCCGCGGGCCTTCGGTTGGATGCGGGTGAGATGGAGTTGCGCGACTCTGGCCTTGACCATCAAGGCGCGCATGGGCTTGGCGATCTCGCGTGAAACGGTACGCGGCGAGTTGCACGCTCAAGGCTACGTCTGGAAACGGGCCAAGCTGAAAGCCAAAGACGACGACCCGCAACGGGCGCGCAAATTGGCGAGCATCCGCCGAGTAATCGAGAATTTGGGCCCAGAAGAAGCTTTCTTCTGGGTTGATGAACTCGACATTCATCTGCTGGCCAAGGTCGGCTGCCAATGGACCCTCAAAGGAACAACCATCGAGATCCCGACGCCAGGCAAGAATCAGAAGCAATACCTGGCCGCCGCGCTCAATCTCCAGACCGGAGAGATGATCTATCTGGTCGGGCCACGCAAAACCAATGCGCTATTCCGCGAACTGCTCACCCTGCTTGACCGTCATTGCGGCCCGCAGATCAAGCGGATCTACCTCGGGGCTGACAACTATGTCATCCACAAAGCGAAGGCCGTCGGTCGCTTCCTGGATCAACATCCTCGCTTTAAGATTCTCTGGCTCCCGACTTATTGCCCAAAGTCTAACCTGATTGAGCGTGCCTTCTGGGAAGTCCACGACAAATGCACCCGTAACCACACTCGGAAACGCCTCTCGACTCTCGTTCATGATGTCAAACAACATTTGCAGAAGAACGAACCTTGGAAGTACAAGATCCCGGACATTTACTACGAGCCTGAAGTAGATGCGGAGCTTAACACCCTCTACCTTGAGGATACTTTAGCTATTGCCGCCTGAGTGTGCCAATCTTGGCTGTTTTCGTTTAGATATAGGCATTCTTCAGGTTTTTGACGCATCTGAGTCAAGTTGGATTCATAGGGTGATGTGTAAAAACTCTGAGAATTTCTGAAAAATGGCCGAAATATCGGATTTTGCTCCTCCAGAAAATGTACAAAGTCGAGCTCAGTACAGGACAAAAATA
This sequence comes from Acidobacteriota bacterium, assembly GCA_019639255.1. GTDB lineage: Bacteria > Acidobacteriota > Blastocatellia > RBC074 > RBC074 > JAHBSF01. The sequence continues at coordinate 58,092 of JAHBSF010000028.1, read as the reverse complement.
GATAAACGCAATGGAGACATGAAATAAACTCATCGTGCGATTACACTTTCAAGTGACTAAACAAGGAAGGAAATCGCACGATGAGAGACATTCGCTCCGTGGAGCAAACGCTTTCGCAGAATCTATCCTGGCATCGCGCTCGGATCAAGTTCGTGGCCGCCTTTATCGTCGCCCTGGTGACGGTCAAGAATGTCAACCTGATGGAGATCGCCTGCGCTTTGGACGGGAAAGCCAAGCAATCATCCCAATACAAGAAGCTGCAACGCTTCTTCCGGTTCTTTGAACTTCCATACGCAGATGTCGCCCAGTGCATCGTCAAATTGCTTGGAGTGGCCGGGCCGTGGCAACTGACTTTGGACCGCACCAACTGGGAGTTCGGCCGAACCGATCTCAACATCCTGATGCTCGGCATCGTCCATCAAGGGATCGCCTATCCATTGATTTGGCTGGTACTGCCCAAAGCCGGCAACTCACATACCGAGGAACGGATCGCGGTGATGGAGATCTTCATCGATCTATTTGGCAAAGAGCAGATCGCACATCTCCTGGCCGATCGCGAATTCGTCGGTAAAGACTGGTTAAAATGGTTGAGAAACAACGAGATTGATTTCCGACTGCGCGTGCGCGAGAACTTTCGCGTGGCAAACGGGCGGGGCCAGTTGGTCTCGGTCTGGAGACTGTTTCGCTCAACCCGCGTCAATCAACCGCTGGTCATCGAAGGAGCACGCCGGATGTGGGGCGATGAGTGGTATTTCAGCGGTTGCTACCTGGGCAGCGGTCAGTACCTGATCATCGTCTCGCCGACACCCACTGATAGTGCGGTCTCAGATTATGCTCGCCGCTGGGAAATCGAGACTCTGTTTGCCGCGCTCAAAACCAGAGGTTTCTGTTTAGAGCAGACCCATCTGACTGATGGCGAGCGTCTGAGCCGGCTTCTCGCCTTAATGGCGATCACCTTCTGCTGGTGTCACAAGATCGGCGAGTGGCTTCATCAGCAGAAAGTCCTGAAACTCAACAATCTTGGCCGCCGACCGCAGTCCCTGTTTCGCCGCGGCTTTGATCATTTGCGTCGCTTGATCGTCAACTTCTCACGGTTTGACGTCACCGAGTGGCTTAACGTCATCAAACTTTTGTCCTGTACTTAGGCTAAAGACTCAACTTTTCCGTTCTTTTCGTTTCATTTCGTTTCATTTCGTTTGTTCCGTTATCTCTCTTGCCGTCTCACGTCAGTACCTCCTCCAACGGTCGCCGCAGGGATCGCGGCATCGCGGAGCCGCGACCGATACGGATGATGAGGTCCGGTCGCCGATTACCGATACCGAGAAAACCCGCAAACTGCGGGCGCAGTGCGGGCACTTCGACGGGTTGGTTGATGAAGGCGGTGCGCAGATCCAAGGCGGCGGCCTGAAGTGCAAGACGTTCGTAACATCGTCCCGCCTCGATCCAATGGGATTTGTCATCGACCTCGGATGAAAGCACTGCAATTGCAGCCGAACTGCGAATGTGGTCCACGTCCTTCCGGTTCTGATTCTCCGCCGAGAACGCAAAGCGCATAAACAGCTTTCCAAGCCACCTGGGCACGTCGGGGCTTCCCATAACCGGTCCGTAAAGGCCGTCACCGGTGCGCACGGCATCTCGCCCGTTGAAGCGAATCCACTTTTTCAGTTCTTCAGCCCACATGGAATCGCCGAATTGGGTCGTATTGCCCGCCGCGACATACTCGGCAACCTGCTCCTTCTGTTGTTTGGCCGTCAGCAGAAGAAGCGAAACCCCACGGCCTTTCGCGGCTTCTTCCAGCAGACGAAGCTGCGCCTCCGGAATCGGGCTGCCGTCATATCTGGTCCGGCTGCATTGGCGCATTGGAATCGCCTCGAACAAGGCCGAGCGGACTGGAGTTGTCGGCTCGAATTTCACGCGCACGCTTGATTCTGATGCGTCGTAAAAATAGCGGCCTTTTAACCCAGCGGCTTGTGCGGCCAAAAGCAGGTTTTCGGCTGCACATCCCAGGCTGGCATACAAGTGATGATCGTCGGGGTCGACCGCGGGACAGCGCCGCGACAGGTCCGGCAGTATGGTGATGCCGCCACGCTCAAGCCTGAATTTCCAGGGTTGCGTATTGTGACTGGACGCTGCAAGGACCGCGTACCGGACGAGATTCATATGGTCACTTGCGGCGCTGCTGAGATCGTAGTGGCGCCATATCTCCCGTACTGCTGCTTTGTAGTTCATGCTCTCCTCCAGGGCGAGGGTCTTCGTCCCGCCGCCCCGCCAAAAAGGATCAGGCGCACAGGGCGCTTACGCAACCTTGCACGCAGCAAAAGTCATCGAGCGGTCGCCTACATCCGCTGCTCAGGCGGATTCCTGCACACCCTTCAGGCCTTCACCGTGTAATGCAGCACCAGATGACCGCTTGCGTATACTTTGCTGTCCGTCAGCATCAGCGTCGTTGGCTCGATGCCTCTACCGAAGAGCGGAATGCCCGCGCCGAAGACGACGGGATTCAATTTTACGATCAGTTTGTCCACCAAGCCTGCTCCAAAGAGTGTTGCCGCCAATTCCGCCCCCCCGCACAGCCAGATCGCTCGCCCCGGCTCGTGCTTCAGCGCCCGAACCACCTGCCTGGGCTCATCTGAGATCAACGTGACCTGCGGATCGGGGCTCCGCTCCATCGTGCGCGAGAATACATACTGCCTGAGCGTCGGGTACGGATTTGTGATGCCGTCCTGCAGCCCCACCTCGTAGGTCCTGCGTCCCATCAACACGGCGTCGAACCGGCGGTTCTCAACTCCACTGTTTTCCACACCGCGCAGGTGCGCCGGAAAGGTCTCCGGAAACCTCCTGAGCAGATCGGCGCCGTAGTCAGCGTCCCACGGGAAGCCGTGGAAGGAGCCGTCCTCGTGCGCAATGCAGCCATCAAGCGTGGATGCCACGTAGTAGATGAGATCTCTCGCCATATCTCTCCTTTCCGGTGCGTTTCGGGTCGATGATGGAAGACCTGGGCGTCATTGCCTGAGTCAGGGCCTGAGTCAGGGCCTGAGTCAGGGCCTGAGTCAGGGCCTGAGTCAGGGCCTGAGTCAGGCCGGTTTGCAACCGCTAAAAACCGCTAAAGCTTAAATCAATCCGCAGAGGATTGGTACAAGGCGTGAGACGGAAGGAGGGATAACGGAACAGACGGAAATAGACGGAACAGACGGAAATATTCAACTTTTCCGTTCTTTTCGTTTTATTTCGTTTGTTCCGTCATCTCTCTTTTCCGTCATCTCTCTTTTATATCAACGGCCGGCCGACTTTCAGCAACCTGCCGATCCGGACGGGCATCAATATGTTTAGATTGCATCCCCGGCACGCATATTGCTTGACGTAAAGGGCGAAGGAGAATGAAAATGAAGCGGTTTCGGCGACAATCGAATGTAATAGTGATGAATATTCCGTGGGAGGCGCTGGATGCTGCTGCGGCGCGGGATTTTCTGAGCCGCGCAAATGCGCTGACGCTTGAGGATGCGAGGATCGTTCTGGATTTCTCGCGCGTCGAAACCATAGACACGGCGGGCATTCGCGCGCTGCTGACGCTTCTCAAACATGTAAACGCCGAGGGCGGCGAACTCAAACTCTGCAATCTCAACCGGCGCGTGCAATCGTTTCTGGTAATGGTTCGGCTGCAGCGCGTCTTCGAAGTATACGCGACGAAGGCAGAAGCCATCCGTTCCTTCGGCGAACGGGATACGAAGAGATGAGCAACTCCAGCCGCTACCTTCGCAACCGTCCGCGGGCAGTATGGGCGATTGCGTGCGCCGTGCTGTTTGCGCTTGCGCCCATTTCTCCGCTTTTTGCACAGACTTCCGCAATCCGGACAGATCGCGCAGACCAATCCCCACAACCGCAACCCGACCGGCAAACGGGCCCCGGCGGAGTGTTTCGTCTGCCGGATCGCGCCAACAGGTTTACGCCCGCCGACGCGCTCGCGCAGTTCGAAACGCCGGTCGAGGCCTCCTACAGGCTGGATGCGGGCGACGAAATCACGCTGGAAATCTGGGGGCGGGCGGAGCTTTCGGGCAAACACACGGTAGGGCCGGACGGAAGGATAACGCTGCCGCTGCTCGGGCCGGTGCAGATCACGGGATTGACGCGCGAAGAGGCGGCCCAAGCCGTCGAAACGGCCTACATAACGAGGGAACTTTACAGGAATCTGGCGGTTACGGTGCGCGTAGACCGTTACGTATCGAACCGTATTTTCGTGTTGGGGCGCGTAGCGCGGCCGGGTGTGCTGGAGTTCGACACGCCGCCGACGCTGCTTGAAGCGATCACGCGAGCGGGAAGTTTACCAGTCGGGGGCGTAGGTGCGGATAAAGCCGCACTGACGAAGTGCGCAATTTTCCGCGGCCGGGATCAGGTGGTATGGATCAATCTCAAGCAGTTGCTGACGGAAGGGGATTTCGCGCTGAACATACGCATGCAGCGCAACGACATTCTGTATCTGCCGGATTCGGACGATCAGCTTGTATACGTGCTCGGCGAGGTGACGAAACCCGGCGCATACAGGCTGACGCCTAACATGACGTTTATGGATGCGCTCGCAACGGCGGGCGGGCCGACGAAAGACGCCGCCGACAAGCTGCATCTGATACGGCCGAACCGGGACGTAAACTGGGAGTTCAGGTTCAAGGACGCGCTGACGCCCGATTCCAGGCTGAACGCCTCGCTCGAAGAGGGCGACGTGATATTCCTCGAGCGGCGCGGCCTGGCGAAATTCGGCTACGTTACCGAGAAATTCGCCCCGCTCAGCGGCTTCCTTTTCATCTTTACCGCGCTGCGCAACAACAGATAAAACCCGATCAAAGACCCGATGAAAAGGGCCATAATCAAGATTCATAATCAAGATCCATAATCAAGATTCAGAACAAGATTGATAAAAGACATCACGGCAGTAACACGACAGTAACACGGCAGTGAGAAGAGATATAACAACAACGGAATCCACAAGCGTAGCGAGATCGGGCGGGCCGGCGGCGGCGCGGGCCGGGGCGGGATCATCGGCGCAGCCCGGCGCGTTGCCGGGTCTCGGGCGGCGGCCCAATCCGTTTGCGAGCCTGAAGGCGCACAAGTGGATGGCGTTCTGGATAGCGTTTCTGGTGCTGCTGGCCGGGGTGCCGGCTGCGTGGATTCTGGGCAGGCCGACTTATTACACGGAGTCGGTGATATACGTTTCGCCGCGATTCATCAAGAACCTGCAGGGGGATCAGGAGCAGGAGCTTCAGTCCAATTCGCAGTACCGCGAATTCGTGCAGCAGCAGGTGCGCTCGATCAATCGCTACGACATTCTGGAAGAGGTGCTGCGCTCGAATCCGCATCTGATGCAGTGGTGGCGCAAGCCGGATGAAAGCGAGCAGCGCGCAACCGAGCGTTTGCAGTTTATGCTGGAAATCAATCCGGTGCCCGACACCTATCAGATCACGGTAGGCCTTGAGGGGCCGAAGCCCGAGAATCTGGCGGAGATGGTCAACGCGGTAGCGGATACATTTCTGCGGCGGGACAAGCAGGACGAGTTTTACGGCAAGGATCAGCGCATAGCGGATCTGCGCAGGGAAGAGGAGCAGACCGGGGCGGCGTTGCGGCAAAAGCTGGCCGAACGTTCGCGCATAGCCGAAGAGATCGGCGTAACGACGTTCAGCGACAGTCTGATCAATCCCTACGATCAGGTATTGATCACGAGCCGCGAGGCGCTGGCGAAAAGCCAGCGGGACCGCATAGAGCGCGAATCGCAGCTTGCGGCGTTGAGCGATCCGCAGGCGAAGGGCGCGGTTGCGCTGGCGGAAGCGGCGCGGGATATGGCGCTGAAGGACGCGGGGCTGACGAGCCTGAAGGCGAACCTGAACCGGCGGCGCGGCGAGTTGCTGGAGCGGGCAAGCGGGCTTGGGGCGAACCATCCGGGGCGCCGGGCGGTGGATCAGGAGATAGCGGAAATCGAAGCGGAAATCGAGCGGGCCACGCGATCGCTCATAGAGTCTTACTCGAACATGCTGCTCGAACAGCGGCGCTCCCAGGTTTACGAAGCGCAGCGCACCGAACAAAAGCTTCAATCCGTGATTGCGGCCGAAACGGACAAGGCGAAGTGGTTTTCGGAGAAGTATCAGAATGCGCTGCTGCTCGGCACGGAAATCGATCGGCTGCGCAAGCGCCTCGAAGCCGTGGACGACCGCATCAATTTTCTGACGCTCGAATCGCAGGCGCCCGGATTTATGCGCATGTTTGCAAAAGCGCGCACGCCGGAAGTTGCGCTCAAGGGCGGGCGGCGGAAGTATTTTCTGCTTTTCCTTGCGGCGGCGGCGGCGCTGGCGCTGCTTGCGCCCATAGCTGTTGATTTCCTGGACCCGAGGTTTCACGCGATTGAAGAGGTGGAACGGTTCTTCGGATTTCCGCCGCTCGGCGGCGTCGTCAGGATGACCGATCCGAAGACGCGGGAATACGCCGCGGATCAAATGATGAGAATCGCGTGCGGCATCGACCGCGAAAGAAGATCGAGCGGGGCGCGCACATTCCTGCTGACGGGCGTAGAGCCGGGGAGCGGAACGACATTGCTTGCGATGGAACTCGGGCGCGCGCTTACTGCGCTCGGCGTGCGGACCACGGTAGTAGAGGCGAACGCCCTGAAGCCCGACGCGCGGTTCGGCGGCGTCGAGGACAGGCCGGGGCTTGCCGAGGTATTGAACGAAGAGGCGGACCTGCGCGAGGCGGTAATCCCGGGTTCCGACGCAGAGCCCGCAAAAGTCGCAGTCGGAACGCTGCTCGGTGCGCGCCAGTTGCCGGAGCCGCACCGGTTGAGGGAGACGCTCGAACGCATAGAGGCCGGGTGCGACGCCATGATAGTGGACGCGCCGCCGCTGCTGCTTTCTTCGGACGCGGAGGTGCTCGTAGGGCTTTCGGACGTATCGATACTGGTCATAGAGGCGGGTGCGGCGACGCGGGGCAAGGCGCGCACGGCCGGGCGCAGGCTGGAGCGGCTCGACGCCCCCGCGGTTGGGGTGATACTGAACAAGGTCGATCCGGAGCGCGACGCCCAGATAAAGAGCGGACTGAGCGAATTTCATTCCGGACAGAAGGCGGCGTTGCCCCGCTGGATGACGCCGTGGCTGTGGGGTTGAACCGATCCACAGCAGATTGGTACAAAGCCTGAGACGGCAAGAGAGATAACGGAACATACGAAATGTAACGAAAAGAACGGAATAGTTGAATATTTCCGTATGTTTCGTCTTGTTTCGTTTGTTCCGTCATCTCTCTTCTCTTCTGTTTATGCGAACTCCACTGCTCTACGCGCTGCACAGCGGAAATCTGTACGGGACCGAGCGAATGGCGCTTGCCACGGCAAAGGGGCTCGGCGACGAGTTCGATCCTGTGATATTTGCGCCGCCGGGTCCGGCGCTCGCCGAAGCCGCGCGTATGGGATTCATTGCGCGCGAGTTTTCAAATGCCCGCGAATTTGCGCGGGTTTTGCGGCCTTTTCTCGCCGAAAACAAAAGGGTCGCATTCATCGCTACGGGCGTCGTTCACTCGCTCGTATTTCAGGCCCTGAATTTGCTCTACAGAAGGCGCGCCTCGCACCTGCACGTGGTGCACGGCGGGGCGGACGAGCGATTGAGTTACGGCCGGAAGCGGCGATTGAACCGCATGAAGGTGCGTTTTGTAGCGGTATCGGGGTACGTCAGGGAGCGGTTGATAGCGCACGGCGTGCCTGCGGGCAGGATCACGGTGATAGAGAATTTTCTCGTTGCGGAAAGCGACGCGCCGAGGCGCGGTGAATTTACGCAACCGGGCGTGCGCAGGGCGGCGGTGGTTTCGCGCATAGATCCGATCAAGCGCGTGGATCTGCTGCTGGATGCCATGGACCTGTCGCAGGAGCTTGCGGCGATCGAGGTATGCGTGATGGGGACGGGCTGGGATCTGGAGAAGCTGCGCAGCCGCGCGGCGGCAACGAACGCGAACGTGACGTTTGCGGGGTTCACCGATCGCGTGGGGGAACGGCTGTCGGAGTCGGATCTGCTGATTCACCTGTGCGGGGTCGAACCGTTCGGGTTGGCGGTGATAGAGGCGATGAGGGCGGGCGTGCCCGTGCTTGCGCCGGATGCGGGCGGGGCCGGATCGCTGATAGAAGACGGCGTATCCGGATTTCATTTTCGCGACGGCGATGCGCGGGATCTTGCGGCGAAGTTGGAAATGCTGATGAGCGCGCCTGCGGATGCGCTGAACGCGGTGGTGGCGGGCGGGGATCGCGCGCTGGCTGCGCGGTTTTCGCCCGCCGAGCGGTTGAAGGATTACCGGCGGCTGATCGAGGAGTCGGAAAATGAGCGATGAAGGAATCCTTGCGCCGGCGGATTCACAGGCAGTGCGACCGCTGCTTTCCGTAGTCGTCATCGGGCGCAACGAGGGCGAGCGGTTGCGGCGCTGCCTGGAATCGGTGCGGGCGATGAAGGGATTGTCGGGCGGCGAACTGGAAATCATTTACGTAGATTCGGCGTCCACCGACGGAAGCGCGGAACTGGCTGCGGGGATGGGGGCGCGCGTGCTGACAGTCAAGCCGCAGCGGCCCACGGCGGCGCTCGGACGCAATGCCGGATGGCGCGCCGCGCGCGGCGAGTACGTGCTGTTTCTGGACGGCGACACGATACTGCATCCGGATTTCGTGAAAGACAGTTTGCCGGAGTTCGACAATCCGAAAACCGCCGTAGTGTGGGGGCATCGAAGGGAGACGCATCCGGAGCGGTCGGTATACAACCGCGTGCTGGATCTGGACTGGATAGCGCCGGCGGGGCTTTCCGATTATTGCGGGGGCGACGCGCTGATGCGGCGCAGCGTGCTTGCGGAAGTCGACGGGTACGACGAAAAGCTCATAGCGGGCGAGGAGCCGGAGATGTGCCGCCGCATGCGCGGGCGCGGGTGGGAGATACTGCACGTCGACCGCATGATGACGGGACACGACCTGGCGATGACGCGCTGGTCGCAGTACTGGAGGCGGGCGACGCGCACCGGGTATGCCTACGCCGAGGTATCGCGCCGATTCCGGGACACGGATTCGCCGCTGTGGCTGCGCGAATCGAAGCAGAATTTTTCGCGCGGCGGATTCTGGATCGCGGCGGCGGTTGGGTCGGTTGCGGCCGGGGTGTTGCTGTTTTTTGTATGGCCGCCGCTTGCGGCGCTGCCGCCCGCAGGCGCAATCGGGTTGTTTGCGCTGGCGTCGATCAGAACCGCGCGGCGCTTTGCGTGGAAGTCGCCGGACCGCGCGACGGGATTTCTTTACGGTATGCATTCCCACTTTCAGCAAATACCGATTCTTGTCGGGCAATTGCAGTACCGGCGCGATCTGAAGGCGGGGCGCGCGCGCGGCCTCATAGAGTACAAGGAATCGGCGGCCGGAGGCGGATCGTGAAGCTCCGGGTGCTGATGTCGGCGTATCAGTGCGGGCCGGGGATGGGTTCGGTATCGCAGATAGGCTGGGAGTGGTATTCGCGGCTTGCGCGAAAAACTCCCGTAACGCTCGTGACGCACACGCGCAACCGTGCGGCGATCGAGCGGGCGGGCGGGGCGATTGAAGGATCGGAAATAGTGTATGTGGACACGGAATGGTTTGCGCGTCCGCTTTACCGTTTCGCGAAATGGCTGTTTCCGAAAAGCGAGCATTCGGTGTTTCTGGTTTCGTCGCTGGATTATTTCGTTTACGACCGCAAGGCGTACCGGATGTTGAAAAAAAGGCGCGGGGAATGGGATGCGGTGCATGCGCCCACGCCGGTATCGCCCGTAGCGCCGACGACGCTTTTCCGTCTCGGTTTGCCGCTTTTCATAGGGCCGTTAAACGGCGGCCTGGGCGTACCCGAAGCGTTTCCCGAAGTTATGCGCGAGGATTCGGGCTGGCTCATAAGGGTGCGCGTGCTCGGGCGGTGGCTCGACCGGTTGATGGGCTCGTCGCGGCGCGCAGCGCGCGTGTTTGCGGCGAATGCTGCGACGCGCGCAAGCGTGCACCCGAAGGCCGCCTGCACGGTGATGCTGGAAAACGGCGTGGAGCTTTCGCGGTTCGTTCCCGCGCCGTGGCCCGAAGCGCCCTCGGCGGCGAATCCCCTGAGGATTGCTTACGTGGGCCGGCTCGTGCCGTTCAAGGGGCTGCCGATGCTGTTTGAAGCAATCGAGCGCGTGCGAGCGGAGTTTCCCGTGGAAGCCGAGATTGTGGGCGACGGGCCGAAGCGCGCCGATTGGGAAGCAGAAGTCCGGGCGCGCGGGATTGCGGACATAGTGAAGTTTGCGGGCAACAGAACGCTGGATGAAGCGGCCGAGGCGATGCGGCGCGCGCACGTATTCTGCCTGCCTTCGGTGCGGGAATCGGGCGGCGCGGTGCTTCTGGAAGCGATGGCTTCAAACCGTCCCGTGATCGCCGTGGCGTACGGCGGGCCGGCCGAGGTCGTGGATGGCGCTGTCGGAGCGGCGATAGCGCCGGCGGGGCGCGCTTCCGTAGTCGAGGCTCTGGCCTCGGCGCTGCGCGATGTGGTGAAAAACCCGGAAGAGTGGAAGAAAAAAGGCGCCGAGGGCCGGCTGCGGGCCGAAAGCGAATACGGATGGGACGCGAAGGTCGAACGCGCGCTGGAGATATTCCGGGAAACGCTCGGCGGCGATGGAAGCGAAAGCCGGCCGAATGGTCCAAAAGCGACGGGACAAACTGAAAAATGAGCAAAGACGGGGCTGAACGGCGGTTGTCGATCAACATAGCGGCGGATATAGGGGCGCGTATAGGTTACCTCGCGACGCGGTTTTTCATTCCGCCGTTCGTGTTGCAGCACGTGGGCCTGGAAGCCTACGGCCTGTGGGCCACCATCTTCATACTGATTTCGTACCTGGGCATATCAACCTTCGGGGTATCGAACGTCTACATCAAGTTCGTAGCCGAATACGGAGCGCGGCGCGAGCACGATCGGGCGAATGCGCTGCTCTCGACGGGGCTGATATTTGCCTCGACCGTATGCGCGGCGCTGTTTGTCGGGGTATGGCTGTTGTGGCCGGAGATAGCGCGATGGCTGAACGTATCGCCGGGGCTTGCGGGCGATGCGCGAATAATAGTGATTTCGGTCGTAGCGGTGTTTTTACTGACGACGGCGCTTTCGGCGTTCAAGGACGCGCTGATAGGCGTGCAGCGCATAGCGCAGGTGCAGGGCATATGGGTGATCTCGTACCTGATCGAGACGGTACTGATATTTTCGCTGGTGGGGATGGGCTACGGGCTGCGCGGCCTGGCGATAGCCTACCTGGTGCGCACGCTTGTGGAGATCGCGCTTTCGGCGCTGCTGGCATACAAGGCGATCGAATGGCTGAAGCTCTCGCCGCGGCGTTTTTCGCGCGCATCGCTCAAAACGCTGCTTTCGTTCGGCGGAACGGTGCAGTTGGCGGGGATGTTGGGGATCGTGCTGAATTCGATAGAGCGCGTGGTAGCGGCGCCGCTCATAGGGTTGCAGGCCACGGGGTTGCTCGACATCAGCAACAAGCTGCCGGGGATGGCGGCTTCGGTGCCGAGCGCGTTTCTGACCTCGTTTCTGCCCGCGGCCTCGCATATGCACGGCGGGCTGGAGGACGAATCGACCAAAAAGAGCGCGGCGCGGGATTTTTACGTGCGCGGCGCAAGGCATATGAACCTCGCGTCCGGATATCTTTACGGGCTGCTTGCCACGCTGCCCGGCCCGATACTCGCCGCCTGGGTAGGGCAACACTATCCGGGGGCGGCGCTGTTGATGTTCTGTTACTCGATATCGTGGCAGATACATCTGCTGACGGGGCCGGGAACGACGATACTCAAGGGCATAGGATTGCCGGGCAAGGAATTTTACTACGCGATTCCGAACATACTGGCGCTGTTTATAACGTTGCCCGCGGCGCGAATGATTGCGGGCGAATGGACGGTGCTGGGGATCGGCATAGGCGTGGCGTCGGCTACGGTGATGTCGGCGATTTTTTTCATCGCATACGCGAATCATCTGCTGGGGGTGAGGGCGGGCGAGTTTGTAAGGCGCGTGGTATTGCCGGGGTTTGCTCCGCATCTTGCGGCGCTCGTGGTGGCGTATCCGGCGTGGATGTTGTCGTCGGGTCTGGGGCGATGGGGCGCGATGGGCGTGGTTGTGGCGGCGGGCGCGGTTTATACGGCGCTGTTTACGGGGGTGCTGCTGCGATTTCTGTTTACGCGCGAGGAGCGTCGAAGCGTGCTCGGCCTGATCGAGCGGCGGATTGCGCAGGCGACCGGGCGCAGGATTGCGCTCAATCCTGCGGCGGAGGCGTAGCGCGGGGATGAAAGCTGGGCGCGAAAAAGCGGCGCGCGGAAGGCGCGGAATATGGACAAGATCGTACTGCTTGCCGCGTTAGCGGGGTTATACGTATCGATTGCGCAATCGCCGGAGCGGGCGTTTTTGCGCGTATATCTGCCTGCGCTGTTTCTGTTGCCGGACTATTACCGTATGGTAACGCCGGGGCTGCCCGATCCCACATTCAGTCAGGCGGCGATCATTCCGATATTTCTGGTGTTTCTCGCGCGCGGGGCGGCGGGCTGGCGTCTTACGCTGACGGATGTGTTTGTGCTGGGGTTCGCCGGATCGGTCGGATACTCGCAGTACCGGGCTACGGGCTACAGCGACGCGCAGAATCTGGTCTTCGATATGGTGGGCTCGGTGGTGCTGCCCTACATACTTGCCAAGTCGGTAATCGAGGCGCGCGGGTTGAGAGTGGCGGTAGTGAAGCAGTTGACGTGGATACTGCTGATCGTTGTAGCGGCCGAGGCCTACGAGTTCCGGTTCATGATGAATCCGTTCCGCCGATTTCTGGATCCGTTTTTTCCGGGTCAGGGGGAGGGCTGGATAACGAACATTCGCGGCGGATTCGGGCGCGCTGCGGGGCCTTACGGGCACGCGATACTTTGCGGGATAGTGATGGCCACGGGTTTCAGGCTGCACAGATGGATGGAGAAGATCGACGGCTGGAGGGATTCGGCGCTCGGGCCGTATTTCGGCAGGGCGGCGAGCGCGCTGCTCGTTGCGGGTATGGGACTGACGAATTCGCGCGGGCCGTGGCTGGGAGCGTTTGTAGGAAGTTTCGTGACGTTTATAGGCTTCGGCGCGAACAGGAAAAAGCGGCTCGGGCTGGTGATTGCCTTTCTGCTGGTGATCGGCCTGCCCGGCGCGCTTGCCTTCAACGCCTATGTATCGGTGGGGCGCAAGGGTGCGGCGAGCGACACGCAGGAGACGGCCGCATACAGAAAAGAGCTTATCGACAAGTACACGGCGATCGTGCTTCAGGAGGCTGTATGGGGATGGGGGCAGAACACGTTTCCGCGCGTGCCCGGCATGCCGTCGATCGACAACCATTACATCAATCTTGCATTGAGGCACGGGCTGGCCTCGGTGGCGTTTTTCTGTCTGGTTCTGGCGCATCTGTGGATAAAGCTGTGGGTGTATGCGTGGAGATCGCCTTCTGAGAGTTCGTCGGGGCGTCTGGCGTGGACGCTGCTGGCGGCGTTTACGGCGATAGGATTTGCGGTAGGCACGGTGTATCTGGGGTTGCAGACGCAGCAGTTGTTTTTCCTGCTCGCGGGCTGGGCGGGCGGATTGCTGGCCGAGCGGCCGGAAACGGCCGAGGCGAGCGCAGGAGCAGTGGAGCGCGCGCCTGCGTTCAGGTTCCGCCGGGTAGTAGCCTGAAGAGAGAACAGATGAAAGAGGGTGATGAAAAAAGGAAGATGCGGCTGGCGTATCTGATCAGCCGTTATCCGGCGATATCGCATACGTTCATACTGCGCGAAGTGATAAGGCTCGGGGAGCTGGGCTTCGAAATCGAGGTCGCATCGATCAACGACCCGGACCGGCCGGCCGAAGCAATGACGGCCGAAGATCGCGCGGAAAGCGAGCGGACGTATTACGTCAAGCGCGACGGCGCATCGGGAGCAATCGGCGCGCACCTTGCGACTTTGCTGAAAAACCCTCTCGGGTACGGGCGCGGGTTGTGGTATGCGCTCAGGCTCGGCGGGGCGGATCTGAAAAAGATGCTTTACGGCGTGTTTTATTTCATCGAAGCCGTGATGATCGGGCGATGGATGCAGCGCAGGGGTCTGGATCATCTGCACGTGCATTTCGCGACGCCTGCGGCGACCGTTGGGCTTGTGGTAAAGCGCGTTTTCCGGACGGGGCTGTCGGTTACGGTGCACGGGCCGGACGAGTTTTATGACGCGCCGGGTTATTTATTGAGGGAAAAAATCGAAGGCTCGGACTTTATGTTGTGCATAGGGACGTATGCGCGCAGCCAGTTGATGAAGCTTTCGGATGTTTCGCAGTGGGGCAAATTTGAAATCGCGCCGCTCGGCGTTTTTCCCGAAGTATTCACTCCCGTAAAGCGAAGCGCGTCGAACGGATCGTTCCGCGTATTGTGCGTCGGGCGTCTGACGCCCGCCAAGGGACAGCACATTCTGGTGGCTGCAATCGAGAGGCTTGCGCGCGCGGGGCGCGACGTGATGCTGACGTTTGTGGGCGACGGGCCGGATCGCAAGTCGCTTGAAGCCGATGTAAACGCGCGCGGGTTGCAATCGCGCGTGGTTTTTGCGGGTGCGGTCAATCAGGACCGGATTCGCGAGTATTACGCCGAAGCCGATGTATTTGCGCTGGCGAGTTTCGCCGAAGGAATACCGATCGTTTTGATGGAGGCGATGGCGATGGAGACGCCGGTGATTTCCACGCGGATTACGGGCATTCCCGAACTGATCCGCGACGGCCGGGACGGGCTGCTGGTTGCGCCGTCGGATGACGAGGAGCTTGCGGGAGCGATGGCGCGATTGATGGATGATCCGGAATCGAGGGTTGAACTCGGGCGAGCCGGGCGCCTGCGCGTGATGGAGAAGTACGATCTCGGGCGCAACATAGAGCGGCTGGCTGCGATTCTGCGCCGAAGACTCGGCGAGAGGGGAGAAGAAGAGAGTGCTGAGTGCTGAGTGCTGAGTGCTGAGTATACTGAAAACAAAGTTCTTTAAGTTTTTCAGCCGCGCAGCGGCGAAAGATCTGTAGCCCAGGGCGTAAGCCCTGGGTAGGTGTGTGGAAACCATGTAAGCCCCGGAGGGGCGGAAGATCTTTCGCCCTTTCAGGGCTTGGACGTTTTGTTTCTGTTGACCTGGCGCTCGCGCACCAGGCTACAGATCTTTCGCCGCTTCGCGGCTGAAAAACTCAAAGAACTTTGTTTTCAGTATACTCAGCACTCAGCACTCAGCACTCACCACTTCTTCTTCCTCGGAGGAAAACTGATGGCGGGCGATTGGCTGAACTGGATCTGGATGGCGGCGGGAGCGGGGGCGGCTGTGCTGACGCTGCCGGGAACGATCGAGTTGCTTGCGCTGACGCTCGGGGCGCTGTTGCCGATGCGCCGCGCAAAGGCGGCGGATATGCCTTTGCGGCTGGCGGCGCTTGTGCCCGCGCACAACGAGGAAAAGAACGTTGCGGAGACGGTAACGAGCCTGCGGGCGTCTACGCCCTCGCCGGGCGAGTTTTCCGTCGTCGTCATCGCGGACAACTGCACGGATGCGACCGCCGAAAGGGCGCGCGAGGCGGGCGCTCGCGTCATCGAAAGAAACGACGCCGAGCGGCGCGGCAAGGGCTACGCGCTCGATTATGCATTCGGAATCCTGCTTGCGGAAGGGTACGACGCGGTTGCGGTAGTGGATGCGGATACGGTTGTGGAAAAGAATTTCGCCGTCGAGATGCACGCGCTGATGGCGGACGGGGCGGACGCGGCGCAGTGCGGGTATCTGGTGAAGAACGCGGATGAATCGAGGCGCACGCGGTTGATGAATGTGGCGCTGATGGCGTTCAACGTGCTGCGCCCGCGAGGGCGCGCGGGCTGGGGCTGGTCGTGCGGAATACTCGGAAACGGGTTTGCGCTCTCGCGCAGGACGCTTGAAGCCGTGCCTTACGACGCAAGATCGGTGGTCGAGGATCTGGAGTATCATCTGCGGCTGGTGCGACGGGGCCGGCGCGTGCGATTTGCGGGCGGCGCGATTGTGCGCGCGGAGATGCCGGCGGGCGGGCGCGGAGCCGAAACGCAGCGCGCGCGCTGGGACGGCGGGCGTTTCGGTATGATCAGGATGATGGCGCCGGCGCTTGCGCGCGAAGTCGCGAGCGGCAAACTGAGATTGATCGAGCCGCTGCTGGAATTGCTGCTGCTGCCGCTTGCGTTTCACGTTCTGCTGTTGCTTGCGGCGCTGGTTGCGCCCTATGCGCCGGCGCGGATCTACGCCGCCGCGGGCCTGGCTGTTGTTGCATTGCATCTTTTCGCGGCGCTTGTGGTGGGCGGCGGCGGGTGGCGGGATGTTGCGGCGCTTGCGACGGCGCCGTTTTACATACTGTGGAAGGCGGCGCTTTTGCCGAAAATGTTCAGGGCGGCGCGCAGCGATGCGGCGTGGGTGCGCACCGAACGCAAGGGAGCGGAAGCGGCCGAAAGGGATACGGGAGCAAAAGAGTGAAATGAATCAGGAACCGGCGATTTCGGTGCTCATAGTTTCGTTCAATACGCGGGACCTGCTGCGCAAGTGTCTGGAGAGCCTGGCGAGCGCATCGGGGGACGTGCCGCAGGAGATCATAATCGTAGACAACGCTTCGCGCGACGGTTCCGCCGATATGGTAGAGGCGGAGTTTCCCGAAGTGCAGTTGATTCGCAGCCGGGTCAATCTGGGATTTGCGGCGGCGAACAATCTGGCTTACAGGCAGGCGCGCGGGAGATACATCGTGCTGCTCAATACGGATGCCTTTCTGAAGCCCGGAACGATGCGGCGCGCAATCGAGCATATGGAGGAGCGGCCGAAGGCGGGGCTGGGCGGCGCGCGGCTTTTTCGCGGAGACGGCGGGTGGCAGGCTTCGGCGCGCATGTTTCCGTCGCCGCTCAACGATCTGTTGATCCTGTCGGGGCTGTCGGCGAAGTATCCGAAGTCGAGGTTTTTCGGGCGGCCCGACAGGACGTGGGCCGATCCTCTGGAAGCGGCCGAAGTCGATTGGGCGCCCGGCGCGTTTCTGATCATACGGCGCGAGACGCTCGAACGCGTGGGCTTTTTCGACGAGAATTTTTTTCTTTATTACGAAGAAGTGGATCTGTGCCGGCGGATCAAGGCCGCCGGGTATGAGATATGGTACTGGCCCGACCTTGAAGTGATTCACATAGGCGGAGAGTCATCAAAGACGGTCGAGCATCTGCAGATGTCGAAGACGGGCCTGCAACTGACGCTGTGGCGCATGCGCAGCGCGCTGCTTTATTACCGCAAGTACCACGGCGCGACGGGCGCGTGGGCGGCGCGCATTGCAGAAACCGCGTGGCATGTTGTGCGGGCGTGGAAAAACGCGGGCTCGGCGGATGAAAGCCGCCGGGCGAAGGCCGCCGAGTCGCGGCTGATCATAGATACGATGAAGCAGGCGTGGCGCGAAACCTCCGGCGGGCGCGTGTCGCCCGCGCGCCCGTGGTAGCGATTCGACGAAGGAGCGGATCTATGTTCGAGAACCTGCGCGAGGACTGGGCGACGTACGAGCGCGACTGGGCGCGACAGGGCCTTTGGGTGATGGTTGTATACCGCTTCGGCCGCTGGCGCTACAGAATAAGGCCGGCGCTGCTGCGAAAGCCGTTCTCTTTTCTATACAAGATTCTGAAAGTGATCTCGCAGGTATTGACCGGAATAGACCTGCCGTGCGAGGTGGAAATGGGGCGGCGCTGCCGGATCGAGCATTTCGGCGACATCATCATCAGCGGAGATGCGGCGTTCGGAGATGATGTCATCATACGCAACGGCGTGACCGTAGGCTTGCGCAATACGGCCGAAAGAGGCTCGCCGCGCATAGGCAACCGGGTCGATATCGGTGCGGGCGCGAAAATACTCGGCAAGATCACGATCGGCGACGATGCAGTCATCGGGGCCAATGCAGTGGTAATTACGGATGTGCCTGCGAATTCGGTTGCCGTAGGCGTTCCGGCGCGGATCATTCCGAAAAAGACGCAACCTGTAGTTGAAGCGGAATTGCGGTATCGGCGGTCATAATGGCGTATGGGGAGTATGAATGGAATACGATGAAAAGAAGATCGATGATGCAGTGCTTGCGCTGCTTTCGTTAAACGTGTTTGGGCGCGGTTCTGAAAAAAGGGCGTGGAAGAGCCTGTCTGAGGAAGCGCTTGAGCGTTTGTATGAACAGGGGCATATCGGCAAGCCTTCAGGCGGAAGCAAGTCGGTGGCGCTGACGCCGGAGGGGGAGCAACGAGCGGGTGAAATCGCGGGCCGATTATTCGCGCGAGCGGGCAAAAAAGCCGTACGGGCGAAACCGGCGAAGAAGAAGAGTCCTCCGAAGAGCCGATGGATCGACGTCGAGTCAAGCATGATCTCGGCGGTGCGCTACGATCGATCGGCGAAAACACTCGACGTGATATTCAACAGCGGAGCCATGTGGCGTTACGAGGAAGTGCCTCCGGGCGTTTACAAAGAGCTGATGGATTCCGGTTCAAAAGGGAGTTATATGCGGTACGCGATCATCGGCGAGTATCCCGAATACCGGCTCAGCCGGCGTTGAAAGCGCTCGATTCCCCGTTTGAACCCCTGGCGCTAAATCAAACCACACGACTTCGGGACATCGGAGATAACGCAACATTCGAAATGAAACGAAAATTACGGAAAAGTTGAATATTTCCGTCTGTTTCGTCTATTTTCGTTTGTTCCGTTATCTCTCTTTCCGTGTTGCGCGGCCCGGTTTAGAATCACGCTGCGAAATTCAGGAATACGCACGACATAAAATTTCTGGAGAAAAACAAAATGCGACCGGCCACGGTTCCGGCCCTCCTGCTCGCTTCGAGCCTTATCATATCCACCATCACCATGCCTGAATCCCCTGTTGCCGCCCAGAGCCCCGACGACGCGCTGCGCTCGCGCGCCGAAATCACCGACTACGAGGAAACCACCCGCTACGAGGAAGTCCGCGCATTCCTCGCCGCCCTGAAAAAGCGCAGCCGCGCGCTTCATCTGGAATCCTTCGGCGCCACCGAAGAGGGCCGCGAAATGCCGCTGATGGTAATGGCGGATCCTCCAGCGCGCACGCCGCGCGAGGCGCGCGCTTCGGGCAAACCCATCGTATTCATACAGGCGAACATCCACGCGGGCGAGGTCGAGGGCAAGGAGGCGATGCTGCATTTTTCGCGCCGCCTGCTGCTGGGAGACCTTCAGCCGCTGCTCAAAAAGCTCGTGATCATGATCGCGCCGATCTACAACGCGGACGGCAACGAGCGCATCAGCACCGACAACCGCGCGGCGCAATACGGTCCTGTAGGCGGCGTCGGCACGCGCGAAAACGCCAAAGGGCTCGATCTCAACCGCGATTACATGAAGCTGGAATCCGCCGAAACCAGAGCTCTTGTGGGTCTGTTTAACCGCTGGGATCCGCACCTGATCGTGGACCTGCACACGACCAACGGCTCGTATCACGGTTATCATTTGACTTACGCTCCGACGCTCAATCCCACGGCCGATGCGCGGCTGATCGATTATGCGCGCGGAAAGATGCTGCCCGCGATTCAAACGGCGATGAACCAGCGGCATTCGTTCAGGACTTATTATTACGGGAATTTTGCGACGCGCGAGGCGCTCGGGCGCGAGGTCAACAGTTTCCGCGAGCCGCGCGAGGGCGAGGCTCAGACGCGCGTATGGCGCACCTTCGATCACCGGCCGCGCTTCGGCAACAACTACGCCGGAATGCGCAACCGCCTGACGATTCTTTCCGAAGCCTACAGCTATGTGGATTTTCGCCGGCGCGTAGAGGTCACCGAAGCCTTCGTAGAGGAGATATGCCGGTTTGCCGCCGCGCACGGCAGAGAAATTCCGGCGCTGATTGCGCGCGTAGACCGCGATGCGGCGCGCAGTACGCCGATGGAGGGGGGCGTCGAGTATGAACTGCAGGCGCTGCCCGAACCCGTGGATATACTGGTCGGCGCCGTCCGTCGCGTAAAGAATCCGCGTTCGGGCAAGGAAATGGTCGCAATGATCGAGGAGACTGCGACGCCTGCACGGATGCCGGATTACGGGCTTTTTGCAGCAAAGCGGAGCGTTCCGCTGCCGAAGGCCTACGTGTTCAGGAACGAAGAAGGGTTAAAGACGATCGCGGAGCGGTTGCGCGCGCACGGAGTGCCGTTCGAGAGGCTGAAAAGCGCGCAGGAGTTGGAAGTCGAGAGCTTCACAATCGAGCGCGTAACCCGCGCGGGGCGCGTCTTTCAGGGGCATCAGGAAGTGAGGCTCGCGGGCGCGCGCCGCATGGAGAGGATGAAGTTTCCGGCCGGTTCGATTCTGGTTCCGATGAATCACGCGAAGCGGGCATTGGCGTTTTATCTGCTCGAAGCCGAAAGCGACGACGGATTCGTGAACTGGAATTTTCTGGACGATTATCTGGAAAAGGACGCGGTTTATCCCATATACCGCATAGTGCGGTAAAGAGGGCGATAGCGGAGGCAAGAGATGAAAATCGATCGGGTGCGATTGCTGATTCTGAAGATATGTTTTGCGATGCTGTTTTTTGCGGCGGCGGATGCCTCCGCCGTGTTTGCGGCCACGTGTGAAAGCCTGGCGGAATTGAAGCTGCCCGATACGACGATTACATCGGCGCAGTCGATCGCGCCCGGAGAGTTTACTCAATCCGGGGGCGCAACTCCGTACAAAAATCTGCCCGCATTCTGCCGCGTAGCGGGCGTGATACGACCGACGAGCGAATCCGAAATCAGGTTCGAGGTATGGATGCCGGCGGAGGGCTGGAACGGAAGGTTTCAGGGCATAGGCAACGGCGGATTTGCGGGCTCCATAACCTACGCGGGGCTCGCCGGAGCGCTTGCGCGCAATTACGCCGCCGCATCGACCGACACCGGGCATACGGGCGGAGATGCAAGCTGGGCGCTCGGCCGGCCCGAAAAGATCGTGGATTACGGGCATCGCGCGATACACCTGATGACGGTCAGGGCCAAGGAAATAATCACGGCCTTTTACGGGGATGGGCCGAAGCGGTCGTATTTCAGCAGTTGCTCGAACGGGGGGCGTCAGGCGCTGATGGAGGCGCAGCGTTATCCCGAGGACTACGACGGTCTGATCGCCGGCGCTCCGGCCAACGCATTCACGCAGATTATGATGGGATTTGCGTGGAACGTGCGGGCTACGTTGAAGGACCCGGAAAGCTACATTCCGGCGGCGAAGCTGAAGGCGATCGAGGCGGCGGGCCTTGCGGCGTGCGACGCCGCGGACGGGGTGAAGGACGATGTAATCGACGATCCGACGCGGTGCGCTTTCGATCCGGCGGCGCTGCTTTGCAAGGGGCCGGAATCCGACGATTGCCTCACGGAAAAACAGGTCGCCGCGCTCAGAAAAATTTACTCGGGACCGCGCGATTCAAAGGGCCGGCAGATCGTTCCGGGTTTTGTGCCGGGCAGCGAAACCGGGATCGGCGGATGGGGAAGCTGGATAACGGGGCAGGGGCCGGAACGTTCGACGCAGTTTTTCTTTTCGACGCAGGCGTTCAGGAACATGGTCTACAACGATCCGAAATGGGATTACAGAAGCTTCGATCCGGACAGGGACTATGCGATAGCGCGGGAGAAAATTTCGCGATCTCTCGATGCAACCGATCCGGATCTGAGCCGGTTTGCGGCGCGCGGCGGAAAGCTGATTCTCTATCACGGGTGGAACGACGCGGCGCTTCCGCCCGTAAACACGATCAATTATTACAAGAGCGTAGCGGCGAAGCTCGGGCAGCGAAGGGCGGATTCGTTTGTGAAGCTTTATATGGTTCCGGGCCTTCAGCATTGCGCGGGCGGTCCGGGTCCGAACAGTTTCGGTTCGATGGTGACGGCCGAGCAGTCCGATCCGAAGCACGATATGACGCTTGCGCTCGAACGCTGGGTAGAGGAAGGCGTTGCTCCGAACGAGATCATAGCAACGAGAAGGCAGACGCCCGTGCGGACGCGGCCTTTGTGTCCGTATCCGCAGGTAGCGCGTTACAAGGGCAGCGGCGGCACGGACGATGCGGCGAACTTCGTGTGCACGACGCCGGGGAGACCGCGGAAGTGAGGGCGCGAAAATCGCGAAATCAGGCAACGGGCGGTATATGGCGCATCCGCTTATTCGTAGAATCACACGGAATACGCAGAACACACGAAAGTGGCGGAAAAAAGATCACATGTTCCATAATTTTCGCTGCTTCCGTGTATTCCGTTATCGCTGCCAGAGTCTGTCATGAACTTTGAAAATACCTGAATGCCTCCCTATGCAACTAATAACTGAGCGATCTGATAGCTACTATGCACAAAGTCCTTAAGGATGTGGTTTTGCTGTTCTCTTGACTGTGAATAGAACTTGATCTCCGGCGCAACAAGATTCAACCGATTCCGCCAAACAAGCCTTTCTTTCTGGAGTAATTCACCGGATTTACCATCAAAACGCTCAGGATCCACGACGCTTCTTCCTCCCGTATCAAAAATCACCGTATCGGGATCACTGACGTAAACGAAAAGCCAAAACCGCATTCGTTCAAGGTTATAGCCAATCCACCCGCCGTTGTGTCTGCCTGAATCGAACTGGAGCTTTGGCTGTATTTTTTCCATCTTCAGCGCTTCTCCCATCATTATCAGCAGATTGTAGAGCGGTATAAGAGCTTCATCCTTCAGCAATTCACCCGGGCGCCGTATTCGCTTATTCATAAACAGCAACCCGCCCTCTCGATCAAGGTAATCCCAAAGCCCTTGTGAGACTGCTGACGCCACTCGCCTGCTCGACATATTTCTCGCCTGTAGGAATTCGACGAATTGCTGAATCAAATAACCAGACTTCGGATTTTTTACTCGTGAACGCATCTCATCTTCCAGCATTGCGCTCACCTGATACCATCGAAGAGTACGGTCGGGCTGCGCCGAGTTTGTCGCCGACATCGGGTAACGGGATAGCAAGATCAGTTGAGTATTCGGCACACCACTACTGGCGAGTCCTTGGCGATAACGTTCAAGCTGGGTTGCTTCGAGAGCTGCATCGACCTTTACCTCGATGTAGATCCGATGCCCTGGGGCGGAGATCTCTATGTCCGGCCTTCCTTCGGCAATCGTGGTCTGGGTTGCGATACGAATCCTGTCAATGCCCAACTCGCCAACGTTCAAAAACCCATCAGTCATTCGTTCGAGGAGTGATCGAGCAGCTTTCGGCTCATGTAAAAGAAGATGATTCAGCACGAACACCAGAGCTTCGGTAGTAAAATTCTCATCCTGGCGTACTGCCCATCGATGCAGACTGAGAAGCAAATTTTTACTCTGATTTGCCATAAGGATTCAGGAATGGCTTACCAAGAGCCAGCCTGGCCAAGAACCTCAAAGAGCGCAGAGCTGAGATGATCAAAAGAGCACGGGTGCAAATCAGAACTTCCGGCCCAATCGCCAGAGGCATATATCGGTCTGGTAAGAAGTCCTGACTTCTTGTGAACCGAGAATCACCATCTACAGCCGTCCGGCTTGGATGGAGAGCGTCAATTGGGGGATTTCTCGGGCATTTCCCGGTTTCCATCCGGCCAGACGCTCAGCGCAGTTTGCGCGATGCGTTTGAGCTTGCGACGATCGGCGCCCCCCGCAGCAGCAACAGCCATGCCGTGAATGACTGCGGCGAAAAAGCTTGCCAGATCCCCTGGTCTCGCATCTCGCGGCAAATCTCCCTCGCGCCTGGCCCTGTCCAGCCGCCTTCTCAGCGCCGCCTCGCCCGCAGCGCGGCGCACAGCGAGTTCCCGTCGAACCGCGCCCGCTCCCTCGCCGCACGTCAACGCCCCCTGCACCAGCAGACACCCCTGCGGATGATGCGGATCGGTCAGAAGTTTGATCGCCCCTTCAAGCAAACGCTCGACCGCCGCGCGCGCAGTGGGTGCATCGAGCGCTGATTGCGTGTACCCGGCCGGCCCCCCGGCGTAGCGGTCAAGCACGCGGCGAAACAGCGATTCCTTGTCGCCGAACGCCGCGTACAGGCTCGGGCGGTTGATCTCCATCGCCTCGGTCAACTCCGACAGCGATGCCCCCTCGTAGCCCCTCCGCCAGAATACCTCCAGCGCCCGGTCGAGCGCTCTGTCGGCGTCAAAAGCGCGCGGCCGGCCGATCGGCGCGGTTTGCTTTTTTACTTTCATACCCACCGGTACAATACTTCGCTTGACGATCGATGTCCACCCTGCCAGTATGTCTGCAGCGCTTTGTACCGAGCGGTACATAAGTGATATTGGAAGCGATGGGAAGATAACAGTCAGGAACGGAGAAGGGGGATATTTTTATGTCGAAAGCGCTTGAAGGGAGAGCGGCGCTCGTCACCGGCGGGTCGCGCGGAATCGGTGCGGCGATAGCGATGCGGCTGGCGGCGGACGGGGCAAATGTCGCCATTACTTACACGAGTTCGCCGGAGAAGGCGGCTGAAGTGGTGCGCGCAATAGAGGCTGCGGGCGGCCGGGCGACGGCGATACGGGCCGACGGCGGCGATGCGGAAGCCGTAAGGAGCGCGGTTGCGGAGACTGCTCGGATCTTCGGGCGTCTCGACATCCTGGTCAACAACGCGGGCATAGCGATGGTGGGCTCGCCGGAAGAATTCCGGATCGAGGATTTCGACCGCATGGTAGCGGTAAACGTGCGCGCCGTATTCGTCGCGGCGCAGGAGGCGGTGCGCCATCTCGGCGAGGGAGGGCGCATTATCACTATCGGGAGCGTCAACGCCGATCGCATTCATTTCCCGGGCGGCAGCGTATACGCAATGACCAAAGCCGCGGTTGCGGGGTTGACGCGCGGTCTCGCGCGCGACCTTGGGCCGCGGGCAATCACGGTCAACAACATTCAGCCCGGCCCCGTGGAAACCGATATGAACCCGGCGAGCGGCCCCTTCGCCGAGGAGATGAAGAGGCATCTGGCGCTTGGGCGTTTCGGTCGAAGCGAGGAAATCGCAGCGTTTGTTTCCTATCTCGCCGGCCCCGAATCGGCATTCATCACCGGCGCGAGTTTCAATATCGACGGCGGCTATGTGATGTAAATCGATCCAGATTGGTACAAAGCGTGAGACGGAAAGAGAGATAACGGAACAGACGAAATAAGACGGAGCAAACGGAAATATTCAACTGTTCCGTAATTTTCGTATCATTTCGAATGTTGCGTCATCTCTCTTCTTTCAGTGCGTCGTTTGCGATCTGTTTGACGATCCTGTCCTCGAATAATTTCAGTTGCCCGCAGTCGAAGGCTTGCTGTTCTTTCGGTTCCAGTCCGGCGCCTCTACGCCAAGCAGGTGGCGAACGAAAAAGTCGTTGCGCTTGCGCTCGCCGTAAGCTCCTCCGGGGCCGTGCCCGCCCCCCGGAATCACCAGCAGATCAAACATCTTGTTCGCCTTTATCAGCGCATCGACTACCTGAAGCGTGGACGCCGGATCTACGTTGCTGTCCATCTCCCCCACTACCAGCAGCAGCGCGCCCTGCAAGCGATGCGCGTTTTCCACGTTCGACGCTTCGGCGTAATGCGGCCCCAACGGCCAGCCCATCCACTGCTCGTTCCACCATATCTTGTCCATGCGGTTGTCGTGGCAGCCGCACGAAGATACGCACGCCTTGTAAAACTCGGGATGAAACAGCATCCCGCCGAGCGAGTTCTGCCCGCCCGCCGAGTTGCCGTAAATGCCCACGCGCGTGATGTCGTACCACGGATACTTCGCCGCCGCCGCCCTGTGCCACAGAATACGGTCCGGAAAACCCGCATCGCCCAGGTTCTTCCACGCCACATCGTGAAACGCCTTCGACCGGTTCGACGTGCCCATGCCGTCGATCTGCACCACGATGAAACCGATCTCGGCCATCGACCGCATAGGATGCCACGCGCCGAAGGATTTCGGCGCAAAAGAACTGTGCGGGCCGGCGTAAATGTATTCGATGACGGGATATTTTTTCAGCGGATCGAAATTCGACGGCCGTATGATGACGCCCCATATATCGGTCTTGCCGTCTCTCGCCGTAGAAGTGAAGACTTCGGGCGCGCGCCATCCCGCCTTCAAAAGCTCTCCAATCTCCGCGCGTTCGACTTCAAGCATCACACGTTTGTCCGACATTCGCCGCAGTTCCGAAACGGGCGGCTGATCTACGCGCGACCACGTATCCACATACCAGTTCATATCCGACGAAAAAGCGACCTGATGATTTGCGTCCGCTTCGGTCAGGGCGGTAAATCCCGCGCCGTCGAAATTGATGCGGTAATAATGCACGAAATACGGGTCTTTGCCCGGATGCATCCCGCTTGCCTGAAACCATATCTGTCGTTTCGCTTCATCGACTTTATCCACGCCGCGCACTACCCAGTCGCCCGTCGTGATCCGGTTTTTGACCCTGCCCGTCGCGCCGTCGTAAAGATAAAGGTGATTCCAGCCGTCGCGCTCCGACATCCAGATTACTTCGCGCCCGTCGTCGATGTCGTAGCGATACCGCTTGCCCGAATAATGAAAGAATGTCTTCGGCTCCTCGCTGACGACGGCGCGCGGACGGCCCATAGCGGCATCGACTTCAATTATTCTGTAGACCTGATGGCCGCGCTGGTTGTATTCGAAGCTGAACGCCCTCGAATCCCTGCGCCACTCGGGGCGCGACATCTGATACGGATTCGGGAAAAGCGCATTGTCGATGACGGTCTGCTTTCGCGCAGTTACATCGATAAGCACGGGCTGCGGGTGGTCGAGCACATCGCCCGGTTTGGCGTATTCGAGCGAGGAGTATTTGGGCTGAAGCTGGTCTTCGGGCGAGGATTCGATGAAATGAATCCGGCGCTGGTATCCGGGACGCACGCGGTAAACCGCGATCATTTTTGAATCGGGCGACCAGGCGAGCGAGGCAAGCGCGTAGTAATTCCCCTCCGAACCGTCTGCGGTCAACGCAACCGACTCGCGTTTGCCTTTGGCGCGAACGTGAACGTTGAAATTGTTGATGATCGCTTCCCATTTTCCGTCGGGAGACGGGCGCGGCTCGGACGGGAAGTTGTAGCGCGGTCCCGGCAATCCGCCGCTCGCGCCTCGGCGCTGCAACTGCGCGGGGCCGAGTTTTTTGCACGCGTAATTCTCAAGCTCGCAGCGCCATCTGTCTTCGGCGATGACGAATTCCAGCGCGCGCTCTTCATCGACAAATCCGATGCTGTTAAACGGCAGCTTCAGCGCCGAATACTCCGCTCCGGCTGCAGAAGAAAGCGATACGGCAAGCCGCTCGTGATCGAAAGCCGGTCTTTTGGCGAGCGTAGCGGCATCTACGAGCATGTATTCGTTGCCGCCCCTGACCGCTTTTCGGTACCAGAAACGCGATGACTTCCCGATCCAGTTGGCGCTCTCTGGCGCGTTTACGACAAGCCCCTGGAAACGCTCCCTCAGGGCCGCCGCGCGTTCGTAATCCTCCATCGTTCCCTGCGCGAACACGGCGGCGGGAAAGAGCAGAAGCCCCAGACACAGGGATGATTTCCAGTTCGGTTTCATGGCATACCTCCCAGAGATGACGGAACAAACGAAATGAAACGAAAAGAACAGAAAAGTTGAATATTTCCGTAATTTTCGTCTTATTTCGTTTGTTCCGTCATCTCCCACTTTTGCGATTCGTGCGCGCGGTGAATGGCGTCGATTACCTGCTGACAACGCAGGCCGTCGGTGAAATCGGCCGCGCCCTCGACCGTTGACTTCCCTTCGCGCAGCGCCGCGATCGTCGCCGCCGCGAGATGATAAAAAGACCGCGCCCACAGATTTCCCGGTATTCCTTCAACGTCGCACGCCGGATCGTCGACCGAGAGATTTTCAAACGGCGCATTGAACCCGGAAGCGGCCGTCAGCGTTTCATCATCGTCCAGACGGATCACGCCGCGCTCGCCCACAAGCGTCAACTGATTTTTTCCTCCGCTTGAATAAAGCGCCGAAAGCGTGACCGCGCCGTGCGCAACGCGGCCGCGACGCGGAGCAAAGCGCAGCAAAAACGAACAGTAATCGTCGGTTTCCACCGCGCGCATACGATCCGTGACCGGATCGAGCCGCGCCGGAATCATCGTCGCTACGGTAGAGACTACGGCCTCTATGTCGCCGCACAGCCAGCGCAGCGCGTCGATTGCGTGCGAGCCGAGAGCGCCGAGCAGTCCGCCGCCCGCGGATTTCTGCGCCCACCAGTTCCAGGGCCGCTGCGCCGAGTGGCGAAATCCCGAAGCGATGGTCATCGAAACGTGATGCAACTCGCCGGGAAATCCATCATCGACCAAAGACTTCATCTTCCGCCACGTGGGATTGAAGCGCAGTTCGTGATCTATGATCGCGAGCTGACCGGGACGCGCCGCGGCCGCTTCGGTCATCTCTCGCGCTTCAAAGGCGTTCATCGCCATCGGCTTTTCACAAAGCACGTGTTTGCCCGCGGCGAGCGCCGCCATCGTCGCCGCGTGATGGATGTGCGGCGGCGCGCTTATGACCACCAGATCCACATCATCCAGCACGACCAGTTCATCGACGCTCGCGCAAACGTGCGGCAATGCAAACTCGTCGGCGAAGCGAAGCGCGCTTGGGGGCGCGCCGCTGCAAACGGCGGCGAGGCGCGCTCCGTCGCAGGCCCTGAACGCCGGCGCCTGCGTCGTGCGGGCAAACCCCGCGCCTACAAAACCGATTCCTATCTCCTTCATCCCGTCCTCCCCGCCAGGTTGAAGAAGAGATAACGAAACAAACGGAAATAAACGGAACAAACGAAAGGATTCCGTTCTTTTCGTTTCATTCCGTTTGTTCCGTCATCTCTTCTTCAAGCGCCAGCTTTTGTCTATGTATCTTTGCCGTCCGACCGTAGTGGTTTGCAGCAGCGATTCATTGCCGGGTCCGGCCGCGGCGCGGTGTATGCGCGTTTCGGCTATGACCTGCTCCGGGTCCGGCCCGTCGCGCAACGCTTCGCGCAGTATGCGTCCGTCCATCTCGTCCGCGCCCCTGATTCCAGTTATTCCGAGCAGTTCAAGAATCGTCGGCGCAATGTCTACATTGCTCGCCGGAACGCGCACGGCCGTCGAGCGTCTGAAATGCGCGCCCCAGGCGATGATCGTATTTCGCACCGACCACGGGCTCATCCCGCCGTGGCCGCTCGCCGCGCCGGTCATCGGCCCCGTAGCGCCGCTCGTCGTGGTGTAATGAGTTCCGGCGACGCCCGGCTGGTTCAATCCCGAACTCCACGGCAGAGTGAAAAGAATGTCCGGCCCGCGTTCACCGTTCGCTTCGTGAATGAGTTCGAGCGAAAATGTTCCCCTGCACCATCCGAGCGGATCGACGGCCGCGCCGGTTCCCTTCCTTCCCGCAGATGTAAAAACAACATCGGCCCACGATTGCGCGTGCAGAAACCGCACGATCTTTGCGATCTGCGCGCGATCCCGATTCTTCACGTGAAGCAGCACCGACTGACCGTTCGAGGCGATGACTACATCGTCCGAATCCGCAGCCGATTTAAGCCCGGCGCCGATGAGCGCCTCCGCTACATTGACGCCGTAATCGTGCAGGCTGAAGCCGTGATCCGACAAAACAAAAACATCCAGCGCGTCGCCCAGTCCGAGTTCGGCGGCTTTTGCGAGCGTCAATCCTATGTTGCGGTCGCTGTTGGCGAGCGCGCGGCGGGCTTCGGGGGAATCCACGCCGTAGCGGTGCTGCGCGCCGTCGGGTTCGGTCAGCCAGTCGATGACTACGGTGGGGCGATGTTCGGGCAGTATGTAGTCGCGCAGCGCCGCGCCGGTCCAGTCTACAAGCGCGCTCGATTCCGCGGCGGGCGCCGGGCCGAATCTCGAGAGCATCTCCGAGTTGACCCGGTCAGGAAACGCCACGCGCCTGCCCGGCTCGAAATGTCCGTTGACCAGTATCCCGATTCCTTTCGGGGCGCGATGATTGAGCAGCAGCGCGTTGCCCGTAGAACCGGAACTGACGGCGGCGAAACCGATGCCCCGTTGGGTCAATCGCTCGCCGAGGCTGCGTGTAAAGAGCAACCTCTCGCCGCTCGATGCGGCAAGCTTCAGCAGTTCGCGATAATCTCCGGTATTGAAGGCGCGGTTCGGATACACGCCGGCGTAAAACATGGAGTTGCTGACCAGGCCGTTTCTTCCCGGATAGGCGCCCGTAGAAATTGCGGCGGCGTTGACGCGCGTGACGGTAGGGAAGACCGAGTGAGCGTTTATGTAATGCACGCCCTCGCGCCGCAGCCGGTCGATTGTCGGCGTGACTTCGGCGTTGATCGAATCGGGCCGCAACCCGTCGACCACAAACACGATGATCAGGCGGGCGCGCGAAGCCTGAGGCGCGGCCCATTGCAAAGATTGCGAAACGATCAGTGCGCCGATGATTGCGGCGAAGGCGATCAACGCCCGGATTTTTGACATCCCCTATTTTCCTTTCAGTTATCTTCCCTTCCGTTTGTTCCGTACACTTTTTCAGTTTGTTCCGTACATTTCCGTTTGTTCCGTCATCTCTTTTCCGCTTCGATGTAGACGGTTGCGTTGTAATCCGGTATCCCGCAATCGGGATCGCATACGCCGCGCCTTATAAGCACATTCCCCTCGGGCCAGTGAACCTCTACGTTGCCCGGCGCCATTTTCGCCACCCTGCACCGCCCGCGCATTTCGCCGGTTTCATTGCGAACGCGCACTGCGTCGCCGTCCTTGATTCCCAGGCGCGCGGCGTCTTCGGCGCTGATAAAAACATCCTCGCGCGAGGCTCCGGTAAGCGGATCGCGCAGGGCCTGCACCATGCTGTTGAACTGTTTGCCGCGCCGCGTAGTCAGCCTCAACCTGCCGTCGCTTTCGGGCGCGGCTACATCGATTACCGAAAAATGCGCCCGTCCGTCAATCGTTTTGAACGATGGGCGGGCGCCGGGTCCTGGTTCTTCGCACAATCGCTCGCCGCCCCATTGGACCTGATCCCCGGTTTTATTGAGATTCTCGATTCCGGCGTATGCCGGAATTACGCGCGCGATTTCGCGCCGTATCGCCGCTCCGTCATCGAAATGGATCAGATGCGAATCGCCGGGCCGCGCGCGTTCTGCAATCAGCATCGGGATTTCCCACTCCGCGCGCGCTTCGCCGATTCTGCGGCCCGGGATTTCGGGGCTGAAGAGTATCCTGCGTTCCGTAGTCGTTTCGGTTCCTCCGCCGCGAGTTTCATAACGCGTAGCGGCCGGAAGCAGCAGCGCCGCCTCGCGCGGTTCGATCATCATCTGCGGACTCAGCACTATGTCCTGATGAATCCTTACGGGAATCCGCTCGACCGCCCTGCGCACAAAATCCGGCTCGGGCAGCGTCTCCAGAAAATTCCCGCCGCTTTGATAAAACCAGTCTATACAGCCCGCCTCCGCCGCATCGATCATCTCTACTGCGTTCAATCCGCGCTTTGCCGGAACATCGAAGCCCCACAACCGGCGCATATGCGCGGCGCCCGCTTCATCCACCGCGACTCCGCCCGGAAACTGATTTGGCACGGCTCCAACCTCTGCGCCTCCCTGCACGCCCGAATGCCCACGAATCGGCATCAATCCGCATTTCGGCCGGCCTATATAACCGCGGGCGAGCGCAAGATCCACAATCGCGCGCACGTTCGCTACGCCGTCGCGATGCTGCGTGATCCCCATCGACCATACGAAAACCGCATTGCGCGCCCCGGCGAGCACGCGCGCAAAACGCAGCATATCCTCGCGCGTCGTTCCGGCGGCCGCTTCGAGAAGCTCCCACGAATAGCCGAGGAGCCGGGTCTTCAGTTCATCAAATCCGCTTGTGTATTCGCTTATGAAATCATCATTGATCCAGCCCTGCTCTACGAGATGCCTGATCGCTCCGGCGATGAATGCGCGGTCGCCGCCTATGTGCACCTGATAGAATTCATCGGCGAGTTTTGTTCCGAAAAGCGCGCTTTCAGCCACCGAGGGAATCCAGTAACGTTCAAGCCCCGGTTCGCGGTAAGGATTGACTACGGCGACGCGCGTTCCCTGTTGCCGCGCATAATAAATGTATTTCGTAGTGACGGGCTGGTTGTTCGGCGTGTTGCTGCCGAAAAAAACCAGCAAATCGGATCCGATCCAGTCCTTGTAGGAGCAGGTGGAAGCCGATGCGCCTATGGAGGCCCTCAAGGCGACGGTCGAGGGCGCGTGGCATATGCGCGCCGAGTTGTCGATGTTGTTTGCGCCGAGAAATCGCGCCGCCTTCTGAGCCACGTAATACGCTTCGTTGGTGAGTCCGCGCGAGGTCATATAAAAGGCCATACGCTGCGGATCGGTCTTTGCGGCCGTACTACCCGCAAGATCTATGGCCTCGTCCCACGAAATACGTGTAAAGCCGCGCTCGCCGCGGCGGCGCAGCATAGGGAAGGGCAGCCGGCCCATTTCGCGCAATTCGGCGGAGGACAGGCGGCCGAGTTTTTCTGCGTCATCGAGCGCGCGGATATCGAGTGCGGGCGCGGTATTGAGCCGCAGCAGTTCGAGCCGGACCATGCAGAGATGGACGCCGTCCATAGTGAAATCGTGCAGGCCGGCGGTACCGAGCGCGCAGCCGTCGCAGACGCCGCGCGTCAGTATCCGCCAGGCGTAGGGCAGTTGGTCGCGATTGCGCCAGATGATGCGCGCCATATCGAGATAGTGATTCGGCTTGATCTGCCCTATGCCGTTCGGCCTGAGACTCACCCAGTCTTCGCGTTTCATCTTGCCGACATCCGATGATAATGGTAAGTACTGAGAAGTGTTGAGTGCGAGGAGGAGAAGAAGAAAGTGCTGAGTGCTGAGTGCTGAGTGCAATAAGGAACTGAAGAACTTCAATTCAAAGTATCTGTAATTAAAGTTCCTGATTTCCTGTTTGCACTCAGCACTCAGCACTCAGCACTCAGCACTTTCTTCTCCTTCCCCGCACTCAGCACTCCTTCTGCGGCCGGCTGACGGTCGCGCAACATCGACTCCACGATCAGTATGGCGAAAAAAAATCTCCCCGTTCTGTACGACTGCTCGAAGTGCCCCGGCTACTGCTGCTCATACGAGCACATAATCGTCACGCGTCGCGATGTGGCGCGGCTCGCAAAACGCTTTGAACTCGACTATGAACAGGCCGAACGGCGCTTCACAAAATCGATCAAGGGCTACGGCCGCGTGCTGCGCCATCGCAAGGACACGGTCTACAAAAGCACCTGCCAGTTCTTTCATCCTACCGAACGGCGCTGCACCGTCTACGAGCATCGCCCGACCGTGTGCCGCCAGTACCCGGATGAGCGCCGCTGCCGTTACTTCGATTTTCTGATGTGGGAACGCGACCACCAGGACGACGAAAGCTTCGTCCCGCTCGCAAGATGAGAAAGATAACGGAACAGACGGAAATAGACGAAAATCACGAAAACATTCAACTTTTCCGTAATTTTCGTTTCATTTCGTTTGTTCCGTCATCTCAATACATCGCGCCCTTCAGCCTGCGGCAATGAAACGCCCAGAAAGCCGGCAAGCGTAGGCGCAATGTCGCGCATATCTATCCGCCCGAGATTGCGCCCTGCGGGAATGCCCGGGCCCACGATAAAGAAGCTCGAATTCATCTCGGCGAGTTCGGGCAGGTAGCCGTGAGTCCCGCCCGGTTTTGTATCGCGCAGGAGCGGCCCATCAAAGCCGCCGCCGATATACCAGCCCGGCCTTGCGCCCACGACGAACGCAGCGCCCGGAAATCCGGCGAGGCGCGGCAGATCGCTTTCTTCATAAACCCGAAAGATTCCGTTCGATGCATCGGCGGAAAGTCGGGCAAGCAGATCCTTCACCCTGCGCCTTGATTCGTCGTCTTTTGCGTCTTTAAGCATCACGGCCGCCGAACCGCCCGAACTCCACGCCATCGCGCGCCATTCCTTGACCCTGCCCCACGCGTCCAGTTCTATCAGACCTGCCTCTTTCAGCGCCGCATTCAGGCGCAGTTCCTTCCCCGTCGCGGCGAATCCATGATCGGAGACTATGCACACTACCGCGCCGCCGCCGCCGAGCTTTTCCGCCGCCGCGCGCACCCTGCCTACAAGGGCATCGATGCGCTCCAGGCCCGCATACGCCTGTTTGCCGTCCGGTCCGTAATCGTGCTGTTCGTGATCGAGGCCGCCGAAGTAAAC
The DNA here is from genome assembly GCA_019639255.1 of Acidobacteriota bacterium. Classification (GTDB taxonomy): domain Bacteria; phylum Acidobacteriota; class Blastocatellia; order RBC074; family RBC074; genus JAHBSF01. The sequence continues at coordinate 23,927 of JAHBSF010000028.1, read as the reverse complement.
CAGTTGCAGATCGGGGCGCTTGCGTTCGAGCAGGTAGAGATTGAATTCGGCGCGGATTTCGTCGGCGCGAATCGAGTAGTCCTTGCCTTCAGGGTACGCGCCGGCTACGGCCTCGATTTCGTTGAGCAATCCCGGCGTAGAAACCTGCCTCAAAAGCTTGCGGTCGTACAGCGTGCCCGCGCGCCAGAACTGAGGGATGTTGTAATTGATATCGGCGCCGACCGTGGCCGGCCAGTCTACGCTTGCCGTAACAAGGCCCGCACGCCGCGCCGCGTCCCAGAGCGCGGGAACCTTGAAATCCTCGGTATACCAGTACCAGCCGCCCATATTCTGCGCCAGCGGATCGAAGGGCGTATTTGCAACTATGCCGTGACGCGCCGGAGACGCGCCGGTAACGAGCGTCGTATGGCTCGGATAAGTAACCGTGGGCAGCACGCCCGTGACGCCCGTGGAATACGCTCCTTCGGAGACGAAGCGCCGCAGGTTGGGAATGCCGAGGCGATGGCGATCGGCTTCGAGCACGTAGTCGGGTTTGAGCCCGTCGATGGCGACAAGAACGACGGGCGGGCGGCTGCGGCGCTGTGCGGCGCCGGTAAGGAAGAGAACAGGGATAACGGAACAAACGAAAAGACACGAAAAAAACAGATAAGAGACTATCGTCCGTTTATTCTGTTTTATTTCGTTTGTTCCGTTGTCTCTGTTCATGATTTTCACCTGGAAGGGCCGACTGCGTTGTGTTCGGTCAAGCGTTCGAGCGCCGCTGCGAGTTCGCGTTGCAGCGGCCCGCATATGTGCCGCAGGTCGATCATCGGCTCTTCGTCATCGAGCCGGCGATAAAAAACTATCGCCCCGAGCATATCGCCGCGCGTGCTGCTGAGCGGAACGCGCAGCGTCCAGAACTCGTCCGAATCGAGGATCTCGGCAAGAGGCGTTTCGTCGCGCTGCCATACCCATACGATCCGGCGCGACGCATCCTTTGACCAGCGGCGGAAGCGCGCAGTAAAGGGTTCGAGCGCGCCCGGATCAGCGCCGACTTCGAGCACTACGGCATCGAATTCCTCGGTCGCCTGCACTGCCTCGAGCGCGGCGAAAAACTGTTCGGGCGTTTGCGCGGCAGCCAGCGTCGCGCTGGTTCGACGCACCTTGACGTTGACGGTCAGCGCGCGCCGTCGCCGCCGCACCCCGTCGCGGATCTGCGTGCCGAGCACGCTGAATTCCGTATACTGCAGGTGCTGCACGCCGAAGACTATGCCCACCCCGAGCACGAAAAAGATGAGCGCCGCAAGGTTGCGCTGCGGGTTGAGCAGCATCAGGCCGAAAAGCGAAAATACGGCGCACACGCCGTAAAGCAGTATGACCGCCTGCCGCTGCGTCATTCCCCGCCTCAACAGCATGTGATGGATGTGGCCGCCGTCGCCCGCAAGCAGCGAGTCGCCGCCCAGAAAACGCCTGATGAGCGAGAGTCCGGCTTCGACTACGGGCAGCCCGAACGAAACGAGCGGAATGGCTATGGCAATGATCGTCGAGCCCTTCTGCGATCCCGCAATCGAGAGCGCCGCCGCCATAAAGCCCAGAAACAGGCTGCCCGAATCTCCGAGAAAAATGGTCGCCGGATTGAAGTTGTATCGCAGAAATCCGATAACCGCACCGACAAGGACCACGGCGACGAGGCTTATTTCCGGATTGCCCTGCGCGATTGAAAAAACCAGTATCGAAAGCAGCGCGAATACCGACGCCCCGGCCGCCAGCCCGTCAATGCCGTCGATCAGGTTGAATGCATTCGTTATCAGGACGATCCATAACGCAGTCAGCGGAAAAGCGAGCAGCCCCGGCACGAGCCACGTTCCGCCGAAGGGCGACGACAGGGCGTCGATGCGTATGCCGAGCGAGTAAAGAATCGCCGCCGCCGCAACCTGCGCGACGATCTTCTGCGGCGCGCTCAGGCTCCTGAAATCGTCGTATACGCCCACGAAAAACATCAGCGTGGCGGGTATAAGCAGCGCTGCAAGCTTCGGCAGGTTTGCGCGGAAACTCTCGCCGACCAGATTGTCGAGCAGCGGAACGCAGGCGAGCGTCAGAAGGAAAGCGACGAAGATCGCGATTCCGCCGAGTCGCGGCGTCGGGCGCGAGTGTATGCGCCGGCCGCTGTCCGGCACGTCAATGGCGCCCCAGGCGATAGCCCGCCGGCGCACGATCGGCGTAAGCGCGAAGGCCAGCAGCAGCGATATGGTAAACAGCGTAACGTAGGATCGCATACGCGGTGATGATCAACGATTGATGACGTTCTCAAGCGCGTCGATATAGCGTTCGGCGAGCGTCGAACGAAGATAGTGCTCCGTAACGAAGCGTTTGCCGTTCTCTCCGAAACTCCGGCGTCGCCCCTCATCTTCGCGCAATCCGCGGATGGCTGCAACCAGCGCCCCGGCATTCTCCGGCGGCAGACACTCCCCGGCGCCTGCGCTGCGCACAAGCTGTGCGGCCTCGCCCTCGACGCTGCAAACGATCGGCGCGCCCGCGCCCATCAGTTCAAAGAGCTTCGAGGGCAGCACCTTCCGGAATATCGGCAATCCCCGCAGCGGAACCATGGAAAGATCGCTCGCGCGGTAAAACCCCATCAACCGCTCGCGCGGTTGCTCGCGCAGAAACGTTACATTCTCAAGCTTCAGTTCCCGGGCCAGTTCCACCAACCGCTCCTTTTCCGCACCCTCGCCCACGAACAGAAAATGAATCTGCGGCTCAGTAACAAGTTCCCGGGCCGCTTCCAGCACCACATCCAGCGCATGCGACAGGCCGTGCGTCCCTATGTAAGACACGATGAACTTTCCGTCGAGACCCAGTTCGGCGCGAATCTCTTCGGGAGACGCAGTATCGCTCTCCAGATACTTCACATCTATCCCGTTCGGGATGACGACGATCTTTTCTTCCGGTATTCCCTTCGCCAGCAGATACGGCCGCGTCGATTCCGCTACGACAACCACGAGCGCCGCCCTGCGATACAGGAAAAGCTCCATCGCCTCCAGCGCGCGAATCAATAACCGGTTGCGCAGCGCGCCGAGTTCCACGGCCGACTGCGGCCATATGTCGCGCACCTCGAAAACAAACGGCGCGCGCTTGAATACGCTCAGCAGGTACGCGGAAACCGCGCAGAAAAACTGCGGCGATGTTCCTATAACCACATCCGGCCTGCGCGTCATCACCGCGCCCAGCAGGAATGAAGAAAAGAAAAACGACAGGAAATTGAGTACTCTTCTGACAAATCCCCTGTTCGGCGCGCAGTAAATCCACGTCCTCAGCAGGTCGATGCCGTCGATGTTCTCGCGCCGCACAAAAGCCCCGCGATATTCAGGACGAATGATTCCCGTAGGATGATTCGGGAATCCGGTAACGACCGTCACATCGTGGCCGAGATTCGCCCAATGGCGCGCATGCTCGTGCGTGCGCGCCGACGGCGCTCCCATTTCCGGCGGAAAATACTGGCAAAGAAACGTAATCCGCATTTGATGAAAAGGAAGAGAGATAACGGAACAAACGAAAAACCACGAAAGAAACGAAAGAGAAGCATTTTCGCTTATTTCGTGTATTTTCGTTTGTTTCGTTATCTCTTGATCCGATACCCGAACGCTTCGCCCTCTTTCACATCGAGGCGCAGACAGATCTGGGGGTTGTCCACCGCAACGCCGAAATCCGGGAAATACATTGCGCTTCTCAACGCCAGCTCGTTTACGCCGAAAGGCTCGATGAAAACCTTCTCGCCCCCGACGTTGCACTCGACCCTCATCCCGCCAAGCTTCGCCTCTACATCCGGGTGCAGGTGAATGTAGCTTGTCGCATATTCCGTGCGACCGCCGCGCACGCGATCCGTAATGGTCCATTCGCCGTCCGCGCTGCGCTCGATGCGCCGATTGTGAATCATCCGGCGATCGTAATATGGACTGTACTCGCCGGTAAAATCCCACGCATTCCCGTCTCCACTCGCCTCGGCCTTTTCAATCCGCGCGCGCCGCGCCATACGGAACGTCCCCCATACTTCCGACTGCTCGCGCCCGTCGAACACCACCGTATTGTGCGCGCGCGTCGAACGCGCCCGTTCGCGATGCGGATCGTCATCGTAACCGTGCACTCCCGTATCCACCACGAAGGGCCGCCCCGCGATATACATTTCATAACTGAGCAGGTCGCAGTGCGCGTGCGCCGCGTTGTATTCAACCGACGGCGGACCCGCATCGACTATCATGCGCTCGTCTCCGTCGCGCGACGCCCACAGATAATAGCCGGTCTGCGGAAATGCATAGGGAAAGCCGGAAGCTGCGCGTCCCAGCACATACTCGCACGAATCCAGAATCGGGCGCGGGCGCGATTCTTCCGTATTCGCCGAATCATTGAAGAGCGCCAGCCGTCCGTCCCCGTACGTCATCGCCGCCATAAATCCGGCCATGCTCTGCAATCTATCTGTAAATTCCCGCTCTCGCGCCCCGTCGATTCGATTGAAAGCCCGCAGCAGCGCGCAGCATTCAAGCAGGTCGGCAAGCGCAAGCGCGTGATACATCGGCGAGCGTTCGTAATGCCCGCCGTCATCGAGCACCTGCTCGCGCATCTCGCGCCGCAGCAACCGTTCGCCCTCACCGAACAATTTTTCGTCTTCGCAAAACAGCCCGCCGACTAGCAGCGCTTTTGCGTTTTTCAGTATGTGATTGGCCAGCAGATGATGTTCGATGTGGCGGCGCAGAAAATCGAGTTGACCGCGTATGCTCGCGCGCCAGACCGAAAGGAACTCCTCATCCGGGCAACCGTCGACAACCAGCGCATAGGAGTAAATCCAGTTGACCGCGCGCAGCGAAACCGTATACGCCCCCCACCCGTCGCTTACTCCCGGCCGCGCCTGCTCGATCCAGCTCCGCACCAGCCGCCGCAGATTCTCGAACGCGGTTTCATCTTTCCTTTCAACCCACGCGCGCGCGCACCACCAGGCATAACCGAAATAATGAAGCTGGTAGTTCCACAGGTGGCTGCCGTAACGATGATTCCAGTCAATCGCATCGAGGGTGTAAGCCGCATTCAGAAAGGTAAAGCGGTTTGAATCCAGATCCGAGAGCCGCGCAGCGACTTCATCGAGCGGCGTGTTGAGGTGCGGCAGCGACGAAACTACCGAGCGTATGCGGTCGATGCCCGATGAGGATGGAGACGGAACCGGCCGCAACGAGGTCCAGCGCGGGGTCAGCGCAGGAAAGTATCGATAAGCGCGATATTGGCAGACGCGCAGCGGCCGATAAACAATCTGCTCCCACCGCAGCCCCGGCAGGCTCCGCAGCAACAAACCGGCTTTCGCAGCGCCCTGCATCAATCAACAGCCTCCGGGCCGCCGCGCGCGATCGAATCTACTATTGCAAGCGTAGCCGCCGTCGTCATAACGATGCTGCGCCACGCAATCGGCATCTCGGTCCGGTTGCGCGCCGCAGATGCGAACGCCTTCAACATCTCATCGAAGCCCTTGTCCTGCGCGATTCGTTTGGTCAATCGCCGGCGCCCATTGCTGTAAATCTCCAGCGTGCGAAAATCATCGATGACCCCCGTGCGTCCGCCGCCGTAAACCTCGATTCGTTCTTTTGAAACACCGCGGTCCCCGGTCGCAAAATAATTGATATTGCCTACCGAACCGTCGCTCATCCTGACCGTGATCGCTATGGTATCCGGCCCGTCGCCGGTCTGCGCAGCATAAACTTCCACGGGATCGGCCCGGGTCAGAAATTGCAGGTAATCCACGAAGTGGCAGACCTCGCCGAGAATCCTTCCACCGCCCTCGCGGCCCTGAATCCAGCTTTCGCGCGGCGCGTCTCCGGCATTGACGCGATAAACAATCGCCAGCGGTCCCACGCCCGCAAAAGCCTCGCCCATCGCCCGCGAAAGAGATGAAAACCGTCGATTGAATCCGACCATAACCCGCCCGCCCGTATCTGCAACCGCTTTTGCCGCAAGATCGAGACCCTCGCGGTCGATGGCAAGAGGCTTCTCTACGTAGACTGTTTTGCCCGCTTCGAGCGCCTCGACCGTCATCGCTGCGTGCGAATCGTGGCGCGTCGCAATCAACACGGCGTCGATTTCACTCCGGTTTATTACCTCCCGGTAATCCGTCGTGCACGTTCGGAAACCGTACTGTTCGCCGACGGCTTTTGCATTGCGCCCGGTCGCGGTCGCAACCGCCTCCAGACGCACATCGCGCATCTTTGCGAGCCGCGGCAGCAAAACGCTCTTTGCAAAATTGCCCGCGCCTATGACCCCAAGTCTCAACGCCCCGTCGACTGCCTTCGCCCTGCGCCCTTCATCCAGGTTGACCACTCTTGACGAACCCGAAGTGTTTTCATCATAGGTCAGCAGTATTCCGAGATATGGTTCACGGTTCTTTCCCGTGATGATGTCGTAAGCGCGTCCTGCTTCTGCAATCGGAATCCGGTGCGTGATCAGGTGATCCAATGCGACGGACTTCGCCGCTACGAGCCGCAGAAACTCGCCCATATTCCGCCGCTCGGTCCACCTGACGTACCCGATCGGATAATCGACGCCGCCCTCTTCGTACTGCGCGTCGTAGCGCCCCGGCCCGTAAGACCTCGACAGCCTCAGTTGCAGTTCCTTTTCGTAATAGACCTTGCGCGGCGCGTTCATTCCAACCGCGCCGACCATCGATACGATCGCCCTGTCGCGCGCAATCGCTCCGGCGAGTTCTACGGGATCGTTCGATTCCGCCGCCGCCGCAATGATCACGGCATCCGCGCCGTAACCGTCGGTGAATTGTGCAACCGCCGTTTCTACGTCATCGCCGCGCAACACCGCCATATCAGCGCCGTGCCGGCGCGCGAGTTCGGTTTTCTCCGCATCGAGATCGATCCCGATCACCCGGCAGCCCGCGGCTTTCAGAATCTGTATCGTCAACTGACCGAGCAAACCAAGCCCGATGACCGCAACCGACTCTCCGAGTTTCGCTTCACTCGTCCGCACGCCCTGAAGGGCAATCGCTCCCAGCGTCACGAACGCGGCTTCATCAAAACCGACGCCCTCCGGAATCTTCACCGCCAGATTGGTCGGTACAAAAATGGTTTCAGCGTGCGAGGCGTAATTCATACCGGCGCACGCGACGCGATCTCCCGCGCGAAACTCTTCAGCGCCGCGCCCCGTTTCGCGCACCGTGCCTGCTGCGCTGTAGCCGAGCGCGAGCGGCGTATCGAGCCGCGCCTGCACTGCGCGGAAAGTGCTCAGAAATCCGTCGCGCCGGATTTTTCCGATCACCTGACGAACCAGGTCGGGGCGCTCCCTCGCCTTGCCGACAAGAGATTTCTCGGCCAGTTCGACCGCCATCTTCTCGGTTCCGGCGCTTACAAGCGACCGGGCCGTGCGCACCAGCACCCCGCCGCCCCTGACGATGCTCTCCGGCACTTCATCCACCTTCAGTTCACCCGACCGAAAATTCTGCAATACCTGCTTCATACCCTGCACACCGGCTCTTTCCGTCTGTTTTTGTTTCGCTTGTTCCGTTATCTCTCTTCATCCCCTCGCATAGCGCCGATACCACGCATCGAACATCAGCACCGCAAAAAGTTCATACGCGTTGTCGCGCCGCCCGCGCCGATGCTCCTCGCGCAGTTGCGCCAGATAATCGTAATCGAATATCCCCTCTTTAACGACGTACTCCCTCGGCATCAGCTCGTCGAAATACCGGTCCAGTTTCGTTCTCATCCACGCGCCCAGCGGAACGTTGAATCCCTTCTTCGGGGCGCGCAGATTTTCTTCGGGTATCAGATCGGCGAATGCGCGCCGCAACAGCCATTTGCTCTCTCCGCGGCGGCGCTTGAAGGCAAAAGGCGCGCGAAAAGCCAGTTCGACTACGCGCGGATCCAGATACGGCACGCGCAGTTCGAGCGCCGACGCCATGCTCATCTTGTCGGAATACTCCAGCAGATTGTCCGCCAGAAACGTCTCCACGTCGAGATAAGAAAACCGGTTTCCGTCATCCCACCCCTTCGGCAAACGGTCCAGATGCTCCCGCAACACTTCGTGAGACGCCCGCAAACTTCCGTTGCGGTTCACAAGCAATCGGTCCTTCCGCTCTTCATCGAGATAATAAACCCATCGCAGATACTGCCGCGCCGGGTCCGGGTCCAGCCCGTCCAGCAGCGCCCTGACGCGGTGCAATCGCCGGTCGGTGAAATCGTCGGGCCACAGCGCAAGCGCGCCCAACGCCGCGCGCGCAAACGGCCGCGGAATCCAGCGCAGCAATCGCGCCGCCTCCACCGCGCGATATCGCGGATAACCGCCGAAAAGCTCATCCCCGCCCGCGCCCGACAATGCCACCGTGACCGAACGCCGCGTCTCGCGCGAAAGCAAATAGGTAAGCCATAACGTAGCGTTGCCGAACGGCTGATCGAAGTATTCAACCAGATCCAGCATCTCTTCGGGCCGGCCCAGATCTACGGTCAGTTCCGTATGATCCGTAGAAAACCGCTCGGCAATCCTTCGGGCCTCCGCGCGCTCGTCGTAATAATCCATTCCGGGCTCGTCAAAGACCACGGTAAATGTCCTGACCCTTTGCGAGGACTGCCGAGCCATCAATCCGACTATGATGTTTGAATCTATTCCGCCCGAAAGAAAAGCTCCCAGCGGCACATCCGATATCATCTGTTTTTCGACCGCATCCGCGAGCAGATCTCTCAACTCTTCCCGCAATTCCTCCGCATCCGACGATACCCGATCGCCCACCGACCAGTAACGCTCCATGCACGCAATGCTGCGCGATTTCAGGTCGTATTCGAGCCGGTGCGCCGGAGGCAGATGCCGTATGCCGCGAAAGATCGTCGCCGGAGCCGGTACATAGAGAAACGAAAAATAATCGCTCGCAGCCTGCCGGTCCATCTCCGGCGTATAAACTCCCGCTGCAAGTATGGCCTTGATTTCCGATCCGAAAACGAGGCGGCCCTGCGCGCAGGTGTAATAGAGCGGCTTTATTCCGAGCTGATCCCGAACAAGATGCAGCCGCCCGCTATCGGCGTCGTAAAGCGCAAAGGCGAACATGCCGTTGAGCAGCCTGAACGCATCGACGCCGCGCTCTTCGTACAAATGCAGGATGACTTCGGTGTCGGTTTCGGAAGCGAAGGTATGCCGCGCGGGATCGAGCCGTGATTTCAGTTCGCGGTAGTTGAAGATCTCGCCGTTGAAGGTGATCCACAAGCGGCCCGTTTCATTGGTCATCGGCTGACGGCCGCGCGGTGAAAGGTCGATGATGCTCAACCGGCGGTGGCCGAGCGCGAGCGGCGCGTCGGGAAACGACATCGCACCCGAATCGTCCGGCCCGCGATGCGCAATCGTCCCCGTCATGCGCTCTATGACGCCGTCTTCAATCGGCCCCGTAATGCCGCAAATCCCGCACATAAAGATTCAGTGATTTCCGTTTTTTTTCGTGTTTTCCGTGTTTTTCTTCAATCGCCGTTCGTAAAGTTTCGCCGAAATCACCGCTTCGTGCATGCTCATCAGCGTGCAGAAAATCAGACCGGGCCGCCCGTCGAGAAATCCGAGCCGCAGTATGTACATCCAGAAAAACCGCGCAAGCGGCCGCAGAGGCATTCGCACCCACAGCCGCTTGAGCAATCGCTTGCGCTCAACCGGCGAACGCGTAAGCGACGCGCCGATGTTGTTCGAGCCGTGATGGCCGCGCGCGTAGTTTTCATAAACGCGCGAATCCCAGTTCGAGTAGCGGTTATGCCGCTCTATGAAATGATAGACGCTCTTGAAATCCTCGTGCAGCAGATCGTGCTTCAGGTATTCGGCGCGGCCTTCGAGCACTACGTGTTCGTGCGCCTCTACATCGCCCGCGTTTTCGACGTCTTCGGCCTCGAGCCGCTCGTAACGGCCGAGCCGGTGTTTGAACAGCCGCAGGTTCCAGCTCGGATACCAGCCGCAGTGCCTGATCCAGCGCCCGAGGAAAATCAGTTTTCGGTTGATGTAATAACCATCCGCCTGCGGCGCGGCGATCACGGCGCGAATCTCGGCTTCGAGTTCCGGCGTCACCCGTTCATCGGCGTCCACGATCAATACCCACTCGTGCCTGAACGGAAGATTTTCAAGCGCCCAGTTCTTCTTTTTCGGGAATCCGCCCGCATAATCGAACTGCGTGGATTGCGCCCCCATTTCCCGCGCAATCTCAAGCGTGCGGTCGGTGCTGTGCGAATCGACTACCCATACATCATCCGCCCAGGCTACGCTCGCCAGACACGCCGCAATATTCCGCTCTTCATTTTTTACCGGTATCAAAACCGATACGGGCGCTTTCATCCCAATCATTCCACCTCTTCCGTCTGTTTCGTTTATTTCGTTTATTTCGTTATCTCTCTTCTTCCCTCGCCGCTCACCTCTTCAACGAGTCCGAGCAGCGCCTCGACGTGTTTATCCCACGAAAACATCCTTACGCGCCCGCGCCCTTCACCTCGCAACCGCGCGTTCAGCTTCTCGTCGGTCAATATCTCGACGCATCTGTCCGCGAGCGCGCGCTCATCGAAAACATCGAAGTAAAGCGCCGCATCCGCGCATACCTCGCGATGCACCGGCAAATCGGCCGCCGCCACGGGCAACCCGGCGGCCATCGCTTCGAGCAGCGGATGCCCGAAACTCTCCGAATACGACGGACACACAAACAGATCGCAATGTTTATACAGATGGTGCAGCCGGTTGTAGTCAACCGGGCCGAGCATCGCTATTCGATCTCCCACGCCCAGACTGTCGATCAGTTCCGCCGCCCGCGTCGCATCATAACCGCCATACACGGCCCCGCGCCGGATCTCGGTCGTAAGCACGAGCTGCGCTTCCTCGCCCGTTGCCGCGCGCAGCCGGTCGTATATGCGGGGCAAGGCTCTGAGGAGGGTTTCGAAGTTGCGAAAATAATTGTAGTGGCTGACGTAGAGCAATCGGCGGAGCGGACGCCTGAGGTCAAGCCGGGCAAGCTGCGCGCCGTCGAGCGGCGCCGGATCCGATGCAAATACTTCCTCATCGAAGCCGAATGGCATGACCCTGAATGCATTCAGCGGCAACCGGGAGGCCGCGCTCAGTTTTGCGGCAAACGCGGCCGTCGGCGCTATGTTCGCCGCAGCCGCGCGCATTGAACGCAAGGCGAGAACGCGTTTCAACCTGTTGGCGACCCATTGCCCGTACAATCCGCGCGCGCGCAGGTCGCGGTCGAATTCCCGCGAAAAATGCAGATCGTTGCGATTGAACAGAATCTGCGGCGCGGGCGAACCGAAAAGCGCAAAATTGCCGAGCGATACGAGCACATCGACGCGATGCCGCTTTATGTATCGGCGCAGCGCAGATTGCTCCCACCATAAACGCCCGGGCAAACCCGCAACGGGCGCAGTATCCAGTTCAATGCCGTTCCCGGTCATACGCCGGTAATAGTCGATATGGTCTTCGGGAACAAGCGCAATAAAGCGATGCTTTGACCCGATCCGCCCCAGGCGCGGCAGTACGTTGCGCAGGTACGTAATCCCGCCGCCGGCCGTAGAAGCGAGTCCATTGAGCAGCACCCTTGGCATCGCACTCAGCGCGCAAACGTCAATTCGCGGCCGGGCTGCGCCGACACGGATGGTTCGCGCACCATTGCCGGCCTCCACGCCCAGCGCGCTACTATGCCCGCAACCGGCGCCCAATAAAGCAGCGATGTAAGGTTGCCGACCGAAAACATCCAGCTTTCAAAAAAAGCGTTGCCCGATCCGGCGACGAAAATGGAGATGAATACGGCGTTGATGTTTCGTTCAAGGTAATCGCCGCGCTGCTGCACGAGCGCAAACGCCTTGCCCGATACGCGAAAGAGCACAAGCAGCAGCAATACCATCCCCGGCAATCCGAGATCGCCGAAGATCTCCAGATAACTGTTGTGTATCGAGCGCCCGGCTGCTTCGTCTTTCGTAAACGGAAACACCAGCAGGTGCGAAGATGCGAACCCGTACCCGGTCAGCTTCTCCTTCCAGAACAGCGGAAACACGCCGCTCCACATCTCGTAGCGTTTTTCTTCTATGAACTGCGAACCGAATTCGGTGCGCGTAGATCCTTTGCGCAGAAACTCGCGCAGATCCTCCTGAAAATTCGGAACCACGAGCAGCGCCGCCGCTACGCATACCGACGCCGCCACTACCTTCATGCGGCTTTTCAAGTTTATTACGAAGAAATAAACCGCTATCGCCATCAGGCACGATGTAAAGCCGTTTCTCGACCGCGAAAACCACAGACCCGCAAATATGAGCACGAGCAGCGCCGCATCGATCCATCTCTCGCGCGGCGTTCGCGCCACGGCGCGCCAGTGAAAGAGAACGTATGGAACCACCAGCGCCGAGAACGTCCCGTACATGTTCTGATTCCCGAAAAGCCCCGCAAACTGGCCCATGATTATCGTCACGCCGAAGCTGTCCAGGCCCGCAATATGCAACAAGAGCATCGGCGCAAGCGCTATCCATGCAACGTAGTAATGAAACCTGAAGAAACGCACGCAGTTTTCAGCCCGGTGGAGATAAAACGCCATTCCCGCAAGTACCGATCCGGCGAGCATCGCGAAACTCAGCGCGCGAAAGAACGAATAGCTGAAATTTTCGGCGTATGTCGAAGACAGCAGCATGTCGCCTACCAGCAGCAGCGCCGCCCCGGCAAGCGGCGCATCATTGCGGAAATTCGGCGGCCGCTTCATGCGAATGCTGTAGAACAGCCATACGCCGAGCAATACCCATCGCACCAGGCTCAACGGAGAGAAAGCGCCTTCGGACAAACTGTCCGGAATGCCGTAACCCGCCTTGTTCGATGCGTAAACCAGCAGAATCAGAAAGAAGAGTCCGTACGCCCTCAGATACCGATCCTCAAACCGGTACTTGAGCAGCCACAGAACGCTTCCCACCAGTAACGCGAGAACGATCATCTCGACTCTCCGGGAGCGAAGAGGAACCTACTTGACAGTGCTGCCTGCACTTCTTCTTGCCGCACTCAGCACTTCTTCGATTCCGCGCGCCGCGCCCTCTACGGACCATTCCGCAATCCGCGCGCGCGATGCCTCTTTCATCCGCCGCAATGCTTCGCCGTCTTCAGCCAGTCGCCGCAGCGCGGCGGTCATCTCTTCAACTTCAAACGTCTCAAGCGCGACTCCGTTGCATTCATCCACAAGATCGACCGCCGCGCCCGCACGCCGGTGCGCAATCACCGCCAGCCCCGACGCCATCGCTTCATTCACCACAAGACCCCACGGCTCGTCGCGCGCCGGCAGCACCAATGCATCGGCCATCGCGTAATAACGCGGCAATTCGGTCTGCGGCACAGGCCCCAGGAAAATCACCCTTTTGTCCCCCGCAGCCAGGAGTTCAAGCCGCACCCGCTCTTCACCGTCTCCTGCAATGATCAGTGCAATCGCGGCATCACCCAGATTCCTGACCGCACGGACGATCAGATCCACATTCTTGCGCGCTACCAGCCGCCCTACAAATAAAAACACCGTAGAACCTTCAAGGTTCCATTGCCTGCGCAGCGCTTCCGCCGCTTCGCGTTCGCGTTCGGCTTCGCGTGCGAAGTGTTCATTATCCACCGCGTAGCGCGCGGCGAAAAGCATTTCCGGCCGCGCTCCGTACCGCTCCCAGAACTCGCGGTTCGCCGTCCCGATATACAGTATCGCCGCCGCGCGCCCGACCACGAACCTCAACCACGCGGTTTTCATCCATCGCTTCCAGCCCGCAGCGCGGTCTGCGTATACGTTCGCATCGCCGATCAGCGCATATTTCGTCCGCGTTGCAATCGAATAAAGCATCGCCGTGCATTGCGGCGCGAGCGTGTAGCCGTAAATGATTACGTAATCGGGCCGCACGCGCCGCAATTCAGCCGGCAATGCAATCGCCGCTGCATTGCGTGAACCGATGAGTCGCGCCAACCACGGCCGTCGCCGGTCCAGAATTACCGTGCTGTAAGTCGCATTCCCGTCCATCCCTCGCTCGACCCAGCCCGCGTCCCGATTCCACGTCGAGGTGTAACAAACCGTCAGGTCCCGTCCGGACGCAGATCCGAGTTGCGCAAAAAGCGGATCGAAATACGGCGCCGGAATGTTGTTTACGATCAACACACGCATCGCGGAACGGAACAAACTGCGGTAACAAACTGCAAAAAACCGACGCGGAATTCACGGGATTACAGGGGAAACACGGCGCGACCTCTCATCGAGGATGAAGAATGATCCGCCGACTGCGGCGTCTATGCGGACGCGGCCGTAATCCGGAATCGTCGCCGTTACGCCGCGCCTTGCACCCAATGGCGCGTGGGCGTAAATCAGCCATTCGCGCGCGGGCGCGCTGCCGAGCCTCAACGCCAGTGCATAAACCGGCAGTTCGGTGGCAAGCGTCCACTGCCCTCGCGGATCCAGATCCGTATCGAGCAAGTACCAGCGGTCTTCGTTTCGATACTCTGGAGGAATATTCGATTGATACGGATGCCTTCGCGCGCGATTGGCAACCAGTTCTCCGCGCCTCCAGAACCTTTGCAGCGTCGGATTGAGATGCACGCGATCGACCGCCGCTACGATGGGCAGAAAATAAGGCTCCGCCTGCGCGAGCGTATCGCGCCACGCGCGAAACTCCCTCACCGCCCTCGGGCGCAGCAGCCACATACCGAACTGCGCCATTCCGCCGTAACGCTCGGGCGTAAAGCGCTGCCCGCGAGCGGCGTAAAGTTTTCGCTTGTCGTTCGCCATCTCGGGTTCGTGCCCGTCCCAGACCGAAATCTCGAACCAGAATTTCGGATTCAGCCTCAGCGCCTCGCGCAGCATAAAGATCCAGTTCATCGACTCGACCTGCGGACTGAATACCGTGTAATCGGTCGATTCGTTCCAGTTGAATACGTAATACGAGGGCGTCGCTCCATCCCATTCCAGCGGCCTCGGATCGATGCGTCCCGAACAGTAAAGCGAGTATTCCGTCCAGCCCGGCCAGCGTCCGAAATGCGGCGGCCCGAAAGCATCGTACCCGATGAATACCGCGCGCTCGCGCCACCTCGCGTTTCTCAAGCCCTCGCGCATCCCCTCCTGCAGCGCCCTGTACCGCTCGATCCACCCGTCGCCCACCGCGCGTCGCTTGAAATCATCGCTGCGCCCGCGCCCATACCGCTTCAGATAATGCCTGTCCTCTTCCGCCTTCACCCACCACAACCGCGCGTGTTCGTTGTTTGAAATGAAGAAAACAATGGGAGGATCGGGATGCCAGGTCTGCAATTTCGCCGCAAGCGCGCTCGCAGTCCACTTGCGCCCCGCTTCGCGCCACCATTTGACCGGTCCAAACGCAGATATCTCGGGACGCGGACGCCCGTCCGGTCCAATGACGTTCGGGTTTTCATCCGGAGGAAGATTGAAATACGCCGGATCGCTCGTCAACATCGCTTCCCACTGCGTGCTGACGAAAGAAACGGGCAGTTTCAATGCGGCTGCGCGGCGCAATGCCGACTCGTAGTATTTATTCCACGCCGGATCATCGCCCCTCCATTCCGGATTCGGCAATCGAAACCACGGCAAAAGGTGATGCCCGGCTGCTATCTGCCGCATCTGGTAATCGGGTGAAAAACCGTTTTCGGCTTCACCCAGGTTCCAGTGCGCCGCCAACGGCAGCGGCCTGTCGGTTTCACTCCGCAGGGCTTCGGCGCGAATCCGGTCCGCAGTCGATTGCCCATACGCCGTCGCAAAAATCAGCAGGCCGGAAGAGAGATAACGGAACATACGAAATGTAACGAAATAGACGAAACAGGCATATTCTTTCCGTTTATTTCGTTTCATTTCGTCTGTTCCGTTATCTCTCTTCGCGTCTTCAGACATAAGGCGGTCCAAAGTCTCGGTCAAGTCTCATTCCGCTGAGTATCTGCCGGTAAGCGGCCCACAGCCGCCGGCAGAATCGCAGATGTTCGCCGAAGTCATTCTCGTAGACGAATCCTCTCGCCAGCATCAGCGCCAGGGATGCAATCGCATATCCCCAGGCGTCGGCGCGCCGCCCGATCTTGTGCAGAAAATAAACCGAATTGCGCCGCAACAGAAAACTGACATCGCTCGTCATTCCGTAACCGTCGCGCTTCTGCGCGTGTATGACGCTGTCGATAGGCAGATACCGAACGCTCCAGCCCGCGCTGCGCGCGCGATAATCCAGATCGGCGTCCTCGATGTACATAAAAATATTTTCGTCAAACAGCCCCGTCTGCTTCAGACACTCGACGCGCACCATAAGACACACGCCGTTGAGCGTTTCGGCCTCGATTACCGAATCGCCCGATAATTCAAGACTCTTCGGATCGCGCCTGTAACGAAACCAGTGCTTCAGATTTCGCATAAATCCCGGCGCAAACAGCACCGTATTCTGCACCGTGACTGCATCGCGCAGATAAACGCGCGGCCCCGCAATGCCGGTCCCGGGATGCGCTTCCAGATATGCAACCATCTCGTCGATGAATCGCGGATTGAGGACTATAGTATCGGGATTCAGGATCAGAACATAATCCGCGCCCGCAGCGATTGCGCGCTCCACGCCGCGATTGTTCCCGCCCGTATAACCGAGATTTGCTCCCGTCTGCAAAAAGTCGATCCCGGCAAACGCGCTGCGCACCATCGCTTCGGTCCCGTCATTCGAGCCGTTATCGACTACGAGTATGTGAAGCCGCGCATATGTCAGTTCGCCGAGCGATTCAAGGCAGCGGCGCAACACTTCGCGAGCGTTGTAGCCGAGAACTATCAGCCAGACTGACGGCTGCGCACTGCTCATCGTTTGAGCCGGATCTCCTCTATGTGCAGCGATTCCAGTTTCAGAAAACTGCCTCGCACTTTTTTGCGGCGATAATCTCCAACGAGCGCCTTCGGTACCACGATAAACAATGCGCCGAGCATTTCAAATACGCCGAGCAGCAGCAGCTTCAACGCCGCGCCCGGCCGCTTCGCCGCCCATTTGAGCGCATCCCTGAATTTCGCAAGCGGAAGCGCAAGCGTCGATAGCGCGGCGACGCGCAGACGCGGATGCCGCGTCGGATATTTTTTCCAGCCCAGATAACCGTAGCGGAAACCCATCAGCAGTATGTATTCCCAGTGATGCAGTTTCTTCCACACGCCCGCGAAAGTAAGCGGACGTTCGGGATGAATGACTACGGCTTCGGGCTGCCAGACGATTTCGCCCATCTGCTGTATGCGCGCCGCGAGATCCGTATCCTCGTAAGCCGGATAGGGAAACGTCTCGTCGAAGCCGCCGACGCTTTCGAGCGCTTCGCGCCTGTAGGCGCAGTTGCACGTCAGATAAACGCCGCCTTCTGGGTTGATCGGCGATTCGCCGAGCGGCGCAAACTCGCCCGCATTGTCGGCTTCCACGCGGCCCTCTACGCCCACGGCTTCGGGATGAGAGTCGAGAGCGGCTACGAGTTTTCCAAGCCAGTCCGGGCGCGGCTGCGTATCGCTGTCGGTCATGGCGATGATCGAGCCGCGCGCATTGCGAATGCCCAGATTGCGCGCCGCTGCCGGTCCTCTCGGCGGCTGCCTCAAGTAATGCGCATCGAGTCCCAGATATTGCGCGTGCTCGACCGCGGGACGCAGATCGATTTCCGATCCGTCGTCGCACAACAGGACCTCGAACTGATCTCGCGGGAAATCCTGCGCGGCAACCGACTCGAGCGCGCGGCGCACCTCCGACGGCCTGTTGCGGCAGGGAATGACGACTGAAACGCGCGGTTCGCTCATATCACATCCCGATTCCGTACGCGTCGCGCAATCGCGCGCGCGCATAATCTGCGATCCCGTCAATCGAAGCGCCCAGATTGCGGCCCGGATTGAGTTCGTTGTTCGTTACACCGGAGAAGTGATGCGCGTAACGCGAGTGAAACTCCGCCGGCAAGCCTGCAAACTGGTAATCGGCCACGTATTTCAAATGCCTGTAAATCTCGGCGCCCGTGTCGTACCACACAAGCCACGGCCGCAGCCCGCGATGGCTTTCCTTGAACGCATCCAGCCAACGCAGTTGCCTGTGGCGCAGCGCCGGAAACCTGTAGCGCAGCGATCCGAACAATCGTGAAACAGCGCGCGAAGGCGCAAAATCATTGAATACCTGCCGCTCGGCGAACGAATGCCCCTCGGAGAGAGCCTTTCGCACGACTTCAACTTTCAGCATCGCGAGCGGAATCCACATCCGTTCCTCGAAGTAGCCGTGACGCGCAAATCCCGTCTGATTCGACATCCAGTTCGGCCCCTCGATGAAACCGGCGCCGAATACGCGCGGCTCGTCTATGAAATCCCGCATCAATCCGAAGATGCGGTCGTTCAGTATCTCGACATCCGAATCCACGAGCAGAACCTTGCGCGCCGGAATTTCGCTGAAGATCCAGTCGAGCGCAGCGCTGTGCCGCCTGAGCGGCGCGCGCATAAGATCGAACCCAAGCCGCTGCTGCAATGCGGAGAAATGTTCATAGCTTCCGTCGCTCGATTCGCAGTCGATCAGCAGCACCGGCATGCGCGCATATTTCAGGGCGCTTGCCAGCGCGAGCGTCGAGACGAGCTTCGTCCCGGCGTTTATGATCACCGCCTGTTCGTCGCGCGGTTCAAGTTCGGCAAGCGCACCGATCAGCATGTGAATTGTGAATCGGGAAAGAGAGACTATGGAACATACGGAAATACACGGAACAAACGAAATGGTGTGTTCTTTTCCGTTTGTTTCGTTTATTCCGTATGTTCCGTGATCTCTCTTCTCTCCCTGTCTTTCAGCCACTTTCGGCGGATCGCTCCGGCTTCCGCCGCAAGTTCCAGTTGCATGCGCCCGAGGTCCCACAAACGCGAGGCGCTGCGCGCGCGCAACGCGTCTTTAATCTTCGTTCCGAGCGTTACGAGATACAATTTCGCATTCGCAGCCGCCGAGCGCCCGGGATCGGTTACGGCGTATATGAACTGGCTGCGGTCGCAGCGATAATCGCGCTCGCGCCTGATGCGCGCGTCGGCTTCCCAACTGCCGCCGCGATGGTGATGAATCCGCGCCCTCGGCGCAAGCGCCGCTCTCCAGTTGCGATTGCGCGCCCGCCGGCAGAAATCAATCTCTTCATAAAACGCAAAGTAAATCGGATCGAGCAATCCGATTTCTTCAAATACAGGGCGCTTGACGGCGAAACACGCCCCTTCGACCCATTCGACGCCGATCCACGCCCGCGCACGCGCGGGTTCTTTCAGTTCATCCAGGTGCGCGGCAAGCGCCGTCTGCGTCCAGGAGTTGAACTCCTCGCCGTCGTATTCAAGCTGCACGGCGCCGATTATGCCTATGCGCGGTTCGCTTTCGCCCACATCGATCAACTCTTTGAGCCATCCGGGCCGAACCCTTGTGTCCGGGTTGAGAAGGACTACGTAATCCGCACCCTCCTCAAGCGCCCGCCGGATGCCGACATTGTTGCCTTCGCAAAAACCCAGGTTCGCCGGATTGACGATCAGCTCCAGATCCGGGAAACGCTCGCGCACCAGACTCGCGCTGCCGTCGGTGGAAGCGTTGTCGATGACGATGATCCTGAAATCCGGATATTCCGTCTCACGCAACGCATCGAGGCAGGCTCCGAGCCAGCGCCTTCCCTCGTAATTCAGAACGATGACGGCTGCCTGCATCTTCAGGATTCCAGCTCCCGATCGAAGATACGAGCCAGACGCGCGGTCAGTTCCCGTCTGCGAAAACCGCGTATGAACTGCTCGTTGGCTTCAAGCCGCGCTCTTCCCTCGTACAGTTCGAGCACCGCCTGCTTGATCGCAGATACATCGCGTGGTTCGCATATGACCGCAGTTCCGGCTTCGCGCAGAAAGTCGCGCGCATCGCCTTCGGGCGCAAGCGCCAGCACGCTCCTGCGCGATCCGAGGTATTCATAAACCTTTTGCGGCACGCAGTCGTTGCGTTCGCCCGCGGGCGAATCCGCCAGACAGAAAAAGAGCGCATCCGCGCCCTTCACTACGCGCACGGCTTCGTCGTGCGGAACGTAGCCGCGAGATTCGATGGCGTCTTCAATCCCCAGTTGGCGCACGTAGCGCTGGTTAGCTTCATCGAACGGGCCTATATGCACGAGTCGTATCCGCCCGCGCAGTTCGGGCCTTTCTGCAAACAGTTCCCGCAACGCATCGAGCAGGAATTTCGGCGAATGCGCTATGCGGTCAAACCTGCGCGGCGTGTAAGACAAGCGCCGCCGCAGCGCGCGCCACAACCGTTCGGGCAAACTTGCACTGCTTTTGCCCGCGGCGTCCGGCGCGCCGCAGAATACGCCCGAGTAAACGAATGAAAACACGCCGTTGCGCGAAGCCTCCATAACGGGCGTTGCTTCGAACTCCTCTTCATCGTATCCGTTGGGGATTACGCTGACGCGGTCTTCTGTCAGAAACTCGCACCAGTCGAGCAGATTGCGCCGCGCAGTGGGCGTGATGGTAATGATGTGATCGGCGCGCCGCAGCAGGAAGCGTTCGAGGAACTGTTCGATGCGGTAATGCAGCCGGGTCGGAAACGTGGCCAGAAAGTACTGCGTCCACGGATCGCGAAAGTCGATCACCCACGGCCGTCCAAGCGCGCGTTTGAGCAGCCAGCCCGTCAGGGCTGCGCTGTGCGGCTTCACCGACGTATAAATCACATCCACCGGCTGTTGATGCGCAACCGCGCGCGCCTTTTTGATTACCGCGCCGATCCACGTTACGGCCGTATCGGGGATGAACAGAAACTCCCGCAGCGCCTCGAGCCTGCGCCGTTTGAGCCAGCCGAGCAACCTGAACGGTTGCCGTGATGCGACGCGATGCACCTCGACGCCGTCGATGTCGGCAAGCAGCGATTCATCCACCGGCATCTGAAATTCCGAGGGGCGTGTGTAATCCTCCGGCGTCGCCGAGACGACGACGGGTTCGTAGCCGAATTCGCGCAGGAACTTTGCGTGTCTGGCGACGCGCTGCACGCCGGGACCGCCCGCCGGAGGAAAGTAATAACTGATGATCAGCGCCCTCTTCACTTAAATCACACTACACGACATCGGGGTAAAGAGAGATAACGGAACATACGAAATGTAACGAAAATTACGGAATGGTTGAATATTTTCGTAGTTTCCGTCTCATTTCGTTTGTTCCGTCACGAATGCGATTTCCCACTCCGGCCGCCACGACTCCAAATGGACGGGTTCGTCAATCATCCTTGCTCAGGGCAGGGACAGGAATCGCAGTATCTCCTGCATCAGGCGTTCTCCCTGATCGGTTTCAAAAAGGAACTGGGCGTGGGCCGAACCCTCCAGCACGATGAATTCCTTCGGGTCCGACGCCGCTTCGTACCGGCTGCGTATACGGGGAAGGCGCGGCGTGTTCTCTCCGATAATGTCGTCGCGACTCATGATGAATAGTTTGCGCGCTTTAGATTTTATAAGCGGCGTGTATGCGCCTGCTGCAAGCAGCACGAGCCGATCGATTTTGTCCGGATCCGCTTCCGCCGCTTCCGCCGCATAGTCCCCGCCCATGCTCGCGCCCACGACCGACACCGTTGCGGCGCCGTTTTGCCGTAGATATTCGACCGCGCCGAGTACATCAAGGTATCGGGCATCCTCGGACGCCGACGCCGCGGCGCGGGACTCTCCGTAGCCGCGCAAGTCGATTGCGAGTATGCGCAAGCCTGCATCGACGAGCCTGAGCGCCTGATTGCGCCAGCTCTCTTTATTGAAGCGCCCGCCGTGCACGAGAACGACGCCGTGGGCGCCGCTTCCATAGAGATCGCCATAAATCAGCGCGCCGTCCCGGGTCGAAAATGTAATCCGCTCCTGTGCGAAAGCCTTCGGGCTGTTGCCTGAAGCAGCAACCGGATTGTCTGCCTTGGAAACCGCGCGCTGCCCCGACTGACACGACGGCAACATTACCATCACGGCAACGAGGAGCGCGCTCAAAGGACGGAAAGTCAGACCGCCCGAGCGCCATCTCTCCAGAAAGGCTGCTGAGGGCGAGCCGATACCGGCGCCCGAACGGCAATCGCCGTCAGTGTGAGGGAAAAGCCCTCCCATAAAATCCGCCGTTGCTGCCGGCGTCAGGAACTGGCCGAACTGCGATTTCTTTCTCGCGTCCGTGTTCTTGGATACCTGCAACCGGTCTTGTTCAATCTCTGACAGCAATCGACGCTCTCCTGTTCTGCGACTTAACGTCCGCCATCAGTCGCCCGCACGAATGTTCGACAACAAAATGTTTGCTGGGAGCGGGTCGGCTGCCTGGCGAGTGTTAGGCAGGCTGACACAGGCAACGCCAGCCTTAAGCCTCGCGAAGATTCGCATTGGAGATACGGCGCGCCAGCCATAGCAGATATGCACCGACCACCACATCTACCGAGAAACAGAACACGGGATACCAGCCGGGAACGCCGGAGTTTGTGATGAGCCGACTGTGCGCCAAGTCGTATAGCCCGTGAAGTATCCAGAATGCCCCGACTACTACCGCTGACCGCCGAACGCTCACAAATGCGAAAACCAGGCCCGCGACGACAAACGGAATACCGTAGATCATTTCCATGACGCCCACAGCCCCCTCACCGGCTCTTAACGCAAAGAGTGCGTACAAGCCAGGCAGAGCGAGCAGACCTATTGAGTACAACCAATGCTCCCCACGAATTGCTCGTGCCAAGACTATGGTGAGAACACCTACCGCAACACCAACGAGGGCCTCAATCATTACTCGCTCCTTTTCAACGCCATTGCGACGGCGTGGGTACTCGCCTGAACGATGCCAATGGACCATACCGGCTCGGAAACGCGCCGTACCGGAGCCCGAGACGTGTGACCGGAGCCGAGTCGCTCGGCGCCGGTTCCGATCTTGATACGTTAGATGGCGTTGATTTCAACCAACTGCTCGCCAGAATTGAGGAGTTCAAGAGCTTTAGGCAAGGTGTTCGTAAGGATTTCTTTCAGGCGCATATTTTAAGTGTTCCCACACGTGATCCAGATTACTTGAGGCGGCGCCCCCAATCTGTCGAGCAACGATACGAAATCACCATCTTTTGTCCTGACGAAAGCATTCTCGCGCCTTGCGGCCTGAAATATTTCTTTATCCTCGGCATCTCGCAACCCGAGATCGCGAATTGCCGCCGCGCTCACGGGGAAATGCCTGCTGATCCAGACCGCCATCGCGGGAGATATCTGTGCATCTATCCATACTGCTCAGGATTCATCGTGATTCTGTCCAGCAAATCCGACATTTTTCCCTCCACTCAGTTCCAGATCTGATCCCAGATAGTGTATTTCGCTTTCGAGAGCACTCAATACCAATCTAACGGCCTGCGGCTGAGCGGCCGCGCTTTTCAGCGGTCTGCTCCAGCCGCTTGTTGAACCAAGGGCTACGCGCAGAAAAGACGCTCGCCTCATAACCCGATCATTCCCAATCGCAAGTCCGACGCGGCTACAATTCCTGAAGCTCGTCGAATTTTCTATCCGGAGGTGTAGATCCGACCGAACTGCGAAAGAGAATGATCGAGCGCCTCCAGTTCAGATGTCTCTTTCGAGCAAACGCTCGACCGGAACTGGACTCTGTTCAATATCGTTGGTCCGGCCTCGGCTTGCTTCAACACAGAATTGTGCAGCGGCTTCCTCCTTGGCTTGCTCATTCGCGAGGCGTCTCGTTCGCACGACGCGCCGCACCAATTCTTAATACGTCAGGCATCAGCCCCAACCATCACTGTTGCTGAGGACGCTGCCTTTGCGCCACCTCCATCAGCAGGCGTAACGCCTCGTTGACCGCCTTCGCATCCGGGAACGCCGCCGCCACATCAGAATCGAGTAACACCAGATTTGTTCCCTCCCGATATCGCTCGACGTATTTCCCCCGTACCCGTCCCTTCAGTTGAGAAAAATCATACTCAGGGCGCATGTCATCTTCCGGCTCAGCTTCAACTTTGTTCATA
>JAHBSF010000027.1 GCA_019639255.1 Acidobacteriota bacterium | reverse complement strand
AGATAAAGGGATAAAGCAGTATTTGCAAGCTCCAAAATCAGAGGGCGGTAAAGGACTAACTCCACCAAGGAATGAGTAGAGAGATGGCCATGAAAAAGTTGATTCACAGTGTATTAGTTTCTTTGCTTTGCCTTACTACAGCTTCAGGTAGCCAGCAAAGTAGCCAGAATAAAAGCTGCTCAATTCTGATTCGTAAAGACAGACCAAGCCTATATATTGAGTTCGAGCGTAGTGGTAAAGCACCACCCCTGTTTGAAGGAGAGAAAGAAGAACGAATATGGCTAAGGCTGTATAACAATACTCAATGGGTGATAGAATTCTGTTCATTTTCTGTCAAAGATCATTACGGTGGTATCGGCATTGTGCATGAAGTGAGGCGATACCAAACATCATTTGGTAGGATTGATGGCAGTACTGAGACTGCCCCATTACCTAAAGAGAGGAATCAGGAAGAACCTGTCAGGACGCCGCAGGGTTATAGCACAAGTGATACTTGCACCCCTTATTCATTGGGTTCAGGGAAGTCTGTGATCTTTAGCATACCACGTGAGCATTTAGGAAAGAACTTGCACATAGTGTTTGAGTACTGGCCTGAATGGGAAAACAGAGATAACGAACTAGCTAATTCCCCTCAATATTATTTAACTTTTAGCAATCAGATATTACCAAGTAGCGAAAGATAACTGAATGAGACGTGAGCCTGTCAGGAAATTTGTGTAAACGATCGGCGCTATAGCAGCAGCATTCTGTCGCCGAACAGGATAGCAACACGGTTAAGAGTCGGCCGATTCCGGCGCAAGAGTGAACAGCCCAGGGTTTGCCGGGCCGGGTTCTATTCATCCCGAAGCACTCGGGCGAGTGCTTCACCCCAGCGTTTGATGCCCTCCTTGAACTTTCTGAATGCCTGCCCCAATGCTTCCGGATCAGAAGACGAAGCACGGCCTTTGATTCTGCCGATCTGTTCGAGAGCGTCTTTCTTGCGATGATACAGGTTGCTGCGGATGATGTCCCGCATTACGTCTTCGATTCTCCTGGGGACGACGGGGCTGATCGGATAACGATCAAGCATATCCCGTATCAGAAACGGTTCGACGTTTTCATCGAGCGACGTTATGCGTGGGCTGAGTGTATCGAGATCGTAAGCAGTGCAGTATTCGGTCATGTAGGATGATTCCTCGAGTACTGCAAGTATGCGGCGAATCTGAATCAGCGCAGACGCAGCGCCGGCCTTGAAGTCGGCAACGCCGGCCGAAGAGCCCTCGTATGCGCCGTCGTCGAAGATGGCCGTTGCAATCACCATACGCGACAGGTTTACAGGCTCAAGCCCTTCCTCCGTCATCCGGCCGTTGGGTTCATCCAGGGAGCCTCGCAGCCAGTTGGATGTGACGATTTCGCACGTTTCGCCGGGACGCATCAGAGGGCTGCCTTTGTCCCACCCTTTCATCCAGATCATATGCGTAGACGATCCCTTCAAGATCGGCATGCGCACCACTACGACATTTTTTGCCGAAAGGTTTCGCAGCGTAGTTTTGTAGGAAGGGAAGGTTGTTTTCATCGGGGTGACGCTGAGGAGTTCTATCGATTGGGTTAGGTTGATTACGACAGGAGGGTCCAGCGCAAAGGGGCGTACCTTGACGATGCGGATTTGAAACGGGGTACGTCCGACTCTTGCCGCTGCGGGTACAACGGTGCTTTGATTTTCCTGTAACAGGTACAAGGCGATCGGTTCCTGGCGGAATTGCCTGAGTTCTCCGGTTGCAGCCACAATGCGGACCAGAACTCCAGGCTGTTCCGGTTGCGCGCGGAGCGAGATTCCCCAGGCCGTAAAAAGTGTCCACGGGGGAATGGGGTCTGGATGTATTTCAATTTCTCCCGGCACGGGAAAGTATAGCGGAGCCTTGCCCGGACATATAATCTCAACGGCAAATCCCGTCGCTTCCATTTGAGAAGGCGGTGCGGGCAGTCCTTCCGCTTGCACGAGACGGACGGACGCGATGAAGAATATCGAAAGCAGCACGATACGATGTATTCTCATTGCGTTTGCCCTTTCCGTAAATAAAAGCGGCTGAAGGGGCTCGACGGCGGGCGCATTCTAGCGCCGTTTCCCTGAGGTGTAAATACACTTTGTGGAGGGGAGTTGCGTGTCCGAAATATTTACCGACTACGACAGGTTCGCCTGGTTCTACAACCGCTACTGGGGCGAAGAATTCAGCCTTCCGGTGCTCGGCATATTCGAGAAGATACTGTTTCCGGATCTGCCGGGCGGGGCGCGGATTCTGGATCTGTGCTGCGGGACGGGGCAGCTTGCTGCCGGACTAGTTGCGCGCGGATACCGCGTTACGGGCGTCGACGGCTCCGAAAGCATGCTGGCATTTGCGAAAACAAATGCGCCCGATGCGGATTTCGTGTGCGCCGATGCACGTACATTCTCGCTGCCCGCCCTATTCGATGCTGCGGTTTCCACATTCGACAGCCTGAATCACATTCTAGCACTCGATGAACTCGTTTCGGTATTCAGGCGCGTGCGCGCGGCGCTGCGTCCCTCGGGGCGTTTCGTATTCGATATGAATATGGAATCTGAATTTGAAACGGGCGGGCTCGAATCGCGCTACGACATAGTCGAAGCGGATCACGCTTGCAGCGTCCGCAGCAGCTACGACAAAAGCTCGCGGCTCAAACGCTACGATGTGAAGATCTATCGCAGGGAGCGCGGAGAGTGGGATCGCGAGGAGTTGGTGCTGATGCAGCGTTACTACCTGGAGTCGGAAGTCGCAGCGGCGCTCGTCGAAGCCGGATTTGGGAGCGTCGAGGTTCTGGACGCAGAGCACGAATTCGATCTTTCGATAAGCGACGGGCGAGCCTTCTTTTTGGCTCGATAATTCTGGCTCGATACAAACGGAAGGAAGTCTCTTTTCCGTATGTTTCGTCTATTTTCGTTTGTTCCGTTATCTCTCTTTCCTGCCAGATCCTTAAATCCCGCCGATACAGAGATTGATACCCTGCGGGGCCTGACAAAATCGAAGGAAAACGCGAATCGGGCCGCACGGCGCTTCCGTTTAACGCGCGCGTTCCGTATTCTTTGTCCCAGCATCCTGAAGCGGTCTGTGCGCCCGGCGATCGACGGGCGTCAACAGCATTAGACAGAAAAAACACATTAAGAAACCATGATTACGACCCTGGACTGGATCGTTCTGATCGTTTACTTCCTTTTCATCGCCGGCGTCGGTTTTTACGTCGGCCTGAAGGTCAAAGACACAAGCCATTACTTTCTCGGCCAGCGCAAATTCGGCAAGTGGCTGATGATAGGCCAGAGCTTCGGCGTGGGCACGCACGCCGAGATGCCGGTATCGCTTGCGGGCGCGGTCTACACCCTCGGTTTTTCCGGCATATGGTTTCAATGGAAAAACCTGTTTGCGACGCCGTTTTTCTGGGTATTCGCTCCCGTGTTTCGGCGCATACGGCGCACAACCGTCGCCGAACTCACCGAGGACCGCTACGGGCCGTGGATGGGCGGAATATACATCGTATTCGCGTTGATATTTTTCACGATCAATTCCGCCGGTATGCTCAAAGGCGCGGGCAAGGTCATCAGTCAGGCCATAGGCGGGCAGTTCGATTCGAACGAGATCGTCGTGGCGATGACGGTGATCTTTATCCTGTACAGTTTCGTCGGCGGACTTGTGGCGGCTGCGTGGACGGACTTTTTTCAGGGGCTGCTGATCATAGTTCTTTCGTTTATGCTGATTCCGCTCGGCTTCGCGGCCGTGGGCGGGATGACGGGGATGAAGGAATCGCTCGAAGCCTACAAGTTTTCGCTCGCCGCCCCCGAAGGCATAGGCCCGTGGTTCATCGCAATGCTTACGATCAACGGGCT
Organism: Acidobacteriota bacterium; assembly: GCA_019639255.1. GTDB lineage: Bacteria > Acidobacteriota > Blastocatellia > RBC074 > RBC074 > JAHBSF01. The sequence goes on along the minus strand of JAHBSF010000027.1, from coordinate 59,371 downwards.
GATCGGCATCATTTCGCAGCCGCATATGCTCGCCGCCGTGGGCACGGGCAAGGATGAATATACGTGCCGCGTCGGATTTTTCTACGGCAATTTCGTCAAGCGCGTATGCACGGTGGGCTGGGCGTTTGTGGGTCTGCTCGTAGCGGCGATGATTGCGCAGGGCACTTTCGGGATCGACAAACTCAACGACGCCGAGGACGCATTCGGATTTGCGTGCAGGCACCTGCTGTTTCCGGGCGCGCTTGGACTTCTGATCGCCAGCGTGCTGGCGGCGAATATGTCTACGGGGTCGGCGTTTATGGTCAACAGCGGCGCGCTTTTCACCGAGAGTTTTTATCGCCGGCATGTGGTGCGCGGGCGCAAGGACGGGCATTACCTGTGGGTAGGGCGGCTGAGCGGATTTGCGATTACGATGATGGGGGTGCTTTACGCCATATTCCTCATCGACAAGGTGCTCTATTCGTTTCTGCTGACTGAGACGATGGCGACCTATATGGGTATCAGCATTCTCGGCGGCATCATATGGCGAAGGGCGAACCGGTGGGGCGCGGTGTCGAGTCTCGTAGCGGCGTTTGCGACGAATTTTCTGATCTACCGCGTGCGCGGAGAGCGGTTTGATCACTGGGATCCGAACGTATTCCTTGCGGCGCTGGGGGCGGGCGTGCTGGCGCTTGTGGTCGTCAGTTTGCTGACAAAACCGGAATCCGAGCGCGAGATGGAATCTTTCTTCACTCGGCTCGATACGCCTACGGAATTGCCGGGCCGCACGGCGGATCCGCTTGTAGAGGGAGAGACCAGTCGGATTGACCGCGAGGTTGTGGGCCGCGAGGCGGCGGAAGCCGGACAGCAATCGCTTCTGGTCAACATACTCGCGCCGATGCGCGCTACTTTCGGACAGGGATTCGCAAAAACATACCGCGTTGACCTGAAGGGATTCGCGCTCGGATGGCTGTGGTCGCTGCTGCTGGTGGCGCTGACGGGATTGATACTGAAGCTCTGAGTAGAGATAACGGAACAAACGAAAAAACACGGAACAGACGGAAAGAATCTGTTTTTTCGTTTGTTTCGTCTTATTTCGTTTGTTCCGTTATCTCTGATTTACTGAACGATGCGGACGCCTTCGACATCGACTGCATTATCGAAGAGGTTCACCGATTGCGCGGTGACGTTGTTGGTTGCGCCCGTGAAATTCGCCAGACCGATGGCGAAGCTGGATGTGATGGTGGACATATAAACCGCGCCGCGCGATGCACCGCGGAACGACACGCCGGTGCCGGGCAGCGGAATGTTGGTTGCGGTCGGGAAGCTGCCGGTTGCGCCCGAGCGGAAGCCCGTGCCGTTGACTTGCGAGTTGCTGATATTGACGCGGGCGGAGTCGGTGACGTCGACGCCGAAGTTGACGTTGCTGTCGAGCCGGCAGTTGTCGATCGTAACGCGCGATGCGCCGTTGACCTGAATGCCGGTGAGCCAGTTGCGAATGGTCAGGTTGCGCAGCACTACGACGCGGTTGGCGGCGCCGTTGACGACGATGGCGGGCAGGGCCTGCGCCGTGGCGTTGGTTGTATTGGGAAACTGGCTGCTGCGGCCTGCATCGGGAATCACCGCTTCGATGATGGCATCGACTCCCGGAGCCGCTTCGATTACTACATTGCCGTTTGCCGCTGTGACCAGAAGCGATTCACGAAAACGGCCCGATGTGACGATCGTTACGCGGCCGTTCTGATTGGCCCCGCCGTTGGCTGCGGCAAGCGCCGCCGTGAGCGTGCCGAATACTCCATCCACCGGTGCGTCGGTATCCTCTTCGAGTCCGACCCGACCGTCGCCGTCGAAATCTTCCTCACCCTCGACGAATACCGTATGGTTCGCCATAACCGAGGCCTGATCCCAGAGATGCGCCCAACCGACTACTGCAAACGCCAGCAGCGCGGTCAGAAACAGACGAATAGAGAGGGGAATATTTCTATGCTGCTTCATCCAAGACACTCCTTGATATGGCCCGAAGGCTGATATGGCCCGAAGGCTGATATGGCCCGAAGGCTGATATGGCCCGAAGGCTGACTGCTGATTATGGAAGTTGCTGCCGGACAGTTTACGACACTTTGTGCGTTTTCGGATCGCAAAATTGGGAAAAAAAAGAAAAGAACGCGGAATACGCGGAAAACAAGCGCTTTTTCCGTGTATTCCGCGTCACCGTTTCCGCGGTCTCTTACCTGGTACGGCTGACGAATACTCCGCGCGAAGATGTGCCCGCAAACAGCCGGTTGCCGAGTGCTGCAAAGGATGTGACGATCGGATCTCGCAATCCCGCATTGATCTGCCGCCATTGCGCGCCGGAGTCGGAGGTTGCGAATACGCCGTAAACCGATCCGGCGAAAAGTTCACCTCCGATTGCAGCGAACGCGTATACATTGAGCGATTCGGGCAATCCTGAATTCACCGGCGTCCACGTCGCTCCGAAGTCGGTCGAGCGGTAAATGCCGGCGCCGAGCGTGCCGGCGTAAAGCGCATCGCCGTGCGCCCTCAGCGCCGAAACCGATAGAGCGCCGAGCCCGCTTTGCGTCCACGTTGCGCCGTCGGCGGAAAGGCGGTACACGCCGCCCTCGCGCGTTCCGGCAACCACAGTTCCCCCTGCAATCGCAAACGACAGCACGGGTCTGCCCGCTATACCAGTATTGACCGGAGTCCAGTTGCCGCCGGCGTCGGTCGATCTGAACACCCCGCCGTCGGTTCCCGCATAAACCGCCGAACCGCTCGTAAAAAGCCGGTTGACGAATGCATTGCCGAGCCCCGTATTGGCCGGCGTCCAGTTCATACCGCCGTCGCTCGATCTGTAAATCCCGTCGCCGAAGGTTCCGGCCAAAAGCATTGCACCGCTCGTTGTAATCGATTGATGGTTTGCATTCGGCGGCAGGCCCTGGTTTGTTGCGGTCCACGTAGCGCCGCCGTCGGCGGAGCGGAACAGACCGCCGCCGAGCGTTCCGGCGTAAAGATCTCCGCCGTTTGCAGCAAGAGTATTGATGAAATTCGTGGTCAAGCCCGTGTTGCGCTCGCTCCAGCTCTGTGCTGCATCCGCGAGCAGCGATACGCCGTTTCCGCCCGTGCCCACGGCCAGACGCCCGTCGCGCGCAGCAAGCGCAAACAGCAATTCGCCTATCAGATCCGAGCCCGCCGCTTCCCATACGCCCGCATCGCCGCCGCGCCGGAAAACTCCCGCTGCCGTTGTGATGTACAACACCTCGCCGTCCGACTCTATCGATTCGACTATCGCGCCCAACAGCGGCAGCCCCGCCGTGTACAGCTCCCAGCTTTCTCCGCCGTTGAGCGTTCGATAAATGCCTCCGCCGAACGTGCCCGCATACAGTGCGCCCGCGTGCGACCGCAATCCGCGCACGAAGAATGCAAATACGGAGCCGAATCCGGTGTTGGTTTCCTCCCAGCGCTCGGCAGCGTCATTAAAGCGGTATACTCCTCCACCGAGCGTTCCGGCATACAATCGCCCGTCGTGTTCGGCAAACGTCGCAACATCGAACGCTTCAGGCGGAAGTCCCCCGTTCACCGGGTTCCATCTTGCGGCGGCAGCATCGAAGCGGAATACCCCCTCGCCAAACGTTCCTGCGTAAAGCCCGCCTGCATGAGAACCAAGCGTGCGCACAACGAGTTGGTTGCCCTCAAGCCCGTCGCTTATGCGCGTCCATGTTTCGCTTGCGCGATTGAACCGGTATACGCCGTCGCCGAATGTTCCGATATAAATTTCGCCTGCGTGCAGATGAATCCGGTTGACGTTGCGCGCACCGCCCGTCAGCCCGTCGATAATCTGATTCCAGGTGCGCCCGTCGTCAACAGATCTGTATACGCCCGCGCCGAGCGTAGTCGAATAAAGCTGATCTCCGTCGTAAAGCAGCGATGTTACCTGCGCCGCTTCAAGTCCCGCAGAAGCATACGCCCAGGAAGTGCGTTCCGCATTCGACCTGTATATGCCGTTTGTGGTGCCGATGAGCAAACGGCTTTCGTGCGAGGCCATAGTGAGCGGCAGATCGCTCGGGATTTCCGGCAATCCCGCGCTTACCTGCGTCCATTGTCCGGTTGCGTCATCGAGCCTGTAGGCGCGCAGCGTTCCCGTCGCCTGATAAAGCGATCCCCCCGCCGTAGCAAGCGCCTCGCTGCTCGCACCGGCCGGGACCACGCCCGCATTGAAGGCGTCCCATCTCTGCTGCGCTGCGGAAAACCGGAATACGCCCGCGCCGGTCGCCGCATACAGCGCACCGTTATATCCCCGCAGATCGTTGATATGCTGCGCCTCGCCTTCCAACCCCGCGTTTACCGTATCCCATCGTCCAGCGGCTTCATTCAAGCGCCGCACGCCGCCGAGTTCCGAGCCGAGGTAAAGCGTCCCGTTGTGCGACCACAGCGCGCGCACATTCAGCCCCGCCTCGTCGAGCCCTTCATTGACAGGCGTCCACACCGCGCCGCCGTCGTTCGTTGCATAAACACCGTCATCCGTTCCCGCATAAATGCTGTTTGCGTGCGTAGTCAGCGCGTATACGTCTTCGGCCTGACCCGCAAGTCCGTTGCTTCGTTTTATCCAGCTTGCACCGCCGTCATCGGATCTGTATACGCCGTCGTTGAGGGTGCCGAGGAAGATCGCGTTTGCGTCCGGGTGCAGCGCGAGAGCGTAGAGCGCAAAACTCGTCAGCCCCGTATTGACCGGCGACCAGCTCTGTCCGTCGTCGATGGATCGGTAAACGCCGCCGCCGAATGTAGCGGCGTACACGGCGCCGCCCTCGCTCAGAAGCGCCATGACGAATCCGCCTTCCAAACCCGAAGTCTTCGCCCATTTCGCCGAAACGTTTATGGTAAGCGTGCGTTCGACCGAAGCGCCGAGTCCGTCGCGCGCGCGCAGCGTTATGATATGCACGCCCTGCTGCGTAATCGTCGGTTGCCAGCGCAACAGGCGCGTCGGCCCCGCACCCTCAAGGGTGGCTCCCGAGGGCAGGCCCTCGGCCGTGATCTGAATGTTGTCGTCGAGGTCGGGATCGACAACCGTTACGGGCGCTTCGAGCCTTTCACCCGCGTTTATCTCGCGCGTCGCTTCAAACTCCAGTTGCGGCGGATCGTTTACGGGACGAACGAGTATCGTGACCTCGGCCTCGTCGCTTTCTTCGGTTCCGTTGCTCGCGACGTAGCGGAACCGGTCCACGCCGTTGAATCTGCGCGCCGGGGTGTAGAGTCGATCTGCGCCGTTTCCGTTGCCGAGCGAGCCCTGCGCGGGATTACTCGTGATTCTGAAAGTAAGCGGCCGTCCCTGCGGATCGCTTCCGGAAAGCGTGATGCCCGCGGGCGCGTCTTCGGAGGTTGCCACGCTCAGCCATTCGGCCGATGGGCGCGTGTCTTGCGGCTGTTTTACGCCGACTTCTATCCTTGCCTCGCCCGTTTGTCCGCCGCTGTCGCGCGCCAGCACTATGAGTTCAAATTCGCCCGCTGCTGTCGGCTCCATGCGCAGGCGGTATACGCCGCCGCCGATTTCCGTGACTCCCTGAGCGACGGTAGTAAATGCCTGTGCAGATCCGGAGATTTCAAACGCCGGATCGGTTTCGCCGTTCGGCTCGACTACGGCGACGTCGAAGGTCTGCGATTTTCCGGCTTCAATTTCTACGCGCCGGGGCGCAAGCACAGACGGCGGGAAATCCGCGGGCGGCTCTGCAAGTACGATTGCCGAATCGAGCCCCGATGCATCCCCTGCGCGCAGTTCAACGCGCGTTTCATCGTTGCGCAGCACCACGCCGTCGCCGCGCTGGTAGCTGACTTCGAGCCGTATTTCGTCCCGCTCGTTTGTACGAAGCACCGGAACTCGGGTCAGAACGAATCCGCCGTAGCTGTCTGTAAATGCGGAGCGGCCCCGTGCGGAAACTATTGCGCGCGGAAGCGGACGCCCGTCTCCGCTTACTACGCGTCCGATGACTGCCGATGTAGGCCGCTCGATCGAGACAAAATAATAACTGCCTTCTGTAATCGCGCCGTCGGAGGTTTCCACTACGGCGCCGTCCTGGCTTGCGCGCGCCTCGCCGAGTGCTATGAAACGTCCGAGAGTTTCGCTTTCAGGCCGCTGATCGAACTGAAAGAGCGTTGCCGTAGTTCCTGCGGGAATCGCATCATCGTTCGGGAATGTCAGTTTTATTCCCTGCGCCGCGATTGCGCCGAATGGCGTTGCCTGCGCTATGCGCGAACTGAAATGCCCGTCCGGCAGATTCGCAGGCGTGCGGCCGGCGAGCAGAAACTGAATCTGTAATCCCTGCGAATCGGGAATGGACGGCGATAATCGATTGGAGAATGCGGGATTTATTGCCGCAAGCTCCACTGCGCGCGGCAATTGATTGTCGCGGCGCGCACGTGCATTGACTGAAAGCAACTGTCGCGGAAAATCGAGTGCGCCGCCGCCGCCCTGTATCTCGATGACTACGCGCGATGCGCTGGCTTCGCCGGGCATTTCGAGCACAAACGCTCCGCCGGCGCCGGTCGATGTAGAAACGTCGGGACGACCGAGCATGCGCACCTGCATCCCCTCGATGCCCGTTCTTTCGACGGCGCCGCCGGGAAGGGCGCGCGCCTGTTCGATGACGCCGCTTATTGAGGTTCTGATCTGCAGCGGCGCGCTCGCTTCGGCAGTACCGCGCTGAATCCTGAGTTCGCCGCTTCCGGCGCCCGGCGGCACGCGCACGCGCAAACGGTTGCTCGTCGCAGCAATCACTTCGGCGCGCACGGTCTGCCCGTCGTCGGCTACCATAAGCACGTTGTTTTCGCGCGGATTTGCCGCAAATCCGTTGCCGGCTATTTCGACGATTTCACCGGCGAGGGCTGCGCCTGCGGGCGCTTCGATAATTTCCAGGCGCTCATCTTCGGCGCCGCGTCCGATCTCGAATTCGCCGTCGTTGCTTGCTCCGAAACCGTTGACCTTGACTACGACCGAAAGCCGCCCGCGCGCCGGAAATGTCAGAGGCAACGGCAGGTTGATCTGATCCAGACCTTCAAAACCGGGGGCGGGACCGACGAAACTCGGATTGTAATCCTCGCCGCCGAGCGCTACGCGCACGCTTGCAGGATCGGCGAGTCTCAACCCCGTAAGGTACAAAACCAGAAACAGGCTTTCGTTTGCGTTGCTGAAAGCGATGGGCCGCGTGATGAACCCATCGTCGCCGGGCTGTGCAAGCGGTTGATAGTCGAGGTTGCCGTTTTCGACGCGCAGCAGCAGCGATGCGAGCGCGCCGCGTCCGTCGCTGTTTGCGGTAAACAATCCGGCTGCAACCTGTACAACTTCGATTACGCCGCGCGAAACCGTGCCGTCGCCCGCGGTGATTTCAATACTCGCAGAACCGGGAGGGGTTCCGGGCGGCAGCAGAAAGTTGACCTGCCCCGGCGATACGAAAAACAAACGGGCAAGCTCTCCGTTGATCCTGAGGGTCGTGCCTGCAAGCGAGGTGGGAAGGGGTTGTGCGGCGGCCGCCGCCGTAGCCGTGGCTAGGTTCGAGCCGAACGCGGCGGCGATCGACCCCGGCGCTACGCGGCGCAGAAATGACGCAGCCGAAACCGTAATGACGGGCGGAGCATCCTGGGCGGGGCCGGGGCTTGCGCTCGAGGCAATTACCGGCAGCAGCAGGATTATGATTGATGAGATGATGTGGTTGCGGCGGTTGTATGAATGGGGAGACATCGGTTGGGGGATCGGCGATCAAGTCGCGTCAAATCATTCTCTTTCCTTCGCCGGCTTTCCTTCATCGACTGGGGAGGATGCGGCGAAACTTTTGCCTTCAATACTACGAGGCCCGCATACTAAACGGATTGCGGGCCTCAAAAGTTCGCTGCCTGGTACAAAGCGTGAGACGGAAAGAGAGATAACGGAACAAACGAAAATAGACGAAACATACGGAAATATTCGACTTTTCCGTAATTTTCGTTTTATTTCGTTTGTTCCGTTATCTCTCTTCGATCGTGGGGCGTTTTACTCTACGATTGCGAGCACATCCCCGGCATTGACGGTTTGTCCCTCTTCAACCCTGATTTCGGAAACGCGCCCGGCCTTCGGAGACTGCACCTCGTTTTGCATCTTCATCGCTTCGACTACAATCAATCCCGCTTCCGCTTTTACTTCATCGCCGACGGCGCAGAGCACTCGCACGATTTTCCCCGGCATAGGCGCCGTAATCACGGCGCGGCCTCCCGCACCCGCTGCACCGCCCGAACGAGCGCCTGTGCGCTTCGGATCGTGGACTTCAACGGTGCGGCGCCGCCCGTTGACCGTTACCTCGGTCGATCCGCCGGGCATACGGTCTATGGTGCAGCGGAAGACCCTGCCGCCGAGCAGGATCACGTAAAGTCCGGGTTCGGGGCAACCGACTTCGGCCGCATACTCGCGCCCGTCGATAGTGATGGCGGCGCGGGTATCATCGGCCCGAAAATCCGTCTCCATTACCTGTCCGTCGATGTTTAGTGAGAGTTTCATCGTCGATTGAGTACGGCCATTCGGCCCGCCTGTTTCCATCTGCTCGCCGCCTGTGGGTTCGCCGGTGCTTCGGGCCTTGATCCGTTTGCGCGGCCGGTGTAATCCATCGCCGCCGCGATTGCAGCCGCTATGCGTTCTTCATCCGATGCAGTTGCGGATGCAGTTGCGGAATTTTCATTCCCCGGATCTGCATTGCGACGGCGTTCAAAAAATCGCGCAATATAGCCCGTATCGATTTCTCCGCGACGAAACTCTTCATCGTCGAGCACGGAGAGAAAGAATGGAATCGTGGTTCTGATGCCTCCGACTTCGTATTCTCCCAGCGCGCGTTTCAGCCGCCCTATGGCTTCCTCGCGCGTTGCGCCCCAGGCGACGAGTTTTGAAATCATCGGATCGTAATAGATCGGGACATCCCATCCCTCGTACACTCCGCCGTCATCCCGTATCCCCGGCCCGGACGGAGTTCTCAATCGTGCAATGCGGCCGGGCGACGGCATGAAGTTCTGTTCCGGGTCCTCGGCGTATACGCGGCATTCTATGGCCGAACCGCGCCACTCTATGTCTTCCTGTCTGATCGAAAGCCGCTCTCCGGCTGCAATCCTTATCTGCTCGCGCACCAGATCAACTCCGGTAGCCATTTCCGTCACCGGATGCTCGACCTGAAGCCTCGTATTCATTTCGAGAAAATAAAAATTGCGGTGTATGTCTACAAGAAATTCGAGTGTGCCGAGGCTGTAGTAATTCGCCGCGCGCGCGATTTCTACAGCGGCTTCGCCCATACGCGCGCGCAGTGCTGCATCGTTGAACGAGGCGGGGCATTCCTCGATTACCTTCTGATGCCTTCGCTGAATGGAGCACTCGCGTTCGCCGAGATGGACTATGTTTCCGTAACGATCCCCGGCGATCTGAATTTCTATATGACGCGGTCGCTCGATGAACTTTTCTATATAAACCGAATCGTCGCCGAATGCGGCCTGAGCTTCGGCTTTTGCAAGCGAAAACGCCGATGCCATTTCTTCGGCCGATGCTACTACGCGCATTCCCTTGCCGCCGCCGCCCGCCGCCGCCTTGAGCATTACAGGGAAGCCGACCTGCAATGCAATTTCCTGCGCCATTGCTTCGTCTTCGAGGCGCTGCGCGGTGCCGGGTACGATGGGCGCTCCGGCGCGTTGCGCGGCCTCTCTGGCGCTGGTCTTGCTGCCCATCAGCTCGATGCTTTCGGCCGAAGGACCGATGAATATCAGTCCCGCCGCTTCAACCGCCCTTGCAAATGCCGCGTTTTCGGCCAGGAAACCGTAACCCGGATGTATGGCCTCGGCGCCCGACCGGCGCGCTGCATCGATGATGCGATCGATGACGAGGTAGCTCTCGGAGGATGGTGCGGGACCGAGCCGCCACGCCGAATCGGCAAGACGCACGTGCAATGCATCGCGGTCTGCGTCGGAGTAAACGGCCGCGGGAGATACGCCGAGATCGCGGCAGGCGCGGATGATGCGCACGGCGATTTCTCCGCGATTGGCTATCAGAATGCGATGGAACATAAGGGGATAATGAAAGGGAAGAGGAGGGAGGTGCTGAGTACTCTGTAAACAAAGTTCTTTGAGTTTTCAGTCGCGAAGCGGCGAAAGATCTGTAGCCTGGTGCGTGAGCGCCAGGTCAGTAGAAAAAGAACGTTCGAGCCCTGAAAGGGCGAAAGATCTTCCGCCCCTCCGGGGCTGGCGGCGATTCTTTACACTCACCCAGGGCTCGCCGCCCTGGGCTACAGCTCTTTCGCCGCTTCGCGGCTGAAAACTCAAAGAACTTTGTTTACAGAGTACTCAACAACTTCTTCCTCTTCCTCTCCTTTCGGTTCATTGCAGTATCGACCTTCCGGGACGTTTCGGATCGAAGCGCACCGTAACCGATGCGCCCGGAACGTAGATATGTATGCGCTCCAGTTGTTCGACGCTCAATTGCTGCGAGGTTTCGTATTTTACGTTTGCGCGGTAGTAAAAGTAATGCACAGTCGCGCCCTGTTCATCGCGCTGCAGGTCTACGATGCGCCCCTCGGTTATGCGCCCGAACCGCAGCAGCCACGAATTATATGCCGCGACCCGGTCACGCCTGCGCAGGCGATCGAGGAAGCGCGTCAGCAAACTGTTGTTCATACGTCTCGACCGGAGTCGGAATGTCCTCGGCAGGATTTCTGAAGGGGTAATTACGGTTGCTTCCCGCCCGGCGCCGCCCAATCCTGCGGCGTATCGGGTTCATCCACGGTCGAGACAATCACGCCGTCGATCATCGTCAGATCGTCTTTGGTGCCGAATTCTCCGTCCGGACCCGCAGACACAAGCTTGTAATTGGTGAAGCCGCGCGCTCCACCGCGCGCCGCTATAACCGATACCGGAGCATAATTGAATGGGCGTTCCCAGTAATCGGTTCCGACCACGGGTTCGCGGCTTACACGATTCAGATCCGATAGCTCCTGCGGATAGGCGCCGTACTCGCGCTGGTATTTTCTGAGCGCCTGATCGTGCAGCCGGTACATTTCGGCGCGCGTGGCCGCAACCCTGCGGGCGCGCAGCCGCTCTATGGCATCGGGAATCGAACTGAGCGCGCTTGCACCGAACGCAGCAATCAATACCATCGACATCGAGGCGGCAAAACCGGCCATCCTGCGCCCGCCGAAACGCGACGCATCGGCCGCCGCAAGCCTTCGCGCCCTGAGCCCGAGCCACAACCCCAGACACGAAAGCGGAATCAACACAGCCGACAGATAAAATGAAAGCCTGTATGCGTCGTAACCTACTATGCGATATGCCGGAAGGTTCGGATCGATTTGCAGCCAGTGGCGCGTAAACGCGGTTGATTCTCCGAGCGCTTGCACCATCAGCACGCGCAGAACCTTCATATCGTTGCCGAAGATCCATATGCACGCAAACGCGGCAATCACGAGCAGCGGTATGCCCACAGACCACAACGCCGGAGCCAGACTCGGCAACCGTACATCGGGCGGGGAGAGCGGTTCGCCGACCCGGCGCGCGCCGCAAGATTCACAGACTTGCGATTCGGTTCCGCGCACACCGCCGCAACAGGGGCAAATCATCGTGTGATTGCTGTGTTTTTCACTCATATAGTCGGTTGAACCGCCTGTGATCCGAATTTGTTTTCGAAGCATCAGGCGCGGATCTCGCTGCTGAAACTTCAGGGGCCTGTTTCTTGTCCGAAGGATGCGGGTTACACCGGATCGTGACCGAGCCGCAGCGGAGCGTCCTGTCTCGGTTCGGACGCCTCCGGTTGCGGACTGGATTCCGGCTTCGCATCGCCGGATTCTTCGCGCGTCAATCGCCACGTATGATACAGGCGGTGAGCGAAAGTCCAGTACGACAGTACAAACAGCAGCCAGATAGTCGCCGGCATCTTGTTGCCGAGCGATCCGAGAATCAGCAGCACCACGCGCTCGGGGCGGCGCAGAAATCCGACGTCGCACTTCGGTATCAAAGATTCCGCCCGCGCGCTTGTGTAGCTGACCATCACCGATCCGATCAGCGCCGCGCCCGTCAGCGCCGCATAGAGCGTGCTGTGATGCTGCGTGTCCCGCGAATAGAAGATGATGATACCGAGAAAAACCACCATATCCGACAACCGGTCGAGGCTCGAATCCAGAAACGCTCCGAACTTCGTTACGCGCCCCGTCAGCCGCGCAACGCGCCCGTCCAGCATGTCGAATACATTGGCGAAGATCATGACCAGGCCGGCCGAAAAGAACCGGCCGAGCCCGTAAAGGACTGCGGCGAAAATGTTGATCCCGAGCCCGATCACCGAAAGCAGGTTCGGGTTCGGATTGAGCCGCGCAAGCTGGCGGACCAGACCCTCGAGGATCCGCTGACTTACCTGGCCGATGAATTCACCAACCATAACCCGATTCCGCCACACTCCCCCAGCCCCGTCGCTTCCGACTTCCGCAGGAAAGGCCTCTGTTGGAGAAAGTCGGACTTTACGACCGGGGCACGAATACGAATCGAAATCATATGATGCACCCCGGCGGGTGTCAAGAAATGCCGCCCCCCCAAACCGGGCAATAGAGAATACGGAACATACGGAAATAGACGGAACAAACGGAAGAGCTAAACTCCGTTCAGTTTGTTCCGTCTATTTCCGTATGTTCCGTATTCTCTATTGCCCGTGTTACGATTGCACGGGAATCAACAGCATTTTCGGGGGTTCTATGCATCACCTTTCGCACCGAATACTGTTTGTCATACTCCTTCTCGCAGCCTTTCCGGCAACGGCCGCGGCACAAACATCGCTCTCCGGCGCCGCGCCGCAGAGTCCCAGGGCGCCGGACGCGCCCGAACCCCTTAGCCGCCGTTATCCGGAAATAAATCCGTTCGCTGCGCAACTGCATAAATTTTCGGTAACCGATGAATCGCAGCGCACGCCGTCGAACGGAAAATTCCACTCACCCTCGCCCCTGCGCGTGGGTTCGGTGCATCGGCTCGATCAACCCATTGACGCCCGTCGAGGCGCAATCGTCCGTTACGTTCGCGAGGGCAGACTCTCGTTTCAGCGCATCGAAGTCACGGGCGCCTTTGCCGCGCGTCTGCGCCTTGTAGATCTGGATCTAGGGCCCGGTGCGCGCCTTTTCGTATGTTCATCCGCAGAACCCGACCGCTGCGCCGGACCCTACGAGGGACGGGGGCCGAACTCCGACGGCGAGTTGTGGACGCCGCCGCTTCCCGGAGCCGAACTCTTTATCGAATACTTCGAGCCCAATAACTCTTCCCCCTCTCCGTCGCGCGACGCCTACAGGATAGACGCCGTAAGCCGCATCCACACCGACCTGCCCGCGCTCGCCTCGCAGATGATCCTGCCCTGTCATCTCGAGGTGACGCCCGAATGGAGCGAAATTGCGCGCTCGGTTGCGCTAATAACATTCGCAACCGAAAAGGGAGAATTCGCCTGCACGGGCACGCTTCTCAACAGCAGCCGCCCGAACAAGCTCCCGCTCGATAATTACCTGCTCACGGCCAACCACTGCGTGCCCGATGCACGCACTGCAAGTTCCGTATTCAGCTATTTTCTGTACGATTCGGGCGCAGGCCCCGTGCCCGCACCCACGACGTTTTCCGCCAATTTGCTCGCTACAGGAGCAAACGCCGACTACAGTCTGCTGCGCATAGTCGGCAATCTCCCGGCCGGGGTGCGCCTGTCGGGATGGACTACCGAGATGCCCGGCGCGGGCGCGCCGATAACGAGCATCACGCATCCCGGCGCGTCGTGGAAGCGCATTGCCTTCGGCGGGGTTACGGCCGGGGATTGTCCGCCGGACGCTCCTGCGTGGTTTTGCGAGCAGTTTCTGAGCGTGCGCTGGAATTCCGGGATCGTAGAAGAAGGATCGAGCGGCGGCGGATTGTGGACGGGGCCGGCTTTCGATCCGAAACTTGCAGGCGTGCTGTCGCAGGGCTTTTCGAACTGCGGTATAAACGGGCCGGATTTTTACGGTCGTTTCGATCGAATGTTTCCGGCGCTCAACTATCATCTGACGGGCCAGAGCTGTTTTCTGGATCTGCGCGACCGTTTCACTTTCATCGGCGGCCCGGGCGGCGTCGCCCGCGCCCGCGTGCGCCGCCTCGACGGTCTCAACTGCGGATTCGACGTTGTTTCAACCGTTCCCTGGATTGGTATACGCTCCGGCGAAACCGACGATCTCGACGGGCATACGAACGAAAAATCCATCGTCTGGAGCGTCGATCCGAATCCCTCTGCGGAGCCGCGCCTCGGATTCGTGATAATCGCCGGTCAGTCGGTAACCGTATTTCAGGCCGGAACGCCCGCAGCCTGCGCAAGTCTTCCGATCACCGCCGGACAACCCATAGACGGCGCGCTGACGGCCGCCGATTGCCGGTCCGTATACGATGCGGACGCCTACGCCGACCGGTATACATTCACCGCCTCGGCATCGCAGCAGGTTTCGATCAGCCTGACATCGAACAGTTTCGATACATTCCTGACGCTGCTCGGGCCGGACGGCTCGGTCATTCAGGTATCGGACGACGCAAATTCGAGCACGAATTCGCGCATACCCGGCGGCAGCGACCTGACAATCGCATTGCCCGCTTCGGGCGAATACACCGTAGAGGTTTCGTCTTTCGAACAAAACACGACCGGATCTTACAGAGTGACGCTCGCTGCGGGCGGTTGCTCGCTTTCGGTCAATCAAACGCAGTTGAACATAAGCGGCGACGGCGGGCCGGCGGGCGCCGGCGTGCAGGTGGGCAGCGGTTTCAGTTGCGGCTGGCGCGCAGTGAGTCCGGTCGACTGGATTTCGCCGCAGCCGGATTACACGTTCGGCAACGGCGCGTTTCAGGTTTTCGTCGCGCCGAATCCCGGAGACGAGCCGCGCACGGCTGTAGTCAACGTGGGCGGCGTTCCGGTGACGATTCGGCAGGAAGTGCGTTGCAGATTCTCCGTTTCGGGCCAATCGCACAACATCGGGGCCGAAGGCGGGTTTATCAACCTGACCGTGACGCGCCTGACCGGAGCGCTGTGTTACTGGGAGGGGCCGAGCGATGCCGGATGGATTATAAGTTCGGGCGTTGTGCGCCACGATGACGGCGGATCGATTCGTCTGCACGTGCAGCCGAATTTCAGCCTGAACGAGCGCAGCCTGACCGTGATGATCGCCAACGTGCCCGTTACCGTTACGCAGCAGGGAAGCGGCGTCGGCTGCCCGAGGATCGTGCTTGAGCGCGACCGGTTGACCGAGGGGCGTCTGGATGACAACTCCTGCCGCACCGGAGGGTGGCAGAGTTTCAATCCCGGAAACGTGCCCCCGAACCGCAGCCAGTTTTACACATTTACGGCAAGCGCGGGCGAGCGCGTTACTATCGCGATGAGTTCCGATGAATTCGATACGGCGTTTTTGCTCTACGACGCCGCTGGCTTTCAGATGAATGTACCCCTGTCGATAGGAGGACTCAGCCAGCGCTTTCTGACGCAGATACTGCCGATGGACGGAGACTATACGATAGAGGCGGCGGCGTCTTACCGCGCCGACTCCGGCGCATTCAAAATTTCACTTACGGCGCAAAGCAATGCGGGGTGCAGTCCGTATCCCTCGAAATTCAAGCTGCATTTCGGCGCCGACGGCGGAACGGGCTCGATCGACATTACAAACGTAGATTCTACGGGCAGCAATTGTCAGTGGACTGCTGCAAGCAGTACGGAATGGGCGGCGATAAACGGCTCCGGGCAGGGAGTGCTGCCCGGGCAGCTTACGGTCGATGTCATGCCAAACACGGGATTGGCGCGGTCCGCAATCATCACCGTTGCGGGGCTTCCGCTTCAGATAGTGCAGGACGGATCGGGAATCGCGACGGTATCTTCGGCGTCATTCGATTCATCGCTTGCACCCGGCAGCCTCGCCTCCGTATTCGGCGACAATTTCGGGCGACGCACGGAAGCTGCTACCTCGCAACCCTTGCCGCTGTCGCTGTGGTCTACGACGGTGATTGTGAAGGACAGCGACGGCGTAGAGCGGCGCGCGCCGCTGCTTTACGTATCTTCGCGTCAGGTCAACTTCCAGATTCCGGTTGGAACCCGGTCGGGGCCGGCCGAAATCAGGGTGATGAACAACGAGTTTTCTACCGAATATCCGGGGCCGTTTTCCGTGGGAATGATGACGGTCGAGGAAGTTGCGCCGAGCGTTTTCACCGCGAACGGAACCGGGAGCGGGGCGCCTGCCGCGCTTCTGCTGCGCGTTGGAGCCGGTGGTGCGCAGTCGTATGAAAACGCTTTCGAGTTTGACCCCGAAGCAGGATTTGTTCCGCGTCCGATTGATCTCGGCGGTGCGGGCGAACAGGTTTACCTGATTCTTTACGCGACCGGCATGCGCAATCTCGACGGAGTCGCCCTCAGGGTAATGATTGACGGCGTTGAATGTCCGGTATTATTCGCGGGACCGGCGCCCGGATTTACGGGCCTCGATCAGTTGAACGTACTGTTGCCCGAGCAACTGCGCGGGCGCGGCGCGGCTGCGGTCGTTATCGATGCGGGCGGGCGGGGTTCTAATCCGGTGACGCTCGCATTCCAGTAGAAGAGAAACCGCGGAATACGCGGAATGGGGCGGAATTCACGGAACAGATTTGATCCTTTCCGTGGATTGCGTTCTTATTTCCGCGTATTCCGCGGTTTCCGTGGTTTCAACTGCAAGCAACCCTGATGTATGATGCGGACATCTGTGTGACTTGAGGATCGCGGGGGATAAAGCTCAACTTGGCGCGGCCGCGCCCCGGCTGCGGTTATAGGTTTTCGTGGGCACGGTTCTGCATGGTGATTAAATGAATATCGAACGCTTCCTCGGACGAAATCTGCGGCGAAGGGCCGTAAGGCTCTGCTGTTTCTTGCTGATAGTATGCGCGGGGCTTCCCGCTCCCGCACAGGATATCGGGCATCTCGGCGTCGATGCCGACCCGACGCCGCTTGTGCAGGCCCGGCGTCCTGCGCGCCGTGTAGTCCGCAACAGCCGCACCCCGGTACAGACCACAAATCCGTCGGGCAATACCGTCGCATCCAATATTTCATCCAATCCGTCATCGGGCAGGTCCGGGCAGCCTTTACCTGAAGTGCCTAAAATTGATGAAGGAAACGTGCGGCCGGTGATCGCGGATGCTGCTCCGGTGATTGCGCCTCCCACGCCCGCATTCGAGCAGATTCTGCTGAGCGCGGAAAACGCCTCGCAGGGCGGTCAGTACGAACTCGCGCTTGAAACCTATCGGCGCGCGCAGAAACAGCGCCCCGATTCCATCGACGCGCAGCTTGGAGTTGCTGAAGCCCTGTTCGACTTGCGCCGATTGCCCGACGCCGAGCGCGAATTCCGCGCCGTACTCGAACGCCAGCCCGCAAACGGCGATGCGCGCCGCGGCCTCGGCGATACGCTTTACGACCTGCGCCGCTGGCGCGATTCCGTGGCTTCCTATCAGTCCGCAATCGATGCGGGGCTGAATGATTCGGCCGTCTATAACAATTATGCAAACGCGCTTTTCCGCACCGGTACGGTTGAGAACAAAGCGCGCGCCGTGGAGTATTACCGCAAGGCCATAGATCTTCAGCCTTCGTGGCCGAGCGCGTATGCGGGACTGGCCAATGCGCTGCGCGGACAGCGCGGTCCCGACGGTCGTCCGCGCCTGGATGAAGCGCTCGCTGCTGCAACCAAAGGCGTGGAACTCGGACCCGATCTGTCGCTCACTCGTTCGGTGCTTGGGCGCGTATACGCCGATCTCGGTCAGTTCGACAGGGCGCTTGCCGAGGGCAACAGCGCAGTCAAGCTTGCGCCGAAAGATCCTTACGCCTACATAAATCTCGGAGGCATATATTACGCGCAGAAGCGTTACGATCAGGCCGAAGCCGCTTATAAACAGGCCATAGCGCTCGATCCGCAGTGGGCGTTTCCCTACAACGCGCTCGGCACGCTTTACCTGAACAATCTGGCGCGGCTCGGCGACGCCTCGCTTCAGTTCAGCAAAGCCATACTGCTCGAACCCAACAGCCCCACGCTGCGCATCAATTTCGGAGCCGCGCGCGCCCGCTCGGGCGATTACAACGAAGCGGTCAATCAGCTTCTGCGCGCAATTGAAATAGACCCGAAGTCCATATCCGCACATCACAACCTCGGCCTGGTCTACGCCGTACAGAAGCGATACCCCGAGGCTGCCGCCGCATTTCAAAAGGCGACCGAACTCGATTCGACGCGCGCCGAGTATTTCATCGCGCTCGGCGACGTATACAAGCTGATGGGCAGGAAGAGCGAGTCCGACGCCGCGTATGATCGGGCGCGCGCGCTCGGCGCAAGAATCGAGGGCGCTGCCAAGCCCGCAGGAAAGAGCGACCCGAAGAGCAGCGGCAAGGGCAAGGACGGCAAAAGCGACGGGAAAGACGAAAAGAAAAAGAAAAAGAACTGAGCGCTGAATGAGCGATCTGATCGGGAAAATAATCTGCGGGTATCGTGTAGTAAAGCAGATCGGTGAAGGGGGGATGGGCAAGGTCTATCTGGCCGAAAGCGCGTTCCTTACCGAATACAAGCAGCAGGTAGCAATCAAAACCCTCAGCGCGCGCGGCGCAGGCGAGCGGCAGGCCAAAATCATGCACGACCTGTTCCTGCGCGAGGCCAACCTGCAGGTTCAGCTCAAACACCCGCACATCGTCAGCGTAATTCAGTTCGCGGCCGAGGACGATGAATACTACCTGATTCTCGAATACCTGCCCGGCTATCAGTTTCAGGGTCGCCGCATATCGAGCGTGGGCGACGTGCTCGCGCACGAGATGAAATCCATTCCGCCGCCCCTTGCCTTCAAATGGATGACGCAGGCGCTCGACGCCATGAACTACGCGCACCACTTTCGCTACCGCTGGCAGGGCGAAGAGCGCGTAGGCCTTGTGCACCGCGACATAAAGCCCGCAAATCTTTTGCTGGCCGACGCCGAAACGATCAAGGTGAGCGATTTCGGAATCGTCAAGGTTCGCCAGCAGGGCGGCACCGTCACGCAGAACCTCAATCCGGGTACGAGCGCGTATATGTCGCCCGAAGCCATACTCGGCCCGGCTCGATACAACCTTCCCGAACTGGACGCGCGTTCGGACGTTTATTCGCTCGGCGTGACGCTGTTTGAAATGCTTGCCGGGCGCACGCCGTTTCTGCCCATACCGGGCCAGTCGCGCGACGGTTCATTGCGCAAGCAGCAAATAGAAACCGCGCCCCCCGCGCCCTCTTCGTTCAACCCGGCGCTCGACGCCGAAATCGATTCGATAATCCTGCGCGCGATTGCAAAGAATCCCGATGAGCGGTATCAGACCGCCGAAGAATTTCGCCGCACCTTGCGGGTCTGGCTGCGATTGCACGCGCCCGAACAGATAAAGGTCGCTCCCGCTCCGGCCGCAACCGTTCCGCTTTCCGTACAAACCGAAAGAATACAGCAGCCCGCAACCGCTCCGCCTGCCGGTACTGCGACCGCATCGCCCGCTTCAGATCCTTTTCTGACGAGGCCCGCAGCGCCGGTAGAAATCACCGACGCCGGTCGCCGCACATCCGTCGCAACGGAAGGGAAACGCTCGCTGCTCGGGTTGTGGATATTGCTTGCGCTCGTGCTTGGAGTAGCGGCCTCGATCGCAATCATCTATGCGCTCAAACCGCGCGAGAAGATCATCCTCGTCGAAGCCTCGCCCACGCCCGCAGCGTCCGCAACTCCGGCGGTTCCCGACGGTATGGTGGAAATACCGGGCGGGAGTTTCCGCATGGGCCGCGATCTGAGCGAAGCCGACAAGGCGTTGTCGCGGCAGTTGAGAGGCGTTTTTGATTATGACTACCCGGCGCACGATGTAGCGGTAAAGCGCTTCTATATGGACCGCACCGAAGTGCCGAACCGCGAATACGCCGAATTCGTCAGGGCTACGGGAAGGGATGCGCCCGAGGGCTGGCAGGGTAAAGAACCGCCGCTCAACGCCGAGTTTTTGCCGGTAACGCACGTGGATTTTCAGGACGCGTCGGATTTCTGTGCGTGGCGCGGCAAGGGCGACGGGGTGCGCTACCGTTTGCCTACGGAGGAAGAGTGGGAATACGCCGCACGCGGTCAGGGTGCGGGCCAGGGTGAGGCGCCGTTGAGGCTCTATCCGTGGGGGGATGAATGGTTGCCGAACCGCGCCAATACGCTCGAATCGCGGTTGGGATACCCGCAGAATGTGACTGCAAATCCGCAGGGAGCGTCCCCTTTCGGTTTGCTGAATATGTCGGGGAACGTCTATGAATGGACCGCGACGGATTTCACGCATTATCCGGGCAGCGACCGGCAGACGCCGCGCGAGCAGGGCTATCAGGGCGTATATCAGGTAGTGCGCGGCGGTTCGTTCGATTTCCCGAAAGAACGGGCGATGACGACTACGAGGGTATGGGCGCGACCCACGGACAAGGGGCCGCGGCTCGGGTTTCGGTGTGCGGCGGATGCGAGGTAGAAGAAGAAGTGCTGAGTGCTGAGTGCGAAGAAGAAGTGCTGAGTGCGAAGAAGAAGTGCTGAGTGCTGAGTGCTGAGTGCTGAGTACTCTGTAAACAAAGTCATTTGAGTTTTTCAGCCGCGAAGCGGCGAAAGAACTGTAGCCCAGGGCGCAAGCCCTGGGTGGGTGTGTAGAAACCCCGTAAGCCCCGGAGGGGCGGAAGATCTTTCGCCCTTTCAGGGCTTGGATGTTCTTACTCTGCTGACCTGGCGCTCACGCACCAGGCTACAGATCTTTCGCCGCTTCGCGGCTTTTCAGACACGCTCTGAGCCGGCTGAGTGACTCCGATTTGTCAAGTTCTCGCTGGATTGTGTGTCGCACTTTGAATTACACCCCACTCAGCGCTTTCTTCCGATCCCGCACTTGACCTAATCGTTTTGAGTGGGTATAAATTTTAGCTTCGGGCGGCGTAGCCAAGTGGTAAGGCAGAGGTCTGCAAAACCTTTATTCATCGGTTCGATTCCGATCGCCGCCTCTTCGGATTCAACGACTTGAAAGGCCGGGAGTGATCCCGGCTTTCTGCATGTAGGGAAAAATGCAGGGACTTTTTCCGTCTGCGGCGTGCATTGCCGTATGCTGTTCTCTTGCAGTCGGGAAGCCTGCACATTATTGAGCGGAGTCCGCATCCCGTATCCTGATTGGGGCGTGACGGTGTTCCATCTTACACGGATGCCTCGTATACTTTGTCCTTGATATTGCTATACTCCGTTGCGGAAAGGTTCAATGCAGGAGTCTGAGCGGTGAAGGCTCGGTTACAATACTCAAAAGGAAGATCAGGTTATGGTCGCTGACTTGAAAGATCTGCCGCGCCGTCATTACACGCTCGAGGAATACTTCGCCCTCGAAAGCGCCAGCGAAACCCGTTACGAATACTGGGGCGGCGACATCGTGTGTATGAGCGGCGGTTCCCCGCAACACGCCATCATCGGCGTCAATATCCTTGTCGGATTGACCACCCGGTTGCGAGGAGGCCCGTGCCGAACCTTCAACGGCGACCTGGCAATCAGAACGCCGGCGCTTCCGCCCTATCGTTATCCGGACGTGAGCGTCGTCTGCGGCGAGCCCATTTACGAGACGGTGGAAGGCGCGTCCACGCTCGCAAATCCCCGGCTTATTGTCGAGGTACTGTCGCCTGCCACCGAAGGCCTCGACCGAAATCAGAAGAAGGATGCCTACCAGGCGCTTCCTTCACTCGCCGAATACATACTCGTTGCGCAGCACGAACCCCACGTTACGCGCTATGTGCGGCAAGGCGACTCCTGGGTGCGGTCGGACTACTCGGATCTGGCGGTATCGATTGAGTTGTCTGCGTGCGAGGTTCGTCTGCCGCTTGCTGAGATCTACGAGGGCGTCGAGTTCAACTGAACCGAAGAGAAACCGCTGAATACGCGGAAGCCGCGAAAGGCGCGGAATGTAGAATCTGTATTCCGTTCTTTCCGCTTCTTCGGCTCTTTCCGTGTATTCTGTGGTTTCTCTTCCAGTCTGCAAAGGGTAATGACCTTACTACATCGGTAAACTATGCAAGTATTCTCACTGAGGGTTCTTCTGCTTTTCATACTGATATTGGTCGGAATAATAGGTATCGGGGCGGTTGAAGCGCAGAAAAAACAACCTGCCGCACAGCAGCCGAAATTGCGGATCATCAAATCAAACAATATCAGGATGCGGATTGCGGAGATGGGCAAGGGGCCGCTCGTGATTCTAGTACACGGCTGGCCGGAGTCCTGGTATTCGTGGCGCCACCAGTTGCCCGCGCTGGCCGCAGCCGGTTATCACGCCGTCGCGCCCGATATGCGCGGTTACGGAAAAACGGACAAACCACAAGCGGTCGAAGACTACGACATACAGCACCTGACGGCAGACCTCGTTGGGATCGTCGATGCGCTCGGCGAGAAGGAAGCGATTCTCATCGGCCACGATTGGGGGGCGATTGTTTCCTGGCATGCAATGCTTCTTTATCCGCAGCGCTTCAAGGCGCTCGTGGCGATGAGCGTTCCCTACAGCGGTCGGGGTTCGCAGTCGCTCGTAGAGGGGCTGCGGCGAGCCATGGGGGAGAATTTCCACTACATTCTTTACTTCCAGGAGCCGGCTGCCGCCGAGAAGGAATTCGACACCGATCCGCGCGCCATTCTGAGCCGGCTCTACCTTTCTCCCGATTCCCCGCGTGAGGCCCCGCAGGTGACCGATCCAAAAAGAGCCGCCGGAGGCTGGATTCCGCGGCTCGGCGCGCCGAAAGGGTTGCCGTCGTGGCTGACGCAGGCCGATCTCGATTATTACGTAGCGGAGTTCAGGGAAGCCGGATTTCGCGGCGGCATCAATTATTACCGGAATTTCCATCGCAACTGGGAGACGACTCCGCAACTCTCCGAGGCCAAGATCACGGCGCCCGTGCTGTTTATCGCAGGCGACAAGGACGTGGTCATTCGCGGAGCGAGCGCCGAGGCGTTACGAACTTCGATGAAGAACGCCGTACCGGGATTGCGCGGAGTGACGCTGATACCGAACACCGGCCATTGGGTGCAGCAGGAGAGAGCCGCGGCAACGAACGAAGCCATCCTCGAATTTCTCAAGGGGCTGCGCAAATAACGCGTCACTCGGGCGGAAACCGCACATTCTGCGGTCGTGCTTGCAGGAATCCGGCCAGAATCGGGTTGCGCCGGATTTTTCAGGGTGCACGTTTGATGACCAGGCCGGTTACCTGACGCACCCAGCGCCCGTGTCGTTTTTCATCGGGGACGACAAGGCGCAACGGACCTTCTTTTTCATCGAGCGGTTTGCCGTCGCGCCTGTCGGCGAGAAGGACCAGTTTATCCGTGAAGGCCGGATCGAGTTCCGGCAGCGCATAGACGGCGCGATAAGCGTCGGCCGCTTCGACCAGAAGGTAAAGCGCCAGATGCTTACCGCGCAGTTTTTCGCCGAACTTCACTCCCGCCGTTTTCAGCACTTCTACCAGCGGCACACCTTCAAATTCCGATTCCTTTCCGTCGTGGCCTTTGGCCCGGATGCTGCGCCGCGGCAGTTTGCCGAGATCTGCTGCGGTCAGTTTTACCGGTTTCTCGACCTCTCCGCTGACCGAAACGGCGGGGGCCGCAGCCGGCGGCGTTTGCGCCTGTAGGGCGACGGCCAGCAGGATGCTCAGACAAATGCTCAGACAAATGACGGGGAGGGCGTTATGTTTACAGTTCATAGGCAACTTCCAGCAGCAATTCCCGGTTCAGGATGAAAGCAGAGAATACGGAACAAACGGAAATAGACGAAAACCACGGAAATCCTCAAACTTTCTGTCTTTTCTGTCTATTTACGTTTGTTCCGTTATCTCTCTTCAGACCTCCAGTTTCCACGGCGCGCGGTATTTCGCCTTTAGGAATGGTTTGATGTGGGTCTGTTTCACGGTCCAGTTCTTTTCGTCCCAGTCGAGCCAGGTTTTGTGGCGCATAGAGAGGTTGGCCAGGATGCATGCGGTCGATGAACGCACGCAGGTTTCTATGTCGCTTGTGGGTTTTGCCCGCGTTTTGATGCATTCGATGAAGTTCTCCCAGTGCGGGCCGTTCATCGCATTCATCTCCGGGTTCCTTTCAAAGGTCAGCGCTTCCACCTTTGATTTCTCGTTCGGGATCAGGAAACAACCGCCGCGCCTTACTATCAGCGTGGCCTCGGTCCCGTGGATCGAAGTCGCCGCGCCTTGCCCGAACATAGGCATCGGATTCGCCGTGCGGCTTTCGTAAGTCAGCAGGAATTTCGGGTAGTGGAACGTCGCCATCATCGTATCGGGCGTTTCCGTATTGTCATCGACGTAAAACTTGCCGCCCATAGCCGAAACCGATACGGGCATCGCTTCATCGAAGCACTGATGCACGGGATCGATCAGATGCACGCCCCAGTCGGTCATCGCTCCGCCGGCGTAATCCCAGAAATATCTGAACGTGGGAAACGTAGTAACGCCCACTCCCCAGCGGTTGAGGTTAAACGGCGCCTTGGGAGCAGGGCCGAGCCACATATCCCAGTCCAGTCCCTCGGGCACGGGGCCGTCCGCTGGCCTGCCCCATCCGGTTTTCTTCACCGATCCGCTTTGCCACGTATGGCAGAACGTAATCTCGCCGAGCACTCCGCTGCGGACGATTTCGGCGGCCTTTTTGAAATAGCCGCCCGAACGCTGCATGGTGCCGGCCTGGACTACGCGGTTGTATTTGCGCGCAGCCTGCACCATCTTCAAGCCTTCATCCACGTATACGGAAGCGGGTTTTTCTACAAATACATCCTTGCCCTGTTTGCAGGCTTCGACCGTCATGTAGGCGTGCCAGTGATCCGGGGTCGAGATGCATACGGCGTCGATGGATTTATCGGCCAGAATCTCGCGAAAGTCCTTGATCGTCTTTACGGTCTTGCCGGCTTTTTCCGCTGCGGCTACGGCTTTTTCAAGAGCCGGTTTGTATACGTCGCAGACCGAAACCGCCTCGGCGTTTGAAAGTCTCATTACGTGATTGAGATTGCCGATTCCCATTGCGCCGAGCCCTACGAGGCCGACTGCAATGCGATCATTTGCGCCTTTGACGCGGCCGGTAAAAATCGACGTTGTGAGCGCTGCGCCAGCGCCCTTCAGAACATCCCTTCGCTCGATCATGGTTGTTATCCTCATTCATCCGTGGAAGAAAATTTTTCGTCGCCGGGACGCCTATTAAAAGACGCGGCCACGGCTTTTAGCAAGCAGATCCGACCGGAAATCGCGAGAAACTGCAATGCGCCGGGCTATTGCGTGGGCTGAGTCTTTTGCTACCCTACACGCTTCAGCGCTGCAATCACATGAACGGAGAAGGGAGAGGAGAGAATTCAATGAGCGATTTGCGATATCCGGTAGGAGAGTTCAAGCCGGCGACGGGAACCACCGAAGCCGACAGGCGCGTGATGATCGAAAGCATCGCGGCAACGCCCGCGCGGTTGCGCGATGCAATCAATGGATTGTCGGTCGAACAACTCGATACGCCGTACCGGCCTGATGGGTGGACGGTGCGTCAGGTAGTGCATCACGTAGCGGACAGCCACCTCAACAGCTATATACGTTTTCGCCTTGCGCTGACCGAAAACGAGCCCGTAATCAAGCCCTATGATGAAACGTTGTGGGCCGAACTCGCCGACGCGCGCAACTCCGATCCTGAATTGTCGCTTCAACTGCTGGAGGCGCTGCATCGCCGCTGGGTGCTTTTGCTGGAGTCGATGACGCAGGATCAGTTCAACCGAACGCTGCAACATCCGGAGGCCGGGCTGCTGACGCTTGAAGTGATGCTCGGTCTCTACGAATGGCACGGACGCCATCATACGGCGCATGTCACACAGTTGCGGCAGCGTATGGACTGGGAGTGAAGAGAGATAACGGAACAAACAGAAATAAACGAAAACTACGGAAATATTCAACTTTTCCGTAATTTTCGTTTCATTCCGTTTGTTCCGTTATCTGGTTTTCTTACGATCAGAATACGGTTTTGATATTGGACGGATCGGGTTCGTCGCCGAGTTGATTGGTCGGATTGATCTGTCCGTTGCTGAGTTCAAACACCTTCCACAGCGTTCCGCCGCCCGAAGGCGGAGTGAATACGGCGATTTGCTGCCCGCCGAAGAATACCCGCACGGTTGCAAGCGATGCGTTCAGTCCCATGCTGCCGTCGAAGTCGCGGTTGGTGTAATCCTGCACGGAGAAGCGGTAAAGAACGCCAGGTTGCGCCGTAAACGTGATGGTTTCCGGTCCGGCGCCGCTCTGGTCGTCGCGATCGAATTGGGCAAGCGCGGGCGTCTGCAGGTCGCTTTCGCCGTTCCACCATATGTGCATTCCCGCTCCGGTAAGATGCGCATCGAGATCTATGCCGCTGCGCCAGGTGACGACTACGCGGTATTGCCCGGCGGCAAGCGGCAGCGAGAGCGGAATCGGCGGTGCAATCGTATCGGCGCCGCCCGCGACCGATGCGGGCTGCGTGGCGGGAATGAAGCCTGCGGCCGTCGCCGTCAGGTTGTAATTTCCGGCGCCCACGATGAGGAAAGTGTATTCGCCGTTGGCGTCGGTTGCCGCCCTTCGTGCGGCTGTATTTTGGCCGCCCGAGGGATTAAGCGATACTTCGGCGCCTGCTATGGGCGCGCCGTTAAGGGCGCTGACTACCGCGCCCGCCACCGTGCCTATGTCTTTTTCATTGGCGACGGCAAGCGTGGTGGGCTGGCTTGATTGTCCTTTGAGTTCAACGCCCAGATTCGTTGCGAGATTGGTAGGCAGATCAGCCGGCAGCATTACGTTGAGTTGCCACAAACCGACGAAACCCGGTGCGAGTCCGCTGAAAAGCACCTGGCCCGTTACACCGCCGATAGTAACCGTAGTCGGGCCGTCAGCGTTTGCAAGCGGGCTTCCCGGTGCGGCTTCACCGTCGCCCACGATGGGATTTGTGCGGCCAATGCCCGTAGCGAATACGGTAACGAACCGGCCTCCGATTTCAGGATGCGAACCGGGCAGCACCTCGAAGTCCCCGTTGAAGGAAAAGTCGGAGTTCAGCGCAGTGGCCTGATTCTTTCCGTCCTGCGATATGGTGAATACGCCGGGCGCGGATTCGGCAATCGTGGCTTCACCGACGGCAATCGGTTCGGCGGATGCGCCGGAGAATACTTCCACGGTCGCGGCTCCGAGGTCTACGCCGTTCGGCACCTGCAGGTTGATCTGCGAAGAAGAGACAAAAAACAGCCGGGCCGCAACGCCGTCGATCTTTACCGTAAGTCCTCCGAGCGATGCAGGCAGCGGCAACTCGGTCGCTACGAGCGGATCGCCGCTCATCAGCCCCTGCGAAAACAGCGCGGCAATCGAGCCCGGCGCAACTACGCGGTCCGGCGCAAAACTCGCCGCATTGACGAGTGCTGCATCGACCGCGGTGCGCGCGGCGCGTGCAGGTTGCGCGGGCATCAGGGCTAAGGCTGCGGCTGCGACCGCAAGCAGGAGAGTGAGTGTGCGTATCGGTGCGAAGCGAAATGGATGCGACTTCATAAGCGATCCCCCAGGAAGAGAGATAACGGAACAAACGAAATAAAACAGAAACTACGGAAAAGACGATAATTTCCGTTTGTTCCGTCTAATTTCGTATGTTCCGTTATCTCTCTTCCGTTCCATAGTCACCCGGATTCATTCAACTGCGATCGTAACGGTGTTCGCCGGTCGATCGCGATAGGTAAACGCGAGTTCCACTGCGGCTCCCGTAGGAGCGTCTGCCGGAACCCGCACGTTGATCTGCCATAGTCCGACGAATCCGTTCGCCAGACCGCTGAAGGTTACCGTTGCCGTGCGTCCGCCAATCGTTACGACGGGTATTTCCGAAGTTGCAATCAACCTGTCAAACGGCGCGGCAACGCCGTCAACGGGTAAAAACGGCTCCATTGTTGCAGCGTCGATCAGATCTGTTCCGGTTCCCGCAGCGTAAAGAATGATGAAGCCGTCTCGCTGTACGGGTTTGAATTGTGATCCGAGCGCCGGATCGCCGTTCGGCGAAAAATCCAGATTGAGCGCTGCAGCCTGTCCCTGCCCCGAACTGTTGAGCGTGAATATGCCGGGCGCGGCGTCGGCGATCTGTATCGTTCCCTGCGATGCAATGCCGTCGTCGCGATGTATTACGGCCTGCGCCGTGCCCGACGACGCGCCGTACGGTATCTGATAGTTGATCTGTCCGGTGGAGGCGAAAAACAGCGGCGCTGCAACACCGTCTATGTATACAACCGAGTTGCCGAGAGATTTCGGCAGCGGTGTGGCGTCGGCAATTGCGTTGTCGGATCCTGCGATGAGAAGGGTTCCAAACATTGCGGCAATCTGACCGGGCGCAAGCTCGGGGCGGAAGCCTGCGGCGTCTACGGTTGCTGCGGACTGCGCGTTTATCGACGATGCCAGCACGAAAGTCCGTGCGTTTGTGAGCGAGCCGTCGGGCAGCAGCACACGCACCGCATACGCGCCGGGTAGAACAAGTTCGGCGGCGGGTATCTGGGCCGTTATTCCCGGATTATTCAGCAGCGCGGTCTGCGATGTCAGTTCGAATCCGTTGAAAAGCACCTTTGCGCCGGAGCCGAATTCGCCGATTGCAGTCAACTGGAGTCCGCTGACGGACGCGTGATCGAGGTAATCGGAGCCTTCTCCGGCCTTATCGAGCGCGGCAAGCAGCGCCGGTCCCTCGGCAACGACATCCAGCATTACGGTGATCTCGGCGTCGAGAGATCCGTCGCTGACGGTGAACGTCACTTCCTGCGGGCCCGTTTGTTCGCTCGACGGCTCGAAGACGAAGCGCCGCGTCGAGGGATCGAAGCTTGAATTGTCAAGCGCGCTTGCGCTGTAGCTGAGCGGCTGATTTTCGGCGTCGGTAGCGGATACGGTAAATGCTATGCGGTCGCCGGGAGCAAGTATGCGAGGGGACAGAGCCGCGAATACGGGCGCGGTGTTGGGCGCGCGCGCGGTGAACGATGTCGTATAGATGTAGTCGTCTTCGGGCGATACCTGATTGTTCGCCGCGTTGCCTACGGCGTAAAAAGCAACATCACCGGAGGATGCGGCGGGAGCAATCCAGGTAAACGACCAGGTATTGAAATCGGGTTTTTCGGGGAAGGTGCCGTCTTCGGACAGTGGGCTGTTTTCGCGTTCGGTGTAATGGGTGATGTAGGTGCGCGGGAAACCCGAAGCATCGGAATCGCGTTTGATGGTGCGGATCACATCGATCAATGTGAATGAACCCGCGGCTGTGGACGATCCTTCCGGTGTGATTGCAGTGAGGGCGAATCCCCAGCGCCGCGCCGTAGGATGAGCGACCGTGACGCTTACGGTGTAGCTTGCGCCCGGAGTGTAGTTCGATGGAATCCCCGAGATCTGCACGCTGCCGCCCGAACCCGGCGGATTCGGGACGCCGAAAGTGTAATGGCATCCTACGCAGGTACCCTCGCCCGGCGCGCCCGTAAACCCGAGCGGCGGTCCGCCGAATACTTTTGCTTCCACGCGTTCGTTCATCACGAAGTAGGCGATTGCGCCGAGCGCGGCGCAAACAATTACAAAATGCTTCAGTAATTTCATGCCGCTGGGACTTTCGATAGATGTCCCGATCCGATTCCGTACGTTCGGTGCTTTTGTATTTTTCGTCAATCTTCCGTTTGTTTCGTTATCTCTCTCACAGGAATCCGAGTTGAGAGTAGCTGCCGTCGAGCACGGGCGCGGGCTCGCCGCCCAGCCACTTGCTGATTATTTCGGCGTAAATCGAGCGGAAATCCACGCTCCATCGAAGGTTTCCGTTCTGCAGGTCGATGAGATCGGGATCGGCGCCGTAGACGCCGCCCTTTACCGTGTTGCCGATTACGAACATGTTGTTCGCCGTGCCGTGATCGGTTCCGGCGCTGGCGTTATCGGCGATGCGGCGGCCGAACTCGGTCCATACAAGCACGATGACTTTGTCGGCGGCGTTGTGCGCGACGAGATCTTCGTAAAACGCCCGCAATCCCGTGGATACGCGCGTCAGCAGCGTCTGATGATCCGTGCCCTGATTGGCGTGCGTATCGAAGCCGCCCGTGGATATGTGGAATACGCGTGTACCTATATTGGGCGAAGTGGCCGTGATGAGCTTTGCTATCAGGCGCAATCCGTTGTAGAAGCCGTTGCCCGTCGGGTAGGGAAATACGGGGTCGCTAATGGGCGTATAGGATGCGGCGGCGGC
The DNA here is from genome assembly GCA_019639255.1 of Acidobacteriota bacterium. GTDB lineage: Bacteria > Acidobacteriota > Blastocatellia > RBC074 > RBC074 > JAHBSF01. The sequence goes on along the minus strand of JAHBSF010000027.1, from coordinate 29,152 downwards.
TGCAACCTGATCGGCTCCGGCGATGGCGTCGATGGCGGCGGTTTCCCATTCATCGACGTACGGTTTGGGCGAATCGGATTCGTCGATGACTTTGGCGGCGTTCAGTTGGTTGTTGCGGTCGCCTGCGTTTGTCGTATTGAATCCGTAACCCTGCGGATTGCCCTGCGCGTCGGCGGTGATGCCGGCGGCTTTGGCGCCTGCTGCGTAGAGGGTTTTGTTTACGCCGCCGATGCCTATGGTATCGAGCGCATTTTCGCGATTGCCGAACAGCGCCGAATGCCTGCCTATCCAGCCCGAACCCTGGAAGGCGGAGTTGGCGTTGGGGCGTGCGGTGTAGTAGTTGACGCGCGAGGATTCGTGCGAGAGGTTCGGATTAGGATAATGCGCCGACTGGATTACGGCGACCTTTCCGGCGTTGAATACGGGCAGCAGCGATTCGAAGTAAGGCGTAAGGCCCATCGTCGGCTGTCCGTTGAAAGTGTTTGCACCGTAAAGCGGAAGCACCTGCGACTGCGGAATGGCGATGCGGGTGCGCAGGCTTGCGTAAGTCTGGTACTGGCGCAGCGGTATGACGGTATTGAGTCCGTCGTTGCCGCCCGCGAGTTCGAGTATTACGAGCACCTGACCGTTGCCGACCTGGTTGTCGGCGAGGCGGTTGACGATGGTGGTTCCGGCGGCTGTGCGGTTGAGCACGGGCAGGACGAGCCCCGCGCCGGCTGCACCGGCTCCGGTCCTGATGAAGTCTCTACGGGTTTGCTTCGACATTGGCTCGCTCCTCGTTATCAATAGTTCTGGTACTCGGGCCGCGCAAGCAAAAGATGCACAAGGCCGCGCGTCTTGACGAAATTCGACGATCTGTCGGTGTTGGCCGAATAATTGCCGATCTGGCCGCTGTTGTTTTTCTTCAGATAATCGACAAGCGTCTGACGGACTTCGGGGGCGAGCTGGTGTTGAATCAGGCGGGCGACGAGATAATCCACTACCTGTTCGGCCGTGGCGGTATTCGTAAATCCCCCCTGCGCGAGCATATCGCTGATCTGGGCGTTGCTCAGGCGTCGCTGATCTGCGGCGTTGAAGGTTGCGAGGGTATTGGCCCAGTTCGCGCGGGCGAAATACTGGGATGTGGTGATCCAGTCCTCGCGTCCCGGCCAGCCGAATACGTCGGGAGGCCAGAAAAGCCACTGCCCCATGGCCTGAAGCGTCTGGTTGTTGTCTATGCGGGCGTCGAGCGTGACGTTCTGCATGCCGAGCAGCCTGAGCGTGCTGATCATGTAATAGGCGGGCCATTTTGTGATGGCGAACATCGCGCGCTCGGAGTAGAACTCCTTGACGTTCAGGAACATGTCTCGAAGCAGCGCCCTGACGTTGAAATTTGTGCGTTTGAGCACCGCAGCGAGGTGATCTACGACGTGCGGTTCGGGATCTTCATAGGCGAAATACTCGAAGAGTTTTTTGCCGAGCATTCGCGCCGCGTGCGTGCGCTGCGGTTCGCGGTCGAGCACCAGATCCACGATGTCGTCGCCGTTGAAGTTCTGAACGACGGTGAATACGGTCTTGTTGCCGTAGTCGTGGTTGTTGGCCGCGGGGGAACCGTTGTTGTTGGCCGGGGGGATCTGAACAACCTGCGCGGGATTGAGCGCCGGGCCGTTTTGGGTCGGCTGGCGATTGCCGTTGCCGTCGGTGTAAACGATCGGATTATCGGTGCGCAGGAGGTTGGTTCCCCAGCCCGTGAATGCGCGCGCGGCCTGTTGGACGTCGGGTTCGGTATAGCCGCCCTGCTCGAATGCCTCGAAGCCGAGCATGAATATCTCAAAGAGTTCGCGCGCGTAGTTTTCGTTGGGGCTGCCCTTTGTATTGAATACGTTATCGAGCCAGCGCAGCATCGCCGGATCGCGGTTGATGCCCTTTGACAGATCCCGGAAGTTGCCCACTGCATACTGGCGCTGCAACTGGTTCTGCCAGAGCAGATGTTTTGCGCCGTTGGGATTGTTGACCTTCTCGACCGAAGTGGCGAAATGATCGTGCCAGAACAGCACCATCCTCTCGCACAGCGGGCGGCGCGTCCTCAGCATCAGGTTCATCCACCAGGATGCAACGTCCACGAAATCTATAAGCGCAATGTCGGGAGTGCCTGCGGGCACGCCTGCCGGCCGGTTGCGCGGTACGGGGGCGGCGGGGATGCTGGGGTCTTCCGGTATCTGCTCGTAGTTGACGAGTTGATCCACGACGGCTTCGAGCCCCTGAGCGGCAAGGTTCTCGACTTCGTGCGGGGCGGCGCCGAAAGCGGCGCGGCGCATAAGGTGAGAGATCTTCTCGGACGGACTTGGCATACAGGCATCCTCCTGAAGTCGCGGCCCGGCAGTTTCCGGCCTGTTTTTGTATCAGGATTTCGGCGTGATGAATCCCGGCAAAACTTATGTCAACAACTCAGAGTATTCAACTGCTCTGAAAGTTTGATTATTTTCTTCAGTAAATCGCTTGATGGGGCGGGAGATTCCGGAGTGCATCGTCCAGGGGCGAGAGGCATCTTACTGAAACCCGCTGCGCGTGTCAAAAACAAAATTTCAGCACGTTCAAAAAATGCACGGTTTAAAGTGGTGCATCGAGCCGATTTCGGGCTATATTCCGGCGCATGTCGATAAGAATTTCAAGATTTCATCACGCGGGATTTCTGGTTGCGGACGCCGATCGCGCGGCCGAATTCTACGAAACGGTGCTGGGGCTGCGCACGCTCGATCGCCCGGATTTCGGATTTCCGGGCCGCTGGTACGATCTCGGCAACGGCCATCAGTTGCACCTGATGCAGACCGACCGTTTGCCGGGAAATACGGGCGAGCCGAAGTTCGATCGCCATATCGCGATCGAAGTGCCGGATCTCGACGAAGCGGCGCGCGAACTCGACTCGCTCGGCGTGCCTTACGCGCGCAGCAGCGGACGCGCCGGAGCCGAACAGATCTTCATACGCGACCCGGACGGCAACATGATCGAACTTAGATAAAATTTCGTTTAGTACTCTGTAAACAAAGTTTTTGAGTTTTTCAGCCGCGGAGCGGCGAAAGATCTGTAGCCCAGGGCGGCGAGCCCTGGGTGAGTGTAGAGAAGCCGTACCAGCCCCGGAGGGGCGGAAGATCTTTCGCCCTTTCAGGGCTCAAACGTTCTTTTTCTGATGACCTGGCGCTCACGCACCAGGCTACAGATCTTTCGCCGCTCTGCGGCTGAAAAACTCAAAAACTTTGTTTACAGAATATTTAGTTTGTTTCGTGCATTTTCGTTTGTTCCGTCGTCTGGTTTTAACGTGTGGAGGGCTCATCGCGCAGCACCGCAAGCATCTGTTCGTGAACGCGGTCGTTGGAAGCGATGATGCTCGGCGCAAAATTGTCGAACCGGCTTCCATCGCGCTGCGTAACCCGGCCCCCGGCTTCCTCGATCAGTATCCACCCCGCCGCCGTATCCCACGGGTGCAGGCCGAATTCCCAGAACCCCTCGAAGTATCCGCACGCGACGTAACACATATCCACGGCCGCCGCGCCCAGCCTGCGCACGCCCTGAGCGCGCGAAAGATACCCTTCCCACGCCGGACGGTACTCGTGCATGCGCTCGCGCACATCGTAGGGAAAACCTGTGACGAGCAGCGAATTTTCCAGATGTTCTATTTCAGAAACCCTGATGGAGCGGTCGTTGCACCGGGCGCCGGAGCCGCGTTCTGCGGCGTACATTTCGTCGCGCGTGGGATCGTAAATCACGCCTGCGATCATCTCGCCGCAGTACTCTACACCGATCGATACGGCCCAGCACGGCAGCCCGTGCGCGAAATTCGTCGTGCCGTCGAGCGGGTCTATGAGCCAGCGGTATTCGTTGCCGGCAGCGCTTGCGCCGCTTTCTTCGGCGAGTATGCGGTGTTCGGGAAAACTCCCGGAAATCAGCGCTTTTATGTGATCTTCGCTTGCGCGGTCGGCCGCAGTGACGAGGTTTATCCGGCCCTTGCGCTCTATGTCGAAGCCGCGCTGCTGATACTCTCTGAGTATTGCTCCGGCTTCGCGCGCGGCGCGCAGGGCCAGATCCATTATCGAATCGCTCATTAGTTTCGTATGTCGCCCTCTATAAATCGCCCGAACAGCTTGACGATCGGTTCAGTCGTGTTCGTCAAGCTGTTTATTGAGTTCGCCGAGTTCTCTGCGCAACCTGTCGATGGACTGGCGGATCGACTGTATATGCGCTTGCGCGTCGCGACGCTGGCGGCCGAGTTGCGCGAGTTCGTTTTCAAACCGGCCGAGCGCTCCCTCGATCTGCCCCGTAATTAACGTGGGCGCCTGAAATGATGCGAGTGTTTCGCGCGCGGCTTCCAGGTAATCCTCGTCGACGTATACGCGCCACGGCGTGCATCCGCCGATCTGCGGCGCGTGCCCGCCCTGCACAATCGAGGGGATCGCGGCTTCATCGAGAAGCCTTCGTATCAGCGTCGCCTGCCCCTCGTCGGTCAAAGTTCCCAGAAGGTGCAGAGGATTATCGTCGTCGGGTTCCGGGGCATCCGGTTCGATCTCTTCGGGTTCATCGAGCGAGGCCACGAGCGCGACGTTGCACGTATTGCAGAGTTGAAAACCGGTGCGGAACTCAGATCCGCAGGATGGACAATAAGGCATAGAGTATTCCTGTTTGAACGGATTTTGAACGAGGCGTCACTATAGCATGGAAGTGCTGAGTGCTGAGTGCGAAAGAGATAACGGAACAAACGGAAATAGACGAAAAACACGGAAACCATCAAACTTTCCGTTTGTTCCGTACATTTTCGTTTGTTCCGTTATCTCTCTTTCCCCCTCAGCGATCTAACCGCCGCCGCCAGAAGCGGCAACATCAGCTCGTGATGTCCGGTCAGACTGTAGCCGCGCCCAGCTCCGCCCGCAACGGGCCTTCGCACTACATTCGTCAACGGCCGGTAGTGCTGGAGAAAATCGCAATTCACCGTAGTCAGCCCGCGCAGTTCATCGCCCATATTCCGCACCACGGTTACGGCTTTCAGAAACACTTCGGGCAGCGTTACGGCCGAACCCACGTTGAGATAAACTCCGCCCCCGCTCATTCCCTTAACGAGCGAGGTAAACAACCTGAAGTCGCGATGCGATGCCTCGCCAATTGCCGCACCGTCCGCCTGCGGATGCAGATGAACGATATCGGTTCCGACCGTAACGTGTACTGTAACGGGAATCCGCATTTTGTATGCCGCGTGCAGCAGGGAGTATTCGGCGAATTTCGGCGAGATTTCCGCAAGCGTGCGCCCGATCGCCTCGCCTATGCCGAGTTGATCGGCCGCGCCGCGCTTTATCGCTTCGTTGATCAAGCGCCCGGTTTCTTCGGCCATGCCGAATGAACCCGAACCGAGCGCTTCATCCACGTCTTCCGACGTAGTGCCCGCAAGCGCGATTTCGAAATCGTGGATTATGCCGGAGCCGTTCATCGCCACGGCGGTGACGAAACCGCGCTGCGCAAGATCGGTCACTATGGGAGCAAGCCCCGTTTTGATTACGTGTCCGCCGAGTCCCCATATGATTGCGCGTTTAGCGGCGCGCGCCGCGACGATTGCGCGCGCAACTGAGCGCAGGTCGTCGGCTCCGAGCATGCGCGGCAGCGAATCAATCAGAGCCGCAACGCCCGAAACCTCGCCGTCCGTCAGCGGCCGTGCGAAGTCATTGACTGAAACCTTGCTCGGGCGCGAATCGAGCGGGTAGGTGGATATGCCGGCAAGGTCGATCGGTTTCTGCGAATAGATGGACATACGCGGCGAATCTTCAGTCAGCAGGGAACAGTTCGTCCTCGATCAGTTGACACAGGATATGGCCGATCTCTATGTGCACTTCCTGAATGCGCGGCGTCTCGCCGTGAGGGATTACGAGCGCAAGATCCACAAGCGCCGCTGCGCGCCCACCGTCGTTGCCGAGCAGTCCGATGGTTTTCAGTCCCATTCTCCGGGCTTCTTCCACGGCGATGATTACGTTCGTCGAATTGCCGCTCGTAGAGATTGCAAGCACAACGTCGCCGCTGCGTCCGAGCGCCTGCAATTGCCGCGCAAAAACGTGGTCGAATGCGTGGTCGTTGCTGACGGCGGTAAGAAGCGAGGTATCGGTAGTGAGCGCAAGCGCGGCGATGGCGGGTCGTTCGCGGCCCATGCGAAAGGCGAGTTCGGCGGCTATGTGCTGCGCGTCGGCGGCCGATCCGCCGTTGCCGAAGATGAGCAGCTTTCCGCCCGCGCGCAGGGCGTCTACGATCAGATCCGCGGCCCGCGCCACCGCTGCGGCCGAACTCTCGAAGAAGCGCGCGCGCGCCTGCGCGCTTTCGGCCGCCATTCGCCTTATTTTTTCTATCTTGTCGATCTGTTCAATCTGTTCAATCATAAGTTCCGCACCATTTTCTGCTGTGCAGGGACCGGCGAAGCGGTGAGCAACGTGAAGTGAAGGAAGAAAGCGAGACAGTGTTTCATCGCGACTATGAGGCACGAGGCCGAACGCCCGTGCAGACCAGGTGCGCGAGCGGCACTGAAAGAAATCCTGCAAGACTCGGTTCGCGCGCTCTGGTCGAACACATTGTTAGACTTTGAGGGGTTCAAGGGGGGGCGTTTCTTCTTTTGAGTCACTTAGAATTCTATCCTGGTACTTCTTTTGCAGCTTGCTGTAATACGCGACTACCCTTCGCGGGTCATGCTCACACTCCTCAGAAACTCGGCGCCGCGCTTCCCTTATCCTCGTTATTGTCGGATCATCCTTCGATTTCATTTTGTCCTCCGATTAGTTCTAACGGTGTAACAAGCAGCGGATTATACAATCCAAGAAGGGCATTTACGCGCATGATATGACCAAACTTGTTTGCATTCGCAAGATGGCGGCAGTTCCACGTTAGTAGAAAATCGCATTTGTGATAGGAAGCCAAAGCTAAATGAAACGCATCTCCAACAGGATCTTTCGGCATTACCTTATGCTGTATGTATGCCTCAACTACCTCAGCAATTGCATCCTCAACGGGTAGCAGCGGCAGATTGTCTATCAATTCAATGGCCTTCTCTTTATTCTTGTAATTGCCGCGATTAAGTTCGTCGAGAACCGCTACACTAGTTACAAGCGAGTAGTCATCACTGGCATTATTCCACCATTGGCGTGTCCACTGCCTGCGCGCTTCCATATCGGGCTCTGTACGAATCTCGTGATAGAAGGTTGGGATGGAGGTTTCGATGTAGACCTTTGGCTTCATAAATTGAAGGCTATACCTGTGGTCAAGTGGGCTATACTCGTTTCATTGTTTCGATAAATCGTTGTTTGCCGTATGCGTCGACGGTTTATTTCGTCAGCGTCCTTACCTGCGGCGGTTTTGCATAATCATTCCACAACCGGTCGAGTTCCGCCGGATCGGGTTCGCCGTCGAATACTACATAACGATAACGCGATATGTAAGGCTCGCCCGGGTTGATTCGCCAGTCTCCCATAAGCGACGGCGCGAAGTTGAAAAACGGTTCGGTAGGATGAATGCGCATCGGCTGCGGCGCACGGAAGTTTTCCGGATGATCGAGAATCGCGATCGAATACAGCTTGCCGTCTATGCGTCCGCTTATGCGGCACCAGCGCGCGCGCGTCGCGTGCCCGTCTGCGCGGGTCTTTCCTTCCGATGTCAGAAAGAATGCATTGTCCTTGCCGTCCCATTGGCGATGACCGCGAAATCCCATGCCGCCGTAACGGTATTCGGGCAGTATGAGCGGGTTTGCGGTTGCACATTCCTGCGTTGCAATCAGGTCGAACATCGTATGTCCGCGCCCTGCGGCGTAGGCTGCGACTTCCCAGACTTCATCGAGCGCGGTTTTTTCCGCGCCGCCGCCGAGGTCTACATAATGATGCCGCGAGCGGAATCCCGCGTGTACGGGTCCGCCCCAGCTTTTGTCCAGAGCGACGAAATCCACGCGTCCCGTGCCGTCGCCCACGTTCCAGAAGTCGGGCTTGCGGTCTTCAAATTCCGTGCGCGTCCAGGCGAACCATACACCGTGATGGTGCCAGTGATTCGGCGGATAGTCGTCGGAAATCACCGTGCCCGACGGGGAATGAATCGGATGAATGTAACCGCCGCGACGGAATACGGGTTTTGCCTCGGGCGGCTCGCGCCCCTCGTCGGCGCGATATGCGATCAGTTCGCGTCCATCGGCGCGCAGTTTCAGCAATCCGCCGTCGCGTACCGCCTCTACGCCTTTGGCCGTGTTTTTGCGGTCGATCAGTTGGTATTTGCGCGTGATGTTCGCCGCAAGTTCCGGAATGATGAACACGGCGCGTCCGGTTTCATCTACCTGAAGCGGCAGCATCGCGCCTTTTTCATCGCGCAGCGTATAGGTATCGGCAGTGCCGCGCGGCAGCGAAAAGGGAACTATGGCGTTGCGCCGATGGAGCGGCCCGGCCGAGACTTCTATGAATCTGACGATCTGCAACGAGGATGCGCCAAGTGCGGAAAGCACAACACCGGCGACCAGGGCGATCACCGCACTGAGGATTTTCATGCGTCTTTCTCCGGTATTCTTCATTGCTCCTTTATCCGCGCTACATTGGCCGCACGCGAATGGAGTTCGAATATATCCATGGGCGGCGCTCCTGGTCCACTTCGAGCCATATTTCGACACGATAAACTCCCGGCTCTTTAACCGTCCAGTCCAGGCTTTCGGCGCTGCGTTCAGTGATTACCTTGCCGTTATGCAACAGCCGTATATGTCCGGCCACGGGCGCCGCAACGCGCAGCGTCAATCCGTCGGCGTGCGCCGTTTCACCTCCCATTACCGCAACGGGGTCGTCGCTCCGGCTGCGGGTGGCGAGGAATGCGAACCCGGTCGGGTCCGCAAGCCAGTCGTGCGACACATAGGCGCGGCCCGAGCGCAGCGCCTCGCGCACGTCGCTTTCGGTGAGGTTGCGCGCAAGGATGTGCGTCGTGACATAACCGAGGCTGCGTTCGTAGGGATCGAAATCGAGTTCGGTGATAACGTCGCCCGGCTTGCGGTCGCCGATCAGTTCGGCGATTCGCGGGGATTGTTTTGTAGTGACGCGGCGCGGCGGGCCGGGATCGACGCGTTCGCTGATTTCGATTGCGTCAGACGCGGCGACGCGGATGATGTAGCCCTGATTATGATGGCAGTCGTTTGCTGCGACTCCGGTAAGCGGGTGGGACTGAAGATCGCGATCCCATTTGGCGATGATCGGAGTGAGGTAATCCTGCGTAACGCCGAAGAATTCCTGCGGATAATAGGCCAGCGCGTTCTGCAGCAGGCGCAAACGGTCGGGATCGGCGAGCGCTTCGCGCAGCCATCTCAGAAATTCACGCTCGTCGAGCAGGTCCGAGTGATGGTTGTAGATTTCCAGTCCGTCAAGACCGCCGGTGGCCCAGTCCGCCTTTTCTTCTACGTGCGAGAGAAATATGTTTCCGCCGTCGCGTTTGATGAGCGCAATGTAGTCTTCGCGGCCTGAGAATTTTTCGTTCTTTATCGAGCGCTGCGGGTAGGCGAGAAAGCCTTCGGCCTCGGCGCCCGGAATAAACAGCACGCCCTGGCGCAGCCCGCGCCAACTGTCGTCGATGAAATCGCGTTGCGGGCGCACGTGATCGGTAAGCATGATGATGTGCACGTTTGTGCGAAGGGCGGCGGCAAGAAGTTCCGGCCGCGTGCCTCCCGTATGCGAGGCGTCTTCGGCGTGCGCGTGCAGTATTGCGCGGAAGTCGCGGTATCCGGTGCTGAGCGTCACCTCCCGGCGCTGCCGCTGCAATCGCAGGCGGTCTTCGTGCACGGCGCGCAAACGTTCGGGTTGCAGGCGTTCGACGGTCGTATATTTGCGGCCCGGCCCGAGATTGGTCTCGCGGCTCTGGATGGGCAGAAGCGCAAGTGCGCACAACACGATGATCATATGGTTTCGCATGGCGGTGCTGCCATCCTAAACCACGGCTTGGGATATGGAAACCGGAAGAGAGATAACGCAACATTCGAAATGAAACGAAAATTACGGAAAAGGTGAAATATTTCGGTGGTTTCCGTTTCATTTCGAATGTTGCGTTATCTCTCTTCATGCTTTCCCGTCCTGGCGTATACTGCGCAAACCATGAACAGAAGAGAATTTGCCCGAGGGCTTGCCGCAACGGGTCTTGCGACGATTGCCGGGCGGAGCGCCGGCGGATTTCGCGGCCCACTATGTCTGTTCTCCAAACACTTGCCGGGCCTTGATTGGGCGCAACTCGGGGATGCGGTAAGGCTGCTTGGATTCGACGGCGTAGATCTGACGGTGCGGCCGGGGGGGCACGTTGCGCCCGATCGTGCGGCTGAAGAGTTGCCGCGCGCCATAAGTGTTCTCGGCGAGCGCGGCATAAAAGCGCCGATGATTACTACTGCGCTTCTCGATGCGGACGAACCCGCAGCGCGCCCGATCCTTGCCGCCGCCGGACGACTCGGCGTCAGGTACGTCAAACCCGGTTATTACCGGTATGCGTTCAGGGATGTGAGAAATGAACTCGAAGCGGCCGGCAGGCGGTTGAGATCGCTTGCAGTTCTTGCGCGCGAATGCGGCGTGGAGATCGGATACCACAATCACGCGGATTATATGGGCGCGCCGGTATGGGACATCGCGCGGGTGATTGAACCGCTCGATGCACGCGCGATCGGGTATTATTTCGACGTGCGGCATGCGGTGGTCGAGGGCGGTTCCGCGGGCTGGAAGATTGCATTGAATCTGGTTGCGCCCAGATTGAAGATGATCGCAATCAAGGATTTTTACTGGGAGAAATCGGCTTCGGGCTGGCGCGTGCGCGATTGTCCTCTGGGCGAGGGGATGGTTGACTGGGGAATGTATTTCAAGCTGCTGCGCGAGGGCGGTTTCGAGGGGCCGGTTTCCCTGCACGTCGAATACGATGTCGGCGGAACTACGGCGGCGGAGAAGGAATCCAGGATGATCGAGGCGATCGGCCGCGATCTGAAATTCCTGAAAAATCAGTTGCAGTCCGTCTATGGAGCGTGAGGAATCAATGCCGGTTTGCAGGAGACGCGATTTTCTGAAACTAGCCGGCGCGGCGGCGCCGATGTTTATGATTCGCACCGCTTCCGAGCGCGCAACGGACATTCGCATAGAGCGTCTGTCTACGCGGTTAGAAGAGTTCCATTACCGCGCCCCGTACAAGTTCGGCGGCGTGCCCGTGGACCGCGCGACGATACTCAACGTTGCGTGCAGGGTGCGCACGCGCGACGGGCGCACGGCCGACGGTTTCGGCTCGATGCCGCTCGGAAACGTCTGGTCGTTTCCATCGCGCGAGATGTCTTATGACACTACGCTCGGAGCGATGAAAATGCTCGCCGAGCGTATATCTGCAATCACCGGCGCTTATGGCGAATACGGGCATCCTCTGGAGATCAATCACGCGCTCGAACCCGAATATCTCAAGGCGGCTGCGGAGGCGTCGCGCGAACTGAAACTCGTCGCATCAGTGCCGAAGCTGTGCACGCAGGTGACGGCGAGCGCCTTCGATGCCGCGATTCACGACGCTTTCGGAAAGGTTCACGGAAGAAATTGCTACGGTACATACGGCCGCGATTTCGCCGGCCGCGATCTGTCTCATTATTTGAACGGCGATTTCAGGGGCGAGTATCCGGACAGGTATCTGCTGCGCAGACCGAAGCGAAGGGTTGCGATGTTTCACTCGGTGGGCGGCGCGGATGCGGTATTGGCGTCGGAAATGAGTGAGAGATTGAACGACGGATTGCCGGAGACGCTCGCCGAATGGATCAGGTACAACGGGCTGACGCACATCAAGATCAAGTTGCAGGGCGAGGATCTGAAATGGGACATCGAGCGCGTCGTCGCAATAGATCGCGTCGCTTCGGAGACAAAGCCCGGGCAGGACTGGAAGTACTGCGCGGATTTCAATGAGCGGTGTCCGAATGTAGATTACGTGATGGAGTTTTTGCGGCGTGTGAAGGAGCTTGCGCCGCGCGGATTCGAGCGGATTCTGTATCTGGAACAGCCGACGGCGCGCGATCTGAAGGCGGATCGCGGCAACGTCATGCACGCGGCGGCGCGGTTGCGGCCCGTAGTGATCGACGAATCGCTTACGGATCTGGACAGCCTGCTGCTTGCGCGCGAGATGGGATATACGGGAGTGGCGCTCAAGGCGTGCAAGGGCCAGAGCCACGCGGTGCTGATGGCGGCGGCGGCGCAGAAATACAAGATGTTTCTGACGGTGCAGGACCTGACCTGCCCCGGCGCCTCGTTGATACATTCGGTGGGAATCGCCGCGCACGTTCCGGGCGTTGCGGGCGTTGAAGCCAATGCGCGGCAGTATATGCCGGGAGCGAACCGGCCGTGGGAGAAAACGCATCCCGGAATTTTTATCGTGCGGGACGGATCGATGCGGACGCAGCAACTGCGCGGACCGGGATTGAGCGCCGCTCAGTCGGGATGACGGAACAAACTGAAATGAACGGAACAAATGAACGGAACATACGAAAGCAAAAGAATGATTGGCGAAAGAATGATTGGGGAAAGAATGGCTCAATTGATGAAATGCGCGTTTGTCGTTGTTTTTTGTATAGCGGGGGCGGCTGCGGTCGAGGCCGAGCCCTGCACTACGGCTACGCCCGACTGTACGGAATGGATAACACCCGGCGCGGGCTCGTCGCGTACATTGATTTACCGGAATCATCCGCTTGAAGCGAAAAACGAGCGAATCACGCGCGCGCTTGTGATGATCCACGGCGCGGGGCGCGATGCGGACAACTATTTCCGCTCGGCGCTTGCCTCGGCGTTTCTCGCAGGCGCGCTCGAAGATGCAATCGTCATCGCCCCGCGCATAGCATCCAACAACGGCAGCGGGTGCAGGGACGAGCTTGCGCCCGGAGAGGTGAACTGGAATTGCAGCAGTTGGCGTTCGGGCGGCGCGGCGACCAATGACGGCGAACTGACATCGTATGATCTTGCGGACGCGATACTGGGAAAGCTGGCGCGCAGGGAAATTTTTCCGAACCTGAAAGCGATTGTATTGTGCGGGCATTCGGCCGGAGGGCAATACGTCACGCGTTATGTAATGGCGAGTCGGGTGCACGACAAACTCGGAGTGCCGGTGACGTATATCGTTTCGAACCCGTCGAGTTATGCATATCTCGATTCGACGCGTCCTGTAGCGGGCGCGGATGAATGGAAGCCGTTTGCGGACCAGGGCAACTGCGCCGGCTACGACCGCTGGCCGTATGGTTTGCAGAATCGCCAGGGTTATACGGCGAAGATGACGGACGAGGAGTTGAGAAAAAACCTTGCTGCGAGGCCGGTGACATACCTGCTCGGCGGGCTCGATACGCTGCCGCTTGCGGGTTTCGATTCATCGTGTTCGGCGATGGCGCAGGGAGTGAACCGCTACGAGCGCGGCGAGTCGTATGCAAAATATGTAAATCAGAAATTCGACGCGCGGCATAGGGTGACGCCCGTACCGCTTTGCGGCCACAATGCACGGTGTATGTTTACTGCGGAGCAGGCGCTGCCGCTGCTTTTCCCGAAACACTGAAGAGAGATGACGGAACAAACGAAATGAAACGAAAATTACGGAATGGTTGGATATTTTCGTAGTTTCCGTCTTATTTCGCTTGTTCCGTTATCTCTCTTCAGGCTTTGGCGAAGATTTCGCGCGCATCGCCGAGTTCGCGTGCAGCCGGAGTGATGATGGTTTTTGCGTTGATGTAGATTTTTTCGCCCGCCTTGATTGCTCGCCTTACATCGTCCTCGCAAACAAAGTCTACGGCCTTGTGCCCGTTTTTTGCAGCCGGTGCGGGAGCGGGCGGTGCAGGCGACGGCGGCGCTTCGACTACAGGAGGTTTGCGTGCAGACAGGAATCGATCGACGAGCGATGCGATCGCGGCGCGATCGATTACGGGCGCTGAAGCGGGAGGTGGAATCGTTGCCGCCGCTGCGGGGTGCGAGGTCGCCTGGGTGGAGGTAGTAACGGGGCGCGTTTCAAACGCCACGCGTTTGATGTCCATAAGGTGAATAGGGGATATGTTGTCGGATGTGACGTTGCCGCCCCAGGAGCCGCACCCCAATGTCATCGAGGGCGCGAGCGCGGTTGAAAATCCTATTGCTCCGTGCGTCGAAGGCGTATTTACGACTACGCGCGCAGCCGGCATCAGCATCCCGTAATGCAGGATCGCCGCGCGGTCGCGCGAGTGAATCGACGCGGTATGCCCCATTCCGCCGTAATGCAGTATGGCGTCGCAGAGTTGGGCGCCCTGTTCGAGGCCGTTGACGGTGTAGTAGGCGAGTATGGGCGAGAGTTTTTCAATCGATAGCGGATGATCGCGGCCGACTCCTGCGACCTCGGCTATCAGACACCGTGTATCGGGCGGGACGCTTATGCCCGCCCATTGCGCGATGGTGGTTGCGGGTTTGCCGACGATTTTAGGATTGAGGCTGCGCTGCGGCGTGACGACGAGTTTTGCAAGAGAATCGGCCTCGGCGGGAGAAAGAAAATAAGCGCCCTGCGCCGTGAACTGCGCACGCACTTCCTTGTCGATCGCGGCGTCTACGACCACGGCCTGTTCCGAAGCGCATATCGTGCCGTAATCGAAGCACGTTCCGGCCAGGATGTCGCGCACGGCTTTCGGCGCGTCGGCCGAGCGTTCGATAAAGGCCGGGACGTTGCCCGGGCCCACGCCGAAGGCAGGTTTCCCGGATGAATACGCGGCGCGCACGAGACCGAGTCCGCCCGTAGCCAGGATTACCGCGGTTTTTTTGTGTTTCATGAGGGCTTCTGCGCCCTCGATTGTAGTGAGTTCTATGCAGCCTATGGCTTCGGCGGGAAGCCCCGCTTTTACAGCCGCTTCGCGGCAGACGCGGGCAGTTTCTATTACGCAGCGCGCAGCCGACGGATGCGGGCTCAATACGACGGCGTTGCGCGATTTTATCGAAATCAGGATTTTGAAGATCGCGGTGGATGTCGGGTTGGTCGATGGAATGATGGCGGCGACGACGCCGCGGGGTGCGGCGATTTCGACTATGGAATCGGTTTCGCGCACGACGCCCACGGTGCGCAGGCTCTTGAAATAGTTGTGGACATCCACGGCGGCAAACAGGTTCTTGACGTTTTTGTCCGCCGGGTTGCCGTAGCCGGTTTCTTCGTGAGCGAGCGTGCCGAGGCGGAGGGATTCGCGTTCGGCGGCTGCGGCCATAGCTGCGCATATGGCGTCGATGCGCGCCTGATCGAAGGTTGCGACGGTTTGTTGTGCGCGATGTGCGGACTCGACTAGATCGCGCGCGGCCTGAACCGATTGTAGATCCTGATCTGCCATGCGGATGCCGGGGGAGGAAGAGAGATAACGGAACAAACGAAATAAGACGGAAACTACGGAAATACTCAACTATTCCGTAATTTTCGTTTTATTTCGTATGTTCCGTTATCTTTCATTTCTTCTTTGTGTTTTCGCCCTCGCCGAGCGCGCGAGGTTCGTTGCCTTCGAGGCGGCTGCCCGGGCGGTAGCCGTTGCCGGGGATGACGCGCTCGACCTCGTTGTGCGGGCGAGGGATGACGTGGACCGAAACGAGTTCTCCGACGCGCCGGGCGGCTGCGGCGCCCGCATCGGTTGCGGCCTTGACCGCGCCGACATCGCCGCGGACGAATACGGTGACGTAGCCGGCGCCGATGTATTCCTTGCCGACGAGTTGAACGTTGGCGGCCTTGACCATTGCGTCGGCTGCTTCCACTGCGCCGACGAATCCCTTGGTCTCGACCATGCCGAGAGCTTCCATGCTCATGGGGTATCTCCTCCGCGAATCGATTTCGTAATTTGTAGCGCCCGAACCGAAGCGACATTCTAAACCCGGGCCGGCGAAGAGTACAAGATGCGCGCGCGTCGCCTGGTTGACAAACCGCCCGGCCAAACTATAATTATCAACTTTTGCCAGAACCGGGGGAGCGATGATCATCTCACTGGTGCGGCTGCCGGCGGACGGGCGCCGCTTTGAGCATCGATACGAAACCGGGGAGCTTGATCTCGGCGCGCATGAATTCAGGCTCGCGGCTGCTCCTGAAGTTTCCGGCCGCGTGGACCGGACCGGAATGGATATCCGGCTGCGCGGGCAGCTCAGGGCGCGACTGCTTGCGCCGTGCGATCGTTGTCTGACCGAGGTATCGTTTGATGTTGATGCGCCGTTCGATCTTTTTTATGCGCCGGTCCCGGCCGATGTCGAGGCCGGATCGGAGACCGAGTTGCAGGAGCGCGATCTGGGGTTTTCCTTCTACGAGGGCGATTCAATCGACCTCGACGAGATGGTCCTGGAGCAGCTTGCGCTTGCGCTCCCGACGCGCGTGTTGTGCAGGAGCGATTGTCGCGGCCTGTGCGATCAGTGCGGCGCTGATCTCAACAGCGAGACCTGCCGGTGCGCCAAGCCGATGGATCCGCGCTGGCAGGCGCTTGCGGATCTGCGCGCCGATGAGCGGGATGCGGAAACAAACGATGCCGAAACGAACGTGGATGCGCCGCGCGAAGAAGAGAAGTGATGGACGCGAAGAATTGACGGATAAGAGTGACAGATAAGAGTGACAGACGCGTAAGTCATAAAGAATACGTAAGCAATAAAGAATTTGAAGGGCGGCAGGAAACATAGCGGCGGGAATGCCGGTTGCCCCCGAACGAAATAATCAGTGTTGGAGTATTGAAATGCCTAATCCGAAACGACGCCATTCCAAATCGCGGACGCGCAAGCGTCGCGCACACGATGCGCTGCAACCCGTTACGACGAGTCCGTGTCCGAACTGCCAGCAGCCGAGGTTGTCGCACCGCGTATGCCCGCGTTGCGGGTATTACGGCGATCGCCAGGTCATCGAAGTCAAGGAATAACGCGAATGCAGTCCCGCACCGGGCCGGAGGCGTTGGTTTGATGTCGCGGCCCGGTTGACTGTATCTTGACCGTTTCTTGTCCGTTTTGTCCTGTTGTTGTCTGTCGTTGAACTCTAATTGATCGGGGACGCGCCCTGAGTATGCTCACGACCATTGCCGTAGATGCCATGGGGGGCGACCACGCCCCGGCGATCGAGGTTGCGGGAGCGATTGCTGCGGCGCACGACCTGCGCGCGCGCATACTGCTGGTCGGCCGCGAGGAACTGATTCGCGAGGAACTGGCGCGGCAGGGATGCCCCAATCCCCGCGCGCAGCGGCTCCACATAGAGATCGTCAACGCAACCGAAGTCATCACGATGGAGGAGTCCGTCGCTCAGGCCGTGCGCCGCAAGCGCGACTCGTCGATCCGCGTTGCGGCCCGACTGGTGCGCGACGGCCGTGCGCACGGACTGGTGAGCGCCGGGAATACGGGCGCGGCGATGGCTACGGCGAAACTCATTCTCGGCGCCTTGCCGTCGGTGGATCGTCCGGCGCTGGCCGGGATCTTTCCGACGCTCAAGGGCAACGGAACGGTGCTGCTCGACGTGGGGGCGAACGCCGAGTGCAAGCCCGAAAACCTGCGGCAGTTCGCCATCATGGGGTCGATTTATTCGCGCACGATACTGGGCGTGCGCAACCCGCGCGTCGGCGTAATGAGCATAGGCGAGGAAGACATAAAAGGGACGGATCTGACTAAGGAAACGGCGCGGCTGCTCAAGGATTCATCGCCGATCAATTTCATAGGCAACGTCGAGGGGCGCGATATCTTCACCGGCGACGTGGATGTAATCGTGGCCGACGGTTTTACGGGCAACGTCATACTGAAGACGAGCGAGGGCCTCGTGGAAGCCATCATGGGGCTTCTCAAGACCGAACTCGGACAGACCATACAGACGCAGGTCGGCGCCATTTTGTCGCGCACGGCGTTTCGCAGCGTCAAGAAGCGCCTGGATTATTCCGAGTTCGGAGGCGCGCCCCTGCTGGGCACAAAACAGCTTTGCGTCATATGCCACGGCGGGTCTACACCGAAGGCAATACGCAACGCCATACGCATCGCGAAGGAATTCTATAACGGCAAACTCAACGAGCGGATCGAGAGGGAACTCGGCGAAGTCGCGGCGCTCGAATCCTGAACAGATCCACAGCAGCCTGGAACGAGGCGTGAGTGAGAAGAGAGATGACGGAACAAACGAAATGAAACGGAAATTACAGAAAAGTTGAATAATTTCCGTTTGTTCCGTCTTATTTCGTTTGTTCCGTTATCTCTCTTATTGAACTGACGGAAACCCAGATGGGAAAGACGGCGTTTATTTTTCCGGGCCAGGGATCGCAATATGCCGGGATGGGGCGCGATCTGGCCGGGAATTTCGATGTAGCGCGGCAGGCGTTTGACGAGGCGGACGCAGCGCTCGGATTTGAGATCAGCCGGTTGTGCTTCGACGGGCCGGAGGAAGATCTGCAACTGACGGCCAATACGCAGCCCGCGATTCTGACCGCATCCATCGCCGCCTACCGCGTGCTGCAATCGCACGGCGTGCATCCGGATTTTGTTGCGGGGCACAGCCTGGGCGAATATTCGGCTCTTGTGGCCGCAGGCGCGCTGAGTCTCGGCGATGCTGTGAGGCTGGTGCGGCGGCGCGGCGAGCTGATGCAGGAGGCGGCGCCGGAGGGCGCGGGCGCTATGGCGGCGATTCTGGGGCTCGATGCCTCTGCGGTAGCAGATGCGTGCATCGAAGCTGCGGGAGGCGAAGTCTGCGCACCGGCGAATTTCAATACGCCGACTCAAACCGTAATAGCGGGAAATACGGTTGCAGTCGAGCGCGCAGTAGAAGCCTGCAAGCAGCGGGGTGCGCGCCGGGCCGTTATGCTCAAGGTAAGCGCGCCGTTTCATTGCGCGCTGATGCGGCCTGCGCAGGAAGCAATGACGGCGCCGCTTTCCGGAACGCATTTCAATGCGCTGCCCGTGCCTCTGGTCAATAACGTGGATGCGGCGTTTGTGACTTCAGGCGATGCGGCGCGCGAGGGATTGATAAGGCAGATTTCGTCTCCCGTGCGCTGGACCGAAACCATTGCCGCGCTCGTTTCTTCGGGGGCAACTACATTTGTCGAAGTCGGCCCGGGAAAGGTGCTCTCGGGGCTGGTCAGGGCCATAGATCGGGATGTGCGGTTGCTTAACGTAGAAGATACGGCGAGCCTGACGGCTGCGATCGAGGCGCTGAAGCAGGAGAGCTGAATCCCGCACCGGATTGTGATGCGCCGGATTGTGATGCGCCGGATTGTGATGACTGACTGCGAGAGTTGACGAGATGTTCAATCTGGAAGGACATGTAGCGATTGTTACGGGCGGTTCGCAGGGCATTGGGCGCGCCACGGCGCTACTGCTTGCGCGGTGCGGCGCGGATGTAGCGGTGCTTGCGCGTTCGCTCGACAAATGCGTTGAGGCGGCCGAGGAGATTCGCGCGCTTGGGTGCCGTGCGTTTGCCCTGCGTGCGGATATGGCCGACGCAGACGAGATTGCGGCGGCGGTCAGGGCCGTGGCCGAGGGCCTGGGGCCTGCGACGATTCTGGTAAACAATGCTGCGGTGACGCGCGACGGGTTGATGCTGCGTATGAAGCGCGAGGATTGGGATGCGGTGATCCGGACCAATCTGACCGGCGTATTTCTGATGACGCAGTCGGTATTGCCGATGATGACCAGGGCGCGGCGCGGGCGGATCATCAACCTGACGTCGGTTGTAGCGCAGGCGGGAAACGTCGGTCAGGTGAATTACATTTCGGCGAAGGCCGGAATTATAGGGATGACCAAGGCGGTTGCGCGCGAGTACGCGTCGAGAAATATTACGGTCAACGCCGTCGCGCCCGGTTATATCGAAACGCCGATGACCGGTGCGATGAGCGAAGCGGCGCGCGCCGGGATGCTCGAACAGATTCCGCTCAAGCGTCCGGGCAGCGATCTGGATGTCGCTTATGCGGTTGCTTTTCTCGCCTCGGATGAGGCAGGCTATATCACGGGCCAAGTGCTCAATGTCAACGGCGGGATGTATATGTGAAGAAGTGCAGCGCTGCGGCGCTTCTTCCTGCCCCGATCATAATCAGATACCCACGGAGGAACTCATGGCAGAGTCGATAGAGGACAAGGTTAAACAGATTATTGTGGACGAGTTGGGAGTGGAGGAGTCCGAGGTGACGATGAACGCGAGCTTCATCGAAGACCTGGGCGCCGATTCGCTCGACACCGTAGAACTGGTGATGCGTTTCGAGGAGGAGTTCGGTATTGAGATCCCCGATGAGGAGGCTGAGAAGATCCTGAAGGTCAGCGACGCTGTAAGCTACATCAAGAACCATCAGAAGTAGGCGTCCGTTCGATCGGAGCGATGTGATCCTGCTCAGAGCCCAGACCTCGCCCCAATTTTTTGGGGCGGGGTCTCGCTTCACCACCCCGAAGCACGACCACTTCACGATACGGCTTCGATCCGGTTTTGATACGGCTTTGATTCAGCTTTGATTCAGCTTTGATTGGGCAAGGAAGGTTGTTGTGACAAACGAGCTGAGCAAGAAACGGGTGGTCGTAACGGGAATCGGAGTGGTCAGTCCGCTCGGAAACACGACCGAAGAGACGTGGGCGGGGCTGATCGCCGGACGCTGCGGCGTCGACAAGATCACTCGGTTCGACACAAGCGGCCATACGGTGCGCTTCGCCGCCGAAACCAAGGGGTTCGAGCCGACGAAGTTCGTCGAGAAGAAGGATCTCAAGAAGATGGATTACTTCATCTTCTTCGCCATAGCCGCTGCGCTCGAAGCCCTCGCCGATTCCGGATTGAAGGTGACTGAAGAAATCGCCGAGTCCGTAGGCGCCTACATCGGCAGCGGGATCGGCGGATTCAGCGTCTTCGAACGTGAGCACGCAAAAATGCTCGAAGGTGGGCCGGGCCGCATTTCCCCGTTCTTCATACCCGCATCGATAGTCAATCTCGCCGCCGGATACGTCTCGATCCACACCGGCGCCAAGGGGCCGAACTCGGCTACCGCGACCGCGTGCAGCTCCGGCGCGCACGCCATCGGAGACAGCTTCAAGATCATACAGCGCGGTGATGCCGTTGCGATGATATGCGGCGGAAGCGAGGGCGCCATTACTCCTATGTCGGTGGGCGGATTCGCCGCGATGCGCGCGCTCTCGACGCGCAACGACGAACCGGCGCGCGCTTCGCGTCCATTCGACAAGGGCCGCGACGGTTTCGTCATAGGCGAGGGCGCCGGCATACTCGTGCTCGAAGAACTCGAACACGCCCGCGCGCGGGGAGCGCGCATCTACGCCGAAATCATCGGCTACGGCATGACCGGCGACGCGTATCACATTACATCCCCCTCGGATGACGGCGACGGGCCGATGCGCGTGATGCGGCGCGTGATCGCAGACGCGGGCGTGGATTCCGCGCAAGTCGATTACATCAACGTACACGCTACGTCAACGCCCGTGGGCGACCGTATCGAGACGCTGGCGATAAAACGCGCGTTCGGCGATCATGCCTATTCGCTTGCAGTGAGCGCTACAAAGTCTATGACCGGCCATCTGCTCGGCGGCGCAGGAGGTCTGGAAGCCGCAATCACTGCGCTTTCGGTCTACCATCAGATCCTGCCTCCAACGATAAATTACGAGACGCCCGATCCCGAGTGCGATCTCGACTGTGTGCCCAACAAGGCGCGGCCCGCAAGAGTGCGCTGCGCCCTGTCAAACAGTTTCGGCTTCGGCGGCACGAATGCGGCGCTGCTTTTCCGGCGCTACGATGGATGAGGAAAGTAGAGAGATAACGGAACAAACGAAATGAAACGAAAATTACGGAAATATACAAACTTTTCCGTAATTTTCGTTTAATTTCGTTTGTTCCGTTATCTCTCTTATTCGGGAGTTTCGGGCCATGGCTTTACGTTTCAGGCGTCTGCCGGCGTTTGTCTCATTGGTCTTCGGCGTAGTGCTCCTGACCATCGGGGCGCTCGACGTCGAATCCCGCAGCGATCGACGCGCAAACACTCGCCGCACGAATGCGCAGACTCCGACCTTCAACAGGGAGGTCGTGCGCATACTCCAGAAAAACTGCCAGAGCTGCCACCGTCCCGGCGACATCGCGCCGTTTTCGCTCACGACCTATCAGCAGGCGCGCCCCTGGGCGCGGGCCATACGCGAACAGGTGCTTTTGCGCAGGATGCCGCCGTGGAAGCCCTCACCCGGATGCGGCGAGTTTCGCGAGGTGCGCGGACTCACGGATGCAGAACGCGCAACTATCGCCGCCTGGGTAGACGCAGGCTCGCCCGAAGGCGATGCCTCGGACCTGCCGCCTCCGCTCGTATTTCCCGACGACTGGGCGCTCGGCGAACCGGACCACATAGTCTCGATGCCCGAGCCCTACACGCCGCCCGTGGGCGGAGACATCTACCGGTGTTTTTCCGTTCCCGTGGATCTGCGCAGCGACCGTTTCGTCTCAAGCGTCGAAGTGCGTCCGGGCAACCGGCGCATAGTGCATCACGTGATAGCGTTTCTGGATCCTGTGGGGGCGTCGGAGGCGCTCGATGCGGCGGATCCGGGGCCGGGGTATACCTGTTTCGGCGGGCCGGGTTTTTCGACATCCGGGATATTGACGGCGTGGGCGCCGGGCTCGCGCGGGAGCGAGGAACCGGACGGCGTAGGGATACGGCTCGGCAGGCATTCGCGCGTCGTGCTTCAGTTGCACTACTACCCGGGTGCGACTCCCGAAAGCGATGCGACGCAGATCGGATTGAGATTTGCCCGTACTCCGGTGAAAAAGGAGCTGAATTTCTACCCGCTTGAAAGCAGGAATTTCGTCATACCGGCAGGTGCACAGCGCCATGAAGTATCGGCCTCGTTTCAAAATTTTCTCGGTGCGCATCTGATTTCGATAGCGCCGCATATGCATCTGCTCGGCCGCGAGATCAGCATCGAGATGACGAAGCCGGGCGGTCAGCCCGAATGTCTGATCCGTATCGACGACTGGGATTTCAACTGGCAGAGCTTCTACCATTTCACCAACCCGGTCCCGGCGCCCGCCGGCGCCGTAATAAGATTAAAGTCTGTGTACGACAACTCGGCGTCCAATCCGCGCAATCCGAGTTCGCCGCCGCAAAGCGTCTCTTACGGCGAAAGAACCACAGATGAAATGGCGCTTGCAATCATCGGCTTTACGTTCGATTTTCAGGACCTGCCCGTCTCCAATCCCTCCATCGAATCAATCGAGGCGGCGCCCGACGGAACGCTGGTCGTCGAGGGCAGGAACATCAGAGACGGCGCGGAAATCGAAATCGACGGCCGCATCGTGCGCGACACGGAAAACGCCGATGGAGACGTTCTGACGCTGCTGTCGTCGCATATGTGGAAAGTATCGGCGCCGCCCGGTCAAACCGTGGAGGTCAGGATACTCAATCCCGACGGAGCGCGGTCCGCTGCGCAAAATTTCACTCGTGCGGGAACGGCGCTCGGGTTGGCTGTCGTGTCGGCCGCAAGTTTTGCCGGAAACCGGCCCTCATCCGCCGATTCGATCGTTGCTGCATTCGGGACGCATCTGGCCGGGACGACGCTTGTAGCCGGGGAAGTGCCGCTTCCGACCGAGATGGGAGGCACGCGCGTGCGGGTAAACGGCGTGGCTGCGCCGCTGTTTTTCGTATCCCCGGGGCAGATAAATTTTCTGATTCCTCCCGGCACGCAAAACGGCGCGGCTGTAATCGAAATCACCGCAGGCGATGCAACATTGTCGCGCGGAGAAATTACCATCGCCTCGACTGCGCCGTCGCTGTTTACCTCAAATTCTTCGGGCGCGGGCGCTCCGGCGGCGCTCAGGACGGTTGACGGCGTTACTTATTCCGCCGTAGGCAATGTAGACGGCACGCCCAATGAAATCGACGCGGGGGATTTTCTGGTGCTGTTCGGCACGGGGGTGCGGCGCGCATCTTTATCCGTGGTGAGGATCACAATCGGCGGAGTCGAGGCGCCGGTGCTGTTTGCAGGACCTCAAGGGGCGTTTGTCGGACTCGATCAGATCAATACGCGCGTGCCTGCGGGAGTCGCGGGTGATGTCGATCTCGTGCTGACGGCAGGCGACGCTGCCGCCAATACGGTGAAACTCAAAGTCAGATAAGAGAGATAACGGAACAAACGAAATAACACGAAAACTACGGAAAAGTTGAATATTTCCGTAGATTCCGTCTTATTTCGCTTGTTCCGTTATCTCTCTTCCTTACAGGCTCCAGCCCTTGCGGTATTCGCGGTGCAGGTACTGGTTGGCCTCGTCGAAGTTGGTTATTCGTCCCTTTTCTCCGTCGTAGTAGATGCGTTTGCCCTGGCCTGCGCGCATGGCTACGACGCCGAGCAGCATGGTTTCCGTAAGTCTGCCCGCGTATTCAAACGGGCAGGTTGTTTTGGCCTTGCCGAGGATGGCGTTGGCCCAGTTCATACGGTGTTTGGCCGAACGGCCCGGATCGTTGTTGGTTTCGATGCGCGGATAGGTCTTCGGCACCTTCGCCGCGGCTTCCATAAGGGAAGCGGGGAAAAGGCGGGGTTTGGCGCCGTAGGTTTCGTGAAGGAGGATGCCCTTCTCGCCGATGAAGATGACGCCGCCTCCGCGTTCGAGCGGCACGTCGTCGGGAAGCTGCTCGGGCCGCCCCGGCATCAATCCGCCGTCGCACCAGGTGAGTTTGACCGGTGGTTGGGCGCCGCGCGCCGGGAAGTGATAGACGATCTGCGTCGCCAGCGGATAACTTACGGGGTTGTTTCTGGTATCGGTTCCCCAGGGGGTGGATGTGGCTTCGATGCTCGTCGGGTGGACGAGGCCGAGCGCCCAGTAGGGATGATCCATCAGGTGCGCGGCCATATCGCCCACTGCGCCCGTGCCCCAGTCGAGCCAGCCGCGCCAGTTGAACGGATGATATATGGGATGGAACGGCACTTCGGGCGCCGGGCCGAGATACAGATCCCAGTTGAGCGCCGAGGGCGTGTTTCCCTTTCCTTCATCGATTGCCATTGCAACGGTGCGGTTGAGCTTGCGCGAGGTCCATTCGTTGCCGAATCCTCCTCCGCCCATTCCTTGAGGGCCACCGGCTGCGGGAGCGCCTGCCGGAGCCGCCGAGGGCGTCCACGGGCGCGGCACGCCCTGCGGCCAGATCGGGCGGTTGGTCCATACGTGGACCTCGGTCACCTTGCCGATGATGCCGGCCTGCACCCATTCGTTTATGAGCGCGGCGCCCTCGCTTGAATGCCCCTGATTGCCCATCTGCGTGACGAGCTTCGGATTGTCCATAGCAATCTTGCGCAGCAGGCGCGCCTCGTGCACCGACCAGGTCAGCGGTTTTTCAACGTAAACGTGCTTGCCGAGCTCCATCGCGGCCTTGGCAATTACGGCGTGCGTGTGATCCGGAGTCGCTATGAGCACGCCGTCGATATCCTTCTGGGATTCGAGCATCACGCGGAAGTCGGCGTAACGTTTCGCCTTGTTGTAGGCTTCCTGCAATTTGATGTTGTTCGGGTTGGGCTGCCCGTCGCGTCCGCGCGTGCGTCCCTCCACTGCACCGTCGACGTAGCTGAAATCCACGTCTGCGAGCGCTGCGATGTTGTGCCCGCCCGCTACAAGCTCGGTCGAATCCGACGCGCCCTGCCCGCCGCATCCGACTACGGCGAAGTTTACGGTATCGCTGGGCGGCTGATAGCCCGGGCCGCCGAGGACCCTGCGCGGCACGATCATCGCGCCGAGCGCCGCGCCCGATGTTCCGGCGACGAACCTGCGCCGCGAAAGCGACGTTTTTGCTTTTCCACCGGTATTGCTTTCGTCGTTCATTTGCTCACTCATTCCTTGTGCGTTTCCTTCTTTCGACATTGATTTCATCCTCCGTGGGCGGGTGTTCAGGCGAGCGCGTCCTTGCAGTACTGGAAGCACTTTCTGACTTCGGCTACGGCGTCTTCGCCGCGGTATTCGTATTCGATATTGGCGGGAATATCGTATTTTCTGGTTTTCAGCAGCCGGAGCACCTCTTTTATCGGGGTGTCTCCCTCCCCCCACGGCGTGTTGGCTCCCTGGTCCTTTTTGCGATCCTTCAGGTGCAGGTTGACGATGCGCGCGTGATGCGCCTCGATGAAGGCGACGGGGTCGTAGCCGGCGGCGAAGAAGTGGCCGATGTCCAGATTGACGGCGAAATGCTTCGACATTGCGAGCGCCGCAAAGAAGCTTTCCGGCTTGGCGAATTCATTCGGATCCGTCACGTTCGAGTGCCCGTGCATCGCTACGGTGATCTTGTGCTTGTCGGCGAACGGCGCGACGCGTTTGGCGGCCGTTACCGTAGAGGACGCGGTGATGATGGGGACGCCGAGCGCTCTGGCCATTTCGAAGCCGCGGTCGATTTCCTCGTCGGTGAAGCTGTCGTTGAAGCTCAGGTTGTAGGCCTGGAGCTTGACGCCCGCCGCATCGAATTTCCTGCGTACAGCGGTGAAATGATCGAGCGATGTAGTCAATCGCCAATTGCGCGTTTCTTCGCGCATTGCGGGATTCGGTCCGCGAGGCGGTGCAGCGCCTGCAGCGCCGGCAGCCTGCGGGGGGCGCGCGGGCCGCGGCTCTACGTGGCCGGAAAACAGTTCGCACTCCTTGATGCCGATATCGACCATCGCCTTGATTGCCTCGTCGAGGGAAAGCGTGCGAAAGCTGTAGGACTGAACGCCTATGCGCACGCCGTTGATCCCGGAGTCGGCTTTGACCAGGCCCTTGAGAACGGGCGTCAGCGACAGACCGGCGAGGGTCATCTTCCCGAATTCTCGTCTCGAATACACAGTAGTCTTCCTTTCGCGAACGCAGCAGGGAATGCGGAACAGGCGGAAAGGTCAATATTCCCGGTTTATACCGTCGGGCCCGTATTCACTCTTGCGTTCCAGTCTCATAAATTTGGGTTCGTTGCCTTGCCTTATACGAAGAAACAGCCGAGGTGGTAACGATATTTTTATTCCCCGGCGCGAACCTCGATTCTTTCCACCGGGGATGCCAGATTGCCGAAGTACAAACGCAGGTCGGCAAGTCCGGTGCGGATGCCCGGCGGCAACTGCAAATCGACGCGGTAAAGGCTGTGGCCGGTGATTGCGCCGACGTAGCAGGGTTTGACTATGCGTTCGCCGATCTGGACGCGGATGTTGCCGGCGTCGGCGGATTCGTCGAGTCCCTCTACGTGCAGTCTGACGAGCGATTTCGGTCCCAGACTGCGGATTTCAGCGGTCTCGCTGCTGCCGTTCATTATCCGCGCTATGTGCGGGATTACGGGCGGCGGCGATACGAACTCGACCCTGACCGGCGCCGACATCTCTCCGCTCGGCACGCGCACGCTTACGTCCGCTGCACCGGTGGGAGAGCCGGCGGGCAGGTGAAAATCTATGCGAGTCAGCCGCGCAAACAACCCTACGACTTCCGCAGGCAGAAGCGATGCAAACGCTCCGCGCACCGGACCTACGTAACACGGCGCGACTTCAAGCCCCGATATGTCCACTACGAGCGAGTTGCAGTCCACCGCATCGCGGCGCAGTCCGGCGGCCACAAGCGTAAGCGAGGCGTGAGCGCCGGCCACGGGCGCGCGTTTTTCCATCGGCGCATCGGTGCGTCCGAAAAAAGCTATGCGCAGTGGGGATTCCACATAGCGGCGCGGCGCGCCCGGCGTGCGTTTCCTGATTATAGTCCAGCAGTACTGCGAACCGGCGCCGTCGATTGCGATCAGTTGCGCGTCGGTGGATGCGGCGAAAGCGCGGATCAGCGGCTCGGGAAATGACGCGCCCATCCAGGTGTCCTTTTCCATTTCCTCGAAATCGAACGTAGTCAGCGAGTTGGTCTGAAACTTGAATGCGCCTCCGGTGCGCAGCACGCGGTAGGCGTCGTGCAGGTTCGATGAAATGATTTCCGGGCTCGGCACGTGCTGAAAGACGAAGGCCGAGAAGGCTACATCGACGAATTCATCGGGAAGCTCGGCGAAGTCGTAGCCGCTGGTTTCGTAAAGATGAATGTTCGGGAAATTGGTCAATCGCTCGCGCGCCTGCCGTATCATCTCGCCCGAGACGTCCGTAGCGTGCACTTCTCCGAATATGCGCGCCAGGTGTCCGGTCATCCGTCCGATGCCGCAACCGAGTTCGAGCAGGCGCAAGTTGCGCGGATCGCGTCCGCCCGTGAGCAGTTCCAGATCCTCGCGTACGAGGCGTTCGACCTCGCGCGCGCCCGTAGCGTCGAAGGAGCGTTCAGAGAGTTGAAAGCCGCGCGGGTAGATAAACCACTTCGCGTCGTGGCGCGCGCGTTCGTCCCAGTCGCGCTTCATTTCGTGCGACCAGTCGGCGAACTCCCTGGCTTTGTTTTCGAGATCGCCCATCTTAGCCGTCGACTTTCGGGAGGGATGCGACGGCGAGAAGTATCGCGCATTCCGGCGGCGGAAGGAAGAGAAGAGGCAACGCAACAATCGAAAATAAACGAAAGACGTGCAAAAAGGGCTCTCTTCCGTTTGTTCGGTAATTTCTCTCCCAGTTTGCTTCGATTCGGCGCGTTCTGTTACCATCCGGCGAGGGTGGAAAGCTGAGCGATTTCTATGCTGAAGCGATTCTATGACATCGGAAAACAGCGTTTTGCAGCCGCAGCCGCGCTGCTTGCCGTGCTGATGGGCTGCGCATGGTTTGTCGCGGGGGCGGCCGAGAATCTGGGCATAGGCCGCGCGCGCAGCGAACTCCAGCGTCTTTTCGGCGCCGATTTCAAGCGCGATCAGGTGCAGGTCAGAAGCATCAGGTCCGGGCAGGGCGACAATGTAATAGTCCAGGCGCAGATAGAGACGGCATTCCGCTTTGTGCGCGAGGATCGCGAGTGGCGCGTGGCCGAAATCCGCCTCGGCGACCGCAACTGGGAATCGGTGGAACTCGTAGAGGAAGCCGTGCGCCGCGAAAAAGCGCGTCGAACCGAAATTACGCTTATGCGTTTTGCCGACGGACTCGATTATTACCGGCGCGAGCGCGGTCGTTACGTCGAGGCGGAGGAAATCGGCCGTCTGCTCGATGAACTCGCGCCTCGTTACCTGAGTCCGATTGTGCGCTTCGATCTGTGGGGCACGCCGCTTGTATATCAGGGTACGGCCCAACGCTACCGCATCGCTTCGGCCGGCCCCGACCGCCGCGTCGGGACCGAAGACGACCTGGTACTTGAGAACGGCGAATTGAAGCCGCAAGGAGAGTGAGTACAAGCA
>JAHBSF010000026.1 GCA_019639255.1 Acidobacteriota bacterium | reverse complement strand
ACCGGCTACGAGCGTGATGGTGAGACTGGGTTGGATTTTGCGCAGGCGCGCTATTACTCAAACGCACAAGGCAGATTTACGAGTCCCGATGAGTTTAGCGGTGGGCCTGAAGAAGTCTTTGGCCCTGGCAGGAGTAGTGATGAAAAACAGGCGTTGCCCTATGCTGACATTTTCAATCCTCAATCTCTCAACAAGTATCAATACTGTCTGAACAACCCACTTAGATATATTGATCCCGAAGGACACCAGCCGGGTGAACTTGAAAACATCCGAAGGGGCCTCAAAGCCCTTGAGCTTTCTAAGAAAGCATTGGAGCGACTTGGTAAGAGTGGAGCTCTTGTTTCTACTGCGACTGAGATTGCTTTAGAGGGTGTGTTCGGTCCAAAGATTTATTTTAGCCGGGGCGGGCTAGACAAAGCAGAATCTGCATTTGCAGCAGAAGTAGCTGTATACAGTGGACGAAGTTTCATGGGAGTCGCTTCCAGAGATACGCCGGGTATCGATGGAGTCAGTTTCGGATTGCTGACAACTAATGGGGTTTTCAAGGATATTCAGTTAATCAGTCTCAAGGAAACACAAGGTGGTTTGAGTGCGATCTTAAAGCATGCCTCCGGTGCGGAGGCTCAAGCAAAAGCTGCGGGGTACAAGAATGTAGATCTCTACATCAAATCTACTAATCAAAATGTTGATGTTAAGACCTTAGTGGATTTCATCCAAAAGGGGGCTTCTGAAGGAAATGGGGGCATAGCTGCTATATCAAACCAAGGCACTATTCAGTCAGTCACAATCTTGGCGAGAGATGGTGCGGTAAAAGTGGCTGGCGGAAAAGTTGTGTCTTGTGACAGTAATGGCAAATGTCAATAACAGGAGCGAAGAATGTCAATAGATTTGAGCCTTAAGCTGACAAGACCAGTAGAGATTGCCCCCCTGCTTCCGCAGGTCTCTACGTTTCTCAGAGTGATCCTTGGGCAGGCCAACATCCCGAATATCAGTGCTGTAGGATACGACCACGATAATGAGGTGTTCGTGCCGCTAAAATCGAGGGTGATTGATCTGTCGTCTGACACGATATTTTTCAAGCTAGATATAGATGATGAACCAGAGATCGCCGCTGTTGGGGTAATCCAGATTGATCAGCCGGAGTTAAGTGATGAAGAGCAGGGCCTTTTTATCTATGTCAGCTCTGGATCTCAACGCACGCCATTGGAGTTTGCACTGATCTCGGCTGTTGCTGCCGCCATCGGTTACTATCTTGATACTCCTGTGATTGATGACATGCCTTTTTTTACCCCTGGTATTGACGGCCAATCGGCAAATGAGTTTGTCAACGCCATCAAGGTGAAAGGGCTCTTTGATGACTACAGAATAGCCGCACAATCTTTCTATGAGTCATTGCCTCTGCGGGAGAAAAATAAGGAAGGGTCGGCCTCTCTACAGGACAAAAAATGATGCAGAATAGTGGTGAGCCTTCGGTCAGCCTGCGTGACTCGCGCTTCCCTTCTTCACTATTCTGTGAGCTTTCGGCAAAGGAGCGTGACAAGAGTCAAGAAAATATGCAGAGAGCAGAAAAGTGCCTATGCAAGCGGGAAGAAGATGAGTAGAATGCCGGGCCAAATGAGCGAGAAAGCAAAAATACCGACGACGAGCAAGCCGGAAATCGAGGCATTGAGGGAGAAACTGCGCGGGGGAAGGCTGAGGCCGGAGGAGGTGGAGGTAGTAGATCGACTGCTTGGAGTAGTGGTGACGCTGATCCGGATGATGGAGCAGAAGAATGCGACGGTGAAGAAGTTGAAGCGAATGCTGTTCGGGCCGCGAACGGATGAGCGGATGGGAGAGAAGGAGAAGGGCGTGGAGAGGAGTGTAGAAGGAGAGGGAAAAGAAGGGGAGGAGAGCGAGGCAAGGGGGCAGGAGAAGGAACCACGTGCGGAGACGGGAGAGAAAGAGAAGTATGATGCTCCCCAAAATTTAGACAGGCAATTAAGGTGTAAAATCGCTGCTGACCAGGGAGGGAAAAGAGATGAGCAAGCAGCGAAAAACATACACCGCAGATCTCAAAGCGCGGATCGCGCTGGAGGCGATCAAAGGGCAAACGACAATCAATCAGATTGCGACGCAATATGGAGTACATCCCAACCAGGTGCTGCAATGGAAGCAGCAGGCAATAAAGCAAATGCCCGAAGTATTCTCGCGGGCGCCTGCGCGCAGCGCCCAGGAAGAAGAAGAATTAAGAGCACAGCTCTATCAGCAGATCGGGCAAATGAAAGTCGAACTCGACTGGCTCAAAAAAAAGTTGGACCGCTCAGTTGATGAGAAACGGCGTATGATCGAGCCGGACCACCCGCGGTTGAGCCTGACGCGGCAATGTGAGCTGCTCGGGCTCTCTCGCGGGAGCCTTTATTATCACCCGCGGGGCGAAAGCAACGAGAACCTGCAGTTGATGCGATTGCTCGACGAGCAATATACGCGGACGCCATTCTATGGAGTGCGCAAGATGACGGCCTGGCTGCGCACTGAAGGGTACCCGGTCAACGAGAAGCGCACTCGTCGATTGTTGCGATTGATGGGCCTGGAAGCGATTTATCAAAGACCTCGGTTGTCACATCCGGCGCCAGGGCATCGGATTTATCCGTATCTGCTGCGCGGCGTCCCCATACTGCGACCGAATCAAGTTTGGTCAACCGACATTACATATATTCGCATGATGGGCGGCTTCATTTATCTGGTGGCGATCATCGACTGGTTTTCACGTTAGGTTCTGAGTTGGGAGGTCTCGGTGACGCTCGACACCGAGTTCTGCCTCAGCACCCTGGATCGTGCTCTGGCCTTCGGCAGGCCGGAAATTTTCAACTCCGATCAGGGTTCGCAGTTTACCTCGACGGCTTTTACCGATCGACTCCTTCAACAAGGCATCCAGATCAGCATGGACGGTCGCGGCCGGGCGCTCGACAACATCTTCATCGAACGTCTCTGGCGCAGCCTCAAGTTTGAAGAGGTCTATCTCCACGATTATCTCCACGTCCCGGATGCGATTCTCGGACTTGGCCGATATTTCAACTTCTATAACCATCATCGACTGCACCAGTCGCTCGATTACAGAACGCCGGCGGCAGTCTTCGCTCAGTTAAACGCTTGATTTCATCGACACAGCGAACCACCTTATTTTGCCCGATTTTTTGTCTTGACAATGGGGAGCACCTTACGGGGATACCAAATTGTCACGAAACCAGTGAGTAACTACCAAACGCTTTGTCGATGTTATCGCTCAATGTTAGTCCCAAAGTTAATAACAGGATCTAGAGTTACACCATGCATTATTACTTACTTTTAGCATTATCTGTAACGATAATCAGCACAACAAAAGCTTACGATTCACCAATAACTGTAAGAAGTGACACAGAGCTATTTATTGCAATCAATAGGCTAGCCGGCGCTGATAGCCCAGCAATTGAGGAGCTTATAAAGAAATATCACCAGCATGCTACTCCTAGATTATGGCAATGGTTAGCAACTCAAGCGTCTTTTCACTC
Organism: Acidobacteriota bacterium; assembly: GCA_019639255.1. Taxonomy (GTDB): domain Bacteria; phylum Acidobacteriota; class Blastocatellia; order RBC074; family RBC074; genus JAHBSF01. The sequence goes on along the minus strand of JAHBSF010000026.1, from coordinate 62,262 downwards.
TACCAAAACTGATATCACCCACTCTCTTCGACATTATAAATATGCACTCCAAATAGCAAAAGCACTTAAAGATAGCAGATTAATTGCTTTGAGTCATTATGGGATTGCTAGGCACTTAGCATTTGCAGGGAAGCACAAGGAAGCAATAACATCATATATCCACAGCTGTCACATATCTTCAGAATTTAACCACCAGATAGAACTGCTACAATCGCTTGCATCGCTTGGTCGATCCTATAATGCAATAGGAGATTATTCTGCCGCTAGATCTTGTGCAGAAGAGATTCTTAAGATTACAAGTAAACACCTAAATACCAAGGCAGACTCTCCGGTTTGGTCAGTCATCCACAGTGCAGGATATGCACGGTTACTTTTGGCAAATATCAATCATCATAATGTCCATTTCGACGCTGCAGTTTTGAACTATAATGAAGCACTTAAACTATTCCAGAAAGCCGAAACAACTCTTCCGCTTTATGGTGCAGATATTTGTGATGCTCTAAATGGACTTGGAGAGATTTTTAGCACTATTGGTAATTATCGTTTAGCACTAAAATACTTGAACTTAGCACTAAAACTATCTAAAACTAGAAACCTCAGCAGCAAAGAAGCTTCAACTCTTCTTAATCTTGGAGCGCTTTACTTAAGGCAAGACAATTACTATCAAGCAAGCACCTATTTCAGAGAATGTGCAACCAAAGCTCGAGTCAATCATTTGCCTCTTGAACAAGCAAAAGCGATTTTAGGCTTAGGCATCAGCGAGCTGAGACAAGGGCACTCCCAAAAAGCACACCGACATTTTTCACAGAGCTTAGAAACTGCCATAGCATTGAGTGACATTGAGACAGTTGCCTTAATCAGACAAAATATAGGAACAGTGCTACAGCATCAAGGACAGTTAGCAGCTGCATTGCGCGAACTAAACTCAAGCGAAAAACTGGCATTGCAGTCTTCTGATATTATAAGATTCGCTGAGATCCGATTGAAGAAAGCGGAACTTTATAATGCTTTAGGGCGGCCCCAGCAAGCGATTTCTTTGGCGCAAGAATCAGCTCAAATCTCACAGCAACTAGGACTTACAGCACTCTCTCAGCTCTGCGCTTCTATAATAGCGCAATCCTATGTTCAAAGTAATCGTCCCGAACAAGCAATCGAATATCTTAGCACTGCAATTCATCAACTTGACATAATGCGGGGCACCATCATAGGAGATCTACAATCACGCCACATGTTTTTTGAAAGAAGAATTCATCCTTACCATCTGCTTATTGAGCTATTGGTAGATGAAGGCAACCTAGATAAAGCTCTAACTTACACTGAACAATCTAAAGCAAGGACACTACTAGAATATCTTCATTATAATAATACTATATATCATAAATATCCTTACCCCCTTTCACTTTTTGAAGGCAAGCATTTAAACAAAGAGATTAGCAAGAGCAACAACATAAGCTATCAAGAGAAGCTCAGACTAACGTCACAAAGCAATACTGCTATGCCACTTGAATTTGAACTGCAAATGCTTGCAAGTCAAGGGCTATTATTGAGGAATAAAGAGATTTTATTCTATTCAAATCATGCCCTTCAAGCACACCCTTTGTCTTCGGGTTCTCAGCTAACACTTAACCAGCCAAACCATCATCAGAAAGCAGTACTTGTCAATTATTTGGTTACCAATACCCAATTTGTTATATTTATTACTTCTCTACACAAAGACAGTACCAAAACACCATTGACAGGAATCACAGTAAAGATCAGCAAAGATGAGCTAGGCAAACGAGTTCACCAATTACATTTAATGATGGCACAGCGGCACCCTCTTTATGAGTCTCAGGCTCGTGAAATGTACGATCTTCTAGTCAGACCGATAGAACCGTACATTCAGGGAGCGGCAACCCTCTGCATAATTCCTGATGATATTTTATGGGAAGTACCATTTCAAGTACTCCAATCTAATGGGAGTCGGTTTCTTGTTGAGGATTACAGTATCTTTTATGCTCCGTCTCTGAGCATTCTTAATGACATCGAATCCCGCAGTCGGCCTGATGGTGCATCGATCCCGGCTCTCGATACAGCAACATTTCTTGGTTTTGGGAATCCTACGACGGGCAGAGAGTCGGTAAAGCGATCCGGCGAATCTCAGGATAATTTTCAGTTCGAGCCGCTGCCTGAAGCTGAAGTCGAGGTTAAATCAATCGGTGATTTATTCTCCGGCGATCGCCGTGCCGTGTATACGGGCGGGCAGGCAGGAGAGTCGAGGTTCAAGGCTGAAGCTCCGAATTTCGACATTATTCATCTTGCGACGCACGGCGTAATAGACAACGCCAATCCGATGTATTCGTATCTTTTGCTCGCTTCCGGTGATGGCGATGGTGAAGACGGATTGCTTGAAGCGCACGAGATCCTCGACCTCAAGTTGCGCGCGGATACGGTCGTATTGTCGGCGTGTGAATCTGCGCGCGGGCGCATAGGCGCGGGCGAGGGAGTCGTGGGATTGACGTGGGCGTTTTTAGGCGCGGGTGCGCGCACGGCTGTGGTCAGTCAGTGGCGCGTTGATTCCGAAGCGACGGCCGAGATGATGGAGGATTTCTACATACGGCTGCGTACCGGGATGAGCAAGCCGGAAGCCATGCGGCAGACCGTGCTTGCGATGCGGCGCGGTGAAAGCAGGTTATCGGGGAGGGGCGGAAAGTTCGATCCCCGGTATCATCATCCGTTCTACTGGGCTGCTTTTATGGTTATCGGCAGCCCGCGCTGACCTGTAAACAAACCATACGACATTGGGGGAAATAAAGAGAGATAACGGAACAAACGAAAAATAGACGGAACAGACGGAAATATTCACCTTTTCGGTAAAAATTTTGGTAATTACCTCGACAATGTCACATTCTCGGGCACGAAAAATCGAGCGCTAACCAATTGATAAATAAGCGAAAAGCTGGCAGCCCTAACAAATGCGTGCCAGCACAGAGCATGAGAAAAAAAGCAAGGTTTATGAGCGCGAGGCGTGGGGGCTGTCCAGAGCCGAGATCAACAACCTCGGGACTCGACTCTATGAATTCTGGGAACGATACGCCGAGTGTTTTGAGACTCAGACGCGGGACACAAGCTATTACGCTCTGGAATATCTGAGCGCGATGTTGAGGATGAAGAGCGAAAGCAATTTCAGCAATTTTGCGCGCACAGCCGGATGCTCTCCTCAGAACGTGCATCATTTTATGAGCAATTCGCCGTGGGAAACACAAGAAGTGCTGTCGCAAATGCGCGAAGAGATTCGCCAAACCCCGGAGTTTGCCAGTGGCGGGGCGTTGATATTGGATGAAAGCGCCAACAATAAAGCTTCGGAGAAGACGGCCGGAGCAGGTCGTCAACATAATGGTCGTCTGGGCAAGATCGAGATGAGTCAGGTCGGGACTTTCCTGGCCTACGCCAAGGATGGGATTTGGACTTGGATTGATGGCGAATTGTTTCTGCCTCAACACTGGTTTAGCCGAGAGATGTCCAAAGAGCGGCGCCGACTCAACGTTCCTCCCGATCGGAGATTTGCTACCAAGATGGAGTTGGGCTGGCAAATGATCGAACGAGTTGCCAATGAGGGGCTGCCCTTTGAATGGGTCTGTTGCGACACACTCTACGGACGCAGTTACTGGCTGCGCCGAAAGCTGGCGTCCGCGGGTTTGATATATATGGCTGACGTGCCGGTCGACACGAAAGTCTATCTGAGCAAGCCGGTGGTCGGATTGCCGACGAAAGACCCGCAAAAAAAAGGCCGAGCCATCTCGCGCCCACGCGTGTTGAGCCTCGATCAACCGATTGCATATTTCGCTCGAACGTGAACACTCATTTCGCTCGAACGTGAACACACGTTTCGCGGGAACGTGAACGCCGATTTCGGCCGAACGTGAACACTATTGGGGGTGTCAGCGAAATCTTGCACTTGTGCGATTCCGGCAACGTGAACACCGATTTCGGTGATCGTGAACACCCGCAATTTGAAGGCCGGCGCTGGAGATAAGTGGAGGACTGAGGGACGCTTTTCTTTTTCAAAAGAGGAAAAGCAAAGCGATGCCCGTCAGACCAATCTCTATGCGCCAAATCAAAGAACTGCTCCGGCTTCACTATGAAGCCCATCTCTCCCAACGTCAGATTGCCGCCGTGACCGGACTCTCGGTCGGGGTGGTGAATAAATATCTGGGGGCGGCCGTCGTCGCCGGACTCCCCTGGCCTTTGCCCGAGGGGCTGAGCGAAACGGAGTTGAGAGGCCGACTTTCTGGTCTCGCAGAACCTGGTGTTGCAGGAGCGAAAGTCCTGCCCGATTTCGCCCAGATCCATCTCGAACTCAAGCGCAAGGGCGTCACCCGGCAATTGCTGTGGGAAGAGTACAGCGCCGAGTATCCCACCAACCATTATCGCTACACGCAGTTCTGCGTCCTGTATCAGGAGTGGCAGCAGCACCTGCGCGTGACGCTGCGCCAAACGCATCGCGCCGGCGAGAAGCTGTTTGTCGATTACTGCGGCCCGAGCGTTCCAATCATCGATTTGACGACCGGAGAGGAACGCCGGGCGCAGATCTTCGTCGCCGTGCTCGGAGCCTCAAACTACACATACGCCGAGGCCACCTTCAGCCAGAGCCTCCCGGAATGGATCTCCTCGCACGTGCGCGCCTTCAGCTTCTTTGACGGCGTGCCGGAGTTGATTATCCCGGATAATCTCAGGAGCGGGGTCACCCGGCCCTGCCGTTATGAACCCCTGCTGACGCGCTCCTACACCGAGATGCTCCAGCATTACGGGACGCTCGCGATGCCGGCCCGCCCCCGCAAACCGCGCGATAAGTCTTGGGTTTCATACTGCACCTCGTCCTTATTATCGAGCGGTGAAAGTGGGGCCGTGGCCCCCACGTCCGCCATGTCCTTTGATGATTGAAATTTCCTGCAACGGTTCATACAGACATCCGCTGCCTTTATCATAGCGATGCCGCCTCAACAATCCGTTGCGTCCCCATTGATGTATCGTGGTCGTAGAAACTCCCAACTCCACGCTCAATTCTTTCGCCGTCAGATAGCCTTTCGTTCGCAAGCGGTCGTAGCGGCTGGGAAGCCGGTAAGCCTGCCTGACCCACGCCACTTTTTCCACCGTATACGTTTCTCCACGCCAGGTGCGATGCCCTTCCTGAGTCAAAATTTCAGCTACTTTGTCTTCGCAATGTTCACCGAGTAGTCGGTCGATTTCCGCGATGGTCTCCGGCTTGGTTTTACAGAGTTCAGTGATCTGTACAGGCTTCGGCAGCTTGAGCGTTCTGGCGGCCCCTCCACGCAGACGGACGTGCATCGTAATTTCTTCAGCTTTAATCAGTGTGACATCCTCGATCAGCAGGCGGAGCATCCGCTTGCGCTCGCGCGGCTCAAGGTTCGGATCATCCCAGATTCGCGGAAAGTCTTTCACCAAAGCGAAGATCTTCTCGCGTGTCTCTTGGTTGGTCAGCGTCTGATCCTTTTGATGCTGTCGTTCATACTCTTCTTGGGCCGCCTGATAAGCCCGCAGTTTATCGTTCCACTCCGCCTCCAAAACATCAACCACTAAACGATTGTCGGGATCGACCTTGAAATAACGCCTTCTAGCTAACTCCGCCTCATAACGAGCGCGCTCTACTTGCCCACGGCGTAATTGATCATTTTCCGCCAAGCGCGTTTCAACCTCTTGCTGAACCGCCCATGCCGCTTCCACTGTCATAGGCGTCATCAATTCAAGCAACAGGTTTCCAATTGCGGCATCAACCACTTTTCCCGGAATGGTCTGACAAACGCGTCCGCCCCGACGAACCGCTTCTTCCTGGCATTTGTAGACCGGATAAATCGCTTCAGGCTCACGGTAATAATGAATACTCATCCGCTCACCGCAGACGCCGCACATCACGCGCCCCTGCAATAATGCCGGACCTTCTCGCACCGGCCCTGTCAGTCGTTGTCCTCCAAATCCAAACGCGTTTTCCGCCAGGCGTTTTTGATTCGCCTCAAATTGTTCCCAACTGATGTACCCTGGATGTAGATCCCGCATCACAAATTGCCAGGCCGATGGCGAGATCTTCTCCACCTTACTTTTCCCATCGACTGTTTGACGAGTGCGAGTGCGCCCATAAACAAAGGCTCCGGCGTAACGCGGATTATGCAAAATTTGCAGAATCCGCGATTGCCCGGGTTTGATCCAGATCAATTCTCCTTTTCGCTCTCCAGAGCGGATCCGTTTGGGGAAACGCAGGTCATTATCAAGAAAGTAATGCATCGTTTGCATCGCCGATCCGGTCCGTTGGAAAGTTTCAAAGACCAGGCGAATCGCTCCCTGTACTTCCGCATCAGGATCCAAAATCAAGGCTCCATCTTCCCGATAAACCAAGCCAACGGGCGGGGCCATTTCCAGCTCGCCCCGCCGCGCTTTGTTGAGCACTCCGCCGCGCATTCGAGCCTTGAGCAGATGCAACTCGGCTTCGCTCATGGCTCCCTTCAAACCAAGCAAAAGGCGGTCATTAAAATTGGTCGGGTCATAGACGCCGTCTTCGTCCAGAATTAATGTATTGGTCAACCCGCACAACTCCAGCAGACGATGCCAATCGGCGTTGTTGCGAGCCAGGCGCGAGACTTCCAGTCCCATCACGATTCCAGCCTTACCGAGCGCCACCTCGCTCACCAATTGCTGGAATCCGTCGCGCCCTTCCGCCTGCGATCCTGACTTGCCAAGATCATGATCGATTGTCTGAATCCGCTCCAACGGCCAACCCAAGGCCACGGCGCGGCTCCGCAAATCGTATTGACGCTGGGTGCTTTCCCGATGCTCCTGGACCTGGCGCAGTGAAGATTGTCGGATGTAGAGATAGGCATCACGTTGCAGATGGTCGCTCGTAACTTTTATGTCAGGCATTGGCGATGAACCTTTCGGATTTGATGATGATCTCCGCCATCAAACCGGCGACTTCCTCCACCAGTTGAGACGGTGAAGACCTCGAGCTAACGGACACTGGTTTCTGTTTTAGCGACGAAGAAAGGCTGGGATTCTCACCCCGTCTGATCCAGGCGGCCATCCCTTGTCGGATCAGCACGACCCGATCCGAATCCAAGTTTTGACGTTCTTCCGGGTGGAGCGCCTGCGACCGCAATATTTCGTAAGCTTCAGCCAATTCCTGAGCCGTCGATTGAGGCGGAACTAACTCTTGTCGTTTTTTTTCCGTCCCAGCGCCCGCTCGAGACTGCGACGGTGAGCGATGACGCCGAAACGCTCTTTGATGATCCGTAGACATTCTGCTGTGGTGATATCGGGCTGCGATCTTTTCTTCTCGAGAATGTAATCGACCACTTGATCCGATAACTTGTGTCCCTCCTTCGGCCCACGGTGTTTGGGGAGTAGACCCAATAGACCTGCTCTGGCGAACTCATTTTGCGCCTGATAGAAAGTCGGTCGCGAAATCCCGAAGGCCTCGGCGGCGGCGGCTACCGATAGCCCGTCGACGCGCTGGCGTCGCAACATCTCGTAGCGCGCTTGCACCAAATCTCTTGGGTCAAAGAAACCATGTTCCCTGAAAAGCGGATCCGAGATCTCTTCCGGATGAGGGTTGAGCGCCCCTTCGCGTTTGAGGGCAATCTCTTTCGGGTCGGGTTTGCGGCGTTTCGGCATAAGTTCTCTCTCGAATACAGTGTAAAGAGAATAATGCCATAGCATGATCGCCGTCAAGTGGATCTCAGGTGTGAATTTAGCGCAAAAGGCCAGTGACGGCGACATATTGAGTGATCCTCGGCAGCAAGCGCCGCTTACATGCGGCATAATACAGCTTACAGGTGCGGCGTAATAAGCATTACACATCCTGGCCTTTCCCGCGCCGAGATTGGGTGTGGTCAATCAGGTCGCGCAACTGCAATAAATCGTCGACGCGAAAAGCTGAACGACCGACGGAGATCCGCATAAAGTCGTCGCCGGGAGCCAAATCGGTAATGGTTGTCAAAAATGACTTTAGCTTGCCGTCAGCCCCATAAAAATAGACCCGATCCTCACCCCAATTGAGCCGTCTGAAAGCCAGTTCATACTCAGAGCCGCAGAGCGGGTGGAAAGGGTGAACGATCCGAAAGCGGGTTGTCGGCTGATCAGTACAACTCGCAGTTGACGACTTTTTATAAAGCCAAGGTCGAGGCCGGGGTCCAGTTGGTCGAGCGCTGGATTCTGGCCCGACTGCGCAAGCGCACCTTCTTCTCGCTCGGCGATTTGAATGAGGCGATCTCAGAACTCCTCGCCCGCCTCAACGACAAACCCTTCCAGAAGTTGGAGGGTTCGCGCCGCTCCCAATACGAGATGCTCGACCGGCCGGCGCTCAAACCTCTGCCCACCTCGGCTTATGAATTCGCCGTCTGGAAAAAATGCCGCGTCCATCTCGATTCCCACATCGAGGTGGAAGGCCATTACTACAGCCTCCCCTACCAACTCGTCTCGCGAGAGATCGAGGTCCGACTGACGGCCGGTTCGGTCGAGTGTTTCCACCAGTCGCAGCGCGTCGCCGTTCACCCGCGGTCGGACCACAGGGGGCGGCATACGACCATTCCCGAGCACCTTCCCGAGCACCATCGCGCCCATCTTGAGTGGACACCCGCCCGTTTTCTCAATTGGGCGCTTGAAATCGGCCCACAGACGCGCGATCTGGTGCGCCGCACCATGGAGCGATACCCCCATCCCGAACTCGCCTACCGCAGTTGCCTCGGCCTGCTCGCCCTCGCCAAGCGCTTCGGCCCTGAACGCCTTGAAGCCGCTTGTAGCCGAGCCCTCGCGCTCGGCTCTCCTTCGCGTCGCACCGTCGTCTCGATCCTGGACAAAGGCCTCGACTCGCAGCCCTTGCCTGAACCCGAATCGACATCAACCTCATCATCGCTGCCCGCGCACGAGAACCTGCGCGGCCCCGACTATTATCAATGATCCATCTGAAAGGAGATCTCTCAATGCTCAATCAACCAACTCTTGATCACCTTCGCGCCTTGCGCCTGCCCGGGATGGCCGAGGCCTTTGCCCAGCAACTTGAACAGCCCGACATCCAGCGCCTCTCCTTTGACGAACGACTGGCCTTGCTCGTCGATCGTGAAATCACCTCCCGTCGTAACCGCCGCCTCCAGCGATTGCTTCAGGCGGCCCGCTTTCGCCAGCAGGCCTGCGTCGAGGAGATCGACTTCCAGCCCCGCCGCGGCCTCGATCGCGCCGTCATCGCCGCACTCAGTTCCTGTGACTGGATTCGGCGCGGTCACAACCTCTTGATCACCGGATCCACCGGCACCGGGAAGAGCTGGCTCGCCTCCGCCTTTGGCCAGGCTGCTTGTCGTCAGGGATTGACCGTCAGGTACGAGCGTACCAACCGCCTCCTCGAGCAATTGCGGATTGCCCGCGGCGACGGCAGCTATCAGAAAAGACTCCACCAACTGGCCAAACTCGACCTAAGAGGTACTTGCGCACAAAAGATCGACACTCAGCACCGAAGCTTGGATTCTGCAACTACGGTGTGAGCGCAAGCTCGGGCCATAGCGTATCAAAGCCGATCTGCTGCGGCGTTACAACAACAGCCTCTGGATTTCCACTAGCTGATGAACCAGGGTGCAAGCACGAGGCTCACAACCGACATCAGTTTGATAAGGATGTTTAACGAAGGGCCGGATGTGTCCTTGAACGGGTCGCCCACGGTATCGCCGACTACTGCGGCCTTGTGCGGGTCCGAGCCCTTGCCGCCGTGGTGGCCGCCCTCGATGTATTTCTTGGCGTTGTCCCAGGCGCCGCCCGCGTTGGCCATAAACAGCGCAAGCAGCACGCCCGTAACCGTGGCTCCCGCAAGCAATCCGCCGAGCGCCTCTACGCCGAGCCATTTGCCTACCACGACCGGAACTATCACTGCGCTTGCTCCGGGGATGATCATTTCGCGCAGCGCTGCTCTCGTTGATATATCGACGCAGCGCGCCGAATCCGGTTTGGCTTCGCCTTGCAGCAGACCCGGAATCTCGCGGAACTGACGCCTTACTTCTTCAACCATTCCCTGCGCGGCGCGGCCCACGGCGGTCATGGTGGCGGCGCCGATGAAAAACGGCATCGTTCCGCCGATAAACAATCCGATGACGACCATCGGATCTATCAGGTTCAATCCTCTGGCGCCAAGCCCCACGGCGGATGTATAGGCGCTGAAAAGCGCGAGCGCCGTCAATGCCGCGCTGCCGATGGCGAAGCCCTTGCCTATTGCCGCGGTCGTATTGCCGAGCGCGTCGAGTCCGTCGGTGATCTTGCGGACTTCAGGGCCGAGGTGCGACATCTCGGTTATGCCGCCGGCATTGTCGGCAATCGGGCCGTAAGCGTCTACCGACATCGTAACGCCCACGGTCGCGAGCATCCCCACTGCGGCGATTGCGATGCCGTAAAGGCCCGCGAAGTAATACGACGCGTAGGTTGCGCCGCATATCATCAGAATGGGCAATACCGTGCTTTGCATACCAATGGCGAGTCCGCTGATGATGTTTGTCGCCGGGCCGGTGCGCGAGGCTTCGGCGATGCGCAGAATGGGTTTTGAAGCCGTGTAGTATTCGGTTACGAGTCCGATGGCGATGCCCGCGAGCGTGCCGGAGAGGACGGCGAAGAACGGGCCCTGAACGCTGTATTTCGAGTTGCCGATCGGAAGCGCGAGGGTCAGGAAGTAGGCGAAGACTAAAAACAGTCCGGCTGCGATGAAGGTAGTGGTTCTCAACGCCGTGGCGGGGTTGCCGCGTTCGAGCACGCGCATGGCGAATATGCCGATGATGGATGCAAGCAGTCCCGCGACCGTATAACCGATCGGGAGCGATACGGCGTTGAAGTTATTGGTGATTTCGTACGACGTGGCGGCGATGGCGATTGTGGCGATGACGGCGCCGACGTAGCTTTCAAAGATGTCTGCGCCCATACCGGCCACGTCGCCGACGTTGTCGCCCACGTTATCGGCGATTGTGGCGGGGTTGCGCGGGTCGTCTTCGGGGATGCCGGCTTCGACCTTGCCTACGAGATCGGCGCCGACGTCGGCGGCTTTGGTGTAGATGCCGCCGCCCACGCGGGCAAACAGCGCGATGGAGCTTGCGCCCATGGCGAATCCGGAAATGATTTCGGAAAAGCTGCGCCAGCCGGCGTCGCTTGTGATCGAGAATGCGAGAGAATTGAAGATGATTCCTATACCGAGCATGCCGAGGCTTGCGACGCTCAGTCCCATCACGGCGCCGCCGTTAAAGGCGATGCGCAGCGCGAGTCCCTGACCGTGTGTGCGCGCGGCTTCGCTTGTGCGGACATTGGCGCGCGTAGCGGCTTCCATTCCGGCAAGGCCGGCGAGGATCGAGCAGGCGCCGCCTCCGATGTAGGCGAACGCGGTGCCCTGGCCTATTGCGGCGTAAAGCAGCGCGGCGACCAGGAGCAGGAACGGTATGAGAACCGTATATTCGCGGCGCAGGAAAGCCATCGCGCCTGTGTGGATGAGTTCGGCCAGCTCGCGCATGGCTTCAGAGCCGTCCGACTGCCGCCGCACGGAAATATAAATTGCAACGGCGAGCAGCATGCCGGCTATTCCGGCCCATAGTGCAATTCCGGCGATATCGCCGAGTCCGAATAAAAACGTTCCGGGCAGGGAGAGTCCGGTAGTCGAGTGTAGTTCCACGAGCGTCATTTCCTTTCCGTAGCTGTAGTGCTTGTCTCGGGTGAGCGGCGTTCAATTTAGCACGAAATCAGGGGAAATCCAGCACAACGGCCGCAAATCGGGAATAAAGAGAGATAACGAAACAAACGAAAATACACGAAAACCACGGGGATCGTCAGACTTTCCGTTTGTTTCGTCTATTTTCGTTTGTTCCGTTATCTCTCTTTACAGGCGTTCAGAAAAGGTCTCTGCGGCCCTCATCTCGATGCGTCCGCAAACCGTGCGAGCACGAGCGTGATGTTGTCCTGGCCGCCGTGTTCGTTGGCGAGCGCGACGAGTTGTTTGCAGGCGGCGCCGAGGGTGTCGGCGTTACAGACGATCTGCTGCATTTCGGCGCCCGATACCTTGTTGGATAATCCGTCGCTGCACAGCAGGAGCATGTCCCCGTCGGCGAGGCTGATCATACTCAGTTCGGGTTTGAGTTCGTCCTTGACGCCGAGCGCATTGAGTATGACGTTCCGGTGTGGAGACAGGGCGGCTTCTTCGGGCGTCATCACTCCGGCGTCGATCATGGCCTGGACTACGGACTGGTCTTTTGTGATCTGTTTTATGCGTCCCTCGCGAATGAGGTAGCCGCGCGAATCTCCGACCTGCCCGATTACCGCAGCGCCATCGATAATGATTGCTGCGGTGATGGTTGCGCCCATTCCGCTGCATTCGGGTTGTTGTTCGCCTACGCGCCTGATTTCGCGGTTCGCCGAGATCAGGCCCTCGCGCAGCCGGTCTGCAACGGGCATCGTTGCATCCGATGAAATCAGGTTCTTGGCGAGTTGGGTTGTCGCAATACGGCTGGCGACTTCCCCGGCCTGCGCGCCGCCCATTCCATCTGCGGTGGCGAGCAGCCATCCGAGCCGGCCGACGCTGCGCTCGGAGAATTCGCCGGGTTGCGTTTCGATCACCGATTCGGTCAGATCCGCAACGACGAGCGCATCCTCGTTGTTGAGCCGCTCGCGGCCGATATCGGTAAGGTATGCAGCGGAAATAAGCAGTTCGGTTGCCAGCGGTTTGGTTTTGAATTCATCCATAACTTCTCGGTCACTTTCCGGTACGGGCAAAACAAAAACTCCTGCCCCGCGCCGACACGCTCGGGATCAGGAGTCATCATCCCCGACTTGGTTGCGGGGCGGGTAAAGGCGAACTCCATCGCCTCCGTGATTACGCCGCCATACTAACGAAAATCCCTCCGCCGCGCAAGCACGCCAGAAGCCTCCCCGCCCCGGCAAGCGCGCATTCCGGGGCGCAAGCGCAACTTTTCACTTTTCAAGGGATATCGTCTATAATGCCCCGCTTTTGACACATATTCACCTTGAAGAGGCACCAGACTATGAAGAGTTTCCACTCGAAAACAGGCGTTTTTACGCTGCGCCGCGCGCTTGGCGTGCTTGCGCTTGCAGCAATCAATGCAACAGTTATTCTGGCCCAGCCGGAGGGCGCATCTCACCGGCCCGGAGGCGAGGCGAATCTGAAGCTGCCGGATCTGCGGCAGGTAACCTTTCTCGGCCTGGACGGGCACACGCTGCTGCTTATCGGCATCATCATTTGCGTGCTTGGATTGGGTTTCGGACTGGCGATTTACAGGCAGTTGCAGCAAATGCCGGTGCACCGGTCGATGCGCGAAATTTCCGAACTGATTTACGAAACGTGCAAGACCTATCTCATAACGCAGGGCAAGTTCATTCTCGTGCTCGAAGCGTTCATCGCCGTGGTGATCGTACTGTACTTCGGCGTGCTGTTGAAGTTCGAGGCGCTGCGCGTTTTGATCATACTGTTTTTCAGCCTCGTAGGCATTGCGGGCAGCTACGGCGTGGCGTGGTTCGGAATACGCGTCAACACTTTTGCAAACTCGCGCACTGCATTTGCAAGTCTCGAAGGCAAGCCGTATCCGATTTATACGATTCCGCTGAAGGCCGGAATGAGCATCGGCATGATGCTGATATCGGTCGAGTTGCTGATTATGCTGTGCATACTGCTGTTTGTTCCGGGAGAGTATGCGGGGCCGTGTTTTATAGGTTTTGCAATAGGTGAAAGTCTCGGAGCGGCGGCGCTGCGCATAGCCGGGGGCATATTCACAAAGATCGCCGATATAGGATCGGATCTGATGAAGATCGTCTTCGGGATCAAGGAAGACGACGCGCGCAATCCGGGAGTGATCGCCGACTGCACGGGCGACAATGCGGGAGACTCGGTCGGACCGTCGGCCGACGGTTTTGAGACATACGGCGTGACGGGCGTGGCGCTCATTACGTTCATACTGCTGGCGATCAATCCGGCGTCGGCTGGGCCGAACTTCGAGGTGATTCAGGTGCAGTTGCTCGTATGGCTCTTCGTGATGCGCATCATGATGATCGTCGCGTCGGGAGCGTCCTACTACATCAATGAAACTTTGACGCGAGCGACTTACGCCAATGCGGAGAAGATGCACTTCGAGGGGCCGCTGACGCGGCTCGTATGGATTACGTCGATTGTATCGGTAGTGATGACCTACATCGTGTCGTACCTGATCATTCCGACGCTGGCCGGCGACGCCACGTTATGGTGGAAGCTGTCTACGATCATCTCGTGCGGAACGCTTGCGGGCGCGATCATTCCGGAGCTTGTAAAGGTATTCACCTCCACCGAATCGAGTCACGTCAGGGAAGTGGTGACATCGTCGCGCGAGGGCGGCCCGTCGCTCAACATACTTTCGGGTCTGGTTGCGGGCAATTTTTCGGCTTACTGGCTCGGGATGACCATCGTGGGGCTGATGTCGATTTCGTATTACTTCAGCCTTCAGGGGCTGGGTGCGATTATGGTGGCGGCGCCCGTATTCGCTTTCGGTCTTGTAGCGTTCGGATTTCTGGGCATGGGGCCGGTGACGATTGCGGTGGATTCTTACGGGCCGGTGACGGACAACGCGCAGTCTGTGTACGAACTCTCGCTCATCGAGCAGGCGCCGAACATAGAGGCGGAGGTGAAGAATGAATTCGCGCTTACGGTGAATTTCGATCGCGCGAAACATCTGCTGGAGGAAAACGACGGCGCGGGAAATACGTTCAAGGCCACGGCAAAACCCGTGCTTATAGGCACTGCTGTAGTGGGTGCGACGACGATGATTTTTTCGATCATAATGGGGCTTACGCAGGGCTTGACGGTCAATCAGGACAAACTGTCGCTTTTGCACGCGCCGTTTATGCTGGGGCTAATCACGGGAGGCGCGGTGATTTACTGGTTTACCGGAGCCTCTACGCAGGCGGTAACTACGGGCGCCTACCGCGCCGTGGAGTTCATCAAGGCGAACATAAAGCTCGAAGGCGTGGAGAAGGCGTCGGTGGCCGACAGCAAAAAAGTCGTCGAGATATGCACGCAGTATGCGCAGAAGGGGATGTTCAACATCTTTCTGACGGTATTCTTTTCGTCGCTGGCGTTTGCCTTTATTGAAGAATATTTCTTCATCGGCTATCTGATTTCGATAGCGATTTTCGGGCTCTATCAGGCGATTTTCATGGCGAACGCGGGCGGCGCGTGGGATAACGCCAAGAAGATCGTCGAGGTGGAACTGAAGCAGAAGGGCACGGATCTGCACGCGGCCACGGTGGTGGGAGATACGGTCGGCGATCCGTTCAAGGATACGTCGTCTGTAGCGATGAACCCGGTTATAAAGTTCACGACGCTGTTCGGATTGCTGGCGGTGGAATTGGCCGTGCAATTGCGGCACGAATCGGGCGCGGGCATCAGCCGCACGCTTGCGGTGGTGTTTCTGGCGGTTTCGGTTTACTTCGTGTGGCGCTCGTTCTACGGCATGAGAATCGGCGCGGAGAAATAGGAGAGAGATAACGGAACAAACGAAAATAAACGAAAATCACGGAAAAGCTGAATATTTCCGTCTATTTCGTCTATTTTCGTTTGTTCCGTTATCTGTTTTGTTTCGGGTATGTCGATACCGGAGACAACAAGGCTCGAACTGCCGATACTGCAGGAGCTGAAGGCTACGGGCGGCAGCGAGGATCTGAAGTATCTATACGACCGGCTGGTGCATTACTTTCCGCAGTTGACGGCCGAAGACGTAGAGGGTACGAGCGGCGCGGTGCGTTCGCGATGGCGGCGGCTGGTGCAGAGGGCGGGGCGGGGGCTTGAACAAGGCGGCGAATTGCGGCGCGAGCGGAAGCGGTGGACGTTGACCGCGCGCGGGCTGCGGCGCGTAGAGGCCGAAGCCATGCAATTGGATCGTGCGGCGGCGGAGCCGTCTCCGGCGCGCACGTTGACGCACGGGGAAGCGCAGAGAATGCTTGTAGAGATCGGCGCGTGGCTGGGCTACGACGCGGCGATGGAAGTGGATCGCTACGACGTAGTGTGGCGCGAAAGCCGCGATGCGCCGCGAATAAGCCACGTATTCGAGGTGCAGATACGCGGAAGCGTCGACAGTGCGCTTGCGCGGCTCAAGCATGCATACGATACGCAGCGTTCGCGCCCGTTTCTGGTAATCGCCGGGGAGCGCGACGCGCGTTTTGCGGGCAGGAGGCTGACCGGATCGTTTCACGAAATATGGCGGGCGATTACGGTAATCGGCGTAGGAGAACTCGCGCAGTTGCACGCCGCGCTGGGCCGTCAGACGGAGTTGCTTGCAAAACTCTCGGCCCGCGACTGAAGAGAGATAACGCAACATTCGAAATGAAACGAAAATCACGGAAAAGTTGAATATTTCCGTAGTTTCCGTCTATTTTCGTATGTTCCGTTATCTCTCTTTTTTGTCCCGAAGTCGTGTGGTTTGGATTTAGATCTGCGGTTGCGTTCCAGCGATGAAGAAGCAGGAATCCGACGACAAATCGACGCCGCTGCGCAGGCAGTACCTGGATATCAAGCGCCGGTATCCGGGGATGATCGTATTTTTCCAGATCGGCGATTTTTACGAGACATTCGATGAAGACGCGCAGGTTGCGGCGCGCGAACTCGGCGTAGCGCTTACGCGGAAGTGGTTCGGCAAGGGGCATGTGCATCCGCTTGCGGGCGTGCCGGTGCGCTCGCTCGATGCGCATCTGGCGCGGCTGATCAATCGCGGCTACAAGGTAGCGGTATGCGATCAGGTGACGCCTGCGGGCAAAGGCCTGGTCGAGCGCGAAGTGACGCGCATCATCACGCCGGGCACGGTAATCGAGCCGGGACTGCTCGAAGGGCGCTCGAACAATTACCTGGCGGCATTGATCGTTTCGGGTCGAAGGGCGGGGATTGCTTACGCGGATATAACTACGGGCGAGTTTGCAGCCGCCGAACTGGATGCGGGCGCCGCGCTCACCGAGCTTGAAAGGCTTGCGCCGGCCGAGTTGCTTGCGCCGCGAAGCCAGGATGTTGCAGCGCTCGATTTTCGCGCAATCACGGTTCTTGAAGACGAGCGGATCGACGAGCGTTCGGCGCGGCAGGCGCTTCTGGATCATTTCGGCGTGCGGACGCTTGCGGCTTACGGATGCGAAGACCGGCCGCTTGCCGCGCGTGCGGCGGGCGCAATCGTGGTTTATCTGCGCGATACGCAGAAGGACGCGCTTGCGAATCTGGATCATCTTCAGAGGTACGCGCACGAGCGATTCATGCAGCTCGATCCGCAGACGGTTCGCAATCTGGAGATTTTTCAGAGCTGGGATTTTACCGGAGGCGCGCCCGTGGGATCGCTTGCCGCGCAGATAGATCTGACGGCGACGCCAATGGGCGCGAGGCTTTTGAGGAAGAGATTGCGCGAGCCGCTGCTGGATTTGACCGAACTGCGTGCGCGCGGCGATGAGGTGGAATGGTTTTACAGCCGCGAACAGTTGCGCGCGCGCGTGCGCACGACCCTCGAAGCCGCCGGGGATATAGAAAGGCTGCTCGGACGCATAAGGCGGCGGATTGCGGTTCCGATGGAGGTCGTAGCGCTCGGTAGAAGTCTGAAGGTAATTCCGGAACTGCGCGCGATGCTTGAGCGTGCGCGCGCGCCGGAAGCGTTTGGCGAGGGGCTGCACGCCTGCGAGGATCTTGTGGATTATGTGAACGGCGCGCTTGCCGACAGGCCGCCTTCGGATTTCGAGCGGGGGAATATCATTCGGGCCGGATTTTCCGAAGAACTCGATGAGCTGCGCGCAGTGCTCGGCGGCGGGCGCGAGTATCTGGCGCGTTTCGAGGCGCGCGAACGCGAAAGAACCGGAATACGTTCGCTGAAGGTCGGCTACAACAAGGTATTCGGTTATTACATCGAAGTGACGCGTCCGAACCTGAAGCTTGCGCCGAAGGATTACATACGCAAACAGACGTTGACGAACGCCGAGCGATTTTTCACGCTCGAACTCAAGGAGCACGAATCGCTGATTGCAAACGCGCGCGAGCGGATACTGGAGCTCGAAACGAGCCTTTATCGCAGGGTTTGCGATGAAATCGGAAAACATCACGTAAGGATTGCGCAGACGGCTGCTGCGCTCGGGCGGACGGATCTGGCCTCGGCGCTTGCGGAAGCGGCCGCGAGATACGGCTACGTGCGGCCGGAACTGGATGCGGGCGACCGGATAGAGATCGAGCAGGGGCGGCATCCGATGATAGAGCATCGCATAGAGGGGCGGCCCTTTATTCCGAACGATGTAAATCTGTCGTGCAGTGATGTTCAGTTGATGTTGTTGACGGCGCCGAATATGGCGGGCAAATCGGTTTATCTGCGGCAGACGGCGCTCATAGTGCTGATGGCGCAGGCGGGCGGTTTCGTTCCGGCGCGGCGTGCAAGGATAGGGCTGGTTGACCGAATTTTTACTCGTATAGGTCTGAATGATTACACGCTGCGCGGGCATTCAAGCTTTATGGTGGAGATGATCGAGACGGCGCACATACTGCTGTACGCAACGCCGAAGAGCCTGATTTTGCTGGATGAAATCGGGCGCGGAACTTCTACGGCGGACGGATTGTCGATTGCGAGGGCCGTAATAGAGTACGTGCACAATCATCCGCGGTTGGGCGCGCGGACGCTTTTTGCCACGCATTATCACGAGTTGACGGATTGCGAGGATTATCTTCCGCGCGTAAAGAATTTCCATCTTGCGGTGCGCGAGGGCGGCGGGCGTGTAGAGTATCTGCACCGGGTCGAGAGGGGGCGGGCGGAGAAGAGTTTCGGGATATATGTAGCGCAGGCGGCCGGATTGCCGCGGCCGGTGCTGCACAGGGCGAAGGAATTGTTGGCGACTTGGGACGGCGGGGCGAAGAAGTCCGACCAGGTATCGGAAAGCGGTAATGACGGCATTGTGAATGAGATTATGAATCTGGACCCGGATGATATGAGTCCGGTCGAAGCGCTCAACAAGATTTACGAATGGCGGCGGCGGTTGAAGGAAGTTGAATCGGCGCGGGTCGGCGGAGAAAACGAACAAAAGCGTGCGAGGAAGCGTAAAGCGAGCAGGCAGGGTATTGAATGATCGGCGAACAGGGGCTTATGGGGGAGAATGGGCAGCGGGATTTGCATCTTGTTTTCTCCCCGATGCGGCATTAGACTTTGGCAGGCAAAGCGGCGGGGTTTCTCCGGAACCCGCCCGGAACTCAGAAACCCGATAACGCGAAGGAGTTTGAAACATGAAGGGACGGATTACGCATTTGTTTGCATCGGCGCTCGTAGCGCTTATGTTGCTGGCCGGGGCTGCGTTTGGGCAGTCGCATCCGGTTGAAGGGACTTACACTGTAACGGCCACCGGCAGCGAGATCGGATCGGTTACATTCACGTTGACGCTCAAGCGCAGCGGCGACAAGTGGGTCGGCGAGGTTTCGGACTCTCCGCTGCCGCTGACTATCAGCAGCGTAACCGTAGACGCCGACAACAAGGTAACGATCAACGCATCGACCGGCGACGCTCCGGTGACGATTGCGGGCACGTTTGAAGCCGGAAAGATCACGGGCGACTGGAGCGCGGGAGATGCGCGGGGCGCGTGGAGCGGCGTGCGCAAGGATGCGGGCGCGGCCGTAGCGGGGGTTGCATCGAACGGCGCGGCTATGAGTCTCGAAGGCACGTATGACGCCGAGGTGATAGCCGACGGACAGGGATCGCTTCCGTTCACGCTGGTGGTAAAGAAAAACGGCGACAACCACGCTGTAGAAGTCCCGGGCGCGGGCGATCTGAACATCGTCGGCATCGAGGTTGCGGGCGATTCGGTGACGCTGAAGGCTACTTTTCAGGGCAATCCCTTCGACCTGCCTGGCAAGGTGATGGGCGGCGAGATGAGCGGAAAATGGGAAGCCGGCGGATTCACCGGCACGTGGAAAGCCAGGAAGAAAAACTAGTAGAAAACCGGAAGAGAATACGGAACAAACGGAATAAAACGAAACAGACGGAAGGGGCGGATCCTTTCCGACTGTTTCGTTTTATTCCGTTTGTTCCCTATTCTCCTTATTCTCCCTGAGGGTTTGGGATGAAGCTGCGAACGATTCTCCTGCTGTGTTGTTGTTGTTGTCTGATGACGACGGTTGCCCGCAGTCAGGATTCTGCGGCGCAGTGCCATACGCCGAGCGCGACCAAAGAGGCTACGCGCCCGGCGTTTTTGTTTGACGGCGCGGGAAGCGTTCACTTTCCGGTCACGACGCGGTCGGAAGAGGCGCAGAAGTTTTTCGATCAGGGTCTGGCGCTGATGCATTCGTTCTGGTTTTACGAGGCGGACCGCAGTTTTGCGCGCGCTGCCGATCTCGATCCCGAATGCGCGATGGCGCAGTGGGGCATCGCTATGTCGGGGGTTAACGACGCGCGGCGCGACGCTGCGGTCAAGCGCGCCGGGGAACTTTCGGCGAACGCACCCGAACACGAACGGCTTTACATCGCGGCGGTCGAGGCCCGCTACAAGGGCGAACGCACATCGGTACAGAACAACGGTTTTCTGGGTGCAACCGATGCATATCGTCGGGCGCTGCGGCGCATAGTTTCTTTTTATCCCGACGATATGGAAGCGAAGCTGTTTCTCGCGCTTGCCTCGATGGAGGGTTATGAGCGCGACGGCACGCCGCGGCCCGGCACGATCGAGGCGATCGCCCTTTGTCAGGTCGTATTGTCGAAGAATCCCCGGCATCTCGGTGCGCATCATTACCTCATTCATGCATTTGAAGCCGGCAAACGGCCGCAGGACGGGGCGCCGCACGCGGACATTTATCCTTCGCTTGCGCCGAAAGTCGGCCACGCGGTTCATATGCCGGGCCATATCTATGTGCACGTCGATCGCTGGGACGATGCGGCGCACGCGTTTGAGAATTCGGCGGAAGTCGATCGCGTTTACATGCGCGAGCAGAACGAAATTTCGGATCACGCCGCCGGACCCTACGGCCACAACGTGCACTTCCTGACGATGGTCTACAACTATCAGGGGCGGTATCGCGACAGCGTGCGTGCGAGCGAAGAATTGTTGGCGCTTGCGCGCAATGAGCGCGAGCGGACCTCGCGCGCGGCGTTTGAAGGGCGCCTTGCGATGCTGCGGACGCTTGTCAGGTTTGAGAAGTGGGACGAGATACTCGGCGGCCCGACGCTGCCCCCCATGCTGCCCGATGCCGGAGTGTTTGAAGTCTTCACTGCGTGGAGGCATTACGCTGCGGCTAGGGCGTATATCGGCAAGCGGGATACTGATGGGGCGAAAGCCGAGCTTGAACGTCTGGTGCGCGAGATAGCGTGGATGAAGGATCGATTGCCGAAGCTGAAGGATGCGCCGCAAATCGGGCGTCAGCGCCAGCAGTTGCGGGCGCTTGCCGCAGCGCCGGTAGAAATCGAGGCGCGGTTGCTGGCAATCGCGGGCGATGCCGATGCCGCGATTGCAAAGCTGCGCGAGGCTATAGAGGAAGAAATCAAGCTCGGATATTCGGAGCCGCCGCTTTATCCTCAGCCGATGGAAGAAGCGGCGGGAAAAGTTGCATTGGAGTTGAGGCGGTGGGTTGAAGCCGAAGAGTTTTTTCGCGCAGCGATTGAGAGGGATCCGGGCAGCGGACGTGCGCTGCTCGGACTCTCTGAAGCCGAACGCGGACAGGGCAGGGATGCCGCGGCGCGGGAAACCTATGCGCGATTTCTGAAGGCGTGGGCGCGGGCCGATGCGGATCTGCCGGAGATGAGCAGGCGGAGAGATAACGGAACAAACTGAATAAAACGAAACAAACGGAAAGTATCCGCCCCCTTCCGCTTGTTTCGTTTTATTCAGTTTGTTCCGTTATCTCTTTTTCTTCCCAAAGTGAGAACTATCGCGACGACCGGACGCAGCGAAAGCCCAGGTTGTTGAGACCGGAATCGGGCGTTGCATGGCTGCGCGCAGCGGGCCGAAAGTTGGTGCAGAAGTTTTCGCTGCACAGCCACGAACCGCCGCGCATTGCGCGTTCCTCGCCCTCATCCGGTCCCTGCGGATTGTCGCGCGGGCTGCGGCTGTAATAATCCGGGTCGAACCAGTCCGAGCACCATTCCCATACGTTGCCCGTCATGTCGTACAGGCCGTAGCCGTTCGGCGGAAATTTTCCTGCGGGCGCGCGGCCGAGGTAGCCGTCTTCGCCCGTATTGTAGGCGGGAAATCTTCCCTGCCACCAGTTGGCTGCGGGGCGTCCGTCGGGCCGCAGTTCATCGCCCCAGATGTAGCGTTTGCCCGTGAGTCCGCCGCGCGCGGCGTACTCCCATTCGGCTTCGGTCGGCAGGCGTTTGCCGGCCCATTTTGCATAGGCTGCAGCATCATTCCACGACACCTGCGTGACGGGTTCATCGGGTGCGGACTTTGATGATGGGCCGTCGGGACGGCGCCAGTCGGCTCCGTCTACGCGCGTCCACATTCCGGTTTTCGCATCGAATACGCCGGACCAGCCGAACTTTTCGGCTTCCGTGCGGTAGCCCGCAGCTTCGACGAAGCGTTGAAATTCGGCGACGGTGACCTCGTATTTGTCGATCCAGAACGAATCGAGCCGGACTTCGTGTACGGGGGCTTCAAAGGGCATCTCGTCTTCGGCGCCCATCAGCAGAACGCCGCCGGGTATGAACATCATGTCCTTGAAGCGCGGATCATCGGGCGGGGCGGGCGAAGCGGCCGGGGCCGGAGCGCCCGACGGTGTGTGTGTGGACGCCGTTTCCGGGCCGTTGCAGGCGGTTGCGGCCGCAGCGGACAGGATTATCAGGATCGGGGCGGCGGCTCGTCGCAGTGATATGAAAAAATATGTTCCGGGCATTGGCCCGCATTATAAACGTAAAAGACGGAAAGGGCGGATGAGGCGTCAACGTACTTCGATTTTCGGGCAAGATCCGTTATTATCTGAGTTCATTTGAGGGAGGATTGGATGCGACGCTGTCCGCAATGCCGGCGGGAAACCGAATGGCAAGATAATCCGTGGCGGCCGTTCTGTTCGGAAAGATGCCGGATAATCGATCTTGGGCGGTGGGCTTCGGAGGATTATCGCATTGCGCTGTTTGACGATCCGGACGAAGTGAAATTCGATCTAGAAGATGAACTGGCGAAAAGCGAAGAATCATAAAACAGATACCATGACAGGTAAGCTGATCGGTGCGGCGCTGATCGGTGCGGCGCTGATTGCAATCGGATGCGATCAGGCTCCGCCTCCGCGCCCCGTAAGCGGGGCGACCGCGGCGCGTCCGCGCATAAACGAGCGCGCCATCGAGCGGATATGGGATGCGCGCATACAGACGCACGACGGGCGTGCATTCAGTCTGGCCGATTATCAGGGCAAGGTCGTAGTGGTGGATTTCTGGGCGACGTGGTGCGCACCCTGCCGCAGGCAGACGCCCGATCTGGTTGAACTTGCAAAGCGCCACGGCGACAAGGGGCTCGAAGTAGTCGGCATGAACATCAGCAATCAGCGCGATCACGCCGAAGTGCTGGACTTCATCAAGGAGTTCGGCGTCAACTATACGATCGGATATGTGGACGATCGCGTTACGGACGCTTTTCTAACCGGCACCGAAGACGAAACGGGCGCGCCGCCTATCCCGCAGCTTTTCATTTTCGGGCGCGACGGCCGGCTTGTAGAACACTTCAGGGGATACAGTCCCGACCATGGTTTGAGTTATCTCGATACGCTGATTACCCAGCAACTTGCCCAAAAGGAATCCGTGAAGGAGTGACCGAGGAGTTATCCATATGAGATTTTTAGTTTTCAATTCGCGGCGATGGATGCAGGCGATGGCAATGACTGCCGTTTTTGCGCTCGTGGTTTTGGCCTCGCCGCGGCTTGGCCAGGAAGACATTCCGGAACTGCCGCTGCCCGACGGTTCGGGCGAGGTTCCGGAGATGATCGTGTCGCTCATTTCGAATCCGGCGGTCGCAGGCGGACCTGCGGGCAAGCTGAAGCTGTCGAGTCTGCGCGGCAAGGTAGTGATGCTCGATATGTTCTGGTCCAAGTGTCCGCACTGCCGCGATCACGCGCCGCATATGGTTGATCTTTACAATCAGTACAAGGGGCGCGGCTTCAGCATACTCGGTCTTGCAACCGACAGCGAGGACGCGATGGGCGTCAACAACGTGCGCGCGTTTCTGCGCGACACGAAGATAAATTACCCGACCGCGTTCATCAAACCCGAGGTCATCGCCTACTACGCCGATCCACGCAACCGCAGCGTGCCGCAGATGGTGTTGTTCGGCACGGACGGAAAGATGGTAAAGCGGTGGATCGGCTGGACCGAACAGATTGAAAAGGAAGTAAAGGCGGCAATCGAATCGCAGCTCGGCAAGGCTCCCGTAGTCAAGCCGGGCAGCAAGGCTACGAGCCGCGACGCCTCGCGGCGCGTCAATCGCGCCTGAATAGAGATAACGGAACAAACGAAAAAGAACGAAACAAACGGAATCATTCTTTCGCCCCATTCTTTTTGAACCATTCTTTTCGTTTGTTTAGTTTATTTCCGTTTGTTCCGTTATCTCTCTCCCGCTCTGAAATCCGAGAAAGCGAAATTGAACCGATGAATATCTTCACCCGCTCCGGGCGGCTTCGTCCGCCGTTTACCTTTATCCACCTGTTGCCCGCACTGGCGCTTGTCGTCGGCATCGGCGCTTTGTCCGGAAACGCGTCGTCGCGCATCGGCCATTTGCCGAAAGATACAGTGGCCAATCACAAGATGCGCTCGCTGGACGGGCACAGCTATAGCCTGAGCGCGCTTCGCGGTGAGGTAGTGGTGCTGGATTTCTTCACCACCTGGTGCGGTCATTCGAAGCTGCACATACAGACCATCAAGAAGTTGCACGAGGAAGACGGTGCGCGCGGTTTGAAGATTGTCGGGTTGGCGGTCGAGGAAACCGAGGGCGGCGCGCGGCACTACGTAGCCGATCAGGGCATCGGTTATGCGGTTGCGACCATCACCGACCCCGTATTCGGCAGCTTCGTCGAATCGCGCAACGTATCGGTGCCGCAGACGCTCGTATACGGTCGCGACGGCCGTCTTGCCGCCCATTTCATCGGCCACAGCCCGGAACTGGCGGCGGATCTGGCTTCGACCGTCAGGCGCGAGCTGGAGAAGCGGTGAGAACCCGCGCAGGACGCGCATGAGAAGAGCGAAAATCGTCGCTACGATCGGCCCGGCATCGCGCTCCCCCGAGCGGTTGCGCGAGCTTATGACGGCCGGGATGGATGTCGTGCGCGTGAACATGTCGCACGGTTCCCACGACGTGCACGCCGAAACCATCGCCGCTGCGCGCCGGATTGCGCAGGAACTCGACCGTCCGCTCGCGATACTGCTGGATCTTTCGGGCCCTAAAATCCGCACGGGCCGTTTGCGAGATCATCAGCCTGTTCGCCTTGAAACCGGACAGACATTGACAATTACCACGCGCGATGTAGAGGGCGACGCCTCGATTGTTTCTACGAATTACCTCAGCCTGCCGCAGGAAGTCTCCATAGGCTGCCGCATACTGCTCGCCGACGGGCTGATAGAGCTCGTAGTCGAATCGCTCACGGCGCACGATGTTGTGTGCCGCGTATCGAACAGCGGCGAACTCGGCGAAAACAAGGGCATAAACGTGCCGGGTGCGAGACTCTCTGCGCCGTCATTGACCGAAAAAGACCGCGCGGATCTGAAGTTCGGACTCGAACAGGAGGTCGATTACGTCGCGCTTTCTTTCGTACGCAGTGCGCGCGATTGCATAGGAGCGAAGACGCTGATTGAGTTTCTGGGCTCGGATGTTCCGCTGATTGCGAAGATAGAGAAAAGCGAAGCGCTCGACGATCTGGACAACATCATCGAGGCAAGCGACGGCGTTATGGTGGCGCGCGGCGATCTCGGAGTCGAAACCGCGGTCGAGAGCGTCCCGTTTCATCAGAAGCGGATCATCGCGCGCGCAAACGCCGCCGAAAAGCTCGTTATTACCGCTACGCAGATGCTCGAATCGATGAAAAGCGAACCGCGCCCGACGCGCGCCGAAGCATCAGACGTGGCCAACGCCATACTCGACGGCACGGATGCGGTGATGCTTTCGGCCGAAACCGCTACGGGCGCGTATCCGGTCGCCGCCGTCGAGACGATGGAGCGGATCATCAGCTACACCGAAAGCACGTGCAAACAGCCCGACCGCTTTCGCGAGGCGCTGCACGATCAGCAGACCGGACAGGAAGGGCGTGCGATTGCGGAAGCTGCCGTATACGCGGCGCGCGAGATGAGCGCGCAGGTGATCGTGGTATTCAGCAAATCCGGTACTATGGCGCGCCACATAGCGGCGCTGCGCCCCGCGCAGCGGATAATTGCATTGACTCCGCACGCGCGCACGCGGGCCGCGCTTGCAGCCGTATGGGGGCTTGAACCCTTTTTGCTGGATTTTTCCGGCCGCAGCCTGGAATTGATAGGCCGCGCCGACCGCACGCTTGTGCGCGCCGGCATCGTCAAACCGGGCGAGACAATTGTTGCGATGGCCGGACGCCTGCCCGAACAACCCAGCCTTTCATCGATGATGAAACTTCATAAGGTGGGGAACTGAAGAGAGATAACGGAACAAACTAAAAAAAACGAAACAAACGGAATCGCAGGTTAATTCCGTTTGTTTCGTTCTTTTTAGTTTGTTCCGTTATTTCTCTTCAGTATTCGGCGCCGAGGGCTTCTTCTTCGCCCACGGGTTGGGGAGATTTTTCGACGCCGTCGTTTCTGACCGGGATGTCGAAGGGGCGCTGCGGTGCGCGCCAGTTATCGGCCATTGCGACCTGCTGGACGCAGGCTACGGTGCAGAAACGCGCGCACGGTTTTTCGTTGTAGAACTCCTGCTCCATATGCTCGCGCGTGTATTCGGCGAGCGGGATTGCGGGGTAACCGCGCTGTTGGGAGCAGTAGTGTACGAGGCCGTCTTCGCAGATGTACAGGTAGCGGGCGCCTGCGCGGCAGCGCCACTGGTGCGAGCGGCCGTGGGCGAGATCGTCCTGGAAGCTGTTGAGCCAGCCGAATTTTTTCTTTCCGAACCGGCGCAGCTTCTGATAGACCTCTTCTTCGACGCCCGAGAGCGGTTTGAGCTGTCCGCTGTGATCGTGGATGATGCCGAGCGTTGAGCCGAAACCCAGCTCTACGGCGCGACGCGCAACCACTAGCGCATCTTCCGGGTTTTTTATCCCGCCGCCTATGACCGAATTTATGTTGATGTGAAATTCGGCGTGCTCCGACAGATGCACCAGATAGCGGTCGAGCACCTTGAGGCTTTTCCGGGATACATCATCGGGATTGACGTTGTCGATGCTTATTTGCAGGTATTCGAGGCCGGCGGCGTTGAGTTTCTCTATGCGCTCGCGCGTCATGTAATAGCCGTTGGAGATCAACCCGGCGATCATACCGTGCGAGCGTATATGCGCAATGATGTCGTAGATCTGCGGGTGCAGCATCGGTTCGCCGCCGCTGATTGTTATTGTCGAGGTTCCGAAAGACGCGAGCCTGTCGAGACGCTCTTTGATTACATCGAGCGGCACGGGGTCGGATGTCCTGTCGTACTCATTGCAATAGCCGCAGGTAAGGTTGCAGCGCCGCATCGGAATGACGTGCGCCAGAAGGGGGTGTTTTGTCGAGGCAACTGCGCGGGCGACGAATTTCGCCTCGCGGATCGCGCGTGATATCTTGC
The DNA here is from genome assembly GCA_019639255.1 of Acidobacteriota bacterium. Classification (GTDB taxonomy): domain Bacteria; phylum Acidobacteriota; class Blastocatellia; order RBC074; family RBC074; genus JAHBSF01. The sequence continues at coordinate 34,539 of JAHBSF010000026.1, read as the reverse complement.
CCATTTTTCAGTACAGGGCTTTGTTTGACCGGGCGCCCTTTTAGAGAACCGGAGAGATAACGGAACAAACGAAAATAAACGAAAAATCACGGAATAAATGATTATTTCCGTTTGTTTCGTCTTTTTTAGTTTGTCCCGTTATCTCTCTTCTTCATTCAGATTTTATCTACAACGACCGTGCTGCTCGGATATTTGACCACGAATGCGTCGTCCGAGAGTCTTACATTGGTTTCGAGGTTGATCAGTTGCACGATCGTAAAATCGCCGTTGCGTTCAAGGAATTTCTGTTGCACCGGCAGGTAGTGTTTATGGCTGACCCAGATGTCCAGGCTCGCCATCTGACCCGGCGTCTTCGGCACAAGATGCAACTGGGTGGTCATCTCTCCGTTGATCGCCTCGTCCTTGACTATCTTGATGTTGTAATTGCCGGCCAGGTTTTTCACCGAGCCGTCGAGTCCGATGATCGCGGTGTAGCCGCCCGTGCGCCCTTTGGAGGCTTTTGCGAGCGTCGTTTTTACTACCTGATTGATCCGCGGTTGATAGAAGACGAAGTTTTCACCGACTACGGATACGGTACGCGTATCGGGCCGCGTATAGTCGATCCGCATTCTTCCCTTGCCGCCGACTGCGGGTTTGTAAATCAGCGTGCCGTAGTCGGTATCGGATGATCCGATCTGCGGATTGACTTTTTCCTGCTTCAGCTCCGCCTTCAGACTTTTCAATTCCTGATGCGCTTTTTCCATTTTCTGCAGCAGCGCATTCAGATTGCCGTTCGCTTCAACCTGCGGCGTTGCAACGCTCCCGACGAGCAGTGCGACAACGAGCGCCGCGGGCATAATCCTTCTTTTCATCCCCTGAGTTCTTCTCCGTTCCGTCCGGCTTGATCCTTTCTCGATTCGCGCCGTTACATTCTACCCGCTATTTGACTGTGTACCAAACCCTGTAACCGGCCCGGCCCTCGGCGTTGCTGAACGCCTCGGGCTCCCTTGCAAGGGCGACTTCGCGCCGCAGGCGGTCGTGCAGGTAGAGTACGATCGCCTCTTCGGGAGGGTTCATCCTCTCGGCGGGCTGGTTTGTGCGTGCAAGAAACGCGCGCAGATCATCGCTCCAGATGATCTCCTCCTCCGTTTCGCTTTCGTGCAGCGAAGTCGCGGGGTTGGATGCTTCCGGGCGCGATTCGTTTGCCTGCAGAGCGACGCGCCGCTTGGCCTGCGGCGGCGTGCGGTCCCGATCCCCAAAGTAGCGGCTGGGGATGAGAAACATCGCCGCGATGATCAGCAGACAAAGCACGTCATATTGCCACGAGCCGCGCTCGTATGACCAGAGCAGAACGTTTTTGACGCCGACAAGCAGATTTTTCATATCACCCTCGCTTTGCGCCCCGGTCGGGCTGCGACTCGCGGATGATGCGCCCGTCTCGCATCTCTACTATGCGTTCGGCAATGGCCGCAGCCTCCGGGTTGTGCGTGATCATGACGATGGTCTGCCGGAACTGGCTGTTGAGCCTGACCAGCATATCCAGGACGATTTCGGAGTTTTCCGAGTCCAGGTTGCCCGTAGGCTCGTCGGCGAGGATTATCGCAGGCCGGTTGATTACGGCGCGCGCGATGGCTACGCGCTGCTGTTCCCCGCCCGAAAGTTCGAGCGGCTTGTGGTGGAGCTTCTTTTCAAGACCGAGCAAACCGAGCACCTCGCGCCTGAGTTCGGCGAGTTCGGCCTTCGATCTGTGGTTGCCGTGTATGTGTTCGGCGAGGCGCAGATTTCCGTCTGCGGTGAGCGTGGGAAAAAGGTTGAATCGCTGGAAGACGAATCCGATCTTGCGACGGCGTATGTCGGTTCGCTGCGCGTCGCCTACGGCTGCAAGGTCTTCGCCGTCGACTATCACGCGGCCCGAAGTGGGTTTGAGCAGTCCGCCGAGTATGTGCAGCAGCGTCGATTTGCCGCAGCCCGAGGGACCCATAATCGAGACGAACTCGCCCGGAGCGACCGAGAGGTTAACGCCGCGCAGGGCGTGCACGTCGACCTTGCCTACGTGGTAGGTCATCGTCAGGTCTTCGGTGAGAAGGATAGGACTCATAATAAGTGCAGTATTGCTGAGTGGGGAGAAGAAGTGCTGAGTGCTCTGTAAACAAAGTTTTTAAGTTTTTTAGCCGCGAAGCGGCGAAGGATCTGTAGCCTGATGCGTGAGCGCCAGGTCAGCAGGCGAAAAATGTCCGAGCCCTGAAAGGGCGAAAGATCTTCCGCCCCTCCGGGGCTGGCGCCGCTTCGCTACACCTACCCAGGGCTCGCCGCCCTGGGCTACAGATCTTTCGCCGCTTCGCGGCTGAAAAACTCAAAGAACTTTGTTTACAGTGTACTGAGTGCAATTTGGAAATCAGGAACTTTATTTACAGACACTCTGTATTGAAGTTCTTCAGTTCTTATTTGCACTCAGCACTCAGCACTCAGCACTCAGCACTTTCTTCTTTCTTCTCCCTACTCATAGGACAAGGCCTTTACGGGGTCCTGATTTGCGGCCCGGATGGCCGGATAGATCGCGCCTAGGGCGCCCGCGCCGAGGCCCACAAGCGCCGCAATAGCAATCCACTTCCAGTCGAATTCCAGTTGCAGCGTCGTCCACCGCTCGATCCCCCAGGATACGCCTACGGCCGCGAGTACTCCGAACACCACGCCGATGGCGCTTATGGCGAGAGCCTCGCGCTCGATGACGCTTATGATATACCGTTTCGACGCGCCGAGCGATTTCAATATCCCGATTTCGCGCGTGCGTTCGGTGATCGTCGTATACATCGCCAGCAGTATGACGAGCGTGCTGACTATGATGGAAAGCGTGAGTACGGAGTTTATAAATCCGTCGAGGCCGGGAAACGCGCGTCCGAAACCCGTAGCTACATCGCTCGTAAGCAGCACAATATTCCCGGGCAGGTCCTCATTGATTCGATCCCGTACGGCTTCCTGATCCTCGGGCCTGATGCACTGAACCATGATGAACGTGCATTTGCCCGGAGCGGCCTGGGCTTCCTGCAGGGCTTCGAGCGACATTTTGATGCGCGGGCCGGAGGCGGGCGAATAGATGCCCGCAACCGTCTTCATCTGCCCGAAGACCTGAATCGGATCGCCCACCCTGAGCTTGTCCTGGGCCGCCTTGAAGTCATCTACTATAACCTCGTCGTGGGACTGAAATACGCGCCCCTCGACCATCTGCAATCCGCTGATTGCGGAATAACTGTCGAAATCTATACCGTCGATCTGCTCGACGCCGAGCCCGCTGGGGCCGCGTTGTGCGTAACGTCCTACGGGGCTGACGGCCTTCACGCCCTCGATGCGGCTGAGGCGGTCGGCGTAGCGCACATCGAGCGAGAGCACCGAGGAGGGCGAAAGCACGCTCGAACCTCGGCGGCTGAACTGTATTTCGGCTCCGATGCCGCGCTCGCGCTGCATGCGGTCGTTGAGCATGCCGCGCACGAGCGATGTATTGACGACTATCAATACTACGCCGAGCGCAACGCCCACGACGCTCACCAGCGTGCGCGTCGGCCGTTGCCTTATGTTGGAGACGATCAGACTATCCATTACCTGAATTATCGGGCCGTCATGGATTATTGGGCGCGTCGAGGTCCGTGACGGGCAATCCCTCGGTGTTTTCCAGCACAAACGCCGTGGGAGAAAGTCCCGTGGGATTGATCTCGAAGCGGCCGATATTAAAGGTCAGTCTCGCAGAATAATTGTCGTGCGGCCGCGATACAAGCAGAACGCTCGGCCACAGATGCGGGCTCGAATCGCTCAGTTTCATGTAATCCGAATACATTACTTCGGTCGTCAGATCGCCGCGATCGTCGAAGATCTGCTGGCGCGCAAATCGCAGCTTGTCGGTCCTGTCGAACCAGAAGCGCCGGCGCACGCGCGCGGCTGCGCCCGCGGTTTCGGCGAGTTCTAGTTCGGATACGACGTAGAAGCTGCGCAGCAGGCGCGCGCCCTTTTTCGCTCCGGGGCGTGCGTCGGGTTCTTCGACGAAGGCTTCTTCGAGGCCGTAGGCGAAACGTGCATTTGCTGTTTCGAGCGGCCGCATCATAAGCGCGTCGGTGAAATGAAACGGGCGCGCGTTGACGAGCGCCGACTGACGTTGAGCGCCGAGTTTTTCGCGCCAGCGGCTGTAATCCGCGTTGTTGGTTCCGGTCAGAAAGCGGCGCGAGTCGGCTACGTAGACCGCAACCTTGAAGTGGTTCGATTCCGAAACCATTTCGGCAAGGCGCGTCCCGATGGTCGGGATCTGTATGATAAGCCGGATCTTGTCGGGGCGCTGGAGTACGAGTGCAGCGTCGGCGGTCCGGTATTTGTCCGAAGATTCGGCGTCGATGAACTGAAGGAAGAGGCGCGAGGAGCGCAGCGCCTGCAGCTCGCCGAAGGGTTCGATCTGTTTAAGCAGTTGCGGCAGATCGGCCACGGCGCGCGGTTCGAGCAGCTTCGGGATCGTTACATCCCGGACCTTCGCCAGATTTGCGCACGACGCGGAGAGAATCGAAAGAACTATTACAAGAATCGCCGGACCTAAACGATTTGCTCCGACGCAGTGAGGATTCGCACGGGTCATATAGTCAGTCTTCGCCTTACCGGGCCAAAACAAAGTAGCCAAGCTAACAGAAGGGGAAAATCTTGTCAAACCGCGCGTGCCGCGCGCGCCGGCCGCCCTACCGCACCAAATCGTCTGATGCCTTCGCCGTCTTGGTGTGATCCGACGGCGTGCGGGAGCGCGCAGTGAGATCCAAAAATCATCGCCCCATTCAGTAAACATCTGCGGTTCAAGGGTTTGTATGGTTTGTGGGACGGCTCCCCCGGCTTTGGCACGGGGCTTGTAATACTGAGGGCGAAATTAACGGGAATCGGCAGGAGAAGCCGAAGGAAGGAGAACGATAGAGATGATGAACAAGGCGAAAGCACGGATGGCGATGGCAATGATGCTGGCGGCGATGATGGTCGGATCTTCCGTCGGCGTTTTTGCCGAAGCGCAGTGGGGACAGTGGGGTCGCAACGACCGGTATCGACGGTATGACAAAAACGAGGTGCGGCAGATCGGGCGGCAGAACGGCTACCAGATGGGCGTGCGCGAGGGGCGCTACGACGCGCAGCGACGCAGCCGTATGGATTTCAAGAGCAGCCGCGTATACCGGGACGGAATGGCGGGCTATCGCTCTGAGTTCGGATTCCAGAACGATTACCGCCGGGGATTCCGCGAGGGCTTCGAGCAGGGTTACCGCAACTCCTATCGCAATCCCGGCAACGGTCGCTGGGACAACCGGAACGACCCGAGGGGCTGGGGCCGCAACGATGACTGGAACGTTCCGCGGCGCAGATACTAAGCGCAGGTAAAACGGTTGTTTGAGTTTGGCGCGCGGGGGAGAGCAAGGGGGTATTTCGGGTTTACGGAAATCGTTTCGTAGGATTCGAAATTTTCCGCCGCGCGTCCAAAGCCTCCTCCCGGTGGGCTGCAAGGCCGGGAAACGAGCCGCGGAATACGCGGAAATACCAACGAAAGACGCGGAAATGTTCGGGTTTTCAGCGATTTTCGTTAGTTTCCGCGCATTCCGCGGTTTCTTTATTCGTAGAATCTGTTAGTCTTCGGGCCTGATGAGTCTGCTCGAAGTCCGACATCTGAAAACCGTATTTTCAACCTCGCGCGGCGCGGTGCGGGCCGTAGACGACGTAAGTTTCACTCTCGACCGTGGCGAGACGCTTTCGCTTGTAGGCGAATCAGGATGCGGCAAATCGGTGACCGCGCTTTCGATACTGAGGTTGATATCTCCGCCGGGGCGGATAGCGGGCGGTTCGATGATTTTCAACGGGCGGAATCTGCTGGAACTCAGCGAAGCCGAGATGCGCCGGGTGCGCGGCAACGAGATCGCGATGATCTTTCAGGATCCGATGACCTCGCTCAATCCGGTATTTACCGTAGGGGATCAGATAGCGGAAGCGATAAGGCTGCATCGCAGGGTTTCGCGCCGCGAGGCGTGGAATCAGGCAATCGAGGGGATGCGCGATGTAGCGATTCCTGCGCCCGAGGCGCGCGCGCGCAACTACCCGCACGAGATGTCGGGTGGTATGCGACAGCGCATCATGATTGCGATGGCGCTGGCCTGCGATCCGCAACTGCTGATCGCCGACGAGCCCACTACGGCCCTCGATGTCACGATTCAGGCGCAGATTCTGGACCTGCTCGCCGAGTTGCGCGAGCGACGGAATCTGGGATTGCTGCTCATCACGCACGATCTCGGGGTCGTAGCCGAAACCTCGGACCGCGTGGCGGTGATGTACGCCGGGCAGATAATCGAACACGCCCCCGTAACGGATCTTTTCAACGACCCGCGCCATCCTTATACGGAAGGGTTGCTGCGCGCCGTGCCGCGATTAGGAATTGCAGGCGGCGAGCGACGGACCCGGCTTGAAACCATCGAGGGAGTGGTGCCGAATCCGCACGAGTGGCCCGAAGGATGCAGGTTTGCGCCGCGCTGCCGGCACGCGGCTTCGTACTGTCTGACGGGTGAAATGGAGCTGTATTCTTTCAGTCCCGAGCACGCGTCGCGATGCGTGCGCGCGGCGGAGTTGTATGTGCTGAAGAAGAAGTAGGGCAAAAGCGCTGAGTACAGCAGTGCAGCAGTGAGGGTGATGGGGCAATCGGAATTGATTGAAATCAGGGATTTGACCAAACACTTTCCGGCATCGCGCGGCGCCGTAGTGCGTGCGGTCGATGGCGTCACGTTCTCGATCCGTCGCGGAGAAACGCTCGGTCTGGTGGGCGAATCCGGGTGCGGAAAGACTACGATCGGCAGATGTCTGCTGCGGCTGATAGAACCCACAAGCGGCGCGATAAGTTTTGACAATCGCGATCTGCTCGCGCTCGGGCGCGGCGAATTGCGGCGCTTGCGGCGGCGGATGCAGATCATCTTCCAGGACCCGTATTCATCGCTCAATCCGCGGATGAAGGTCGGCGCAATCATCGGCGAGCCGTTATCGATTCACGAAAGTCTGACGCGGCAGCAGCGGCGCGATCGCGTAGCCGAGCTTCTGACGCTTGTGGGGCTTGCGCCCGATTACGCAAACCGTTATCCGCACGAATTCAGCGGCGGGCAGCGCCAGCGCATAGGCATTGCTCGCGCCATTGCGCTCAAGCCGGATTTCATCGTTGCCGACGAACCCGTGTCGGCGCTCGACGTTTCGGTGCAGGCGCAGATCGTCAATCTGATGCAGGATCTGCAATCGCAGTTCGGATTGACCTACCTGTTTATTTCGCACGGGCTGGCGGTTGTAGAGCACATATCGACGCGCGTGGGCGTGATGTATCTGGGAAAACTCGTGGAGCTTGCGCCGGCGGCCGAAATCTACAGCAACCCGCTTCACCCCTACACGCAGGCGCTGCTTGCGGCGAGTCCCGCGCCCGACCCCGATGCGGCGCGTGCGCAGAAGGCGGCGCGCGTGCGGCTTGCCGGAGATGCGCCCACGCCGCTCAATCCGCCGTCGGGATGCAGGTTTCATACGCGCTGTCCTGCGGCAATCGAAGCGTGCCGGAAAGAGGAACCGCCGCTGGTGGAAGTCTCGCCCGGGCACTGGGCGGCGTGCCTTCTGCATCCTGCCGGTGTAGAATCTCCAGCGGCAACCGTCCGATCCTCGAACAATACTTGACTTCACTTGACTGCAAGGAGGTGCTGATGACACCGGAACCGACCCCCGTTCCGACTGCGCCGCAGGGGTTTTTCGCCCGCCTTTCGGGCGTTTATTTCACCCCGGGCGAAACCTTCACGGGCTTCAAACTCGATTCAACCCTGCTGATCCCGATCATATTGCCGCTGATCCTTACGATGGCGATGGGCTCGCTGACGAATTACCTGCTTACCGAACGCATCGGCTACGACAACATAGTCCGAAAGTCGATGGAACCGATGGTAGAGGCCGGGTGGATCAAGCCCGAGCAGGCCGAAGAAGCAATCAGGCAGGCGGCCAACCGCTCTACTGCGGCGAAGGTGCGCGATCTCATAGTTCCATTCCTGACCATTGCCGTGATGATCCTGGCGGCGGCGGCGGTGATAAAACTATTCAGCATGGTCATGGGCGCCGAAAACGGATTCAAACATCTGCTTGCCGTAACTGCCTGGGTTTTTCTGGCGCTCGGGTTGATTCAGACCGCGCTCTATGCGGTGATTCTGTATCTGAAGGAGCCGGATGAAATAGATCTGTACAATCCGATAGGATCGAATCTCGGAGTCGTATTGCCGCTGATAATATCCGGATTGCCGAAGTTCATCACATCGCTTGCATCGTGGGTGGATGTATTCGGCATATGGAGGATCGCGCTGCTCGCAATAGGCGCATCGGCCGTGTCCAAAAAACTCAAAACCTCGACCACGGCTATTTTCCTCGCCGTCGTTTACGGGCTGATGGCGCTCGTGGGCGCGGGCATGACGTCGATGTTTTCGTCCTGAAGATAAGAGGACGGTGAAGTAAAGACGCGGAAAGCGCGGAAAATGAATCAGGCAAACAAGGAGAAAGCTTTTGCGGGAGCGTGCACAGGAGTTTTTTGAGGAATTGCAGGATGGTATTTGCCGGGGGCTGGAGACGGCCGACGGCGCGGCGCGCTTTCGCGAGGATGCGTGGGAGCGAGTGGGCGGCGGCGGCGGGCGCACGCGCGTGATGGTTGACGGCGCTGTATTTGAAAAGGCCGGAGTGAACTTCTCCGCCGTACACGGCGATCTGCCCGAAGCCTACGCCGCGCGAATAGAACTGGGTTCGGGCAGTTCGTTTTTCGCTACCGGCGTATCTCTCGTGCTGCATCCGCGCAATCCGCACGTGCCTACTGTGCACGCCAACTTCCGCTATCTCGAAAAGGGCGACGCCGCCTGGTTCGGGGGCGGCGCCGATCTGACGCCTTACTACCCGGTGCGGGAAGACGTCGTACACTTTCACCGGACGCTGAAGGACGCGTGCGACCGGCACAATGCGGATTATTATCCGCGCTTCAAGAAATGGTGCGACGAATACTTCTTTATAAGGCATCGAGAGGAAACGCGCGGAGTGGGCGGGATTTTCTTCGATTATCTACAGGGCGATCTCGATGCGCTGTTTGCCTTTGTGCGGGACGCGGGCGAGGCTTTTTTGCCGGCGTATGCGCCGATAGTCGAGAAACGCAAAAGCCTGCCTTACACGGAGCGGGAGCGCGAATTTCAGTTGATACGGCGCGGCCGGTATGCGGAATTCAATCTGGTCTATGATCGCGGAACGATATTCGGCCTGGAAACGCGCGGACGCACCGAATCGATTCTGATGTCGCTGCCGCCGCTGGCAAGCTGGGTCTACGATTATCATCCCGAACCGGACACGCCGGAGGCCGAGGCGTGGGATTATTTCCGCCCGCACGATTGGCTCGACTCTACGAAAAACTGAATCTCTAATCCGAAAATATGAATAAATGGGAACTCTTTGCGCCGCAGCGCCAAAGGGCGGTTTGAGCTAACTGTGCGGCATTTGTGGGAGATATGCGCTTTATGGGGATCAGAGCGAAGCGTGGCACTGATCTTGCTCATTTTCCTGATGCGGGCCGGTTCAAGACCGGTGCGATCGTCTTTTACGTTTTCATCCCAGCAAAGCTAGCCTTACAGGAGAGGTCAAAAGCCTCTCCTGATTTTTTTTACCGCTCTTGAATCACTCCACACGACTTCAGGACAAAAAAGAGAGATAACGGAACAAACGAAATAAGACGGAACAGACGGAAATACTCAGTCTTTCCGTTCTTTTCGTTTCATTTCGTTTGTTCCGTTATCTCTCTTTTTGTCCTTCAAGGGCTGCGGCGAAGTCTGCAAGCAAATCGGCTTCGTCCTCGATACCCGCCGATATACGCACGAGGCTGTCGCTTACGCCGGTTCTCAGGCGCTGTTCGGGCGAGAGCTGCAATCCCCACATCGCAGCCGGATGAACTATCAGTGTTTCAAAACCGCCGAGCGAGGCAGCGCGCGTTGCAAGACGCAGATTCCGTATAAGTGCTTCGGCCGCAGAATATCCGCCGCGCATCTCAATGCTCAGCATGCCGGTAAATCCCTGCATCTGGCTGCGGGCGAGTTCGTGCTGGGGATGCTCGGGCAGCCCCGGGTAATATACGCGCTCGACTTTCGGATGCCCGCTCAGAAATCGCGCCAGCGCCGCGCCGTTCAGGTTATGTCTTTCGACGCGCAATCCGAGCGTGCGGAGTCCGCGCAAAAGCAGCCACCCGTCAAACGGGCTGAGCGTCGCTCCGGAAACTATGGCGAACTTCCATATCCTGTCTATAAGCGCCTGCGATCCGATAATCGCTCCGGCCGTAACGTCGTGATGCCCGCCCAGATATTTCGTCGCGCTGTGGACTACAAGATCCAGGCCCAGTTCTATGGGCCGCTGATTGATGGGCGTTGCGAATGTATTGTCGCAGATCGAGATCAGATTATGCGCCCTCGCCAGCTCCGCCGCCGCGCGCAGATCCGTAATCTGCATCAGCGGATTTGTGGGCGTTTCGACGTAGACGAGTTTCGTTTGCGGCGTAATTGCGGCGGCGAATGCGTCCGCGTCGGTCTGATCGACCGCCGTGGCCTGGATGCCCCAGCGCGGCAGCACTTCCTGAAACAGCGTAGTCGAACCGGCGTAATGATTGCGCTGCACGACGATATGATCGCCGCGCTCGACAAGCGCTGCAACGGCTGCGAAAATCGCCCCCATGCCCGAGCCCGTGATGATTGCAGTTTCGGCGCGTTCGAGCGCGGCAAGCGTTGCTTCTACGGCGCGGTGCGTAGGATTGCCGTAGCGCGTATAGAACTCGGCCGGGCGCATTGCGATGGCTCTTTCGGCGAAATCCTCGGCAGTTTCGGCGCTGAATGTGGTCGTCTGCCAGATGGGAGGGCTTACGGCTGATGTCGCATTGTGCGCTCTCGATGTATGGACCGAGACGGTTTGCGCGCCGTCGGGCTGTTTATCTGTCGACATGCATTCCGCCCTTGTGAGGAAAGTGAGATAACGGAACAAACGGAAATGTACGGAACAAACGGAAAGTTTGAGGATTTCCGTAGTTTTCGTCTATTTCCGTTCTGTTACCTGAACGCTACAGACGGCACGCCCGATTTGCGAAGTTCCTGTTTGAGTCGCGCCATAATGGCTTCGACTTCTTCGAGCTTCGACGGAATTGCCGCCGACATAACGACGGGCGCTGCTTCGGTGACAAGCACATCGTCCTCTATCCGCACGCCGATTCCCCTGTATTTCTCGAACGCGGGCCGCACGGCGGCGGCGAAGCGCTCCCATTCGGGCGTTTTCGGCAATACATCGAGCGCGTCGGGACGCAGGTAAACGCCGGGTTCGACCGTCAGCACCATGCCGGGCGCAAGCGGCGTCGAATAATCGCCGACATCGTGCACGTTCATCCCCAGCCAGTGGCTTGTGCCGTGCATAAACCATACGCGGTATTCATCGTTGTCCTTCGATGTAATCAATCCGAGTTTGAAGAGTCCTTCCTTGACGACTTCCACCGTTTTACCGTGAACCGAATCGGGGGAAAGTCTTGCATCGCGCCGCGTACCTACGATATTGCCCGGCCGCACGCGGTCGATTGCAGCCATCTGCGCGTCGTAAACGATCCTGTATATGTCGGCCTGTTCTTTGGTGAACTTGCCCGTGACGGGCAGCGTGCGCGTGATGTCTGCGGTGTAGTGGTCGAATTCGGCGGCGCAGTCCATCAGCAGCAGGCTTGCATCGTCGAGCCGGTCCTGGCTCGTGATGTAATGCAGCGTCGTGGCGTTCGCGCCGCCGCCGACTATACAGGGATAACCCCAGTTGTCGGCGTTGCGACGGCGGAAGGTGTATTCGAATTCGGCCTGTATCTCGTATTCATACATACCGGGCGCGGCGAAGGCGAATACGCGATGGAACGCCTCGCTCGTTATGTCTACCGCGTGTTGCAGCAGCTTGATTTCCCACGGGGATTTGATCAATCGAAGTTCGGCGAAAATCGGCGCGGCATCCCGTATCGCCAGCCCCGTGGAAAGCTGCGCAAGATTTGCAGCGAAGATCTGCTCCTGCCGGTACTCGCGCGAATCGCGCTCTGAGGGAACGAGCAGGAAAAGCTCGCCGCGATTAGCGCGTATGGTTTCGATGACGGGCGCAAAATCCTCGCGCCACAGTCTGACCTGTTCTGCCGAAGCCGGTTTTACGGGCGTGCGCTGCGCGATGGCGGTCGAGGCTCTCGGCGCAAGCGTTGCAAGAAACGCGGGCAACAGTTCGGCGTCCGCAACGGCGGCTACGCCGCTGCGCGCGCGCGCCTCGTCAAACGACATCATTCTTCCGTTCCAGGTTTCGAACCACGGATCGCGGCGCGGCATAAAGAGCATCTCTTTTGCGCCTTTGGCTCCGGGCGCAAGCACGAGCACGGCTCCGTTCTGCCTGATTCCGGTCAGGTAGTAGAGGTTGTTTTCCTGGCGGTAGTGGTAATCGACATCGTTTGTATAGACGCGCGGTTCGGCGCTGAAAAGCACCATCACGCCGCGTTCGCCCATGCGGGCGGCTACGCTGCGGCGGCGCGCGGCAAGTTCCGCAAGCCGCTCGGATTCCGGAATCTGCGGCGACGGCGGAGAAATCTTCCAGAGTTTTGCGTCGATTCCGTTTTGCGCCGAAACGCCCGTGCGTACCGCATTACCGAGGAGCAATAAAAACGAAACGAGCAGCATCGCCCTGATGAGTCTTGATGTCATAGCAAATCACTCCACACGAGATTGTGAGAGAAAAGAGAGATAACGGAACAAACGAAATGAAACGAAAAGAACGGAAAGGTTGAATATTTTCGTAGTTTCCGTCTTATTTCGTTTGTTCCGTTATCTCTCTCACAGTCTTACCTGATCAACAGCCACATTAATACAACATGAAGCGACCATATCGTAAGCGCGAAGGGCAACTGGAATTTTATTACACCGTATTGATCGCGCAGATCGAGCAATGCAGCGGGGACTATATTGAAGTTCGCCGCCATCGGAGTCATCAGCGTTCCGCTCGATCCGGCAGTGAGCGTCAGTATCGCGGCCATCGCCGAAGTCGCGGGATCTGCGCCCATGGGTTTCAGGATCAGCGGCACGAGCACGCCCGTGACTATTACGGGAAATGCGGCGAACGAATTGCCCATTACTATGGTAAAGAGCGCCATCCCGAAACAATTGGCCAGCACCATCAGAAACAGGTTGTCGGCCGGCACGATTGCCACTACGCCGCTTGCAATCAACTGCCCTACGCCGGCTGCGGTGAATACGACGCCGAGCGATGCGAGCAGTTGCGGCAATATGTTGACCGAGCCCATCGTTTCATTGATGCGGCGGCCCGCTTGCATTGCGCGATGGAGCGAGGCTCCCGTAAGCCGCATTCCGGCAAGCAGCGCCGCAGCGCCGCCGAAGCCGAGGCCCACAAGCGCCCCTCGTCCCACATCCCGCCCGAGCATCAGAAACACGCCCGCTGCGGCGAATGTCGCTATGGGAATAAAGAGTACGGGAAGAAAGATCCGGTCCCCAAGCCTGCGGGCTTCGTTCGCGGCAAACTGCGGCGCGTCTTCGGTCTTCGAACTGCGGGTCACGCGGCCCGCACCGTCGAGCGCGACCATGACAAGCACGAGCAGCCCCGTTACCCAATAAGGCATCAGGCTGCCGAAAAGAAATATCGCTCCGAGCAGGAGCCAGAACAGCCCCGTAGCAAGGCGGCGCGGATGCTCGCGGTCGCGGATCGTCAGCACGGCGAATACTACGAGCACCGCGCCCGTAAGCGCATAAACCGCATCGAGACTGAACACGGCTTCAACAATCTTCGTCATATATCAACTCTTTGCGCACCTTGATCTTATTCGCCGGTCCAGGCGCAGAAACTGGACGGCTGCGATCAACACCGAGAATGCGACTATGGGCGTGGTGTAAATCACCAGATCCCAGAGTCGGATTTCAACGCCAAGGCCGAGCATCGTGCCGTAAACCAGCAGCACGCCCGCCTGCACAGGTGAGAGGTTCTGGCCGTAGAAGTTGCCGTAGTTTTCGCCTGCGGCCGCGGCCGCCTTGATCGATTCGGAGACCTCTGAGGGCAGGCTTTCGGGATTTTTTGCGCGCATCTGTTTGGCTGCGGCGCCTATCGACATCGGATAAACGAGCGGGCGCACAAACGACGGGTGCCCGTTGAGGCGAATGCCTATCACGCCGTGAACGATTCGGAAGAGTTGGTATGTGATCTGGAGGCGTCCTGCGGTTGCGGCGCGCAGCTTTCGTATGAACTCGCCCGCGCGAATCTGGAGGCCGTGTTTTTCAGCCAGACCGATTGCGGGCAGAGTGATTATGAAGAGCGTAACGAGGCGGTTGTCGGCGAATGCCTTGCCGAGCATATCTATGAGGCCGGTGCGCCCGTCGCCCGAAAAAAGCGGCAAGCCCGCGGCAAGCCCCGTAGCGAATGCAGCCGCGACGACTACGATCGTTGTTCGGAGTCGCAGCGCGAGCCCGACGACTACAATGGCGATGCCGCCGAGTTTCAGCCAGTCCTGCAGCGTCATGATTTCCGATCCTTCCCTGGTGTGGTAAACATTGTCGCAGGCAGTCGGGGGATTCTACCATCGGGAGGGGAACATGCAGTATCGCAGGCTGGGACGAACGGGGATCGAAGTATCGGAGATAGGCTACGGCGCGTGGGGCATCGGCGGCGTGCAGTGGCTGGAAGGCAGCGACGACGAGGCGCGGCGCGCGCTCAACCGCGCAATCGACCTCGGATTGAACTTCATCGACACGGCGCTTGCCTACGGCGCGGGCCACAGCGAGCGGATAGTCGGAGAAATAGTGCGCGCGCGCTCCGAGCGCATATACGTCGCGACGAAGATACCGCCGAAAAACCGCATATGGCCCGCGCCGCAAGTACCGCTGCGCGAGGTATTCCCCGCCGATTACATCATTGAATGCACGGAAGAGAGTTTGAGAAATCTGGGCCTGGAGGCCATTGACCTTCAGCAGTTGCACGTATGGCAGGATGCGTGGGCGGATGATCCGGAATGGCTGGGTGCGCTTGAAAAACTGCGCGCTGCGGGCAAGGTGCGATATTTCGGGCTTTCGCTAAACGATTACCAGCCGGCGAATGCGCTGCGCGCCCTGCGCCTCGGGCATATAGATGCGGTGCAGGTGATCTACAACATATTCGAGCAGGCGCCTGAAAGCGAGTTATTCCCCGTATGTCGGGAGTTGGACATCGGCGTAATTGCGCGCGTGCCGTTTGACGAGGGCGGATTGACGGGAGCGGTGAGGCCGGAGACTGCGTTTCCGGAGAATGATTTTCGCAATTACTTTTTCCGTGGAGACCGCAAGCAGAAGGTATTCGACCGTGTTGAGAGGTTGAAGATGCTGCTCGGCGCGGAGGCTGAAAGCCTTCCCGAACTTGCGTTGAGATTTACGCTTCAGCACGAAGCGGTGAGTACGGTCATTCCGGGGATGCGCACGGCGCGGCACGTCGAGGGCAATATTGCACTGTCGGACGGGCGCAGGTTGAGCGCGGGAATGATCGAAAGGTTAAGGCACTTTGCGTGGGATCGAACCTCGGGGTGGTAGTACTGCGATGATGTGCAATAATTCGTCCCCTGATTTGTTTTTGATGTTTTTGATGTGTTTGATTTGATCGGTTGCAAATTACAGCGAAGGAGTTGAGCGACTGTGAAGAAATTTCTGGAAACCCGCCTCGGCAAAGAGATCGATGTGCACTGCGAAGGGGCGGTAATCCGCGGAACTGCTGTGAGGATCGAAGACAACGTCCTTTTTCTGGAGAAGGACGAAGTTGTCTGCTACATCAATATCGACCGCATCATAGCGGTATGGGATTCGCGCGAGAAAAAATCGAACCCGCCCGGATTTATCGCCACGCCAAAAGAGAAATAACGGAACAGACGGAAATACACGAAACATACGGAATTAAGGTCTTTTCCGTATGTTTCGTGTATTTCCGTCTGTTCCGTTATTTCTCTTATCTTTGTGCGACGACGAGGTCGGGCGGCGGCATCATCATCGGCATACCGGGCATAAGCGGAACTGGAGCGCGGCGAAAGCCGGTCAGTCGTTTTTCCCAGTAGCCGGCGAAAAACGAAAGCACGATGCCCTGCGAGCGGGATGCGTGGTAGAACGAATATGCGTCGCGGACAATGCCTACGTGACCGAGGCCATTGAAGAATACGAGGGATCCGAACTGCCGGCTTTCCTCGGGCGTGGCTTCGGGGAAGAACCGCCAAAGCTCGCGCGCCGGCATGCGGTCGAAGCTCGCTCCGGCTTCCCTGAACACACGCCATACGAATCCCGAGCAATCGTATCCGCGGTCGTCGGTTCCGAAGAAGCGGTAGCGAATGCCGAGTTTGTCGTTGATGGCGGATTCGAGTATGGATGCGGGTTGCAGCACCGGAGCAAGCGGGAATGTGGGGCGCAGCAGTTCGGCGCTGAGCGCAGGCAACGGAACTATGCGCGGTCGTGAGGGAATATTATCAGGATCGGGTTGCTGTGCGACTGCCGTATTCAATACGGCGAAAACGAGTAGGAGCGTCAAAAACGGACCCGAGAAGTAATGGAGACGGAGGAATCTCCCCGGCGCTGATCGCATGAAATATTCTCCTTCAAGTAATTGCTTCCCGACGTGCGGGAGGTTATGAGGTGGCGGCATCTTACCCCGAACACGGTGCGGATGTCACGTCGAAATCGTGCGCAGCGGTATATGGGCTGAGGAAGGCCGGGGCGCGTAGGGAGCGGAAACTGACGCAGCAGGCATGACTTGTGCGCGGAGTCGGGTTTATACTGTCGCACGCCCCTCGGGCGGATACAGCCGCTCATACATTTGAACTTTTCCGGCGCCCTGGCACTCTTAGTCCCAGCGCTGATGCGCCCGACCGGCGACAGATTCAGTCACGCGACCGATATGTCGGGGAAATCGCCCAGATACTCAAAGATACTCAAAGATACTCAAAAGATAGTCAAAGACACTCGAACAGATACTCGAATAATCAACTTACAATAAGCCAAACAAACCAAATAAACGGGAATCATGAAAATCGCGATTTTGGGGACGAGGGGGATACCGGGCAATTACGGAGGCTTCGAAACGTTCGCCGAACAATTGGGAACCCGGCTCGCCGCGCGCGGACACAACGTCACCGTCTACGGGCGCAAACACTACGCAACTTCAGCCGAACGCCGCTACCGCGGAGTCGAACTTGTCATCCTGCCCACGATTCGCCACAAATATTTCGATACTGTAGTTCATACGTTTCTTTCCGTGCTGCACGCCGCGCCGCGCCGCTACGACGTGATACTGATATGCAACGCGGCCAACAGCATATTCGCCTTCATCCCGCGGCTGTTCGGTACGCCCACGCTTGTGAACGTCGACGGGCTCGAGCGAAAGCGCAAGAAGTGGAACCGCATCGGGCAGACGTATTATCTGATTTCAGAGTGGCTTTCGACGTTTCTGCCCACGGGCATCGTCACCGACGCGCAGGTGATACAGAATTACTACGAAACGCGCTACGGCAAACGCTCGGAAATGATCGCCTACGGCGCGGAAGTCGCCCGCCGCGCCGCGCCCGAGCGTGTGGAAAGGTTCGGACTCGAGCCCAACCGGTACATACTTTATGTAAGCAGGCTCGAACCGGAAAACAACGCGCATATGGTGATCGAGGCATACGAGCGCGTGAAGACCGATATGCCGCTTGTGATAGTGGGGGGCGCGCCGTATGCGCGCGAATACATTGCGCAGATCAAGCAGACGCGCGATCCGCGCATCAGGTTTCCGGGTTTTGTATTCGGCGAGGATTACCGCGCGTTGCAGCAGAACGCGTATTGCTACGTACACGCCACGGAAGTGGGCGGGACGCATCCGGCGCTGATCGAGGCGATGGGCGCGGGCAACTGTGCGCTCACGCTGGCGACGCCCGAGAATCTGGAAGTGCTCGGCGACGCGGGCATAGTATACAGTTCATGCGAAGAACTGACCGAAAAGCTGCAGCGCGTGATAAAGGATCCGAAAATCATACAGGAGTACCGCGCAAGAGCGATGGCGCGCGTCATACAGCACTACAACTGGGAGCAGATCACCGACCAGTACGAGATGCTGCTGGCGCGGCTGGCCGGGGAGGAGATGCCGGCGACGGCGACGGCGGAGGATGAAACGGATGCGGCGGCGGCGAAAGACGCTCCGGTCGTAATGATGAAGAGAGAACGCGGAATGCGCGGAAATTGATTGCGCAGAAATAGCAGAAATTATTGATGGGTGAGGCGGGTTATCAGGCGAGTTTGCGGATGCCGGTATGGCGCGCGGGCGTGCGGCTCGCGACCGAGCATGCGGGGCTTGTGCGGTCGCTTGTGCGGCGCGAGTTGATGAGCCGTTACAAGGGATCGCTCGGCGGGCTTGCGTGGTCTATCATCACGCCGCTCGTGATGATAGCCATTTTCACGCTGATATTTTCCGGGATATTTCAGGCGCGCTTCGGT
Source organism: Acidobacteriota bacterium (assembly GCA_019639255.1). Lineage (GTDB taxonomy): Bacteria > Acidobacteriota > Blastocatellia > RBC074 > RBC074 > JAHBSF01. Next base: position 16,012 of record JAHBSF010000026.1, on the reverse strand, counting down.
TCCGGGGGCGGGCATCTGAATTTTGCGCTGTATCTGTTTTGCGGACTGCTGCCGTGGATTGCATTCAGCGAGGGAGTGCAGCGTTCTACGGCGGTGCTCATTGAAAATGTGAATCTGATCAAGAGGGTTGTATTTCCGGTCGAGGCGTTGCCGGTTACGGTGGTGCTTGCCGCGGTATGCCAGCAGATGCTCGGCACAGCGGCGCTGCTGCTTGCGGCGGTAATGATCGAGGGGCGGTTGCACATTACGGCGTTGCTGTTGCCGGTGCTTCTTGTGCCTCAACTGCTGGCGGCGCTTGGACTGGGCTGGCTGATGGCGAGCCTCGGCGTATTCCTGCGCGACATGGCGCAGTTCAATCAGTTGTTTTTGCAGGCGTGGATGTATCTGACGCCGATCTTTTATCCGGAGGAAATGATTCCGGAGCGGTTCGTGTGGCTGGTGAAATTCAACCCTATGGCGCCGCTGGTGAGATCTTATCGCCGCATACTGCTCGATGGACAAATGCCGGACTGGAGGGGGTTGAGCATCACGCTCGTTTTTGCGCTGCTGTGCTTTCTGTTCGGTTACTGGTGGTTTGAGCGGACGAAGAAGGCGTTTGTCGACGTCATATGAAGAAGTGCTGAGTGCTATTAGAAACTGAATACAGTGTAAACAAAGTTCTTTGAGTTTTTCAGCCGCGAAGCGGCGTAAGATCTGTAGCCTGGTGCGCGAGCGCCAGGTCAGCAGAAAAAGAACGTCCAAGCCCTGAAAGGGCGAAAGATCTTCCGCCCCTCCGGGGCTGGCGCCGCTTCTCTACAACAACCCAGGGCTTACGCCCTGGGCTACAGATCTTACGCCGCTCCGCGGCTGAAAAACTCAAAGAACTTTGTTTACACTGTATTCAGTTTCTAATAGCACTCAACACTTCTTCTTCTCCCTTCAGTCCTGCATCTTGCTGCCGATTCGGCGCAGCGCCCCGCACATCGTATTCACTTCCCGTTTCGTCAATTGGCGATTGAGCAGGCTGCGGCGAAGCTTGCCGCGCAGTTCCGCTTCATTTCCCGGCAGTATGAAATCGGTTTTTCCGAGCACATCCATCGCAAGCGCGAGCGCCGCTTCGATCTCTCCGGCGGTTGCCCACTCGATGCCAGGCTCATTCCTGCGGGTTTCATTTCGTAGTTCGTAGCAGCATATTGCGACCGCCTGCCCGAGATTCATCGACGGGCAGCCGTCCACGGTCGGGATGCTCAGCAACTGATGGCAATGGCTGAGATCGTCGTTTGTGAGCCCGTGTTTTTCCGAACCGAAAACGAGCGCGGGCAGGTGATCGGAGCCCTTCAGATCGGTTGCCAGTTCTGCAGGAGTGATCGAGGATTTTCCTGCAAATCGACCCGGATCGGCGGTGCCGACTACAAGCGTGCAGTCGGCGACGGCTTCGGCGAGGGTAGCGCAGCGCCGGGCGTTAAGAAGTACATCCGAAGCATTGACGGCCGAGACCGCTTCGTTCCAGACCGGAGGCCAGGGCGCGACTACGGCGAGATCGGCGAAGCCGAAATTTTTCATCGCGCGCGCCGAGGCTCCGATGTTGTTCGGATCGCGCGGCCGCACGAGCACGATGCGGAGCCGTGATCGCATGTCCGGGATTTGCACTAATCGCGGGGAGTGCGCTTGTTGGCCGTACGCACGGTGATGGTCGGGCGCGAGGGCACGAGCGCTTCCCTCGCGTCGGGGTCGAACTGAACGCCGTCGCGCGCGGCGTAGTCGCGCAGCATCTCGAAGAAGCGGTTGAATTCCTGCTGCATCTGCTCCATCTTTTCGCGCATGTTCAGTATGATTTCTACGCCCGCCAGATTCACTCCCAGATCGCGCGTAAGCCCGAGAATCAGTTCCAGCCGTTCGAGGTCCGTTTCCGTGTAAAGACGTATGTTGCCCTCGGTGCGCGAAGGTTTGAGCAGTCCCTCGCGTTCATAGAGGCGCAGCGTCTGCTGGTGCACGCCGTAGTGCGTGGCTACGGCGCTGATTGTGTAGCCTTTGGCTCTGCGTTTCATAGTGTGGGAGGAACCGCGGAACACGCAGAATGCACGGAAATAACGGAATGGATATACTTTTTTTCGTTCTTTTCGCGTCTTCCGCGTGTTCCGCGGTTTCTCCCCTCCTTCATTCAAGCCCGAATTCGCGCCGTGGATTATCCGTATTGCGGCGCGCAAACTGTCTCAGCAGTTCCTTCGAGTCCTCGTCAATGATCTTCGGCAGCACAATTTTCACTTCGACGTACTGATCGCCGCGCGTAGCCGAACGCAGGCTCGGAGCGCCGCGTTCGCGCAAACGGAATACCTGTCCCGACTGCGTGCCGGGCGGTATTCGCAATTGCGCCTTTCCGGTTACGGTCGGTACTTCGATCTTTGCCCCGAGCGCGGCTTCGGGCAGCGTGACGGGGATCGTGCAGTGTATGTTGTCGCCCTTGCGCGTAAAGATCCTGTGCGGCGCAACGTTGGTTACGATGAAAAGATCGCCCGGAGGGCCGCCGCGCAGTCCCGCGTGCCCCTTGCCCGCAACGCGTACGCGCGATCCGGTGTCTACGCCCGCAGGTATGCGAACCTTCACCGATTCGCTTTTGGGCGCCGCGCCCCTGCCGCCGCAGGTAGTGCAGGGAGGGCGGCGTTTGCCCGTTCCCTGACAGTCCGGGCAGCTCTGATCGAAGCGCAGAAAACCGCCGCCGCTCGATACCTTTCCCGTCCCCTGACACGTGGGACAGGTAATCTGCACGCCGCCGGATTCGCCCGTGCCGCGGCACGTCGAGCAGATTTCGTTGCGCGCAACCGCGATGTTGGTGGTCAGGCCGTTTATGGCGTCTTCGAAGGAAAGCGCGAGCGGAATTTCTATGTCGGCTCCGCGTTGTGCTCGCGCCGCGCCCTGAGCCGAAGTGCGCGAGCCGCTGAAAAGATCGCTGAATATGTCGCGAAAACTGCCGCCTCCGGACTGCTGCCCGGCGCCTGTAGCGCCCCCGGCGCCTCCCGTAAACACGCTCCAGTCAAACCCGCCGAAATCGAATCCGCCGCGCCCGGCGCCCTGCTCCGCCGCATCGCGCATCGTTTCGCTGTAGGCGCCGAACTTGTCGTAAACCTCGCGTTTTTTCGGATCCGACAGCACGTCGTAGGCTTCCGAGATCTGCTTGAACTTTTCCTCAGCAGCCTTGTCGCCGGGATTTACGTCCGGGTGGTGTTTGCGCGCAAGGCGGCGGTAGGCCTTGCGTATCTCGTCGGCCGAGGCGGTGCGCTGTACGCCGAGTTGTTTGTAATAATCTTCGCGTTGCGCCATCAGTGGTCAGCTCTTGACTTCGATCTGTTTGCTCCCCGATGCGCGTTTCGGCAGCGCGACGCGCAGCACGCCGTCCGATAGATCCGCCGATATGCGCTCAATGTCGATGCCTTCCGAGAGATTGAAGGTGCGCTCGAATTTGCCGTAGGCGCTCTCCAGGCGATGAAAATGCTCGGCGTGCGCTTCGCGCTCCCACTTGCGCTCGCCGCGCAGTATGAGGTTGCGCTCGACGACCTGAATTTCTATATCGTCGCTGCCGAGCCCCGGCACTTCAGCAGTTAATACGAATTCCGTTTCGGTTTCGAAGATATCGACCGCAGGCGCCCAGGTGCCCGGCCCCTGCTCGGCCGACATCTGTTGCGCGCCGCCGAGTTCGCCAAGTTGCCGCTCGATTGCGGCCAGATCCGCAAGTAGTCGCTTCATCGTGGCCATCAGGCAATTAGTGCGGCAGTGCGAGGGAGAAGAGGCACTCAGCACTTCTTCTTTCTTCCTCGCACTCAGCACTCTGTAAACAAAGTTCTTTGAGTTTTTCAGCCGCAGAGCGGCGAAAGATCTGTAGCCTGGTGCGTAAGCGCCAGGTCAGCAGAAACAAAACACCCAAGCCCTGAAAGGGCGAAAGATCTTCCGCCCCTCCGGGGCTTACTGGTTTTCTCTACACCTACCCAGGGCTCACGCCCTGGGCTACAGATCTTTCGCCGCTCTGCGGCTGAAAAACTCAAAGACTTTGTTTACAGTGCACTGCTGCACTTCTCCTATTTGTTTTCGTCAACGTCTATGTACTCGGCGTCGATGACATCGTCGCCGCCCTTGGCGGCTCCGGCGCCCGCCGCTCCGCTTGCCGCGCCCGAAGCCTCGCCCGGAGCGCCCGATTGCTGCTGCGCGGTCTGGTTCGAATAGAGCGCCTCGGCGAGTTTGTGCGAAACACGCGTCAGGGTTTCAAACTGCGCGTTGATCTGATCCGCGTCGTTGGACTCGACGGCTTTCTTCGCCTCTGCAAGCGCCGCCTCGACTTCGGAAATCGTTCCGACCGGAATCTTCTCGCGATTATCCGCGATCGTTTTTTCGGTCTGGTAAACCATCGAGTCGAGCCGGTTCTTGGCCTCGATCGCCTCGCGCTTGCGCTTGTCCTCATCGGCGTGCGATTCGGCGTCGCGCATCATGCGGTCGATTTCATCCTTGGACAATCCGGAAGACGCCGTAATAGTGATCTTCTGCTCGCGTCCGGTGCCCAGATCGCGCGCCGATACGTTCACTATACCGTTGGCGTCGATGTCGAATGTGACCTCGATCTGCGGCACGCCGCGCGGCGCGGGCGGAATGCCCACGAGATGGAACTTTCCGAGCGTGCGGTTGTCGCCCGCTATCTGCCGCTCACCCTGCAGGACGTGAACCTCTACGGAAGTCTGGCTGTCGGTCGCCGTAGAGAAGATCTCGCTCTTGCGCGTCGGGATCGTCGTGTTGCGTTCGATCAGGCGCGTGAAAACGCCGCCGAGCGTCTCTATGCCGAGCGACAGGGGAGTAACGTCGAGCAGCAGCAGATCCTTGACCTCGCCCGAAAGCACGCCTGCCTGCACCGCCGCGCCTATCGCCACTACTTCATCCGGATTGACGCCCTTGTGCGGCTCGCGCCCGAAAAATTCCTTGACCATCTGCTGTATCTTCGGAATGCGCGTCGAGCCGCCGACGAGCACTACCTCGTCGATCTGCGAGGCGTTCAGGCCCGCATCCTTCAGCGCCTGCTGGCAGGGCTTGAGCGTGCGCTGCAGAATGTCGTCTACCAGCGCCTCGAACTTCGCCCGCGTCAGCTTCATCTGCAGATGCTTCGGTCCCGACTGATCCGCGGTGATGAACGGCAGGTTGATTTCCGATTCCATAGTCGAAGAAAGCTCGATTTTGGCCTTCTCGGCTGCTTCCTTCAGACGCTGCAATGCCATCTTGTCCTTCGACAGGTCGATGCCCTGATCCTTGCGGAACTCGTCGATGATCCACTGTATCAGCCGCTCGTCGATGTCGTCGCCGCCCAGGTGCGTGTCGCCGTTTGTGGACTTGACCTCGACTACTCCCTCGCCCACCTCGAGTATGGAAATGTCGAAAGTGCCGCCCCCAAAGTCGAATACGGCAATCGTTTCGTCCTTCTTTTTATCAAGTCCGTAGGCGAGAGCCGCCGCCGTAGGCTCGTTGACTATGCGCAGGACGTCGAGCCCGGCAATGCGGCCGGCGTCTTTTGTAGCCTGGCGCTGCGCGTCGTTGAAGTAGGCCGGTACCGTGATAACCGCCTGAGTGACGGACTGCCCCAGATAATCCTCGGCCGCCTGCTTGAGCTTCTGCAGGATCATCGCCGAAATCTCGGGCGGCGACCAGTCCTTGTCCCCGGCCGCTACACGCACGTCCCCGTTCGAGGCCGAAATCACCTTGTACGGCACCTGCCTGATCTCGTCGCCTACCTCGTTAAACCGCCGCCCCATAAACCGCTTGATCGAATATACCGTGTTCTCCGGATTCGTTACCGCCTGCCGCTTCGCTACCTGCCCGACCAAACGGTTCCCGTCCTTCGCAAATGCTACTACCGAAGGCGTTGTCCGCCCCCCCTCCGAATTCGTGATTACGACCGGCTCCCCACCCTCCATGATCGCTACCACCGAATTCGTCGTCCCTAAATCTAACCCTATTACCTTGCCCATTCCGCCCTCCGAATGCCTCTATGTTCTTCTTTTGCGACCCTTAATCGCTGCGCCAGTATAGGAGTTGAGTGTGATATTGTCAAGTTTATTGTGAGCGGGGTTGTCAGGGCATATATATTAAAGTTCCAGTGTTTGCGCATAATTTGGCGAATTCGGGTATATCTATTTGTTTTTGGGGGGTTGAGGGAGGCGGGAGCGGAGTTCGCCGGTGGTGATTACTATGCGTGGAGGGCGGGGTGAGGAGTCGTCGGGATCCGAAGTGGGGGATGCGGGGTCCGAGGGGGATGTGATTATATCTATTGGGTGGCCGGCGCCCGAGAGCAGGCCTGCGGCGGGGCGGCGGTAAAAATTCGATTCGCGGTACAGCGTATCGAGGAAGTTAAAAATAACCTTGCCTGCGGCGACTATGGGTACGGCGAGTATTATCCCGAGCAGCCCGAAGAGGCTTCCGCCGATCATCAACCCGAGAAGGACTACCATGGGGTGGAGGTTAAGGCTTGTAGAGAGCAGGCGCGGCGTAAGGTAATAGCCTTCCAGCATCTGCACGCCGACGAATACGGCCAGCACGGCCGCGATGCGTCCGAGTCCGGCGCCGTCCAGGGCCACAAATCCTAGCGAGAGTATGAGGCCGCTTATGGTGCCGAGGTAGGGTATGAAGTTGAGCAGACCTGCCGTAAGTCCTATGGTCATTCCGAGCGGCACGCGAAGGCTTGCGAAGCCCACGCCGTAGAGCACGCCCATCGTCAGGCCGATGAGCATCTGGTTGCGCGTATAGGTCGAAAGCACCTCGTTGAGTTGATGGATCAATTCGCCCGTAGTGGTGCGGAAGCGCGGCGGTATCAGCAGTTCTATGTGCGAGCGTATGCGCCGGTAATCGCTCAGCAGGTAATAGACGAAAAACGGTATCAGCAGCAGGTCGACTATGGATGCCGTGAGGTCCACAAGTCCGAACAGTCCGCGCTGAAGCCATTCGGCGGCCGTATTGCGAAGTTGCGCCTGTCTGCTCGGGTCGTGCAGGTCGCCGATTGAGCTTTCGAGGTATTCGTAGACTATGGGGCTTGCCTGCCGCACGCGGTCCATTGCGCGTTCGACGCGCGCCTGGTCGGTTATGAGAGCGCGCGCCTGGGCAAACGAGGTCTGCAACTGTTCCCACAAACCGGGCAGTATGAATATGAGTGCGAGCAGCACGACTACGGTGGCCGAGGTCAGGGCAAGCAGCGTAGATGTCGAGCGCGACCAGCCGCGTCTTTCGAACCAGCTCACTACGGGTGCGAGCAGGTAGGCGAGTGCGACCGATCCGAGCAGCGGCACGAGAACTATGCGTGCGCCGACAAGGATCGCGCCTCCTGCGACCAGCGCGAGCACCACGACGGGCACCCATCTCATCCAGGCGAGCGGCGAGTGAGATTCGCCGAGTCTCCTTTCGAGACGCGCCAGCCGTTCGGCTGTACTGCCCTGGGTTCTCGAAGATTCCGCTTCGCGCATTGCCTTATTCGCCGGGGGAGTTGTTTTCGGTCATAAGACGATTGACGTGGATAATATAGTGCAGCCCCGAAAAAACCGCCATTCCGAGCGTGGCGTAATAGAGTACGGACAGGTCGGCGTCGGCGAATCCGAAGGCGTTGGCGCCGAGCACGACTACGATGAGCACGATCTGAACGATGGTATTTATCTTGCCCGGCCCCGACGGCCGGAAGCGCGAAAAACCGGTAGCGATGTTTATAACGAGCGCGGCGAGGACTATGAAGGCGTCGCGGCTGATTACCGTGGCGGCGAGCCAGAAGGGAAGCGGCTCGGTGAGTGTAAAGCGGGGCAGCGAAAGAATTATGAAGGCCGTCACGAGCAGCAGTTTATCGGCCATGGGATCGAGTATGGCGCCGAGTTGTGTTTTCTGGTTGAAATTACGCGCTGCAAGCCCGTCGAGTCCGTCTGTGATTGCAGCGGTCAGGAATGCTCCGAGCGCCCAGCCGAAGCGCTGATAGTATACGGCGGTGACGAATACCGGAATGAGTATCAACCGCAGGATGGTAAGAATATTGGCGACGGTAAGGGCCGTGGTCATTGGTATTGGGGGTATCGGGTTGTGCGCGGCGCAGTTGCGCCGTCATTTCCATGTCAACGGGATCACACTGAGAATTGCTTTTTCTTTGTCGGGCGCGGGCATCATCATAGCGATTCCGTTTCTCTTTTCAAGAGCATTTGCACCATAATGGCGCGGCTATGAGGACTTTGGTCGTCGGGGATATACACGGAAAGCGCAAACTTCTGGAGCAACTGCTGGAAGAATGCGACTATCGCGCGGATGAAGACCGCCTGGTGCTGATAGGCGATCTGGTGGATCGCGGCGAGGATTCGCGCGGCGTGGTGGATCGCGCAATAGAGCTGCGCCGCGCTGCGCCCGACCGCGTCGTTGTGCTGCGCGGCAATCACGAGGATATGATGCTTGCGGCTCTGGGCGCCGAAAGCAGCGAATCGGGCGACGGCGCCGAACTCTGGTACTACAACGGCGGAATCGAAACCCTTGAGAGCTACATCGACTCCGACCAGCAGGTCAACGTTCCGGCCCAGCACATAGACTTTCTGGCTTCGCTGCCCATCTGGCACGAAGACAGCGAAGCCATATACGTTCACGCATCGCTCGTAGAAGACCTCAACGGCGGTTTCCTCCATCCTTCGGAAACGCCCGACGACCCGGAGTTGTTCTGGGCGCGCAATCGCCGCTTTTTCAGCGAGTACAAGGGCAAAACCGTAGTCTTCGGACACACGATTACGGGGATGATTTTCGGCGAATTCGAACACGTATGGATGCGCGACCACCTCATAGGCGTCGACACGGGGGCGTATCTTACCGGAGTACTCTCGGCCGTAGAGTTGCCGTCGCGCCGCGTCTACAGCGTGCGCCAGGCGCAGCGCACGACCGATCCGCGCCGCCGCCTCTGGCGCTGAAGCCTGAGCAGGGTGCGGAAGACGCGGAAATGAATATGCGGAAATTGCAAAAAAAATAATGCAACCTGCAACTGCGCGCAGTCGTTTGGATCAATCGAATCGGGGGGCTGCAACACAAATCCGAAGGGAGATTTCAATGTCGATAGGAAAATCGCTTTTGCCCGAATTCGATCAGGAGATGGTCGGCACGCGGGCTACGCTTGAACGGCTGCCCGAAGACAAGTTCGACTGGCGCCCGCATCCGAAGTCGTTCACGATGATTGCGCTCGCCACGCACGTAGCGAACATGCTTCATTGGGGCGCTACGACGATCAATGAAGATTCATTCGATTTCGCGCCCGAAGGCGGCGAGCCGTACAAGGAAGAGCCTGCCGCATCGGTAGCGGAATTGCTTGCAAAATTCGATGCGGGCGCCGCGAGCTTTCGGGCTGCGCTCGCCGAGGCGACCGACGAGGCGCTTCTGGCCGATTGGTCGCTTCTGGCCGGGGGCAAACCGATATTCACGATGCCGCGCATAGCGTGTCTGCGCGGGATGATCCTCAATCATATAATCCATCACCGGGCGCAACTCACGGTTTATCTGAGGCTCAACGATGTTCCGGTTCCGGCGCTTTACGGTCCCTCGGCCGACGAAGGCGGGATGTAAGAGAATACGGAACAGACTGAATAAAACGAAAAAAACGGAAATCACGGAAGGAATCGCTTTTCCGTGATTTCCGTTTTTTTCGTTTTATTCAGTCTGTTCCGTATTCTCTTCTTCAAACACGACGAATGCGGGCGCTTCACCGTTTGTTGACGCTTGCGGCGGCCGGACGTTACACTGTCAGCGATCCCGAAACTACATTGTGTCGACCGGTCAGGTGTTATGCCGCTCTTCAAATCAATAACGAAACTTTCGGTCAAGTCATACGCGCGGGCGCTCGGTCCGGCTCTTGCGGTTATTCTTGCGCTGGTCTGTTGTATTGCGGGGGCGGGCGCAGGCGTGCAGAGGAGGAGCCTTAACGAATCTGTTCCGGCGCCGCCGCCGCGGACTCCGTTCAGCGACGTGCGCCGCGATTCGTTGCTTAACGGTCTTCAGGTCGTGACGCTCGAAACATCCGAGGAGCGCGTTCGCATCGATCTGGCGGTAAAAGCCGGAGCGATGTTCGATCTGACGGGGAAATTCGGTCTGGCGGCGCTCGCACAGGAAACGCTGCTTGCCGTAAATCCGCGATTGAAAGAAGAAATCGAATCGTTGCAGGGGCGCATCGACTGGGGGCTCGACTGGGATCTGACCTGGTACCGCATCGAGGTGCCGGCGGCGAATTTTGAAACATCGATCGAGATTCTGGGGCGCCTGCTTGTAGTCGAGAGCATACGCGCCGATGCATTCGAAAGCGCCCAGCAGGCGCATCTTTCACAGTTGAAGGAGCGCAACCCCGAACCGGCGGAGCGGGCCGAAGCTGCGTTCTTCGCGGCGCTTTTCGGGCCGCATCCCTACGGGCACGAGGTCGCCGGCACGGAAGGCTCGATTGCATCGATAATTCAGGGGGATATATCTGAATTTACGCGCCGCTTTTACATAGCCAACGACGCGGTTGCGGTAATCGCGGGGCCGATTGCGCACGAACGCGTGATGCGCGCCTTCAGGTTTGTATTCGGGGGCTGGGTCAAGGGGGCGCTCGTGCCTGCGACCTTTCGCCAGCCGCCGCGCGTTACGGAACTGAAACTCGTCAAGGTTGATGCGGCGGACGCCGAACGCGTAGAACTGCGCGGCGGAGTGATAGGGCTGAAGGTTACAGACCGGGATTATACGGTCGTGGAAGTACTCGCTCGCGTGCTCGATTCGCGGCTCAAGCGCGAAGCCGAGCGGCACGGCGCCGAACACGTCGCAGCACTTGCGCCTCCGCGCCTGCTTCCGGGGCCGTTTTACTTCAGGGCATCGGTTGGAGTGGATCGCGCCGAAGCGTTTTCGCGCGCGGCCACCGATGCATTTGCATCGCTTGCCGCCGCGCCCGTATCGGCCGAGGAACTTGCAGCCGCAAGGGCGAGTCTAAAGAGCGAACGTCAGGCGCGTTCGACGGCCGAACAGGTGCGCGAGGTAGAGTTCTTCAACCTGCCGCGCAACCATCCGCTGCAGGCGGCGTCGCGCATCGATGCCGTTACGGCTTCGGATGCGCACCGCGTAGCACGGCAATTGTTCGCCGCCAATGCGCTGACGGTTGTGGTTCTGGGGCCGGTCGGAGATCGCTTCAAGCCCCAGATGTAAATGAGATGACGGAACATACGGAATGAAACAGAACAAACGAAAGATCGCGCCTTTCGTCATTTTCGTTTTATTCCGTATGTTCCGTCATCTCTCCTGATCTTCATGCTCAAGGCTACGGAACCGGGCGCCGAGATGAATGCGCCGGGCAAAAGCAGCGCGGTGCGGGCGATGTTCGCCGAAATCGCGCCGAGCTACGACCGGCTCAATCATCTGCTCTCGGCCAATATCGATAAACGGTGGCGGCGCTACACGGTAAACAAACTCGCCGATGTGCTCGACCGCCCCGGTGCGCTTGCGCTCGATCTGTGCTGCGGTACGGCGGATCTGACGCTCGAACTGGAAAAGCGGGCGCGAGTCATTGGTTGCGACTTCTGTCATCCTATGCTCGTAATCGGGCGCGAGAAGATCGCAAGGCGCAAAGCCGCACGCGCAACCCTCGCCGAAGCGGATGCTCTGAATCTGCCCTTTGCCGATGCACAATTCGACGCCGTTGCCATAGCCTTCGGGTTGCGGAACCTGGCGCACGTCGAAGGGGGGCTTGCGGAAATCTTCCGCGTACTGAAACCGGGAGGCCGGGCGGCGGTTCTGGAATTTTCGCGCCCCGTGGTTCCATTGCTGCATCAGGCGTTCAATTTCTATTTTCATCGCGTGCTTCCGCGTATAGGCGCGTTCGTATCGGGGTCGAGCGCCGCTTACGCTTATTTGCCCGAATCGGTAAAAAACTTTCCCGATCAGGAGCGTCTGTCGGCAATGATGCGCGAGGCGGGTTTCAGCAGCGTGCGGTATCACAATCTTTCGGGCGGCATCGCCGCGCTGCATCTCGGCGAACGATCTCTATAAGGCAGTACGAATAAGGCAGGGAAATTATGTTTGAATCGCAAACCGAAGTTCAGGAAGCGCCGCCGAACCGCATGCGCGCAATAGCGATCATCGGCGGGATCGGGCTCGTCGTGCTGATTGCGCTTGTGTGGCTAATCACGCAGGCGATGCGCCCGCCGCACGTATCCACCGAGGGGCTCGACGGCGCCCGCCGCGCAGGCGATGCGGAGTTCGACTCCTACCGCGAGATGCTGGTAATGGAGGACAAGGAGATCATAGTTTATCCGAACCTGCTCGGCATGCTGCAATTCGGCGTTCGCGCGAAGTTGACCAATCAGGGCGATCGCACGGTTTCCGGAATGGAAATGCGCGGCCGCATTCTCGATCTCGGAGACAAGGTCCTGGCCGAAAACATCAGCCAGCCCATACCGCGTCTGCGCCGCGAACCCCTCGCCCCGGGCCAGTCGATGCGCATCAGCGTCAAGATCGACGCTCCGTCCAAAGTAACCGAGGATGACGTGAAGGACGTTACACTGGAACTGCACGGCCTCCGCTTCCAGTAAATGTCAAACCGCGGAAGGCGCGGAAAGAAAGACGCGGAATTCACGGAAGGAAAGACCGATCGAACTGCTTTCCGTGAATTCCGCGTCTTTCTTTCCGCGCCTTCCGCGGTTTATATCACTGCTGGTCGAGTTCCATTGCCGCCGCAGCCGGAGCCGTCATCGGCTGGCGCAGGAATCCGGGTGATATTGCGCGATAGATGCGTCCGGCGATTTCAGCCGCGCGCTTTCCGGCTTCGGTCGATCCCGTAGTGATGACGGTGACGACCAGTTGCGGGTTCTCTACGCTCGAAAACGAAGTAAACAGTCCGAGCTTGTCCGTAGCTCCGGTGCAGGTGCCGGTTTTGCCGGCGACCTGACCTACGGGATCGTAGGCAAGTTTCGCCGTCCCGAAATTCACCGCGCCGACCATTCCGGAGAGTATGCGGTGCCGGTCTTCGGCTGTCATCTCGATCCGGCGGCGCAGTTGCGGAGCAAAGTCGGCGGCTTCTTCGGGCGTGCGCGGCACGTGCGGCGCGTACAGGTTGCCGCCGTTGGCGATAGCGGCGGTGAAGGCTGCAAGCTGGATGGCGGTTACGCCGAAATTATCCCCGTGGCTCGACATATGCCCGGTTTCGCCCTGTCCCTCTTCGGGCAGGAAGCCCGGGCTTTCGGTATCGTAATTGATGCCGGTTTTTTCGCCGAAGCCGTAATTCATCGCGTAGTTGATTACGCGATCGAAGCCGAGCCTGCGTCCGAGCACCTGGAAGAACGGATTATTCGAGCGCGCCATCGCTTCGGTCAGATCCATTCCCCAGCCGTTGCGCGCAAGCTGTATGTTCTCGCTCGGATCGAAGACGCTTTCGTGCAGCGCGCCCAAACCGACTATCAGCTTGACCGTAGAGCACGGCTTTACGGGCGAATTGAGCGCCATCTGCTGATTGACGACCGTATAGATGCGGCCCGTATTCGGATCCATAACGACTACGGTGCCCGAACGGCCTGCAAGCGCCTCGATCGAGACGCGGCGAATCTCCATATCCTCGCCCGCGGTTTCATCCCTCAGGATGTTGGCTGCGGCGATGTTGCGCAATCCGGCGTCGCGTGCGCGCAGCACGCGCAGCCGCGCAAGTTGCTGCGCTCGCGCCCTGCGGCGCGCAGCCGAAAGCTGCGCGGCTCTCCCGCGCGACCGCGCAGCGGCCTTTCCAGAGGTTTTTGACCGCACAGCGGTGTTTTTGGAGCCGGAGGCGGATTTGACGCTTTTGGCGGTTGATCCGGATTTGGAGGATTTGCTCGAAGCCGCCTTCTTTGAAGCCGTCTTCTTTGATGGCGTCGCTTTTTTGGTTGCGGCTTTTTTCTTCTGCGCGGCGACGGGAGTTGCAGCCTCCGCGCCGGTCGAAAAAATTCCCGCAAATGATGCGAGAAGAATCAGCGATATCGTTGGCGATAGTAAGGCGGCACATGCGCGAGCCGGTATGCTCATCATACTTTTTTCACCCCAGTCAGTCCGATTTTACGGGCGCAATTGCCGCCGGCACACGAGACGCCGGCAGATGGTAGTTGGTCGTGCTACTGCTTTGAGATTCGTCCACACGGGCAAGTGTGAGGAGCGGCCCGAGCAGGCCGCACACGCATTGATGCGCCCGGATGGAAAGGTCGACCGTTTGTTTCACAACCCCGGCCACGAGCGGTATTCCCGCCGTACCTCAAAAAATCAAAGCCCGGGGGGGGTGCGCACGCCGGGCAGTGTAACAAATCTTGCCGCGCGGCACAACCGCAAGATCTGCGAACGTTTTTCCCGCCCGCCCCGACCGGGTGTGACATCGTGGGACGCCCGGCGGAAAAAGTGTGGTATCCTTGGCCGATTATTTTGAGACGTCGTGTGTAGTCGAAGCAGAAAGACGAATCCCGATCCGCAGGTTTGCTATGAGCGAACTATGGACACAATGGCTCTGGGCCTGGCAATGGCCGGCGCTCCGGGACCTGATCGACATACTGCTGGTCTCCATCCTGGTCTACGAAATGCTCAGGCTGGTGCGCGGCACGCGCGCCGTCCAGATGGCGGTCGGGCTGGCGCTGGTGGCGATCCTTTATCAGATGTCGAGCTGGCTCGGGTTGACGACGGTCCAATGGGTGCTGCGCAATGCCGTTGTCTACATCGGATTCGCCGTCATAGTCCTGTTCCAGCACGAGATACGCACGGCGCTTACCCACCTCGGCAACAACATACGCATTCCCTTCCTGCGCTCTCTGCGCCGCGCCAATGAATATGGACAGGACTGGTACGATGAAGTAGTCCTCGCCGCCACGAGCCTCGCTTCGGAAAAAACGGGGGCGCTGATCATCTTCGAGAGGGACGTGGGCCTCAAGACCTACATCGAAAGCGGCGTCCGCCTCGATGCGCGCCTGACCTACGACCTGCTCGTGACCATTTTCAACCCGGATGCGCCGCTGCACGACGGCGCCGTGATAGTCAGCAGCAACCGCATAGCGGCGGCTAGCTGCTTCCTGCCGCTGACGCAAAACCCGCTGCTGTCGCGCGAACTCGGCACGCGCCACCGCGCCGCCATAGGCATAACCGAAGACAGCGACGCTTGCGCCATCATCGTTTCCGAAGAAACGGGATCTATATCCTTTGCACTCAACGGCAAGATCTCCAGACATCTGGACGGTCCCGGCCTGCGCACGCAGTTGCAGCAGGCGATGGAAACCTGGCGAACACAGGGTGAGGCCGCCGCAGAAAACGCCGAGGAGCAGCGCCACCGCGAGGTGCTCGACGAAATCGCCTCGGCGCGCCGCCCCGACTCTCAATCCAAGACGCGCAACGAAAGCATACAGGAGGGGACATCGTGAAACAGTCCCTTTCCAGGCTTGGTGCGCGCGCCGCGGAACGCTTCGACGACTGGTTCGGCGATCTCGCGCCCTCCCGGTTGCGGCACAGGCTGCTGCATCGACGTATAGATAATCTGGGACTCAAGCTGCTCGCCGTGCTGATTGCCACATTGCTGTTTGTAATCTCGCGCCAGCCTATGAGCGATGTGCGACTCGTAGGCGTGCAGATCGAATATCGCGGACTCGCCTCGGGTCTTGAAATCAGCGGCGACATCAACCAGACCGTAAGCCTAAGGTTGCGCGGACCGCGCGATGTAGTGCGCGGATTGCTGCCGAATCAGATAGCCGTAGTCGCAAACCTCAGCAATAAGGACCCGGGAGATCGCGTCATTCAACTCAAGACCTCGGATGTCTCGTTGCCCGACAGCATAGAGGTGCTGCAAATAGACCCGGCTACCATAAGATTGCGGATCGAACAGACGACGCGGCGACGCGTGCGGGTAGACCCAGAGCTGATGGGAGAGATTCCGGACGGTTACGAAATTTACCGCGTCTCAATCGACCCGCCTGAAGTGGAAATCGAGGGGGCGCAGTCGCAAATCAGCCAGGTCAATGCCGTGACGACCGAAAGCGTGCAGCTTACGGGAAGA